>NZ_CP113515.1:2500-277500 GCF_027721405.1 Bacillus sp. KICET-1
CGTAACTCGCCGGTTCATTCTACAAAAGGCACGCCATCACCCGTTAACGGGCTCTGACTACTTGTAGGCACACGGTTTCAGGATCTCTTTCACTCCCCTTCCGGGGTGCTTTTCACCTTTCCCTCACGGTACTGGTTCACTATCGGTCACTAGGGAGTATTTAGCCTTGGGAGATGGTCCTCCCGGATTCCGACGGAATTTCACGTGTTCCGCCGTACTCAGGATCCACTCAGGAGAGAACGAAGTTTTGACTACAGGGCTGTTACCTCCTATGGCGGGCCTTTCCAGACCTCTTCATCTACCTCGTTCCTTTGTAACTCCGTACAGAGTGTCCTACAACCCCAAGAGGCAAGCCTCTTGGTTTGGGCTGGTCCCGTTTCGCTCGCCGCTACTCAGGGAATCGCATTTGCTTTCTCTTCCTCCGGGTACTTAGATGTTTCAGTTCCCCGGGTCTGCCTTCTCATATCCTATGTATTCAGATATGGATACCACTCCATTACGAGTGGTGGGTTTCCCCATTCGGAAATCTCCGGATCAAAGCTTGCTTACAGCTCCCCGAAGCATATCGGTGTTCGTCCCGTCCTTCATCGGCTCCTAGTGCCAAGGCATCCACCGTGCGCCCTTTCTAACTTAACCGTTAAAAAGAATCACTACGTGATATCTTGCATTACTAATTGAATGTGAATTACTTCTGTTATCTAGTTTTCAAAGAACAACGCATAGGACATGCTAACACATGCGTTGCCACAGGAAGTGGCGCATTTAGCAGGTGTTCCTATGTTTTGAAGGAATGATCCTTCAAAACTAAACAAGACAGGGAACGTTCTGTTTATAAGACCCAAGGTCTTATATTCCGTTAAAATCCTTAGAAAGGAGGTGATCCAGCCGCACCTTCCGATACGGCTACCTTGTTACGACTTCACCCCAATCATCTGTCCCACCTTCGGCGGCTGGCTCCTAAAAGGTTACCTCACCGACTTCGGGTGTTACAAACTCTCGTGGTGTGACGGGCGGTGTGTACAAGGCCCGGGAACGTATTCACCGCGGCATGCTGATCCGCGATTACTAGCGATTCCAGCTTCACGCAGTCGAGTTGCAGACTGCGATCCGAACTGAGAACAGATTTGTGGGATTGGCTTAACCTCGCGGTTTCGCTGCCCTTTGTTCTGTCCATTGTAGCACGTGTGTAGCCCAGGTCATAAGGGGCATGATGATTTGACGTCATCCCCACCTTCCTCCGGTTTGTCACCGGCAGTCACCTTAGAGTGCCCAACTGAATGCTGGCAACTAAGATCAAGGGTTGCGCTCGTTGCGGGACTTAACCCAACATCTCACGACACGAGCTGACGACAACCATGCACCACCTGTCACTCTGCCCCCGAAGGGGACGTCCTATCTCTAGGATTGTCAGAGGATGTCAAGACCTGGTAAGGTTCTTCGCGTTGCTTCGAATTAAACCACATGCTCCACCGCTTGTGCGGGCCCCCGTCAATTCCTTTGAGTTTCAGTCTTGCGACCGTACTCCCCAGGCGGAGTGCTTAATGCGTTAGCTGCAGCACTAAGGGGCGGAAACCCCCTAACACTTAGCACTCATCGTTTACGGCGTGGACTACCAGGGTATCTAATCCTGTTCGCTCCCCACGCTTTCGCTCCTCAGCGTCAGTTACAGACCAGAGAGTCGCCTTCGCCACTGGTGTTCCTCCACATCTCTACGCATTTCACCGCTACACGTGGAATTCCACTCTCCTCTTCTGCACTCAAGTTCCCCAGTTTCCAATGACCCTCCCCGGTTGAGCCGGGGGCTTTCACATCAGACTTAAGAAACCGCCTGCGAGCCCTTTACGCCCAATAATTCCGGACAACGCTTGCCACCTACGTATTACCGCGGCTGCTGGCACGTAGTTAGCCGTGGCTTTCTGGTTAGGTACCGTCAAGGTGCCGTCCTATTTGAACGGCACTTGTTCTTCCCTAACAACAGAGCTTTACGATCCGAAAACCTTCATCACTCACGCGGCGTTGCTCCGTCAGACTTTCGTCCATTGCGGAAGATTCCCTACTGCTGCCTCCCGTAGGAGTCTGGGCCGTGTCTCAGTCCCAGTGTGGCCGATCACCCTCTCAGGTCGGCTACGCATCGTCGCCTTGGTGAGCCGTTACCTCACCAACTAGCTAATGCGCCGCGGGTCCATCTGTAAGTGGTAGCCGAAGCCACCTTTTACGTCTGAACCATGCGGTTCAAACAAGCATCCGGTATTAGCCCCGGTTTCCCGGAGTTATCCCAGTCTTACAGGCAGGTTACCCACGTGTTACTCACCCGTCCGCCGCTAACATCAGGGAGCAAGCTCCCATCTGCCCGCTCGACTTGCATGTATTAGGCACGCCGCCAGCGTTCGTCCTGAGCCAGGATCAAACTCTCCGATAAAGTAGTTTGACTGACTACGCACATCGCTGTGCGATTTATTTAAAACTTCGAATTAACAGGTACGTTTTGTCTTGTTTAGTTTTCAAAGATCATCTCAACCTCATCTCGAGGCGACTTTTTCAGTATAACATTCCAGCAAGTTGCTGTCAAATGTTTTTTTGTTTTTATTTCTCCGCCGCTGTGAGCTTTTTGTTGAAGCGCATCAGCGACGTTTAATAATATACCATGCCTATGATTCAGCGTCAACACTTTTTTTGAAAGAATATCCTCGATGATATACTTCCTGCCCTTTGGTCTCTATTTGAGATACTTCAACAAAGCCTTTTTCCGTCAGGTAATCAAGCATGACACCAAGATCTTGGGTGAAGTGCAGCAGTTCAGGGTGCTGCAGCAATTCTCCAAACTGCCACATTTCTTTTTCTTTCATCACTTGAAAAAGGTGCGCAGAACCGATTTCAGCTTTTGAATGGATGAGAAAATCATTTGCTAAGAATAATAATTCGAGCCTTTTCTCCAAACTTTCGTGACTCTCGACAAGTTCGGAATATAGCTTATATACCTGCGGCTCAATGTGACGGACCTGGTTCCAGACTGTCGTTTCGGGATAAAACCCCCGGTCAATCACTTCTATGCGGGCCAAGTGGTGAAGAGCATGCACTACCGCATAATATGCATCCAGAAAATGATCAGCTTCAAAAAACGCTTTTCCTTCTACAAATCTTCTGATCAGCTTGCCGTATTCCATTCCGATCTTTAATTTCCGCTCGGCGAAAGGAAAAGTGCTGAGCCGGTCATTGAGTTCAGATATATATTCATTGCGGTCAAACAGCACTTTGCCGTTGATGATCCAATCTATGACTCTTCTATTTGTCCCAAGCAGAATCCATTCCTGAAGCAGAGCATCCGTTACAATATGTAAAGAAGCGGTTTTTTGTTCGAATTCATAATGCTTTATAAAAAGAGGTTCATCAGCCTGTTTGACAATGACAAGCATGACCGCATCAAAGTTATCCGTGATGGATGATGCTTTACTCCTTCTCTCAATCATAAGGACGGCCAGCGTATCGGGATGACTTGCTCTTTCTTGGTAAATTGGACGGAGAAGATTGTCCATTACGATTCCTCCAATGCGATTGTTTCACTAGCTATTGTTTCTACATTTCTATGATAAAACATGAAAGTCCTTTTTTCTAAACACATTGCACTATTATAACAAATTTCCTTTCAGGTGCCATATTTATTCTTCCCTTTTCTTACGAAAACATGAAGAATATGCCATCTGTTTTGTGCTATAGTTAAACGAGAGGGGGATGGACATGGCGAAATACTCAAGCAAAATTAATAAGATCAGAACGTTTGCGTTAAGTTTGGTTTTCGTTGGGTTTATCATTATGTACATCGGGCTGTTCTTTAAGCAGTCTGTTTTGCTTGCCAGCTTGTTTATGATTCTCGGCCTGCTGTCGATCGGGCTCAGCACCGCCGTTTATTTTTGGATCGGCATGCTGTCCACAAAAGCGGTCCGGGTGATGTGCCCCGCTTGCGAGAAAGAAACGAAGATTCTGGGCAGAGTGGATATGTGCATGCATTGCAGAGAGCCGCTTACATTGGATAAAGGATTGGAAGGCAAAGCGTTCGATGAGTCTTATAACAGAAAAAACAGTGTAAAATAAACGAAGCTGACCGTATCAAAGCGGTCAGCTTCGTTTAGTGGTTTTCTTTTTTGGAACATTCTTGGCAGACGCCGTAAATCTCCAAACGGTGGTGGCTTACCTTAAACCCCGTGACGTGAGCCGCAAGCTGTTCCACTTCGTCAAGCCCGGGATAATGGAAGTCTACGATTTTTCCGCAGCTTTCACAAATGGCGTGATAATGGTCAGAGGTGACAAAGTCAAATCTGCTGGACGCATCTCCGTACGTCAGTTCCTTTACAAGCCCCGCTTCCCGGAATACACGCAAATTGTTATACACTGTCGCAACACTCATATTAGGGAATTTCCCTTCCAAGGCTTTATATATATCGTCCGCTGTCGGATGTGCCATAGAATCCACGAGATATTCCAGAATGGCATGACGTTGAGGAGTAATCCGGACTCCCGTATCCTTCAACGTGTCTAAGGCTTCTTTTAATTCATGTGCAGCCATCCGTCATGCACCTCTCTTCTAAAAAAGATTCTTACTTTATAATGTTTATAATTAGTGTACATCTTTTTCCGGTCTCCTGTCAAATGTAATCTGAAGAAAACCCCGTGAGTTCAGCATTTGTCCATTAATTAGACGCAATTTGTTCCAATTCGCGAAGCGCCTCGGCAACGTGATCTTTCACTTTTACCTTTCTCCACTCCTTCACAAGACGGCCTTCTTTATCTAACAAAAAAGTAGATCGCTCGATACCCATATATTCTTTCCCAAAATTCTTCTTCAGCTTCCACACATCAAAAGCTTCCGCCAGTTTGTGCTCATCGTCAACGAGGAGCTGGAAAGGAAGATCGTGTTTTTGCTTAAATTTTTCATGTTTATCACGGCTGTCAGGGCTTACTCCGATGATAACCGCATCAAGTCCCGCGAAACTTTCGTGCTGATCACGGAAATCACATGCTTCCGTTGTGCATCCGGGTGTCATGTCTTTCGGATAAAAATAGAGAACGACGTACTTCCCTTTAAAATCCGTCAATGCTACTTCTTCCCCGCTGTCATTCACTAATTTCATATCCGGTGCTGTTTGTCCGATTTCAATCGTCATTTCTTATACCTCCGGGTTTTTTATTAAGCGTATCCAATTCACGTTAAGATTACAACCGTTATCCTCCCGCTCTTTTCTGGAAGCATGAACCGTTGTGCTCGCAATGAAGCATGCTACAATAGAACATGATGTAAGGAGATATTAGGAGGGTCATTTTTTGTATACAAAATCAGTTGAACTTCATAAGGAAGCGTTAGAGCATATCGTCGGAGGCGTGAACAGCCCGTCCAGATCCTATAAAGCGGTAGGCGGCGGTTCACCCGTTGCGATGGAAAAAGCGAACGGCGCTTATTTCTGGGATGTAGACGGGAATCAGTATATCGATTATTTAGCGGCTTACGGCCCGATTATTACCGGACATGCCCATCCGCATATTACTGAAGCGATTAAAACAGCGGCTGAAAACGGCGTGCTGTACGGGACGCCGACCAAACATGAGGTCACTTTCGCCAAAATGCTGAAGGAGGCCATTCCTTCACTTGATAAAGTACGATTCGTAAACTCAGGCACTGAAGCGGTGATGACAACGATCCGGGTTGCACGCGCTTATACAGGCCGGACAAAAATCATTAAATTCGCCGGCTGCTATCACGGCCACTCTGATCTCGTGCTTGTCGCTGCGGGTTCCGGCCCGTCTACGCTCGGCACCCCCGATTCCGCCGGCGTGCCGAAAAGCATCGCCAATGAGGTGATTACCGTTCCTTTCAATGACATTGAAAGCTACAAAGCCGCGCTGGATAAATGGGGTTCGGAAATTGCAGCGGTTCTCGTCGAGCCGATCGTCGGCAACTTCGGCATCGTTGAACCTGAAGAAGGATTTTTAGAACAGGTAAATGAATTGACCCATAAAGCGGGCGCGCTCGTCATTTATGATGAAGTGATCACGGCGTTCCGTTTTATGTACGGAGGCGCGCAGGATCTTCTTCAAGTGAAGCCTGATTTAACGGCGCTCGGTAAAATTATCGGGGGCGGCTTGCCGATCGGCGCTTACGGAGGCAAAAAAGAGATCATGGAGCAGGTTGCTCCGCTCGGCCCGGCATATCAAGCCGGCACGATGGCCGGAAACCCGGCATCTATCTTATCAGGCATCGCCTGCCTGGAAGTCCTGAAGGAAGAGGGCGTATATGAGCGGCTTGATGAGCTCGGCGCCAGACTTGAGCAAGGCATCCTCGCCCATGCGGAGACACATGGCATTACCATCACCGTCAACCGTTTAAAAGGCGCGCTCACGGTATACTTCACTGATGAAAAGATCGTCAATTACGAGCAGGCGGAAAATACGGACGGAGAAGCATTCGCCAAGTTCTTCAAGCTGATGCTTGAGCGCGGCATCAATCTCGCTCCATCAAAGTATGAAGCTTGGTTTATCACAACCGCACATACTGAAGAGGATATCGACGCCACTCTACAAGCCGTTGAAGATGCGTTCAGACATATGAAAAAATAACTGCTGAAACAAGCGGGAGCCCGGGGCTTCCGCTTGTTTCTTTTGTCCGATTTGTGAGATAATGGTTTTTTCAAAAAAAGACCTTGAATAATTGGTATGATCCCTGTATATTACTTTATTGTTTAGCAAATCAGCCGACAGGGAAATGTAAGTGTCAGCCGTTCGTTCGGCACATAATTTATTAGAGAAAGGAATGCACGCACAAACCAATGAAACTTGGTGCCCGCATTTTTAAAACAGGGATTGCGATTACGCTCGCGCTCTACTTAGCATCATGGATCGGACTTCCGTCGCCGATATTTGCCGGGATTGCAGCTATATTTGCCATACAGCCCTCTATTTACAGGTCTTTTCTTATCATTATTGATCAGGTTCAGGCAAATATCATCGGCGCTGTAATCGCTACGGCATTCGGACTGATTTTCGGACCGAGTCCGATTATGATCGGATTGACCGTAGTGATTGTCATCACGATCATGTTAAAACTGAAAATTGAACACACCATTTCAATTGCGCTCGTGACGGTTATCGCGATTTTAGAAACACCGGGAAACAGCTTCCTGACGTTCGCTCTGATACGAACAAGCACCGTTATTTTAGGCGTGCTGTCTTCTTTTATTGTGAACCTTGTGTTTCTTCCGCCGAAATACGAAACGAAGCTGACTCATCATACGGTTGAATATACCGATGAGATCATGAAATGGATCAGGCTGACGATGCGCCAATCCACGGAACACTCGATATTGAAAGAGGATATTGAGAAGCTGAAGGAAAAGATGATGAAGCTTGATCATACGTACCTTCTTTATAAAGAGGAGAGAAGCTACTTTAAGAAAACGACGTATGTAAAGTCGCGCAAGCTTGTATTGTTCAGACAGGCGATTATTACGGCAAATCGGGCGCTTGATACGCTGAAAAAGCTGCACCGCTATGAAAACGAGATTTATCATATGCCGGAGGAATTTCAGGAGACGCTGACAGAAGAAATTGATTATCTGCTTCATTGGCACGAAAGGATTCTGATGCGGACGGTCGGCAAGATCAAGCCGCATGATGACGATGCTGAAGAAAGCATAAGATATAAACAGCTTTTGACGAAGTCTTTCTTGAAAAATCAGCAGAACTGCGAGGATGAACTGCTTGATTACAATATGCTCAGCATTATGGCTGCGGTTGCGGAATACCGCGAGCAGCTGGAGCATCTCGATACATTAATTACAAGTTTTCAGACATACCACCCGAAAGACAGCGAATTAGAAACAGACGAAGAGTAACCCGGTGCTTCCGTAAAACCGGGTTTTTTTGCATTCAAAAAAACGTATGCCGCCCATTCGGACGGCATAAGTTTTTGTATCAGTTCAAATTCTGAATCGTAAATAAGTGTCTGTACTGGCCGCCTTGGGCCATTAATTCCTCGTGCGTGCCGGTTTCGACGACGGCGCCGTTTTCCATGACGACAATTTTATCCGCATGCGTAATCGTGGACAGCCTGTGGGCGACGATAAAAGTCGTCCGGTTTTTCGCAAGCTTTTCCATCGCTTCCTGAATGTAGTGTTCACTTTCAAGATCAAGAGCCGATGTCGCTTCATCCAAGATTAACAGCGGCGGATTTTTTAAGAATACACGCGCGATAGAAATCCGCTGTTTCTGCCCGCCTGACAATTTGACGCCCCGTTCGCCGACTTTGGTTTCGTAGCCTTCGGGGAAGTTCATAATAAATTCATGGGCATTTGCCGCTTTCGCTGCCGCAACCACCTCATCCAGAGACGCTCCCGGTTTACCGATGGCGATATTTTCACGAATCGTCTCACTGAACAGAAACGTATCCTGAAGCACCATTCCGACTTGATTGCGGAGGCTTCTCGCTTCATAATCGCGAATATCTGTGCCGTCAATCAGCAGGCTGCCGCCGGATACATCATAAAAACGCGGTATGAGGCTGACAAGCGTCGATTTTCCGCCGCCGCTCATTCCGACGAGCGCGACGGTTTCCCCTTTTGTCACCTTTAAGGAAACGTCCTGCAAAATCGTTTCTTTTCCTTCCTCATAACGGAACGAGACATTTCGGAATTCAACTTCGCCCTTAATGCCGTCAGCTTTTACTGCATTCGGTTTATCAGTCAGTTCATACGGCTCGTCGATAAATTCAAATATGCGGTCCATCGAAGCGATCGACTGGGTCAGCGTCGTCGATGAGTTGATCAATCTTCTGACCGGATTGTACATTCTGTCAATGTAGCCGACGAACGCAACCATCGTCCCTACCGTCAGGGGACCGTTTATGACAAAATAACCCGCAAACGCGATAACAAGCAGCGGCGCCAAATCCGTAATGGTATTCACGACTGCAAACGTTTTTGCGTTCCAATTCGTATGACGGATCGCTCTGTCCAGAAAATGTCCGTTTTTTTCATCAAAATTGGCTTGTTCATAATCTTCAATGGCAAAACTTCTGATAACGGGCATCCCCTGAACTCTTTCGTGCAAATGTCCCTGAACTTGGGCGAGTGCCTGAGAACGCTCACGTGTCAGTTTTCGGAGGCGGCCGTAAAAGTATTTCACTGAAATTCCGTATAACGGAAACAAAATGACAGATATCAATGTCAGCTTGACATCGAGTGTAAACATAATACAGATGACGATCAGCACCGTCATCATATCAAGCCAGATATTCATCAGTCCCGTTATGACAAAGTCTTTTGTCTGTTCGACATCATTTATCACCCGGGAAATGACTTCGCCCGTTCTCGTGTTGGCATAAAACCTCAGGCTCAATTTTTGAATATGATCAAACAATACCCCCCTGATATCGTAGAGCACCCGGCTGCCCGTCCATTGCGCGAAGTATTGCCGATAGTACTCTACCGGGGGACGCAGAATTAAAAACAGCACGAACATGATACCCATTATCGTAAATAGCGATAATGTTTTAGCGCTTGCCGTTCCGCTCCCTTGAATAATGTCATCGACCACGTATTTTAACAGAAGCGGGAGAGCCAGCGGGATGGAGAATTTTATGATGCCGATTAACACTGTGATAAAAATTTGTTTTTTATAAGGTTTTACAAATTGCATATAGCGTCTGATTACGCCCACACTTTATCCCCCTCTCTCTTTAAGGCGTGTGAGCCCATGTGAAAAACCTGTTGACACCCCAACAGGTTTTTTATTGTATTCTTTATTTTGTATAGCGCAGATACCGTTCATACCACATATCAACAAATTCCGGAGCAAACGGTCCTTTCCGCTGATGAATCCAGTGCAGCAGCGTATTCAGATACTCCTTCAGAATGCTGTCGATCTCTTTAGGGTAATTCATTGATTTGCGGTGGTCATCGTATTCATCCTCGTCAAGAATGTTATACGTCATATCCGGAAACACCTTGACATCCAAATCGTAATCAATATATTTGATGGCCTCTCCGTCATAAGCGAACGGCGAGCTGATGTTGCAATAATAGTGTACCCCGTCATCTCTCAGCATTCCGATGACGTTAAACCACTGACGGGCATGAAAGTAGCAGATCGCCGGCTCTCTCGTCACCCACGTCCGTCCGTCGGATTCCGTCACCATTGTCCGGTCGTTGGCTCCGATGATACACAATTCCGTACTTTTTAAAATCGTCGTTTCATTCCAAATTCGATGAAGCAGCCCGTTATGCTTATAGCTGTGAATTTGAATGGTTTCTCCTTCCTTGGGATATCCCATATTTCTCCCCTACTTTCTGTAAAGCCCTGCAGTCAATGCAGCCGCAATTGCTTTCCGACAAGTCTTTTCACTATTATAACGTTACGAATTAAAAAATGAAAATAAAAGAACCACTCCGCTTCCGGAATGGCACATTCATTTCTGCACATAGGAAGACGGCTTTTCCGTGCTGCGATAAGACTGGATGACTTGCTCTGTCTGCCTTTGGAATAACTCCTGTATGCCGGCCAGGTCTTTTCGCTTTGTCGCAATTTCGTCCTGTACATTGTCCAGCTTTGCATCTCTTTCAAGACTGATGAGTTCCGCTTCCACCTGGCGGCAGCGGTCAAGTTCTGACTGCAGCTCGAGAAGCTGATCCATGATTTTCATCTGTTCACTTACAAGCTTTTCAAACTCTGACATCGGGTTCCTCCTTAGGCTTTTAGGTTGATACTCCTTACCATTTCGATTTTCCGCGGGAAAACCCTTTGACTCATTCTGTAGAGGAATCACAAGTTTTGTCGTTTCAGCAACAGAAAAAAGCACTTCCATCCGAAGATGAAGTGCTTTTTCGTTTCAGTGATTAGCTGTTTTGCTGTTTGTTTTGTTCAGCAGATTGGTTTTGCTTTCTAACCTGCTGCGCATCAGTTTCACTGCCGAATTCAGTGCCGAATTGACCCTGACCGGAAGCTGATTGCTGGTTTTGTCTTTTCACCTGCTGAACGTCTGTTTTGCTGAATTTTGAGTTTGCCATTGTTATCACCTCCACGCACTATAGAATGCGCAGGAGACGATAAGGCTATTCATCTTTTTTAAAACTTATACGAGCAGAGAGCGTCCGCCGTCAATTATGATGGTCTGACCGCGGATCATGTCCGCTTTTGAAGAAACTAAAAACTCCACCGTATCGATCATATCTTTAATTTCGACCATTCTGCCGGCCGGCGTATTTTGGCGGGCATCTTCCAGCAGTTCATCTCTGTTAGGGAAATGCTTCAGCGCGTCCGTATCAATCGCTCCGCCTGACACCGCGTTTACGATGATATTTTTCGGAGACAGCTCAACCGCCAGATAACGGGTTAACGATTCTAAAGCGGCTTTTGAGACACCGACCGTCGTATAGTTTTCAAGATAGCGGATGCTGCCGAGCGAGCTGATGCTGACGATGTGGCCGCCTCCGTTTTTCTCCATCATCTTTGCCGCTTCCTGGGCGCAGAAAAGCAATGCTTTCGCATTGATATTCATCGTCCAGTCCCAGTGTGTTTCTTCGAGTTCCATAACCGGTCTCAGCACGCCTGAAGCCGCATTATTGACGAACACGTCCAGTCTGCCGAATGTTTCGTCAATCTGGCGGAACATGTCTTTGATTTTTGCCGGCTGGCCGACATTGGCTTTAATGACGAGCGTTTTAACGCCGAGTTTTTCAATTTCTTCGGCGGTTTCTAATGCCGCTTTTTTACTGCGGGCGTAATTGATGACTATGTTGTATCCTTTTTCCGCGAGTCTGATGGCGGCTGCTTTCCCGACGCCGCGGCTGCTTCCCGTGACCAGTGCGCATTTATTTTGTTCCATTTTTCCTCAGCTCCTTGCTGTGTATAGTTCTTTTCATTCAACAAACAATAAAAGCAATATGTGTTGAAAGGGGTCTTTTATATGTATGTCGGACGTGATATGGGCGAATTGGCCATGATGCCCAAAAAAGATTGGAGAGATTCAGAGCTCGCCTATTTCCATCATGCCTTCCAGCAAATTATGCCGTATTTAAACGAAGAAGGCCAGTCCAAATACCGGGAACTGATTCAGGAAATCGAATCCCGCGGCGGACTGAAACGGAATGAAGCGGATTACGGCCACGGCACTCGCGTCAGCTATGACTGACGCTTTTTACAGGCGGCCGCTTTCTTCCGCCATTTTCCATATCTTTTGATGGGAAACGGGAAATGCGTATTCCTCGAGCTCCTCTTTTGTGACCCGTATGAATTCCGTTGTATCCGACACTTGTTTTACTTTACCGAAAAAGACCGAAATATTCCAGACGAGATGGGTGAAAACATGTTCTACGATACCTTCCAGCTCCCCGATTTCAGCGGTTGTTCCCATCTCTTTTTCTAAATAGGCTTCAAGCTGCTCTCTTTCGGTTTTGATTCCTTTCTGGGTTTCGGTATTCGGAAACTCCCACAAGTTGGCGAGCAAGCCTTTTGGCGGCCGTTTATGAATATAGACATCGCCTTGATCGTCTGTCAGCACAACGGCTGCCATTGTTTTTATTCCGGGCTTTTTCTTTTTGCTTTTAACGGGCAGCTCCCGCTCTGTCCCTTCCGCAAATGCCGAACAGTGCTTTTGTACGGGGCAAAGCAGACAGGACGGCGATTTCGGGGTGCAGATGATCGCGCCGAGCTCCATTAAACCCTGATTGAATTCAGATGGTTTTTCATGAGAAATGAAAGCGGATATCGCCTGTTCGAAAATGGTTCTCGTTTTAGGTTTTGCGATATCGTCCCATATGGAAAGAATTCTCGACATGACACGCATCACATTGCCGTCTACGGCGGGAATCGGTTTGTTGTATGCGATGCTGAGCACGGCGCCTTTTGTATAAGGGCCGACGCCTTTAAGTCCGCCAAATTCCTTTTCCTCGGCAGGGACGACTCCCCCGTACCGCTCATGCACTTCTTTTACGGCACTTTGCAGATTTCTTACACGGGAGTAATAACCTAGCCCTTCCCAGGCTTTGAGCACTTTTTCCTCATCGGCTTCAGCGAGCGCCGAAACGGTCGGAAATTGCTCAACAAACCGCCGGAAATAAGGAATGACGGTTTCTACGCGCGTCTGCTGCAGCATCACCTCTGACACCCACACCCGATACGGGTCCTGATTTTCTCTCCACGGCAGAATTCTCTGTTCTCTTTCGAACCATGTAATTAAGTCCTCGCGAAATTTGTCTATATCTTTTTGTTTCATTTTTTCTTCAAGTGCGTTCATATCTTCTCCTCAGATGTTTCGGGTTCCGCTTTTCTTGACACCGTATTTTGGTGTAAACTTAGGGCACGTTACGATAATATGTTACATTAAATAGTGATAAAGAAAAAGCGGAAACATATGAGAACGGCGGATAAACGCCATGATTGGGCAAACAGAAAATGGGGAATATCTTATAATACGAAATATGCGGGCGACTGATTTTTAACGCCTGCTAGGAGGTCAACAATGGATACTGGCACTCACGTTGTCATGGGTATCGCGCTTGGCGGAATCGCAACTCTTGATCCTGCCGTCGGCATGCACACCCCCATGTCTCAGGCAGTTATGATCGCCGCTCTTGCCGGCTCTCAGGCACCTGATATTGATACCATATTGAAGCTGAAAAATAATGCCGTTTATATTCGAAATCATAGAGGGTTCACGCACTCCATTCCCGCCGTTTTATTTTGGTCCGTTCTGATTCCGGGTATTTTGTTTATGTTTTATCCGGAAGCGAACTTATTGCACCTGTGGCTGTGGACGCTTCTGGCTGTCGTTTTGCATGTGTTTGTTGACATTTTTAACGCGTACGGCACGCAGGCCATCCGCCCGTTTTCGAGAAAATGGATCGCTCTCGGTTTAATCAATACCTTTGATCCGTTTATTTTCGTCAGCCATTTGGCCGCGATTGCCGTGTGGTATATCGGAGGTCATCCGGGCGTGACATTTCTGATGCTTTATATCATCCTCGCAGGATATTACGCCGTCCGGTTTTTGATGCAGCTGCGGATAAAGCGAAGGCTGCGCGAAATGATTGAAGAGGAGATTGAAACCATCATTATTTCGCCGACGATGAAATTCAGGCAGTGGCGTATCGCCGTGACGACGGCGCATGCCTTTTATGTCGGCAGAAGCCTTGACGGCCATGTCGTGATATTGGATACATTCAACCGCGTGCCCGTTCCGGAAACCGATGTGATGAAGGCCGCGAAACAGGACGAAAATATTGCAGCCTTTCTTTCATTTTCCCCCGTTTACAGGTGGGAGGTCGATACCTTTAAAGATCATTATGAGGTGCGCTTTATTGATTTGCGCTACCGAAGCAAAGGCCACTATCCTTTTGTCGCTATCGTCCATCTCAGTCATGATTTAGAGCTTCTTTCTTCTTACACGGGCTGGATTTTCAGCGAGGAAAAACTGCAGAAAAAATTAAAGCTCGGCTCTGTTTAAGAGCCGGGCTTTTTTTGTCTTCTCACATATATAGCGGCAAACACGAGGCTGATTACCGATAGAGCGGCCGCGGGTTTAAAAAACGGCGGGTAATACGTTAATTGAATATCGTTTTTTCCTTTTTGCGCTTTAAATCCGATAAAGGAATAATCCGCTTTTTCAATCTGCTCTTTTCTGCCGTTTATCTTCAGCTCCCAGCCTTTTTCATATGGAATCGGAAGCATGATATACGGCGCGCGGGTTTTGTTATCATACGAGATATGAAGCGTATTTCCGCGCCAGCTGAGATCGGCCGGCGGTTCTTTTTCCGCTTTTCGGTATGCGCTTTTCAGCGTATCGTACCGTTCTTCATAAAGCGCCAGTCTGTCAAGCTGATACGATCCTTTCGGCAGACGGATTTGGATGTTTTTTGTTTTCGGCACTCTCACAGTAAGATCGTTGACACCTGTTTTGTAAATGGATTGATTCGATTTTCTCGTTGTCGTGTAATCGTTCACTTTTAATGTAAAGCCCTGGTCCTTCGCTTTATTCTTCAAATAAAAGCTGACGTAATAATCGCCGCCGTCCATCTTAGCGGCTTGCGGCTTAATGATCAGGCCGCCGCCGTCTTCGTTTACCGTCAGGATGCCGTTATGATAATCGCCATGTTCGGCCGCTACCTCTGCATGGCGGATCATATTTTTCGCCTCAGGCGCTTTTTTCGTGTTGGTTGTGCTTGATTCCATGACGATCCCGTCAAGCATTGCCCGTTCCCTGGCAAGGGCGGGCGCTTTTTTCAGACCGCCCTCGTTATATACGCGATCGGCTGTCCGTACGAACGGAAGCATATATTGATTTTGATAAACCGCATAATGGGATGATTCCATGATTTTTTTGAACCCGTACGGCACGCCGGCCTCGTTTGCTTTTTCCGTCATATAATATTTTCCGTAAAGCAGGCTGTATAAATTAGCCCTGTTTCCTAATGTCGCATAGCGGCTGACGCTTTCTCTGCCCATGTCAATCCGGAGGTCGTTCCAGTAAAAGGACAGCAGATTGCGGTTCAGTATGCTTGAGTATACGCTGAATCCGTTGAATCCGTATATGATCGGGGTGTTATTGAAAACACCGTTCATCCAATCTAAACGGGCAAACGGATCAGGGTCTTTTTCTTTCAGACACTGAATGAGCTCTGATTGCTCTTTGCCTTTATAGTCAGCACCCGTCATAAATGTATGCGATACCGTATAAATCTTCCCGCCTTCTGATAAAGCATATTTTTCATATGTATTAGCCGTAAGCACCGCCGTAAGCAAAATGACGGCATAGACGGCGGGCACCGCGCCTTTCAGCCTTGTCTTTGCAGCGAAGAAAGCGGCTATGGTCAGCACCAGAAGAAGAATGACGGGCAGGTTGGCGTGATCAGAAATATCCAGACTGTACCGCCTCACCTGGCTCCAATAGAGCAGAACGACGAGTACGGCGGACATCAGCATACTCTTCATGCTGATGTCTGAAAGCTTAGAAAGCCCGGCTGAAACCGTTCCGGCAATCGTGAAGCACAGGACGTATTCAAACCTGTTCTGCGGAGCTGAAAAACCGTTAAAGGCACTTGCCGCAAACGGACTGAAGTGAAACACAATATACAGCAGACTGATTCCCGCAAACAGCCGGAACAAGCGGTTTTTGTATAAAGAAAATGTAAATAGAAAGAGCAAAAAAGCCGCCGGCAGGATGATAATCCGGCTTGAAAATAAAATGTTGTCGGAAAAATCAAGCCATGCAATATGCTCTGAATACGGCGGCCGCAGATTATGAAGGTATCCGTATACGACAGGAATAAAGGAAACTGCGCTTATGCCGAACCCGAGAAGACCCGACAGAATAAATATCCTGCATTGAGTGAGTCTTTTCGCCTCATTGCCTTCAAGGGGGATCACCCACCTGAATAAGATATAAATGCCGATGAAAATCAAATTAATATACGCAAAATAAAAGTTGTTGATCAATGTCAGCGCACAGGCGAAGATAAACCACGCCGGCTTTTTTTCCCTGATGATTTTTTCCGCGCCGAGCACGAGCAGCGGCAGCCACACCATACTGTCAGTGAAAAAGTCCCAATATACCTCATGCCGGAAGTAGATAATCGAGACCCCGTACAACACGGCGCCGGCAAAAGCAGGCACCGTCCGTTTGACGAAATAACGGAACACACACGCCGCCGTGAATATGATAAAACTCTGCTTGGCGATGCTGATAAAAACGGAGGCCTGCGCCCAGAACAGCGCATCAGCCTCGCCCGTCAGCTGAATAAGCTGCAAAAAGCGGACAGCGGCGGAGATAAACAGGAATAGAAAAGAAGTAGAGAAATAATAGCCGAGCTGACTGTACACTCCCCCGCCCAGTCCGAACGAATAGCTGTAAAACAGCCTGCCGTTCATATATTGATCAAACAGCAGCTTTTTGAAGACCGCCATTTGGGCGATCCCGTCTCCAGACCCCGTCATATAGCGGCCTGCCGACCACTCTTTTAAGAAAAAAATATGAGCGGCTGCCGCAGCCAGCACACAGGCTGCCGGCAAGATCCATTTATTTTTTTTCATACAACGTCCCCAGACCCTGCGCACAGCGGCGGCTGTTTAATGGTTCCACTTGCGCTTTTTTGTATAATTCGTTTCATTTTGTTCTCCATACGTTATATTCGCTTCTTTAATTAAGTAGTGCGGGCGTTTTTTTGTTTCATAGTAAATCCGGCCGATGTATTCTCCGATGATGCCGAGACTCAAAAGCTGGATGCCCCCTAAAAACAGCACGGCGGAAATAATGGTGAAGTATCCGGGTACGGACACGCCATGTGTCAGAATATGAACAAAGGTCGTTACAATATAAACCATCGACAGAAGCAATATCAGAATACCGGTGAAAAAGCACACCCTCAGGGGCTTGTTGTTGAAGGAGACGACACCGTCCATTCCGTAGTTGAACAGATTGCTGAATGACCATTTGGACGTGCCGTTCTTCCTTTCGACATTTTCATAAAATACGATTTTCTGGTCAAACCCGATCCAGCAGAACAGCCCTTTCGAGAAACGGTTCCCTTCACTCAGCTTCAAAAGGGCATCAACGGCCTGCCGGCTCAGCAGGCGGAAATCTCCGACCCCGTCACGCAGGTCCACTTCGACGGCTTTGTTGATAAATTTATAATACAGGGAAGAAAGCACGGAACGCACGGGGCTGTCCCCTTTTCGGTTGCGCTGCGCGATGACTTGGTCATACCCTTCTTCATAGCCTTGAATGAAGTCTTTCAGCAGATGGGTCGGATGCTGCAGATCGGCGTCCATCACGATTACCGCTTCGCCCTGCACGTGTTCAAATCCTGCCAAAATGGCCGCTTCTTTCCCGAAGTTGCGGGAAAAAGATATGTATTTGACGCGATGGTTTCTGGCGGCCAGTTCTTTAATCTGCTGAAGGGTGTCATCCGCGCTTCCGTCATTGATGTAGAAAATTTCATAGTCATAATGAATCGTCTGAAACTCTTTTTTTAAAGATTCATGGATGAGCTTGACGTTGTTCCCTTCATTGTAAGACGGAATAATAATTGAGATTAACCTTTGTTTCATGAAGGCACCTTCTTTGTATTATTCTTTTTTTAGGACGTCCTTAAAGGAATTGTCCGCAAAACTTCAGTAAGGCTTTTCCTTTTTTTAATGACGTTTAAACCCTTTTTTTGTTACAGGGAAAGAAAATTTTTTCTGCATATGGTTTATATTTTGTCATGTTTTTCGGCAGATATGAGAAAAAAAAGAAAAAGTCTGTACGCGGGACAGACTTTATTGCTGAAGGTATTCATGAATCAAATGGCTGACGATGCGCGGTTTTTCGTGAATGACCCAATGTGAGGCATCGTCTATAAAGATTAAGTCGCCGTTTGGAATCATCCGTTTTGTTTCCTTGGCGAGCTTTTTGCTCAGCGCGCGGTCATTGACGCCCCATATTAATCGGTACGGAACGGGCATTTTAAGCGGAACGGCAGGGCCTAAACCGCCGGCTCTGATCGCCCGGTACCAGTTCAGCATCGCCGTGAGCGCTCCTTTTCTGCCCCAAGCTTCTTTGTAGCTGCCGATATCTTCCCGTGAAAAAAGCGCCGGGCGTTCGGATAAGCCGATCGCGTGATCCAATACGCGGTAATCGTCTTCAGACAATCTCCGTTCCGGCTTTTCCGGAAGCTGAAAGAACGCGATATAAGAGCTTTTCTTCCACTGCGGCGGGCAGAACGGTGTGACCTTCCGCATAACCGCCGGATGCGGGATATTGACCGTGATCAATTTTTCAACGTATTGCGGCCGCGTGGATGCCAAATGCCAGGCCACGGCTCCTCCCCAATCGTGTCCGATGACGACGGCTTTTTCATCTGTAAAATGCGTGATCAGCCCGATAATGTCGTCTCTGAGCGTATCAATGGTATAGTTTTCAATGCCCTCCGGTTTGTCACTGAGATTATAGCCGCGCTGATCAGGCACGACAACATGATATCCGGCATCCGCCAGCGGTTTGATCTGGCTCTTCCAGCCGTACCAGAATTCCGGAAACCCGTGCAGCAGCACCGCCAAAGGACCGTCTTTCGGACCGGCTGAAGCCGTGTGCAGCGTCACTCCGTTTGTTTCGATCATGTGAAACGTAATGTCATTCATCGATTCTCCTCCCCGTTTGTTTCAATCTTCTTTCTGTTAAGACGATGATCAGTACGCTGATCGCAATCAACAATACGGCCTGAACGATCAGGGCGAACGGCTGAGTCAGCCGGATAAGCAGGCTGCCCGCAAATCCAGCTGCCGCCGAAATAAGGCCGAACAAAATCATGAGGAGCGCACTGAATCGATTTCCTTCTCTCCACTGCGACTCATCCGCCATAGAGCGCTTCGTCCGATATCCGTACAGGCTGTTGATCGACTTCGGCGGAAAAAATGTGACTAAAATGCCGGCCGCAGCCATCAGAAGGCCGCCGATCACCATTATCATATCCCTCACTCTCCTTTTCATCTTTTACGAAAGGAAAGGCGGAAGGTTTCAGAAAAAAAGCAGGCTCATTCGCCTGCCTGAATCTTTATTTTTGAGTTAAGTCGGCCGTTTTCACATAACCTGCTTTCCCGCCGTATGTGACGTACGCCCATTTACGGTCAAACCCTCCGTCATGGCTGAACCCCCAGCCGAGCACATTGACGGTTTCACCCGCTTTAACGGACCCTTGTTTGCCGGTTTCCAAAGTCGGCGTATAAAAAGCGGTTTGTTTCGCCGTCACCGCCTTCACCGGCTGCTTCATCAGAAAATGCGTGGAAATATAGGCTTTGTGACCTTTGTAGTCAATCTCAGCCCAATCTGCTCCTTGAAGCCGTTTAACCTTTACAGAATCCTCTGAACGAAGCGTGCCGATAATCGGCCCTTGTTTATTTGGTTCTTTGCGGACGTTAAGTTCTCCTGCTTTCACGATATATGTATCTGCTGCGGTGTCTATTTTTGTCTGGTGAACTGCTGCGGCATTCGCTGCCGGATCGAAAAAAACGGTGCCTGCGGCTAAAAATAAGCAAAGTCCTGCGGCCGGAATAAATGCGGTTAACCCCTTTTTCATGTTCATTGTGGTTCCTCCCCGCTATTTTATAAGTTATTACACATTTCCACATTCCGCGGGTCGTCAAACATGATTTTCCCATTTCTTTTATCAAAAGAAAAAACCGCCGGAATATATCCGGCGGGCGCACTGCTATGTTAATGCAGGAGACCCCTGCTTTGATCCAAATAATGAGAAACGTCTTCCCGAACGCTCTGGAACATATGGAGCTTGCTGCCGTATGATTCGATCCATTCCTTGACGACGCGTTCCGTCATTTGCTCTCCTTGATACGGGCGGCCGGCTTTTGCGTAAGTCGCTTCGAAATCTCCCCATAAAAGCTCAACCCAAGTTCGCGCTTGCAAATAGCTGAGCATGTCATTTTTCTCAAGCAGCAAATTCGTCAGTTTGTCGATATATGTATTCATGTCTCTGTCTCCTTTCCTTGGGAAAACCTGCTGCTTTTACGCAGCTTGTCACAGGCATATACTAACTTTACGTCTTCAGTCCAGAAGGCGCAACCTTTTGATATTGGCCGAGGGGGAAAACAAATGGTCCGGAACAAGGCAAAAGGATTTCCTAATCAGAACAATAATAAGTTTGAAGGCGAACCGCGGGCAAAGGATGACTACGCTTCTAAACGGGCGGACGGTTCAATTAATTCGCACCCGCAAGAGCGCATGAGAGCTTCAGGCAGACGATAACACACTCCGTAAGAGACCGGGAATGATCCGGTCTCTTTTTTGCGGAGAAAAACATTCTTTTGAGGTCATAACGCTAAATAAATTCCATAATATGTTAAATGTTCAACCGAAAGCCGGTAGACAAAAAAGGAGGGGTTTTATAAAATGAAGACAGTTTCCAAACGATTGCTGAGCCTTACCGCATTCTTACTGTCAGTTTCATTATTTGCTGTTTCAGCTGAAGCAGCGGGCAGCCCGCAGACATCTGTATCAAACAGCGGTGAGGAGTTTGACGCACATCTGAATCAGCCTGTACAAACAACACAGACATCCCCCGCTTATGAAGGAACGGGTCTCACCAAAAGACAGCTTGCACAAAACAGCAAAGCTGACATCAAGTCATTAAAGCCTTCCAGTATTATTGGGACAGACGAACGAATCAGAATTTCTCCTACAACATCATTTCCATATCGCGCGACAGCACAGCTGACCGTTACATACAGCGGCAGCACAAGCACTTACGGATGCACCGGTTTTTTTGTCAATGCCGACACGATCGTTACGGCGGGACATTGCGTGTATGATCAGAAAAACGGCTGGGCATCGAAAATTACGGCAGCTCCCGGCCGCAACGGGTCATCGTACCCGTACGGCTCTTATTCAGGAAAGACATTCTACAGTGTCAAAGGGTGGACAGAAAACGGTGACACAAACTATGACTACGGCGCAATCAAAGTAAACGGGTCGCCCGGGAATACTGTCGGCTGGTACGGCTACCGGACGACCAACAGTTCCAGTCCGGCCGGGCTTTCCTCAACCGTGACAGGGTATCCGTGCGACAAAGTGTCCGGTTCCATGTGGTCGGACAGCAAGCCGATACGTTCTGCCGAGACATATAAACTCACCTACACGACAGATACGTTCGGCTGCCAGAGCGGATCGCCCGTTTACCGCAATTACAGCGACACCGACCAGACCGCCATTGCCATTCATACAAACGGCGGGTCGTCTTACAATCTGGGAACAAGGGTGACAAACAGTGTATTCGACAACATTCAATATTGGTCAAATCAATAAAGCTTTTGTTTTCTTTCTCGCCGCGGCCGTTTTATGCGGATGCGGCAAAGCGGATGATTCCGCCGCCAAAAAAGCACTGCCCGTTACGCTCCATGTTGAGGATGCAGACGGTTCACCGGCGGCCGGTGTGACGGTCACCGTGATGAAAGCGGCGGAGTCAGATCATCAGCCGAATATAGACCGCGGAGAGATAATAGGCAAGACTGATCACCACGGCGAGATTGCATGGAAAAGCGGCGCGAAAGGAACCTATACCGTCGTTTTTGAAAAAGACGGAGTACCGGAAACCAGGAGTATTTCCTTAGCTGAGAGTGATAAACATACGGTGATCAGCATTACATTGAAACACTGAAAAAAACTTGCAGGCGGAATATCCCCTGCAAGCTTTTTGTTATCCTTTATGCACTTGGTATTCATAGACATCTTTCTTCTCAGACAGATGAGCGAACGTGGAAAGCACAAGGCCGAGAGCCGTCATCAGCGCACCGCCGGCAAACAGCCATGAGTAAGATCCCGTTCCCCCGAGAATCAACCCGCCGATCCAGGCGCCAAGCGCGTTTGCCAGGTTAAAGGCGGAAACGCTCACCGCAGCGGCGATTGTCGTGCCGTTTTCAGAGGAAGAAATAACCTTGGTCTGCAAAAGCGGCGGCGTGCCGAACGCACATGCGCCGAATAAAAATGTCGCTGAAACCGCGGCGGCTGGAAAAACGGCGATATAAGGGAAAATCGCCAAGACGCCGATCAAGCCGATCATCACACCGATCATCGTGCGCGTCAGCAGTTTGAGCGGCACTTTCCCCGCGAAGAAATTCCCCGCCACTCCGCCGAGACCGTAGGCGAATAACGCGCCTGTAATGCCGACTGTGCCGAACCCCGCTGAATCTCTTAAAATCGGCTCAATAAACGTGTAAGCGATAAATACGCCTGAGTAGCCGAGAATGGTGATCGCAAAGGAAAAAATCACTTGTTTATGCTTAAAGACACTCCATTCATTCATCAGCATCGGAATCACTTTCGGTTTCCGGTTCGGTACGACCAGCATCAGTCCGACCAGCCCGATCATGCCTAAAACGGAAATAATGAAAAAGACGGCCCGCCAGTTAAGGGCATCCCCTAAATAAGAGCCGAACGGGACACCGAGCATCAGCGCCACGGTTAATCCGCCGTTCATGGAAGCCGCGGCGGCGGAACGTTTTTCAGGCGGCACCATTTCACTCGCAAACACCATGGCGATCGCAAAAAAAGCTCCGTGGATGGATGCGGATAAAATTCTGGAAATCGCCAGCACGGCGAAGTTCGGCGCAAAGACGCTCATCAGGTTGGCAAGGACGAAGATGCCCATCAACCCTAGCAGAACCGGCTTTCTCGGCAGCTTAACCGCGATAATGGTTACGATCGGGCCCGTCAGGCAGACGCTTGCCGCGTACGCCGTAACAAGCATGCCCGCTGAAGATACATGTATATGAAAGTCATCGGCAATCGACGTCAGAATACCCATGACAGCATATTCCGTATACCCGATGGAAAATGTGCAAATCATTAAAACAAAAATCATTAATTTCACAGATGGCTGTTTCATTTTGATATTCAACGCAAATCGCCTCCTTTTTATTTAAAAAACAACGAATTCCATCTTAAAAGATATCAAAAATGAATTCAATCATTTTTTACTGAAAGGTTGAAACGAATGTGCCCGAAAAGAAAAAGAGGCCGGAACCGGCCTCTTTTGTTATTTTTTTTCTTTTAAAACGGAAATCGGCAGCGCTTCTTCCCCGTCAGACGGGGAAGATCTGTGTCCCCAGGCGAATACGCCGTTGATGTAATCAATGCGGAAAGTGTCATCAGAACCTTCTATCTGATAAACCCCGCCGGGCCGAAAGTCTTCCGGGTTCAGCATGTAAGCTTTGGCCATCGTCATTTTCCGTTCAAGCACGGCCAGTTCATTTACAATGCCCATCTGTTCCGCTTTTCGCGCTTTTTCCGTCAGTCCCGCAATTTCTGTCTGTAGTTCATGAGGCGTCATTTGACTGTATCGTTTGTCCATTTCAGTTTACTCCTCTTCCTGCAAGAATTGATCAATATCGTCAATCGAGAATCCTTTTCTGAATAAGTACTGTTTGACCTTCATTCCGCTTTCATAACTGCCGTCATAGCGGTATTTCCTGATCGCTTTTTCCGCATGAGCCTTCAGAGCTTCCATCTCGGCTTCATCATCATTTTCATACTCCGTCTGTTCCAGAGCGGCATTGATGACGTCGAAAGGGAAACCTTTTCGCTGAAGCTGCATCTGCGCCCGCTGTCTGATCTCTTTTGTGGACAGCTTTTTGTCTTTTTTCAGGATTTTGCCGATATGTTTCAGCGCTTCTTGTATCTGCTCATCAAATGTAAACGCGCTGAGCGTCTCCTTGATGGTATCGTCGTCTATTCCTTTCGCTTTCAGCTCGCGGAACAGGACGTCAGGGCCTTTGCCGTTTGTTTTTTTGTGGGTGCTCGCATAAGCTTCGGCAAATTCTTTGTCATTTAAGTAGCGGTAATCGTACAGTTTATGGATGACTTCAGAAATGACCATGTCCGGTGTTTCTTTTTTCTTCAGATGATCCCGGACTTCTTTTTCAGAGCGCATCCGGTATGATAAAAATTCTACGGCGCGGTTAAAGGCTTTTTTCACGTCATCGCCGTGCTGGATTTCAAGAATGTCAAGCTCGTCCAGTTCTTTCCCTTTCTTCAGGTCAAAACGCACAAGCACGTCGGCGTCGACGCTGAATGCATATTTCTCATCAAGAAAGATGTTGAAGCGCTCGGTATTTTTCTTTTGGGTCGATATTTTTGTAATAAACGGCATCCCGGTCTCCTTTCCCGCCCCGATGTTCAGGCGTTTTTCTTTTTGGCAAATGAGGTACAGTATATGTATCAACGTGTAAGGAGAGATGGATATGAATATCGCGATGACAGGCGGCACCGGTTTTCTGGGCCGGCATCTGACAGATGTGTTTACCCGCCGGGGACATCATGTCTATATTTTATCAAGAAAACAGAGAGAAACCGAACAAAAAAATGTGACATGTGTTCAATGGCTGGCCGAAAACGCGGCGCCTGAGCGCGAGCTTCCCCCTATTGATGTATGGGTGAACCTCGCCGGCAAATCCATCTTTGACCGCTGGACGGACACAACGAAGGAACAAATCATCTCAAGCAGAATAGAAGCGACGAGAGAAGTCAGACGGATTATGAAGCAGCAGCCGAAAAAACCCCGGGCTTTGATTCAGGCCAGCGCCGTCGGCATTTACGGCACAAGCACAGAGAAAACATTCACCGAACAGTCCGATACGTCAAATGAAGACTTTCTCAGTCATACGGCTCATATGTGGGAACGTGAAGGCCAGAAAATTGAAGCGCTCGGCATCCGGACGGTATATGCCAGATTCGGGGTGATGCTCGGTGAAAAAGGCGCCCTGCCGCTCATGGTTCTCCCTTATAAGCTGTTAGCCGGCGGCACCATCGGCTCTGGACGGCAATGGCTGTCATGGGTTCATGTGGATGACGCCGCGGAACTTATTGCTTTTGCGGCGGAGCATGATGACTTGTCCGGTCCCATGAATGTGACATCGCCGAACCCCGTAGAAATGAAGCAATTCGGAAAGACGATCGCAGGCGTCCTGCACCGCCCCCATTGGATTCCCGTACCGGAACTTTTTCTGGAGAAGGCCTTGGGAGAAATGAGCCTGCTGATCGTAAAAGGCCAGCGCGCCCTGCCTAAGCAGGCGCTGACATCCGGTTTTCAATTTACGTATGGAGAGCTTGATTTCGCTTTAAAGGATCTCTTATCTGCATAAAAACGGAAATAAAAGCCAATCCTATTGGTATTCTGTTTTGAAGGAGGGTCTTCTTTTATGGAAAAGAAGCGCGAAAAACATCAACAGGGAGCCAATCTGAAAAAAATGCAGGAAGTCCTTTATTCCGGTGAATTCAAAAAAGCGGAAAGAGCAGCCAAACGGAAATAAACTGAATAAAGATCGGGACCGGGCAGATACTATGTTTGTTTGATATCACTTTTTTCAGGGGGCGATTGATATGGGCAGAAATCATACTCACAAAAACCGTGATAAAAACAAACAAAAACTTCCTCAAGTTCCGGATGCTTTGAAACGCGAAACAGACGGCACATATGAGGAATATTCAAGCGAGCTTGCTGATTCCGCTGACCGTGAAGCGCAGGCGCGGATGAAAGCCGCTGACAACAGAGCTAAAAGCAAAACCCGCTAATACGAAATCCCCGCCTCTGTATAGAGACGGGGATTTTTTTTACAGTTCGGTAAACAGGCTTTTTGCCGGCGTCCGTTCTTTCGCCTTAGGCTGTTCATCCGGATAGCCCGTTTGAATGATGGCGGCAAAGCGCTCATTGTCAGCAAGGCCGAAGTCTTGGTGCACCTGTTTGTCATACATAATGCGGCCGCTTTTCCAGACCATGCCGATGCCGTTTTCATGTGCGAGAAGCTGAAGGTTTTGAATCATGCCGCTCAGCGCCGCGAAATCATCGTTTCTCGTAAATTCATTTTCATCTTCTTTTAAGACAACCAGCAAAAATCCCGGAACGGCGCTGAGATTTTTTCTCATGTTCCGCTCTTTTTCCTCGTTGAAATCATCTTTTATCTTTTTGAAAAATGAGACGTAGCTGTCCGCAAGCTTTGCTTTTCCCGCTTCGCTTGCTGCGTAGATAAAACGCCACGGCTCCGTCAGTCTGTGGTTCGGTGCGTAAACGGCCGTTTCAAGCATATCTAATATGACTTCAGAAGGTACGGTTTCCGGTTTAAACGACCGGATGGATCTTCTGTTTCTGATTGTATGTACAAGACTTTCGTTTTGCTGTAATTGTTCGGTTTTCGGCATGCCGATTCACCTTCCTATCCAAATGAAAATGATTATCATTTATAATATAACGGATACGACCGGCTTTTGTAAACCGTTACGGAAGCTGAAAATTGATTGTTTCGGCATACACGGCCGTTCCCGTCATCTCGATGTTCATCTTTTCGTTATCTTCTGTAATCCTGATTTCCACTTTTCCGTCTTTCCCGATTTCATGGCCTTGTTCAATCGTGAGGCATTCGGCTTCGGAGCCTCCGTATTGCCGCATATAGGCCGCCATGACGCCTGAAGCGGTTCCCGTGACCGGATCTTCGGTCGTACCGGAGAAAGGGGAAGAAAAATGGCGTCCGTGCAGATCACTTTCCGGATGAACGGTTTCCAGAGAAAACGGATGAACGCTCGCTTTCGGAAGATCGCGCAAAATAGCGGGGAATTGTGCGTTGTCCGGCACCATATTCCGTGATGCTTTAAGTGATCTCAGCGGAACAATCAGTGTCCAGATCCCCGTTGATCCGTAAACAATCGGCAGCTCGCTGTGAAAATCCTCAGCCGTAATCCCGAGCGAGGCCGCAAGCTTTTCTTTGTCGCCCGTAAACGGCAGAAATTGCGGGGGAGCCTGTTCGAGCGTGATGTATACCCGGCCGTTTCGTTCAGCGGCTTTTACGGGAAGAATGCCGGCTTTTGTTTCAATTTGATATGCCTGATCAGCCTGAAGCCTTCCCTTTTCAATTAATGCGTAAAGAGAGGCGACGGTAGCATGTCCGCATAAATTCATTTCATGGCCGGGTGTAAAATAGCGGATGCGCAGATCGGCTTCTCCGCTTTTACAGAGAAATGAGGTTTCATTGTACCCTGCCATTTCGGCGATCATCTGCATCTCTTCATCTGAATAATCATCTCCGTTAAAGACGATTCCCGCGGGATTTCCCAAATCCGGAATATCGGAAAACGCTTCATATTTAAACACGGTTGCCTGTTTCATTCATCAGCCTTCCTTTCACCTTATGATCATGTTATTCAGTATAACAGAGTGAAATTAGAATTTTTAGTCAATTATTCAAAAAAAAAGACGCCTTTTAACGGCGTCTTTTTTTGGTTTTTCCGATCAGGCGGGTGACGAGGATCATCGTGACGGACAGCGATCTGTTTTTGCGGTACGCCAAGTATTTCCCGCGCCACTCCGGTTTGTATTTTTCTTTAAAGGCCCGCAGCCCGCTGAAGCTGTACATATACCGGACGTTGTTGAAGATGACGGCCGCGATTCTTTCCGACCAGAAAGATGTAAAAGCCGTACCTACGTTTGACAAAGGCGCCATGCCCATATTGAAGGTGGTATAGCCTTTTTCCTGCGCCCAGAGAAACAGACGGATGAAAAGCGCGTCCATAATACCGTTCGGCGCGCTTTTCCGATAACGCATCAAGTCGACTGATATCTCGCCTTCCTGATACATCGGCATCAGGTTGGCAAAAGCAATGATCTCCCCTTCCGCGTCTTTCACGTAAGCAATCGGCGCCTGTTCCAGATAATCCCTGTCGAAGAAACCGAGGGAAAAACCTTTCTCTTTTTTCGGACCGAGCCATTCGTCCGAAATGTCTTTCAGCTTGGCGATAAACTCGGAGGAAAACGGCGGTTCCCCGACATGAAATGTGTAGCCTTCGCGGTCAAATTTGTTGTTAATCGCCCGCAGCCCCGCTTTTTTCTTACCTGACAGCGTAAATGCCTCCATATCCACGAACGCTTCTTCTCCAAGCTTGAAGAAGTTATAGCCGAAGTCATGGTACAGCGCCAGATCTTCACGTTCGATCTGATAAAACATGACACTCAGCCCCTGCTTATGCGCTTCATTCAGAAATTCCTCAATCACAAGCGGAAAAGAGTCTCTCTGTCCTGACGGATCACCGAGCACGACAAGCCTTCTGGAAATCTGGCTGAACAATAAAAGCGCTTTGCCGTCGCTTGAGAAATAAAACCGCTTATCCCCGAGAAAGCCGAGATGGCTGAGGGCATTTCCGCCTTCTTCTGCCAAAAAGGACTTCAGCCGTTCAGGATCGGCCTCTTCTCCGATCGGCTTCGATCTTTTATGATAAAAGAACGTAAACACAAGGAAAAACAGCGGCACAACAATAATGGCCGTCATCGTGGCATATGTAATGTGCGAATTGTTATGAACGAAATAATCGTGGCGCAGCAGCCGATTCATTTTATCCCAAATAAAGCCGGCAATGAGATTGTAGTTAAACAAGGCGATAATAAACAGAGCGGCGGCAAAAATCATCTGGCCGAGCGTATACGATGCCTGCTCTCTGATAAACTGCCGCTTTAACAACACCAGCAATACGATGACGACAGGCAGAATAAAGATCGCGCTGATGTTCAATCCTTTTAAGAAACTGAACACAAAACCGCCGACCAGCGCGGCAACCGCCATTGAATAAGAACGTTTCGTCCGTTTGTATAATTCAATCGGCAAGATTAAAAGAATCAAAGCCGCGCTTAACGATAACGCGTTAAACGCAAGGAGCGCCGGGCGCGGAATATGCGGGATGACCGTCTCCCTGTCAATCGGCAGGGCGACGGACGCCAGCACAACGACTCCCGCCATAAAAACCAACAGCGACAGCGAACCGTAAAGCACTCTGATTAAGATGGCGCGCTGGAATACGAGAAGCACGTTCGTCGTTTCCACAGCGGGCGCCATCTTCGTATTTGATTCCAGCCGTTTAAGCGTATTTTCCGTTAAATCGCCGGCCGCAAAGAACAGCCCGAACACAAACGGAATAAATGAATACACAATCCGGTAGATGACGATGGATGTCACAACCGCCTCCTGCGGAAAGCCCATATTCTGCATGCCGAGCAGAAACAGAAGGTCAAACGAACCGAATCCTCCCGGCACAAGGCTGATGATTCCCCCGATAGCAGCAATGGCAAATACACCGAATACATGGCGGACATCCGCGTGAATCCCCATGACATACAGGGAATAATACATGACGACGGCCGCCGCAAACCATTCGGCAAACGATGCCCCGATGTAAGAAAAAACCGGATGCCTCGGTTTTGCTTCACCGTCTTCTGCGCGAGCTTTTTTATTGTTGATCCAAGCGGCGATTAAGGCTGCCGGCACAATAAGCGCCACTCCGGCGATTACAGCCCATAGCCACGGTTTCTCACCTGTAATCTCTCCGACCGGCAGAATGCGGGCAATGGTCAGGATACTGAAGACGGACAGCCCGAGCAGCGCTGAGGACGTAAGCCAGGCGATGCCTGCGACAAGGCGTTTTACGTCATTCGTATGCTCTTTGTAAAGCATCGTCCGCAGCCCGACGCCCGCCAGACCGCCGAATCCAAGGACATTGTTAAAGGAATTGGCGACAAAGGAGACCCTGAATACTTTCCAATTCGGAATGTTGAGGCGAAGCGTCCGTTTCAGCACAAAGTCATAAAAGGACATCGCGCTGACGGCAAGGAGACCGAGCAGAACGAGAATAAATAAATCGTAACGCTCAATCCCGTTAATAATATACAGCGTTCGTTTAAAAGAAAGGTCTGTCAATTCCTTTTTGGACTGATAAATGACTAAAAGCAAAACTGCAATAGGAAATAATACTTTTAATATCGATAAGGCATTCTTTTTAGTCAGCAATGTTCTCTCCAATCATCATAAAATAGCTTATTTATTATAATTCCCCCAATAATCTCCAACATATTATACACTACCACCTCACATTCAAACAAAACTCGCCTGCAACTTTCTTTCTCTGATTAAAATCAGTAATATGGTATGCAGGAGTATGAATGAGGAAGTGAGACGATGGATTATAATCTGCATGATACAACAGTATTAGGCGGCGATATTTTTTCTCCTGAGGAACGGGATATTTGGGTGCTGTATATGAAAGTGATGACATCGGCGGGACTCGGCGATGTGTCGGAGTGGATGAAGCTTGATATGAGCATGCCGCAAATGAAGGTGCTGATGCTTCTGAACAACCACGGGACGCTTAAGGTGAGTGACATAGCGGAGAAAATGGGCGCTTCCCTTTCAAATACGACGGGGCTGCTTGACCGTTTGGAAAAATCAAGTTTCATTACACGCGCTCCGTCAGAAGAAGACCGCCGTTCAGTCGTCGTTCAATTAACGGAAAATGCAAAAGATATTTTCCGCAGCCTTTATCAAAAAGGACATGTAAAATTGAAGCGTTCATTGGAAACGCTGACCGTCGAAGAAAAACAAACGGTCAATCAAGGGCTCGCCATTTTGGCAAGAGCGCTTGAATCTTCCAATCAGGCATAGAGATGAAAAAGGCCTGCCGGGATCGGCGGCCTTTTTTTGTTTGACATTTAATTCACTTAAAGTGAATAATATACTCGAAGTGAACTAAAAACGGAAGGATTGATCAGTATGGGGGAGCTATTGCAAACAGAAAAAAACCAGAGCCGGGCCATCACTCTTTTTACGATCGGTGTGTTCATGGCGGCGCTGGACAACGGAATTATTTCCGCTGCTCTGACGACGATTAACAGCTCTTTTGATGTTTCTCCTTCATGGGGATCGTGGGGAGTGACCCTCTACACATTGGGACTCAGTGTCAGTGTGCCGATTGTCGGCAAGCTGTCGGACCGATACGGGCGGAAAAAGCTGTTTATGATGGAGGTCGGGCTGTTCGGACTCGGCTCTTTGCTTGTCGCACTCAGTCAGAGCTTCCCGATGTTTTTGGCGGCACGGCTCATTCAGGCGCTTGGCGGCGGCGGAATTTTTATAATCGGGAGTTCGCATGTGCTGGCCGTGCTTCCGAAGGAGAAACAGGGGAAAGCTCTCGGGCTTTTAGGGGCGATGAACGGTATGGCGGCCGTCCTCGGACCGAATATCGGGAGCTTTTTGCTTGATGTAACCGGGTCGTGGCATTGGCTGTTCTTGATTAACCTGCCGATTGCCGCCGCTTTGGTTGTGTGCGGCGGTTTGTTTATCGCTGAAACGAAAGAGCCTGAGGCGAAACGGCTTGACCTCGCCGGCACAATGCTGCTGTCTCTTGCGATCTTATCTTGTATGATCGGTATCACGAATCTCAATGGGGCGAAGCTGTCAGAAAGCATAATGGACGTAAAGGTGTACGGCTATCTTTTGGGAGCGGCACTTCTCTTTCTGGTGCTGCTTAAGGTCGAAAAGCGGGTTGAAAACCGGGGGGGCGATCCGATTCTCGCCTACTCGCTGCTGCAAAATAAAGTGTTTCAATGGACGCTTGTCATCGGATTTTTATCGGGAGGGCTGCTCGCTGCGGTCATTTTTATTCCTTCTTATGCGGAGCAATATTTGCACGTATCGGCGGAGAAAGCGGGTTATTGGATGACGCCGCTTGCGTTGGCGTCAGGCATCGGAGCGTGGCTCGGCGGGGCGGTCACGGATAAAAAAGGGCCGGTCTTCTCCGCGGTTGTATCAGGCGCCATCGCATTTGGGGGCTTCAGCCTGTTTCCGTTATGGGTGACGGATAAATGGGAATTTGTCACGGCGAGTGTCATTGCGGGGATCGGTTTCGGATTTCTGCTCGGGGCTCCGCTGAATGTGCTTGTATCAGAAACGGCGGAACAAAGCAAAGGAACAGCGCTCGGCACGCTGTCACTCGTAAGGCAGGTCGGGCTGACGCTCGCTCCGGCTTTATATGCCGGCTTCATTACAGCGGGCTTTGACCGGATCGGAGAGGACATTAAAAACCGTTTAACGAAAAGCGGCATTCCCGCTGATCAGGCGCAAACGCCCGATATCGGCGGCGGACTTTCTTCGTTGCAGGAGCAGGTAAGCCGAATCCCCGTTCCCGCCGTCAAAAAAGCGGTTTCTGATGCGATTGAAGCGGGCATTTCCAGCGGCTACCATCATCTTTATACGGCAGCCGCCGTCATTTCATTATGCACGATTGTGTCTGCGGCTGTTTTGGCGTTTTTCCGGAAGCCGGCATCCTCTAAGACAGGTGCCAGCCTATCCGCCGGGAAAGCTCAGTAATATGGGCGATGTGATGTTCAGAGTGCCAGACATATAGCCCCAGCGCCTGTTCCACGTAACCGTCTCTTTAGATACAGGATGGAAGTACGTCCGTTTGAATTGGGCTTCCGTCATGGAGCGCAAAAGAGCGGCCCATCTTCTGTGCAGGATTGTTAACAGCTCAAGCGCATCCCCGCAAGCGGCGGTTTTGGAATCATGAAGATCGGCCCGGCCTTTTTCATCATAAGGACGGATTTCCGGTTCATTCTCCGTTAAGCTCAATTTAAACCGGGTATAGCCGTTCATGTGGCTGTCCGCCAGATGGTGAACCACTTGGCGGACATTCCATCCCCCCTTCGCGGTACGGCGTATCAAGCTGACTGTCCGACATCGCTCTGACAGCTTGTTTCAGTTTGGCCGGAGCGTGTTCCAGCGCATTGATCCATTCTTGTTTCTGTCCGGACGAAATCGATTCAGCCGGCTGATATTCTCCAATCGGATAGTTGAGGGTTTGTTTTTCCATATCTGTCTCTCTCCCGCTGATCGTATTATGAAAGTATGATGGTGATGTCACAGCCTTCCGCTTTCGCTTCACGAAAGACCTGAAGCACACTCTCGGCGCCATTTTCTGTAAGCTGCTTGCTTTGTTCAAACTGTCTCCATTCCAAAACAAGCGGGTACTCCACCCAGCCGGTCAGACAATCCCATAAAGCGTCAAGGTTTTCACCGTAGTATTCAGGAAGGGCAAGTTCCTTTTTCAATGTCTGATGCAGGTCGCTCATACTTCTGATTTGCTCCCCGTTAATAACTGCTTTATTCATGCGCGGCTCCTTTCCCATGATTTTATTCTATCAGTTTACCATTTTCCTCTTCAGAAGTGGCCGGAGTCTGCCGCGGTTCCAGCTGGACGATGCCTTGCCCGCCGTCAACGGCCACCCTGTCCCCCGTTTTCAGTTTTGACGTTGCATTTCCGCACCCGACAACGGCGGGAATCCCAAGTTCCCGGGCGACGATCGCCGCGTGGGACAAAGGGGCGCCGACGTCCGTTATGATGGCAGCCGCTCTTGGAAAAAGCGGGGTCCAGCCTACATTGGTTGTCGAAGTCACTAAAATTTCCCCCGCCGCAAAAGAATCCCCGTCTTCCGGAGCATCAAGGACACGGACAATGCCCTCCACTCTCCCGGCCGCTCCCGCGAAACCTTTTAAAGTATGCGCATCATCAGTTTCCGCAGGCATAAAAGCATCGTAATAATCCGCTCTTCTGTCAGGCTCCTCAGCCCATTTAAACGGATTGAATCTTCCGTTAATAACGGATGGGAACGGCGGCAGTTTTTTATAGGTTTCATAGTTTTGCTTTCTCGCTTGAATCGACGCAACCGCCGGCTCTTTCCCCGCGAGCAGATCGGTTATTTCATGCAGATACAAGAAGAAAATATCGTCCTTCATGCCGGTCATTTCCGCCGCTCTGAGCGCGAATGCTCTGGCTGTCCGGTACACCCTGACAAATTCGGATCTGGTTGTTTCTCTCATATTCGCGTATTCTGACGCTTTTTCCATTTTGGCTTTGAGCCATTTGACCTTATGAGGAAACTTTTCTTCAAATCTTCGGAAGGCCTGTTCATGCGCCCGCTGCTGTTTCAAAAGCAGTTGTTCGGCATCAATACCCGACTCCTTGTGTTCTTTGATCTGCTTCGTCAGCCAATCCCGGTTTTCTCCCGGATGCGGTATGGAAAGTTCGTATTCATGCGGGCCTCGGTGGCCTTGGTTCCTGAGATATTCTTCCTCGCTCATACGGCCTTTTATGACTTGATCAATGCCGATAATCGGCTCCAGGCTGGCCAGTCCGCCTTTTCCCCTCAGATTGGAAAGCAGGAGATTCGCATCTTCTATCCCTGCGAGTTTTGTTAATTGAGAGGTTAACGACGAAGAGGATTGCGCAGAATCACGCCCGCCGGATATTAACGCAAACCACGCGTTGCATAAATACGGATAGATCTCATTGTTCCATATCGCTAATAATGCCCGCTCCGTTTCGGCACGTTTCAGCTTTTCCTCAATATTCCGGCACCACTCCGGCGATTCGTCCAAATAGGAGGACATGTTTTTTTTCGCGTGCTTCATTTTCGACAGATACGGTTTCAGTTTTTTCGAGATGATCTTCAAAAGTTCATACTTTGAGAACGGATATAAAGGAATCTTCATTTCCGCCGGGATTTCTCCCAATGTATCGCTCATCATTTTTCCTATTTTTCCGCCTTTCGGATTCAGACCGAAAGCGGCGAGAACGGAAAGAGGCTGGCTCATATTGTTATAGGCTCTGCCGCAAATATTGCCGGACCAGACATAATAGCCCGGAATGATGCCCGACTCTTCATCCAGATTCCGGAGGAGCGACCATGTCAGCGGCGTCATCACATCGGGAATCGCTTCTCCTATATTTGTGTTTGTCCATAAAAAATCACCGCTGAAAGAATCATTCCATTCATAGGTTTCCAGATTTCCGGCTTGTAAGGTCGTAATCGGGCGGGATTGAAGAATATACAATGTCCCGCCCGCGGCGGCCCATTCAATATCCTGCGGCCCTCCAAGATCTTTTTCCAGCTTTTTCGCCAGTTTATAGAGCGTTGACGCATATTTGCGAAATTCCCCGGGGCCGTCATATTTTTTCTTAGGCCGTGCCAGTTTAAAAGAATAGGCATCAGCTTCCCCGGAAACGAGCTGCTCCCCGAGACCGTAGACGTAATTGCCTGTCATCTCCCGCCTGCTCCCCGTAATCGGATCTGCGGTAAACAGCACTCCGGATATCTCAGACGGTATCATCAGCTGGATGACGATTGCGATTTCATGCTCATCTTCCATTCCCTGAACGGCGCTGTACGCTTTTACCCTTTCTGACTGTACCGATCGGCGGACTTCATCAATCGCCCTGGACATGTCTTGATCTGTTTTGACATTCAACACCGTATCGAATTCTCCGGCAAAGGAAGCCTGAGCGGAATCCTCGCTCAGCGCGGATGAGCGTACGGCAAACAACGCAGATGCATGGCGGCTGCGGATGGAATTCACATATTGATCAATAGCCTCTCTCGCCTGATGGCGGAGCTGTCCGTCCTGAAAGGCTGACGGCAAAATCACAAACCCTTCAGGCACAGGATACCCGCTTTGATACATTTTAGAGAGAATGCTTCCTTTTCCCCCCGCAAAGGAATAAAGTTCGGCCGAAAGTTCTCCGAATGTTTTGACACAGTCATTCATAATGTCCCCGCTCCTTTTTAGTCGTTCATCCAAGCTCACAGTTTTTCTCTTTTTCACTTTTTTTGAAAGTATTTCCTATAAGTATACATTATATCGGTCTTCACAAGGGAGAAAATCGATGGCGTTATTTTGTCATAAATGCATCCGTCAAAACGGCCGCAGGCGGGGGTCTTTGTTTGCAGGATGTACAACTATCCGTTCTCGTGCCTGATAAATCGGACCCGTATCAAAAAGGCGGCCGAAACGCCGCCTTTTTTTCAGACTGTGCGGCCTTGATGCGCCGCCGTATTTCTTTTGGTCTGCTTCGGCTGATACACTTTCCCGACAAACAGGTATCCGTATCTGAAATGGTTGCACACCCAAGATACGAAAATGGGACCGAGCGTGCAGATCAAAAATAAAAGAAGGATGGCAGCCGGCAAAGGCATCGACCGCAAATAGCCTTCCAGAAGATATCCGCTGATTAAAAAGTAGGAGTGCAGCAGATAGATTGAAAACGAATAGTTGCTGATCATCATCACAATCGCGGGCACTTTTTTGAGCTTTGAAAACAGATGAAAACACAGAAAGATCATACTGACCGCGTAAATCATAATATCCGGACGCTTAGAGGAAATGGAGCCGCCGCTGATATATGAAACGGCCACAATCAATATTGCCGATACGGCCGCACTGAAGTAAACCGCATAACGGTACTGATTGATGAGCGCTAAAAAACGCGGATATTCCTTTCCGCAATAAAATGCCAGACAGAAATAAAACACCCAGCCCGGAAACGGAACCCAAAAGAACGGAAAAATAGAATCAAGCCCCGATGATGCCGGCGGATGAAAGATGGAAAAGTAAGCCAGATAGACGGCGTTGATGATAAACGAAACAGACAGCACCCACACGGGAGATGTGTTGTTCAGCCAGCGGTGCAGCAGCATATGGAGAATGTAAAATTGAAAGATCACAAGAATGAAGTAGCCGATGAAGTTTCCTAAAAACACATTTTCTAAAAATTTACCGATCACTGAAACGAATCCGGCTCCTTCTTCCGCCACGCTTTTCATTAAAATGGCATCCACCGCGGCAATAAACAGAAACGGCACGAAAATGACTTTGCCCCTTTTCTTTAAAAAACCAGCGGGAACGCCTCCCGGGTATGACCTGGCAAGCAGAAATTCCGAAATAAAGATAAACGCCGGCGTGCTGAACATCAACAGGGTCCGAAAAGCATCAACCGTATGGGCGGCACTGGCTAAGGACTCTTCCTGAATCATCAGCACCATTGAAACAACGTGAAGCAGAACGACACTTAAACAGGACAGGCAGCGAATCACGAAAATTTCTTTTATCTGCATGCGGCCGCTCCTTTTTCACAAGCGCGCCGGACTTTAGCGTATGCTTGGCGCAGCCATTTTTCCCGCAGCTCGGGTGTGCTCGTTTTGACGACAGAAAAAAGGTTCCGCTCGGCTTTTTGAATGCCGCAAAATTGCAGAATGCCTTTTTTCAGCGTAATCCAGTCCGAGTTTTTCCGGAACCACTTTAAGTACCAGCCCGGGGAGTCCGCCGTATAAAAGACCTGTGCCGTCTCTGCCCGGAGCAGTCCTTTTACGCGGCCGTTTTCATATGTGTAGGCTTCTCCGGCGACAAGCACTCTGTCAAAAAAGCCTTTCATAATCGCCGGAACGCCTCCCCACCACAGCGGGTAGATGAAAATGAGATGATCCGCTTCTTTCATCAGTTTCCGGTATTTCTTCGTTTCAGCGTCCCGGTTCATGTCAGAGCGCTTTTTTTCGCCGCCGTACTTCAGCACGGGATCAAATTGGTCGGCGTATAAGTCAATGACCGTATAGCTTTGGCCGCTGTCCTTTAAAGCCATGGCGACGTATTTTACGAGAGCCGCATTGAAACTGTTCTCATCCGGGTTTGCATACACAATCACCGTCTTCATATGTCCCTCCCAGTATTTATTAATTTTTACAATGATTATATCATGATGTCATATGAATGAGGCAAAGACACGAGAAAGGCTTTTTCCAGTTCCGCTGCCGTTTCGATAACCCCTTTCTGCATATTTTTCTGATTTTGCCGCCGCGGATTCAATGACAAGCATCCGGCGCTTCTGCGTTTTTAAGCGGCCGTATGGTATACTAGCTGTCAAATGAATGGGCTTGGAGGACAACATGAGAATTTTAAAGTACGCGATTTTAGGGCTTTTGCGAAAAGGCGAATTGAGCGGATATGATATATCGAGCTATTTTAAGGAAGAGCTCGGCCAGTTTTGGAGCGCAAAGCACAGCCAGATTTATCCGGAATTAAAAAAACTGACGGCTGAGGGATTTATTACGTTTCGCACTGCGATTCAAGGAACGAAGCTTGAGAAAAAAATGTACACGCTGACTGACAAGGGAGAGCTGGAGCTTGCTGCCTGGCTGACGAAAAAAGACCCGATTCCGGAAACGGTGAAGGATGAATTTATGCTGAAGGCTTATTTCATCTCAGCTTTGACGCAGGAAGAAGCGGATGAGCTATTCACCGACCAGCTCGTAAAGCGGAAGGAGAAATTGTCCGATCTGGAAAACAGTTATCAAGAACTGATGACATCGTCCGCGGAGGCGGATTCTTTTTCTTCTCCTGATTTCGGCCATTATCTCGTGCTGACAAAAGCGCTTGAGCGGGAACGGAATTATATTTCCTGGCTTGAAGATATTTTGGCTCTCATCAAAAAAGCATAAACAAAACGGGGCGGCTCTGTATCTGCAGGCCGCCTGTTTACGTTCTGAGAACCGCATTGATAAACGAATCAGCCATTAAAATAAGAAAAAGCAGACTGAAATACACAATCGAATAAAAAAACATCCCCTTCGACCATTGCGTGTCATCCGCCGCCTGAAAGCCTTTGACGCTCCGGTACAGCCAGATGGCTCCGAGCAGGAGAGCGGACGCGGTATAAAACGGGCTGACGTCTATATAAAGAGGAACGAGCAGAGAAACCACAGTCAGAACGGCGATATAGCGCAGCATTTTTATTTTTGTGACGCGGTTGCCTTTTATGATCGGCAAAAGCGGAATGCCGGCGGCACGATACTCTTCCTTTCGCCTGATTCCGATCGCCCAGAAATGCGGCGGCTGCCACAAAAACATAATCGCGTATAACAAAATTGCGGGCATATCAATGTACCCGGTCAGCGCGCAATAACCGATTAAAGGCGGAGCCGCCCCCGGAAAGCTGCCGACAAATGTGCTCCAGACGGATTGTCTTTTAAACCAAAGCGTATAAACGACGGCATACAGCAAAAAGGCAAGCAGCCCAAGAACGGCGGTCAGTACATTTAGCGAAGCAAGCATGATGAATCCGCATGCGCCGAGACATGTGCCGTACAGGATCATGACCGGCGGCGGTATTCTCCCCGTGACGCTTGCGCGGGTGCGGGTTCGCGCCATCTTTGCGTCCATGCCGCGGTCAAAGAAGTTATTAAAAACAGTGCTTGATGCCATGACTAACGCCGTTCCGATCATAGCAACCGCCATGGCGGCAAATATACCGGGCCCTCCGCCCGTGCTTTCCGACTGAAGCCACGCGATCCAAAATCCGCCCAATGCGGCGAGTGAATTTGAGATGATAATCCCCGGTTTGGCAAGAATGATAAAGTCCTTGACCGTCACCCGGTTTCCGTTATGCTTCATAGACTGTTCCGTCTGTGCTGCATTTGAGTTCATTTGTTCAGGTTCTCCTTTTTCGGCTTATCATATCAGGAAGAATCAGGAAGCACAATTGTTTTGGACATTTTTCACACAATTGTAAATTGTATACGAAAAGCCGCAACTTGTGACCGGATGCGGCTTTTCCCTTTTTCTATTCAAAGTCTGCCCATACTGCTCCCTGATCCGCCGAACGGACACCATTTTCAATCCAGCGGATGCCCTGAGCCCGGGCCGGCGATGGCGGGCTCCACGCGTCATTTTTGCGCCTCACTGAGATGTTCGCTCTCTCCAGTCACACAAAAGCCGTGTGTATATTGCAAATCGACGTTCTTCTTTCCCGAGCCTTCCCAAGAAAACTTCGGAAAAATAAAAACCCTTGCCGGTTAGACGGCAAGGATTGTTTCTTACAGTGTAAATGCGATATCCGCCCCTGATACAGGGTCTTTGACGAATACGCCCTCTTCTTTTTCTTCGATCTCAAAGCCGGCATCGGTCAGCGCTTTTGTCACACGTGACAGCTCTTTTTGATGCGGCAGCGCGATGGTGTAATAATCCAGCCCGCTTGCGTTTCCCGGTTTCGGCGGCGCATGTTTTCCGGCCCATATATTCAGACCGATGTGATGGTGATACCCTCCTGCCGAAACAAACAGAGCGGACATGCCCGCGTAATTGCCGACAATGTCAAAACCGAGGATATCGGTGTAAAACGCTTTGGCTTCCTGTAAATCCGTCACATGAAGATGGATGTGGCCGATAACAGTTCCTTCTGGGAGACGGCTTTTCCGTTCAGCTCCGGCTTCTTCCAAAAGCCCGTCCACATCGACGGGCGCCGTTTGCATGACATAATTGCCCTCTGCATCCCGGCGCCACGTGCTGCGGGGACGATCGGCGTATATTTCAATACCGTTGCCGTCCGGATCAGACAGGTAAAGAGCCTCACTGACCGCGTGATCCCCCTGACCGAGCGCGATGCCGTTTTCAATCAGCCTGGCCAATGCGATGCCGAGTTCTTTCCGGTCAGGCAGAAGGATCGCGAAATGGTACAGGCCGGTGACAGACCGCTCCGGCAGAACGACGGCGCTTGGATTTTCTTCAAGCACCAGCAGAACGCGTTTTCCGTCTGCTGACAGTCTTGCTGAACGATCTGTCTGCGAGATGACTTGAAAGCCGATTACATTCCGGTAAAAGCCGAGCGAGCGTTCCATATTTTTAATGGTCAATTTGACATAACCGATTGCCGTATCTTGATGAATGCCGGTCATTTGAACGCCTTCTTTCTTATGCTGAAAAAGTTTCTCCCTTTTTTGATTTGAAAAGGAGCTGATCCAATGAAAGCAGACGGCTTCCTGAAAGCGCTAAGTGAATTGACGCAACCAGTAAGATGAAATCAAATTCCGATCCGCCCATAAATGGTGAGGAAAGCTTCGCCGTGAAAATGGCGCCGACTAATGTGACGGCAAACAGAACGCCGATAATGCGCGTTGCCAAACCGAAAAAGATCAGAACCCCGCCGACAAGCTCAATCGTCGCGATGACATAGACCATAAAGGCCGGAATCCCGATGCTCTGGAAAAATTGCGCAGTTCCTTCCAATCCTTGAAACTTGGATAAACCGTGAACAAAAAAGATAATACCTGTTACAACCCTTAAAAGCAGTGTTCCTGTTTCGAATGATTTATTCATAAAATCCTCCTTGAAAATTATTATCACTTACTTTATGTAAGCTAGTATATATACATAACTTATTTACGTCAAGTAATTTTGTTACATTTAACGAAAATAACTTAAAAGTACTATTTGCCTTCGCGAAAAAAAGACCTCCGCACTCTGTCGGAGGTCTTTTTCCCTATCTATGATTCCCGGAACTGGCTTTCATATAATTCCCGGTAAAACCCGTTCTGGCTGAGAAGTTCGGCATGAGTTCCTTTTTCAGCCATTTCGCCGTCTTTCAGCACAAGAATCTGATCGGCTTTTTGAATCGTGTTCAGCCTGTGAGCGATGATGACGCTTGTTCTGCCCGCCATTAAACGGCCGAGCGCTTCTTGTATTTTCACTTCCGTCACCGTATCAATGTTGCTCGTCGCTTCATCCAAAATGAGCAGCACCGGGTCCGCCAGCACAGCTCTCGCGATGGAAATAAGCTGTTTTTGTCCTTGGCTGATGCCCGCGCCGTTTTGGGTAAGGACGGTATCGTAGCCTTTCGGGAGCCGTTCGATGAATCCGTGGGCATTGGCGGCTTTTGCGGCTGCCTCCACCTCTTGATCAGATGCGTCCAGACGGCCGTAACGGATATTTTCCCTGATGGTGCCCTGAAAGAGAAAGGAATCCTGCAGGACAAACCCCATGTTTTTTCTCAGACTGGATCTCGTCAGTTTTTTGATGTCCGTTCCGTCAATGAGGATTTTTCCGTTATTCGGCTCGTAAAAACGGGCGATCAGGCTCGTAACGGTTGTTTTACCCGCTCCGGTCGGTCCGACGAAGGCGATTGACTGTCCTTTCGGAACGCTGAAGGACAGGTGTTTTAAGATCAAGCTGTCTTCCTGATAGCCGAAGGAGACATCTCGGAATTCAATTTCTCCCGTTTTGATCGGCTGGTACAGCGCATGCTCTTCATCTTCCCGCTCCTCTTTTTCATCCAGCACGTCAAACACCCGTTCAGCCCCGGCGATGGCCGATAACATCGTATTGAACTGATTGGCTAAATCATTTAAAGGGCGCGTGAACTGCCGCGAGTATTCGGCGAATACGACGATGGCACCGATCGAGATCAATCCCTTCAGCGCAAACAGCCCGCCGACCGCCGCTATAATCGTAAAGCTTAAATTGTTTAAAGAGTTCATGACTTTCGGAATGAATCCCGAAATTGTCTGCGCCCAAAACCCCGATGATTGTAACGCCGCGTTTTTTTCTAAAAATTGTTCCATGACGCGGTCTTCCCTCGAATAGGCTTTAATGACCTTCGCCCCTGATATCGACTCTTCAATAAAACCGTTCAGCTCGCCGAGGTTTTTCTGCTGCTGTTTAAACAGCAGTCCCGTCCGGTTGGTGATCCATTTAATGCTCAAAAGCATGATCGGAATAATCAAAAGCGTGATCAATGTTAAAAGCGGACTCATGTACAGCATGACGGCGATTGTGCCGACGAATGTAATGACGCTCGACAGCACTTGAATGACGGATGTATTTAAAGTGGAGCTGACATTTTCGATATCATTGGTGACCCGGCTCATCAAGTCCCCGAGCCGCTGTTTATCAAAAAACGGAATCGGCAGCTCATGCAGATGGGTAAACAGCTCGCTCCGCATTTTAAACACGGTGCTTTGCGAGATATTGATCATCCAATAGTTTTGAAACCATAAGGACAATGATTGCACGAGGTAAATCACAAACAGCATGAACAGCACCCCCGCCAATCCGTCTGTCGTCTGTCCGACGATAAAATGATCAATCGCTTTCCCGATGACGAACGGTCCGAGCAGGCCGAATATGGCGCTTATGACTACCATGATGATCACAAGGGTTAAAAGCCCTTTTTTCTCGGCTACATAAGACCAGATTCTGCGCAGCATGCCTTTTGTATCTTTTGCTTTCGCGCGTTTTCTGCCGCCTTCATTTGATTTGAGCGGTATTTTCGGATATCGGAAAGGTTTACGAATGTCTTTTTGCATTGTCAGCTCCCTCCTTTCCGAATTGTGATTCATAAATCTGCCGGTACAGATGAGACTGTGCCATCAGCTCTTTGTGCGTGCCTTTGGCCAGCAGTTCGCCGTCTTCAAGCAATAAGATGGTGTCAGCCTTCATCGCAGTCGTTATTTTCTGCGTAATAATCAGTGTCGTGCATTCATAGGATCTGATCGCTTGTAAAAGCTTCGCTTCCGTCTGAAGATCGAGCGCGCTCGTACTGTCATCTAACAGCAGGAGGGACGGCTTTCTGATAAAAGCGCGCGCGATGGAAATCCGCTGCTTCTGCCCGCCTGACAAATTGACGCCCCGCTGTCCCAGCACCGTGTTGTATCCGTTTGACAGCTTCATAATCGTGTCATGGATTTGCGCGTCTTTGGCCGCTTCCATTACTTCATCTAGTGAAGCATCCTCCCGCCCCCAGGCGATATTTTCACGGATGGTGCCCGAAAACAGAAGCACTTCCTGCGGCACATAGCCGATTTCCCTGCGCAGCCCGCAAGCGGAGAATTCACCGATCGGTTTGCCGTCTATGAAAATACTGCCCGAATCAGCCGTGTACAGGCGCGGAATCAGCTGAAAAAGCGTTGATTTTCCTGAGCCTGTCGCGCCCATAATGGCAACCGTTTCTTTCGGGCTGGCAGAAAAGGACACGTGATGAAGCGCGTCTTTTTCCATGCCCGGATAGCGGAAGGACACTTCGCGAAACTCAATCCCGCCTGCAAGCGCCCGTGCCGGGTCCTGCCCCGTTCCCTCGCCGCCTTCTGTTTCCAGCACCTCGCCGATTCTTTCTCCGGAAGCCTTCGCCCGGGAAAATACCATGATGAGAAAAGGAAGGACGGACAGCGCGCCTGTAATCCGCGTCGCATAGTTAATGACGGAAACGACATCGCCGACCTGCGCTCCGCCCTGAGCAATGCTTTTGGCGCCGAACCATAAGATAAACAAAATGCAAATGTTCATCAGCAGCATTAAAATCGGCATCGCCGCTTCCACGAGACGAAAAGCGGAGACCGTTTTTTCCATCAGCTTCGTATTCGATTTCAAAAAACGTTTCACTTCGTGGTTTGCACGGAGGAGCGCTTTAATCAGTTTGATCGCCGTCAGGTTTTCCTGCATGATCGTGTTGACCTGATCAAGCCGCTTTTGCACAGACCGAAACAGCGCGCCGCCTCTTTTCAGCACCCACAGCAAAAACAAAAGCAAAATCGGCACCGTGATCAGCAGAAAAAACCCGAGTTTCGCATTAACGGTCAGCGAGAGAATAATGCCGCCCGCGATCATTAACGGCGCACGAAGCATAAATCGGAGACTCATGAAAAGCATATTCTGGACCTGTGTCACATCGTTTGTCAGCCGGGTGATAAACGATGTGGATGAGAATTGCGCAAACGTCGAATAAGAGAAGGATTGAATTTTTTGAAAAATCCCTTTTCGCGTATCATACGCATAGCTCTGGCTGATGTGGGCGGAGTAGAATGAATTTAAAATGCCCGATGCGAATGAAACAGCGGTCAGTCCGATCATCACGCCGCCCCACAGCCAAACCGTACCGAGATCCTGCTTTAAAATTCCTTCGTCAATGATTTTCCCGATCAGCAGGGGCTGTATCAGCTCTACCGCAAGCTCGATGAGCATGAAAAACAGAGCGATTCCCGCCAAAAGGGAATACGGTTTTACATATGATAAAGCCTTTGACATGTGTAAGCCTCCAAATCCTTTGTTCAATATTATTATTTTATGCCTTTCCGGCAAATGAATAAAGAAATTTGGTGTGCCGTTTTTTCAATAATCTGCGAAAAAGATAAAACCTTCCCGGGGAGGGGAAGGTTTTGACCTTATTGATCCAATTGCTGTTCAATACGCTCCCGCATTTGCGGAACGCCTAATCCGACAATGACCTGAAGCGCCCTGCCTTTTCTGACGACGCCGTGGGCTCCCAGCTCTCTGAAATCGGCGTCACTTTTGACCTTTGATTCATCAGCGACAGTGACGCGGAGACGGGTGGCGCAGTTGGTGACCTCCGTAATATTGTCTTTTCCGCCCAGCGCTTCAATATACAAAGCGGCTGTATCCCGCTGTGTTTCGTCTGCCGCCGCTGTTTCTTTTGAAGCCTGCTTCCGTTCTCTGTACTCCTTTTTCGAATAGAGCTTTGTTTCCTGCCCTTCCTCTTTTTCTCTGCCCGGTGTGGCGATGTTGAATTTGAGAATGAGGAAACGGAAGACGAAAAAGTAAATAGCGGTAAAACACAACCCGATGATGATCTGGTATACATACGTCAAGCCGTGGCTTGACGCCAGCGGGATCCAGTTCAAGGTCGCAGCTTCGATCAAACCGCCTCCCATATTTCCGACGACGCCGGCCATATACATGACGGTTGCCATGGAAGCGGCAAGCAAAGCATGAACTGCAAATAAAAACGGCGAGATAAAAAGGAATGTAAATTCAATCGGCTCTGTAATTCCCGCGACAATGGACGTTAAGGTGACCGGAATCAAAAGGCCGGCGACGATTTTTTTCTTTTCCTTTGAAGCCGTGGCGTAAAAAGCGAGCGCGATTCCCGGAATGCCGAAGATTTTCGAGTTGCCGTGAAGCGCGAATCCCCCCTGCGGGAACAATTCTTTCAGCGGTTTGACGCTTTGAGAGTATTCCCCGAGATGCTGCGCCCAATAGGTGACGATACCGCCTTCAGCCACAGCCGGACCGTAAACAAACGGCGAGTAAATAAAATGATGCAGACCCGTCGGGATTAAAATCCGCTCCAGGAACGTGTAAATCCACACGCCGATCGCCCCGGAAGAAACGAGAAAACTTTGCAGCGATCCGATTCCGGACTGAACCATCGGCCATACGTATGCCACCGCAAGTGAAATCGGTATCATAATGAAGAAAGAAATGATAACGATGTAGGAAGATCCTTGAAAAATCCCCAGAAAATCCGGCAGTTTTTTATCAAAATAACGATTGTGCAAATACACGACAATAGATGAAATAAAGATGGCGCCGATAATATTCGTATCAAGCGTTTTGATGCCGGCGATCATCGTCAGCCCGCTCGCTCCGCCGGCTTCCTGAGTCATATCGACATGAAAAGCCCCGCCCCAAACCGTCAGAATCGCATTGATAAAGTAATTGAATGTCAGATAAACTGTAAGCGCTTCCAAACAGGCTCGTGCCTGCGCTTTTTTCGCTAAAGCGACAGGTATGCCGATCGCAAACAGGAGCGGCATTTGATTAAAGACGGTCCAGCCGCCCTGTTCAATGACGTACCAGCATTGATACCAAAGCCCGTCAGGATCAGCCAGCGGCCCCATCAGCGTTTTATTTTTAAACAGCGTGCTCAGACCGACAATAATACCGGAAAATGCAAATAATAAAACAGGCACAAACATCGCGCTGCCGAAGCGCTGGACTTTTTGCATCATTTCACGTGACCTCCCGCTATTTATCAAAATTTTCGAGCTCTTTATAATCAACATATGCACGGAATAACGCTTCGCCCACCAGAAAAAACGGGGCAAATGCGACGATTTCCGTTTTATCGCTTAACGTCACCGGCTTGCTGGTCGCATAAAGATTATACGGCGTCGTTTGCGCCAGGACGTTGTTTTTCAGATTGGTGATTGAAATAAACGGAACTCCCTTTGCGGACAGGGTCCTTACCTGCGGAATTAATTCGGGTGTTTCGCCTGATAAAGAAATAATGATGAATACGTCATCAACCTTAAAATCATCACACATGATATCAAACTCTGTGATGTCCTGAATTAAAATCAGATACTTCCGCCGGGATACAAACATCCGCTGCAGCTCACGGGCGCACACCCTCTGAGCCGTCCCCGATCCGTAAACGAAAATCCGTTTTGCTTCATCTATCAGCCGGCACATCTCCGTCATATCTTTTGACTTCACGTATTTTACATTGGCTTCAATATCATCCAGCAGCTTTTCAAACGTCATATTCTCGCCCTCTTCAGGCTGATCCTCCCATTTCAGAAAAACACGGAATTCACTATAGCCGCTGAAGCCCAGTTTTTGGGCGAGCCGCAGGATGGAAGACCGAGAGACATTGCAGGCTTTCGCCATGTCATTGATACCGAGATGGTAGCACGTATGCTTATGATTCAATATATATTTTAAAATATAAAAATCGTTGTCATTTAATTTCGCGTAATGCTGATTAACCAGTTCTTCAAGACTCATCCCAAAAATCCCCCCGTTTTCTTTCTATTATATAGAATAACAGATAAAGAAAACGGGGAAGATTGTCATCAGGAAATAGGAGACGGGCTTACATCAAGCTCAGGCCAGTAGTCTTTATTAGCCTCCATCAGGTCTTCAAGAATCAGTCTTGCCACACGGGCATTCGGCACTGTTTTTGACAGGATCAGCGCCTGCCACAGCTTTTGAAACGACCGCTCTTCCCACGCTTCAGCCGTCAGTTTTTCGACAGACACCTGCTGTTCCATCAGGCCTTTTTGAAATTGCGGTATGTTCCCGACTGAGAGCGGTTCCGGTCCGTTTGAACCTACGAGACAAGGAATCTCAACCATGGCTGACGGATCAAAGTTTGCGATCGCGCCGTTATTTTCAACGATTAACAGCATTCTCTCCCCTGTGTTGTAAGCGATGGCCCGGGCAAGGTCGACGATATAGGAAGCATGATCATCAATTTTAATTTCACTGTTCTCCGATGATTGTTCGCGCGTAATCATATCGCATTGGCTGAAAATGAAAGCTTCCCGCCCTTCCATGACTTCGTTGGCTCTCGTATGGTTCGGGTTTGATTTTTTCACCATATCATCCGGGAATAAGTAATATTGCAGATATGTGTTCGGAAGCGTATCCGGATCAGCCGCCTGTACGTCGCGCGCTTTTTTGAATGTGTCATTCCAGCTTGCTTCAGTCTGTTCGGCCTCCGTCTTCGGAACGTAGCCGTATTCACGGACATGCTCTTTCAGCTTCGGCATTAAATCATTGCCCTCTCGATCGGTGATGGACGTCCACCAGCCAAAGTGGTTCAAGCCGTAGTAACGGACGTTCATTTCTTTTCGTGAAGATAATCCGAGGATGTTCGCCATGCGATCCTCAATTCCGACCGGCATGTCGCAGATGTTCAATATTTTTGAATTCGGTCTGAGGCGCCGTGTAGCTTCGGCCACAATCGCCGCCGGATTGGAGTAATTCAGCATCCATGCGTCGGGCGAGTACGTTTCCATATAATCAAGAATCTCCAGAACACCGCCGATAGAGCGCATGCCGTATGCGATTCCGCCCGGCCCGCATGTTTCCTGGCCGACCACGCCGTACTTCAGCGGGATTTGTTCATCGAGTGCGCGCATCGCATATTTTCCGACGCGGATATGCGCCATGACGAAGTCAACATCCGTAAAAGCCGTCTCTGGGTCATCAGTCGCCAAAAATTCAATGTCCGGCGCTTTTTCTTTTATGAATACCTCACACGCACCCGCAATCCGCTCCTGCCTTTCTTTATCATTGTCATAAAGTTTCAGCTTTCTGATCGGAAACTCTTCCAGGTGGTTCAAAAGCATTAATACAATTCCGGGGGTAAATGTGCTGCCGCCGCCTGCAATAACGATTGAGAATGATTTGTCTGTCATGTGAAGCCCTCCTCTGATAACGTTTACATTTTATTTATATCATGAGAAGGTCCGATCTGTACCGGGTTTGGAGGAGTTAGATCATTTGATCATTTTTAGTTATTTTTCTCAAAAATCGGGAAAGTTCCCACAGGTACAAAAAAGGCCTGCTGTCATCAGCAGACCCCTTCTCAAAAATGCTCTTGTAAATCAGAAAGCAGCACTTCCTGCTCAAATTGTGGATTTCCGATCGGAAAAATCCTGGCTGTTTCCTTGTCTTCGTTGACATGCTGAATATAAATCGGAACTCCTTCATACGTCACATACGCCATGGCGGCGGATTCCGAAATGTCTTTCGCACGCTGTGTATTCACGTCTCAAACCTCCTTTAGGCCTCACACATAACGTGTCCGGCAGCCAAGAGAAGTATGCTTGTTTCTTACAATTGTCCGGCGGTGAGTTTGAATTTTTTGAGGCGTTTGTAAAACGTGCTCCGCGGGATTCCGGCCATTTTGGCGGCCTGTGTAACATTCCCCTTCGCTGATTCAAGCGCGTTTACGATGATGTTTTTCTGAATGTGCTCCCGGATGGAGACGGGGGACGCTTCTTCCTGTTCATAAGACTCGGCCGCCTCTTTAAGACCTGACGCTTCAAGCAGGGCTGCGATGGGGCGCCCTGACAGCCGTCCGTCCGGGAACATGACGGAAAGACGTTCAAATACATTAAACAATTCCCTGATGTTCCCCGGCCATTTCCGGCTCTTTAATAGGTCTAAAAAATCATCAGGAAGCTCCCCCCGCCAGCCGCGATTTCGCTGAAATTCAAGGAAGAGGCCGGGAATGTCTTCGGTGCGTTCTCTTAATGGAGGGAGGTGGATCGGACAGACGTGAAGCCGGTAAAATAAATCTTCTCTCAGCTTTTTGCATTCGACAAGCTGTCTCAGATCAGTGTGGGTGGCAGTGATAATTCTGATGTCAACGGGAATCTCTTTTGTCCCGCCGACCGGGGTGACTTTCCGCTCCTGCAGCACCCGTAACAGAGCGACCTGCATGGAGTGTGATATTTCTCCGATTTCATCGAGGAAAAGCGTGCCTTTATCGGCTTTTTGCAAAGCGCCGTTATGTCCTTTCCGTTTGGCTCCGGTGAAGGCGCCTTCCGAGTAGCCGAACAGTTCGCTTTCAATCAGCTTTTCGGGGACCGCCCCGCAGTTGACAGCGATAAACGGGCCGTTTTTCCTGGAGCTGTTGTTATGAATCGCCCGGGCGGCAATCTCCTTTCCCGTCCCGGTTTCTCCCGTAAGACAAACGGTTGCGTCCGTTCGGGCGACAAGCTCCAGCTGCTGGAGCATATGTCGGGATGACGGGCTTTTGCCTGCCGCACCATGAAATATAAACGACGGCTTTTCTTCTCGTTTAGATAAGTAAATGCATGAGAAGCCGTTCTCCTCCCGCTTCGTCTGCTTGATATGATAGCCCTGTTCCTCAAGCTCGCGCAGCATATGTCCGGTAAAATGCTGAACGGGACGGCTTGCGGCGATAACCCGGCTCATTTCATTGCAAAGCACGATCGGATCGTGAGACCGGGTAAGCCCGGCGAATTTGCTGATCATGTCAAGTTCTGTCATTTTGATCTTTAGGGCAAGCTCCCGTTCCGCCGTATAAGCGATGGAGGAGGCAATTCCGAGCATAAAAGGCTGAGCGCGGGCGGCGGGGCAGGAAATATCAATGACACCCGCCAGCCGCCCGTCTTCATAACGGATGGGCGCGGCGGAACAGCTCCATTGATGAGAAGCGAGCGAATAATGTTCAGAGCCGTGTATCATGACCGGTTCATTTGTATAAAGAGCTGTCCCGATCGCATTCGTGCCGACGGCCGTTTCCGTCCAGCGGGCGCCTTTTAAGAAATTGATGCGGTTCGCTTCATGAATGGTGCGCGGGTGGCCGTCAACTGAATGGACAACGCCGTCAGAATCAATCAGAAGAACCATCATTTCCATTTCCCGCATCGCCGTTTTCATTCTTTCTGCGTGCGGCGTTGAGGCCGCTAAAAATAACGCATGCTTTTCGGCCTGCCTTTCTAAATGATCTGCCGGCATTACATTCGGCCCCTTTTCGAGATAAGGGTTGACATCGGCTTTTTTGCAGCGGTGCCATGAGGCCGCCACCCGCTTCTGAATACGGGATTCATCAAGCACGCCTTCTTTCACAAAGCGCTTCCAGGTTTTAAAATCATTCCGAATGACATTCATTGTATTCGCTCCCCCCTGTTCAGACCATCTTTTCATATATTGTAGGGGAAAAATAAAGCGCTTTCAACGAAAAATACCCCTTCTCATCTGAGAAAGGGTATTCCGGTTATACGGAATGCACCGCAAGTCCGGTGACATTCAGCAGGGCTTCCTGAAGCGTTTCTGACAGAGTCGGATGCGCCGCGATAAAGTGCTCCGACATATCCGCCGTCATTTCACCGTTCATCATCATGACCGCCTGACCGATCAATTCCGTCACGTCCGGCCCGATCATTGACACGCCGACGATTTCTCCGAATTCCGGTTCGGCAATGATTTTCATTTTGCCGCCATGCTGATGTTTAATTAACGCTTTTCCGTTAGCAGAAAATGAACATTCTCCGATTTTCACATCTCCGTATGTTTCTCTCGCCTGTGTTTCCGTCAGCCCGACAGCGGCCATTTCCGGCGATGTATAAATACAGCGGGGCACCGCCCGCATATCGACTTTGCTGTCCTTTCCCGTAGCATGCGCGGCGGCTGTGATTCCTTCATGAATGGCGGCATGCGCGAGCTGCATTCCTCCGGCCGCATCGCCGCATGCGTATATATGAGGCACATTGGTCTGCATATGGTCATTGACTTCAATGCCGCGCGGAGAATACCGGATGCCGGCCTGCTCCAGATTCAGCTCTTGCAAACGCGGTTTTCTCCCGATTGCAACCAAAATGTGATCAGCCTGCGCCTCAATTTCTTTGCCGTCTTTTGTCCATACGGCAGTTTTCCTTTCTTTATCAATCCGCTGAAGGGCGGCTTTTGTCTGAATATCAGCCCCGCTGTCTCTTAAAGAGTCTTCGAAAACGGCGGCGATTTCCCCGTCTTCTGCCGGGAGCAGCCGGTCAGCCGATTCAATCACCGTCACTTTCGTTTTAAACCGGCTGAATAAAGAGGCAAATTCACAGCCGATCACACCTCCCCCGACAATAAGCAGAGAAGAAGGGATTTTCTGTAAAGAAAGCGCATCTTTGCTGTCGATCACCCAATCGCCGTCAAATGGGGCAAACGGCAGCTCCGCCGGTTCAGATCCGGATGCAATCAATATCCGATCCGCTTCCAGAATGTCTTTTGCGCCTCCTTCTCCTTCAACAAGCAATGTCTGCTCTGTGAGAAATGAAGCTGTCCCGCTGATGACTTTAATCTGATTTGCTTTCATTAAGTATTGAATTCCCTGCACGAGCCGGCTGACGATTTGCCGTTTGCGCCCCTGCATGCGGGCCCAATTGAGTGTAATGTTTTGCGGCAGTTCGATGCCGAATGTATTTGCATGCCTGATTTTATCGAGCACATTCGCGCTTTCCAAAAGCGACTTTGTCGGGATGCATCCCTCATTGAGACAAGTGCCTCCGAGCGGCCCTTTGTCGATCAGAACGACTTCTTCTCCCCTCCGCGCGGCAGTCACGGCAGCTGCATATCCGGCAGGCCCGCCGCCGATAATGGCTAGTGTCAATCTCTTCACCCTCTCTATAAAATCAATCCGGCCGGCTCTTCAAGCAGCGCTTTGACCGTTTTCAGGAAGTCCGCAGCCGGTGCGCCGTCACATACTCTGTGATCAAAGGTAAGGCTCAGCGGCAGCATGGTGCTTTTGACAAGCTCATCTCCTTTAAACGCCGGCGTTTCATAGCTTGCGCCTACTCCGAGAATACCGGCTTCAGGCGGATTAAGAATCGGGGTGAAATGCTCAATTCCGTAACCCCCGAGATTTGTAATAGAAAATGTCGATCCGTGCAGATCATCTCCGGAAGCATTGCCTTCCCGCGCCCGGCGTGCCGATGTGCTGATGTGATCCGCAAGCTCAAGGAATGAAAGCTTTTCCGCATCCCGGATCACCGGCACGACGAGACCGTTTTCAAGAGAAACCGCCATCCCGAGGTGGACATATGGATAGGTGATGATCCGCTCCTCTTGATAAGAGCTGTTCAGCTCAGGATGCTGTTTCAGCGCAAGCACCGCGGCTCGGGATGCGAAATGTGTGACCGTCAGTTTAACACCGCTCCGCTTTTTCGCGCTGTCGGCGAGCTGCTGCTGCCATTTCACAAGCTCCGTAATGTCCGCTTTCATCGTCAGCGTCAGTTGGGCGCTGTTTTGCAGGCTTTTGTGCATTCGGTCTGCAATCACTTTTCTCATCGTTGAAGCCGGTTTTCCCTCCGGCTGTGCCGTCTGAACCGAAGACTGCGGTTCAGATTCCGTCTTCATGGCCTTGATGACGTCAGCTTTTACGATTCTGCCTCCGGGCCCCGTCCCGTTCAGCGTATCAACTTTCAACCCGGCTTTCTCCGCCATTTTTCGGGCAACGGGAGATATTTTCACGCGGTGTTTACGCTTTTGCCCGGCTTTGGGAGCGGGCATATGTTCAGGTTCAGATTGCGGTTTCCCGGCTTTTTCAGGAGCCTGCGCCTCCTTCTCCCGCACTTCTTCGCCGTTTTCCCCGATATAACAGATGGGCGTTCCCGGCGGGACTCCTTCTCCCTCTTTGACTTTAATATGAAGAAGCGTGCCGCTTTCAGGCGCTTCTATTTCCATTTCTATTTTTTCCGAGTTGATGCTGGCGATGCTTTCTCCCTTTTCAACCGGGTCGCCGACTTTTTTATTCCAGACGGATACTTCACCTTTCTTCATCGCCATTCCCAGCTTCGGCATTACTACTTTTACAGCCATTCTATATCCCTCCTTTAATTCATTGCCGGCTCGCCAAGCAATTCAAGCGTGACGCTGACAATTTGGTCTGGTGTCGGCAAATATTGATCTTCAAGCACCGGCGAAAACGGCACCGGTGTATGCGGCGCTGTAATCCGCTTAATCGGCGCATCAAGCAAATCAAAGCCCTTATCGGCGACAATCGCAGCAATATCCGTGGCGATGCTGCAGCGCGGATTGGCTTCGTCTATGATGATCAGCCGGTTTGTTTTTTCTAACGATGTGAAAATCGCTTCCTCATCTAAAGGAGACAGACTCCGGGGATCAAGCACCTCGGCGTCGATGCCTTTCTCAGAAAGCTGCGCAGCCGCTTCAAGCGCGGTATTGACCTGCTTGCCGACCGCAAACAGCGTGATGTCGCTGCCTTCGCGTTTGATATCCGCTTTTCCGAGCGGGATTGTATAATAATCTTCCGGCACCTCGCCCTTCATGTTGTAGGATGTTTTATCTTCAAAAAAGAATACCGGATCATTGTCTTCTATTGCCGAAAGCAGCAAACCTTTGGCGTCATATGGATTGGACGGCACAACCGTCTTCAGACCCGGGATGCTGGTGAACAGGCCATACAGCGCCTGCGAATGCTGAGCGGCTGCCCGGAACCCGGCTCCGTATGTGGTGCGGACGGTGATCGGCACTTGCGCTTTACCGCCGAACATATAGCGGAATTTCGCCCCTTGGTTGATCACCTGATCAAAGCACGTGCCGATAAAATCGTTAAACATCAGTTCCGCAATCGGTCTCAGCCCCGTGGATGCCGCAGCCATGGCCGCACCCATGTAGCCCGCCTCAGAAATCGGTGTGTCCAGCACCCTGTTTCTGCCGAATTCCTGTACGAGCCCCTTTGTGACCCCTAATACACCGCCCCATGCTTCATCATCCTGCAAATGATCGACCGCCGCTCCCCCGGCGACATCTTCACCGATTACAAGCACATTGTCATCTTTTCTCATCGCAAGCTTCATTGCTTCATTGATCGCGTCCGACATGCTTATGACTCTCGCCATCTCACATTCCCCCTTTTTCATATGACACGTAGACGTCTGTCAACAGCTCAGACTCTTTCGGATATGGACTCTTTTCGCTGAACGAGACGGCTTTTTCAATCGATTCGCTGACACGCTGTTCGATGTCTGACAGTTTATTTGCATCTGTTTCTTTTAGAAGATAGTTTTTAAAGCCTTGAATGGCATCCTTTTCTTCAAGATGCTCAGTCTTTTCATCCTTTGTTTTATAAGTTTGGGCATCCCCTTCGAAATGGCCGTAGTTTCTGTAAGTCATACATTCAATCAAAGACGGGCCTCCGCCGTTTCTTGCTCTTTCTATCGCTTCCCCGGCCGCCTGATAAACCGCTAAAATATCTTTTCCGTCCACCGTGACTCCCGGCATGTTATAGGCAGCCGCCCGATCGGCGATTGAATCACAGGCTGACGCGTACTCAAATGTCGTGGCTTCGCCGTAGCCGTTGTTTTCGGCGATGAACACGACAGGAAGGTTCCATACTGCCGCTAAGTTCAGCCCTTCATGGAAAGTCCCTTGGTTATTGGCTCCGTCCCCAAAAAAGCAAACGCTTACATTTTTAGTTTGTTTATATTTAGCCGTGAGCGCTGATCCGCATGCGAGCGTGAATCCGCCCCCGACGATTCCATTTGCGCCTAACATGCCTTTATCAAGATCCGCAATGTGCATAGAACCGCCTTTGCCTTTACACAGTCCGGTCGCTTTTCCGAATATTTCCGCCATCATGCCGTCCAGATCACAGCCTTTGGCGATACAATGGCCATGTCCCCTGTGTGTGCTTGTAATGCTGTCGCCATCATCTAAATGAGCGCACACCCCCGCAGCTACCGCTTCTTCACCGGCATACAAATGGACGAATCCGGGAAGCACTCCTTGTGCGAAAAGTTCATGCACTTTGTCTTCAAAGCCCCTGATTTCCAGCATCTTTTGGTACATCCACAGCGCTTTCTCCTCAGTTAATGACAAGCCTTCTCGTTTTAACAATTCCATTTTGTGCGCCTCCTTCTATTTAGGGTTCACACTTATAAATGCAAGAAGCATGCCAGCCTTTGAAGCCCGTAAAATGAATGTTTTTATTTTTACAATGGAGACAGTTTGAGACAGGTGTCTCATTTTGTCTCGATCTGTTCCCTTTGTCTCGTTTTAAGGCATACAAAAAAGACCGGGCATCACCCTGTCTTTGACAATGATCGACGTATTTATTTCCTCGGAAATCTTTTAACTGCTTCATTCTTCTGCATACAGTCTATCGCGGCGTTTGAGTAGTTACACTCTTTTTTTCATATCCGCGTGCTTGCAGTTCATGCTTTTCTTCAACAGCCCGATTCAGCGCTTGAAGCATGTAGCCAATGCCTTTATACGATGACAAAGGCCAGGTGATATGCTGATGCTCTCCGATGACGGCGTTTAGGACGCTTCGGTATTTTTTCCCGCCAAGCATGACAAGCTCTTCGATGTCGGAAAAGCCTTTTTCATGAAATTGACGGCGCAGCTCGTCCGCTGCCATGATCTCCGGATGACCGGTTCCAAAAGTGACATCGTAATTTCCTGGAACAATATCATCCGGACAAAGGAATCCGTGCTTCGCCGACAAAATCACCCACTCATCGAAAAATGCTTTCGCATATCGCTCGCACGCCTGATGCAACGGGCTGAGATAAGCGTCTTCCGCCCTTACCGGACCTGTATCTGAATGGACATCCCAAATTTTTTTCTTGCCGCAGGGGATGATGCACAGTCGTTTCATTTTTCTCTCCCCCTTTATGATGTATCTCCTATCAATGTACCATTATTCGTTTATTTCTGCATGACGAAACTGGCCATGGATCTGTCTGGGTAAAAACTGCACACAAAAAGACCCGGAATTCAAATCGAAATCCGGGCCGGATGAAGGTTGTTTATGTCACTCTTGCTCCATCCCATCAAGATACTTTCTCTCAAAGTCATCGAGCAATGCACGCACTTCATCTGTTGACTTTGTATTCATGCATTGATTTCTTAATTCACTTGCTCCCCGGAATCCGCGGAGATATATCTTGAAAAAGCGGGGGAGCGGTTTATATGCTCTAGCTTCTTCTTTTGAATACTCATCATGGAGATCCAGGTGCAATCTCAAAAGATCAAGCAATTCCTTACTGCTATGCTCTCTCGGCTCCTTTTCAAAGGCGAACGGATTAGTAAAAATGCCTCGTCCAATCATAATCCCGTCAACACCGTATTGTTCAGCGAGTTTCAAGCCGGTCTCCCGGTCAGGAATATCCCCATTGATCGTCAAAAGGGTATCTGGCGCAATCTCGTCACGAAGTTTCTTAATTTCCGGAATCAACTCCCAATGCGCATCTACTTTACTCATTTCCGCTCTTGTACGCAGATGAATGGAAAGATTCGCAATGTCTTGTTTCAGTATGTGTGTCAGCCAGCCGCGCCATTCGTCAACATCCGTGTAGCCAAGTCTCGTCTTCACACTTACCGGCAGACCTCCTGCTTTCGCCGCCTGTATTAATTCTGCCGCAACTTCAGGACGGCAAATCAGGCCGCTTCCCTTTCCATTCCCCGCCACATTAGGGACAGGACAGCCCATATTGATATCCAGGCCCTTAAACCCTAATTCCGCCATCCCAATACTCATTTGGCGAAAGTTTTCAGGCTTATCTCCCCATATGTGGGCAACCATCGGCTGTTCATCCTCCGTGAAAGTCAAACGGCCGCGTACACTATCCTTCCCATCCGGGTGACAATAGCTTTCTGAGTTTGTAAACTCTGTGAAAAACACATCAGGTCTGCCTGCTTCACTCACAACATGGCGAAAAACGACATCCGTCACATCTTCCATTGGTGCCAGTACAAAAAATGGCCGCGGTAATTCACGCCAGAAATTATCTGTCATAACAAATCCAAATCCTTTCATGATGGGATACAGCCAAACCTTTATCCCAAAATTAAAAACTGACCATGCTTCTTTTACACTTATAGCATGTGTCAGCACTTCTTATCAAACGATAGTAAATTTTGAACATTTCACTTTTTACTCGTTAAAAAGTGAAAAGCAAACTGAAGTAGAATAGATATGATAGAACACCTTACAACTCCTTAACCATATAATCGGTTCGAAAGAGAAAAAAGTGTGATGATTATCTACACCTATTTTTTTTATATTGTGGTTTATTAGTAGTAGCGCTGACCTTCATCTTTCTTAGGGCCTTACTTTTGCTCTTTTTGGACAAAAAGGATTCCAACCTAAATAGAATATCATATGAGTTCTCCCTATTACCAATGCAAAATAATTGTCCTGTTATCGAAGATAAAATATTTAACGCTGCACCATATCCGTATCTCAATATCATTTGCGGAAAACGAATTTCAAGAAATAATATGATTAAGCAAAATGAGTTGGGGATGGTATGGAGTAAGGGGATGGGAAGAGAAAATAAACTCGAACTTAACAGAATTCAAAACTTCAATCTGGACCATTTGAGATTTGCTCATGGTTTAGAAATAACCAACGCAACAAGTGGCTTCTGGCTCTATACAGTATATGTACTAAGGGTCGATTGGCTTTCAAACCCCTTATGTTAATATCTTTATACAATCACCTATATATGTTGTATAAGATTACGATTCGGTAATCCTGATCCAGAACCAATAAAATAGACTGCTGACTAAGTGTCGCAGTCCTCACTCATAAGATTAATAAGAAAGTGTTCATTTTCTTTCATCATTAAATAAGGCATCAGAAGTTATTGCTTTCATTTCGAATATCCTTTGTTATACCTGTGATTATGTGTATAACAGTGAAAACCCCCAAGAAAACAGTGACAATATTAAACCATGGATTATCATAGAATGAAAGATATGTTTGAAAGAAATCCAGTTCAGCTATGTTTGCTGGGAATCCATTCATTTCTCTATAATTAGGACCCCATCCCGTTAATTCTGCAAAATTAAAATAAAGCTGTGAAACTAAAAATGCCAAAACCGTGAGAAACCAACTTTTTTTATATACTTTACCCATTTCATTATCCATTTCCTTTTCTGCAATACTTTTTAGCCAAGTGTCAATCTAACATCATTATATGATGAAGCATGATTGTCGCGATAATTACTTATTAAGGATATAACCATCGCAGGTATTACTGTAATAGTTGTTATCACTTACGATTCCGCCTCGGCGCTATTATTTAATTGTTGTAATGCTAATACGTTATACATTAAAGTAAGCCACCTTTGCCTTTTGCAGCTTCTACATCAGAACCTTCAAACAGTTGTTGAAGTTCCAATACATCTCTTATTCGATTCCACCTCCTTTTTATCATTTATTACAACTATTGCTAATAGTATTCTTTAAGAAAGGAGTTTACAAAATATTAACGGGAATTACAAGTATTCATGGAACTTGAACGACTTGTTATTGCTGCTGGTTCACAACAAGATCTTCATATTTTGTCTGTAATGCCGTTTCCAAACGGAAAAAAGAAAGTGTTAATAGAAAGCAGCCTGCTTGGCTGTTTTTCACTTGCTTTTCCATACGTTTTTTCAACTCTTTTTATCAGTTAAATAAAGACAAAAAACAGGTAGGACAAGGGCAAAACATGAAAAAACCCGGAAATCGGAATTGTTTATTTACCGAAATCCAGGTCTGATTACGAATTGTTTATTTTAGTTAGACGATTTTAATACAAGCTTCGCCACGGCTTCCACATGAGCCGTCTGCGGAAACATATCCACAGGCTGAATATATTCGACGCGATAGTCCTTCGACAGCGTCTGCAAGTCTTTCGCCAGTGTGGAAGGATTGCAGGATACGTAGACGAAGCGTTTCGGTTTTACTTTTTTGATGGTATCTAAAAATGTTCTGTCACAGCCCGTTCTCGGCGGGTCGACGATGACCACGTCAGGACGGAAGCCTTCTTTCGTCCATTTCGGGAGCCAGTGTTCGGCTGTTCCTGTGACATATGCCGCGTTTTTGATGCCGTGTTTTTTGGCGTTTTTCTTCGCATCATCAATTGATTCTTTAATGACGTCCATGCCGCGGATCTCTTTTGCGCCGCTTGAAACCCACATGCCGATCGTACCGACGCCGCAATACGCGTCTACGACTTTTTCTTTTCCTGTCAGCTGAGCCGCTTGTTTCACTTCGTCATACAGCTTGACCGTCTGCTCAGGGTTGAGCTGGAAGAAAGCGCGGGCGCTCAGTTCAAATGACACGTCACCGAGCACTTCTTGAATGGCATGGCTTCCGGCCAGCGCTTTTGTTTTGTCACCGAAAATGACGGATGTGCGCGCGCCATTGACGTTTTGAATAATCGATTTCACTTCCGGCAGCCGGTTCTGAATGGCTTTGACGATCTCATCTTTATTCGGCAGTGTCTCTTTCGCAGTGACAAGCACGACCTGCACTTCGCCTGTTTCAAAACCGACTCTCGTCACGATGGTGCGGACATCGCCTTTTTTGGTCCGTTCGTTATAAACGGACACGTTGTGTTTTTCTAAAATACGACGGACGATACCCGTTGTTTTGTTTGTTGCCGGATGCTGGACAATGCATTCCTTAATCGGGACGATTTTATGGGAATCAAGTCCGTATAAGCCGGCAATGATGCTGCCGCTTTGCGAGCGTCCGACTTGGAACTGGCTTTTGTTCCGGTAATTCCAAGGGTTGTCCATTCCGATCGTATCTTTAATGTTCATTTCTTCGACATTGAATCTCGTATGACGTTCCAGAGACTGAATGACGATGTCGCGTTTTTCGCGAAGCTGCTGGGTGTATGCCAGATGCTGAAGCTGACAGCCGCCGCACTGGTCGTAGACCGGGCATGGCGGCGTGACACGGTGTTCAGACGGCTTGCGGATTTTTTTGACGCGTGCTTCTGAAAATTTCGGCTGCACATTTGTCGCTTCGGCAACGACTTCTTCACCGGGCAGAGCGCCGGGAACGAAGACAACTTTTTTCTTAAAATAGCCGACGCCCTCTCCGTTAATGCCGAGACGTTTGATGGTCAGCGGAAATGTCTGTCCGATTTTCAATTCGGCAGGCGCCTTTTTTTGATGTTGATTCACGTTTTTTTCTCTCCGTTTCTATATAAAGCCTTTCTCATGGGAAAGCGGCTGATTTGAAATATCACATCTGTTCAGTATAACATGCAGCCGGCGGTTCCTTCATGTTTTTCACTGGAAGTTTCCAAAAATCCTCATCATTCAATGCTTCTCCACAAGTACAAGGACGCATAGCTTAAATACGGCGCCCATTCGCTGCTTACCTGGAGCATCACGTCTTTTGACGGTTTATCCTCTAGGGCGAAGCGGCGTTTGACGGCGTTTTGCAGGCCGATGTCCGCCAAAGGAAACAGATTCGGGCGGCCGAGGCCGAACATGAGGACGTTTTGGACGGTCCACGGGCCGATGCCTCTGATGGCGATCAGCTTTTTCATAATGTCTTCATCCGATAAATGGGTAAGTTCCGCCAGATTGAGCGCTCCGCCTGCAATCATGCGTGAAATGTCAATCGCATATTCCGCTTTTCTCATGCTGAACTGGAGCTCCCGCAAGTCCTGATAATCAAGCGCCGCGATCGTTTTCGGCTCGGGATAGCACCAGACGCCGTCTTTTTGTTCACCGAAGGCATGGACGAACCGTTCCGTTAAGGTAAATGCGAAAGACAGGTTGAGCTGCTGGTGGATGATGCATTTCATGAGACAGTTGTAGACGTCATATTCCAAGACGAGCGGGGTTCCCGCATGCTCCTCAAAAAGCGCCGACAGATTTGTTTTTGAGAAATGATCAAGCACAGGCTGAAGCGGCTGTTCCCATTGAAAAATGTGTTTGATCCGTTCAATCATCTCCTCGCGGTCCGTTTCTCCGCTGACGAGGAAGACCGGGTCTGCGGCGGTGCCTTCCGCTTGAACCGTGATGACGGACAGTTTGCCGTCCCGTGTTCTGAGCGGCACTTTGATTGATCTTGCATGAAGATCGACCGCATTCAGCGGATCGAGCGACAGCCTTTCAAGGACTTTATCAAAATGATACGGCGGCGTGACCGAAACCGTTTCCTTCCACATATGCTCCACCCCTTTTTGTCCAAGTATATCATGAAGCGGCCGGGCGGCAATTCGTATACTTTTCTTCATAACGCCGCATGATATAATGGCAGGCGGAGGGTTGTTTATGATACATATAACCGCAATCACAACACATAATGAGATATTAGATAATATCCCCCTATCACGTACAGAACAACCGGACATCGCATGGTACTGGATTGATTTTTTCGGCGCTGAGATGCATGAAACCGAGCTGCTGCGGGATTATTTTCACTTTCATCCGCTTGCGATCGAGGATTGCTTTCAGCACATGCAGCGGCCGAAGATCGACCATTATGACGGCTACCGTTTTTATGTGCTCCACGCCTTGAACCCGGACACACTGGAAATGGAAGAGGTGGACATTTTTCAGTCCGACCGTTTCATCGTCAGCTTCCATTTGCACGAATCGCCCGGCGTCTCAAGGGTGAGAGAACGGTTTTTCGCTTCTCCGGGATTAGCCAAAAAAGGGCCGGGGCACATCACTTATATGATTATGGATCAGCTTGTCGATGAATATTTCCCCGTGCTGTACAAAATTGAAGACCGGCTGAATGAAATTGAAGACAGCAGAACCCATAAATCTTACGGCACATTAATGAATGAAGTGTTTGAATTGCGGACTGATCTTTTGAACCTGAGGCGGACGATCATTCCGATGCGCGATTTAATGTACCGGATTTTGAGCCTTGACCATGTAAAAGAAAGCCGTGAAACGAAGGCATATTTCAGCGATATTTATGACCACCTGTTAAAACTGGCCGAGCTGATCGAGTCAAACCGTGATATGACGTCAGATTTGCGGGACAGCTATGTGACGCTGAATTCAAACCGGATGAACGCCATTATGATGACATTAACCATCGTCTCGACCATTTTTATCCCGCTGACGTTCATCGCGGGGGTTTACGGCATGAATTTCGATAACATGCCTGAGCTTCATTGGAAATACGGGTATTTTATCGTTTTGGGCGTAATGGCCGTTCTTGTGGCCGCCATGCTGTTTTGGTTCGCCCGCAAAGGCTGGTTTAATATATTCAAGTAAGAACGGCTGCCGGCTGTTCTTTTTTTTAAGAAAACATGATAGTCTGGAAAAAAACGTAAAGAGGTGTGCGCCGTTACCATCTTTTCTCACAAAATCATTTCTTCTGTCCTCCTGGCTTTCAGTGTCATGTCCATTGCCCCGCTGTATAACGGCCGTACGGTGTCTGATTACATCTTTGAGTCGCTCGGCTATTCCTCTTGGCCGGAAGATGGAGCCCATATCTCCGTCATTCCCGGGGTCGTGCTTTACTTTGCGGCGTTAATCTGGTGTGCCGCCGCGTTCAGGCGGACGCTTCCCGCGGCGGGGCTGTTTCTGATCTTTCTCAGTATGGGGGCCGCTTCCGGTATCAGTCCCGCCACTGAATATGCCGCTTTTTCCTTAAAACAGTTCGCGCCCGAAAAAGAGGCTGTCGAATATTTGAAGCACCGCAGCGAATGCAGTCATTTGGTTGAGCGAAAAAGAGCGGGCATGAGCTGCACGCTTTATATCAATCATTACGGAAAAGGGGAACAAACCATTTCTGTCACCCCGGATTTATCAGAAAACATAAAGGACGTCACATTCAAATCAAAAACGTTCACTGTAAAGCCCCGTTCGAAAACAATCATCAAGACGCGGTTTACCGGATTTTATAAGGGGAAAGCCGCCTCAGACTCCGGGTGGTCTTCAGAACCTGAACTGAAAGTGGCAATCCTGTACACAGCAGAATAGCCATTTTGCATGTATAATGGTGGAAAACTTTTCATTGGAGGGACTGTGAAATGAAGATCGCCATCGTCGGACTCGGCAATATGGGCCGCCCCATCGCCGAAAATATCATGAAAGCCGGATACAGCCTGACTGTATATAACCGGACGAAAGAAAAAGCGGCTGACCTCCTGGAAAAAGGGGCCGAATATGCCGAAACGCCCCGCCAGGCAGCTGAACATGCAGATATCGTGTTATCCATGCTGTCAGACGATGAAGCCGTAACAGACGTGACTTTCGGAGCTTGCGGCATTATTGCCGGGTTATCTGAAAACGGCATTCATATTTCGATGAGCACGATCAGTACAGCGCTGTCAGAACAGCTTTCCGCCGCACATTCGGGCAGAGGGCAGTCCTTTATCGCCGCTCCCGTCCTCGGCCGCCCCGATGCCGCTGAGAAGGCCGAACTCCGCATCATCACAGCCGGACCGGCAGAAGCGAAGAAAAAGGCCGAACCGCTGCTTAACATCCTGAGTCAGCAAGTATTTGACACTGGTGAAGAAACAAAAACGGCCAATGCCGCGAAAATCAGCGTCAATTTCTTGCTCGTGTCCATGCTGGAGGCGTTATCTGAATCATTCTTAATGATGGAGAGATACGGGTTAGAACGGAAACAATTTTTAGAAATCGCCGGCGCGCTCTTTGGCTCTCCCGTCTATCAAAATTACGGCACGATCATGGCTGAGGAGAAATTTGAGCCGGCCGGTTTCAAAATGTCTTTAGGGCTGAAGGATACCAATCTGGCGCTCGCCGCCGCAGAACAGGTTTCCGCAAAACTCCCTCTTGCCGAACTGGCGAAGAGCCATTTTGAAAGCGGGGTCGCACAAGGCTTCGGGGATCTGGATTGGGCCGCTTTGATTAAATGTATCAAATAACAAAACACCTCTCCATTACCAGGAGAGGTGTTTTCTACAGGCGCGGCAGCTTCATTTCTTTCTCAAACATCAGGTCATCAATGCTTTTAAACGTGTAGCCTTCTTTTTTCAAATCGGTAATGGCATCGTCCAGAGCTTCTGAATTGTCCTTTGAAACGGTGTGAAGAAGGTAGATCGCGCCGGGATGCGCCTGCTTTATCATGTGATCATAGGCGTATTGTTTCCCTTTTTGCTCGTTAACCTTCCAGTCGACAAATGCGACGGACCAGAAAACGGTTTGGTAACCGAGACGCTTCGTTTCTTTGAGGACATATTCGCTGAATACGCCGCGCGGCGGACGGAGATACAGGTTGTCCCGCTTTCCGGTAATGTTGTACACAGCTTCCGTGACGGAATCGAGTTCGTCTTGAATCTGATCGCCCGTTTTTGTCGTCAGATCAGGATGATGAAAAGAATGATTGCCGATGATATGGCCTTCCTTTGACATCCGTTTAATCAAATCAGGCTGCTCTTTCACAAAATGACCCGTGACAAAAAAAGTGCCCGTGACGTGATGTTTTTTTAACACATCAAGCACTTTCGGGGTGTACCCATTTTCATATCCGTTATCAAACGTTAAATAGATGGTCTTTTCTTTCGTATTGCCCAAATAAAAGGCATCATATTTTTTGACCAGATTGTCCAGCTGTCTGCCGGCATCCGGCGGCTGATGATTGACGCTGCGTTTAAATCCCCAGTTTATCCGTTCATTCGGCACGGCTTCTGCGCTGTTGATGCCTCCCGCAAGTAAAACGGCCATGCAGCAAATTGAACAAAACCATTTCATGACCAGCACTCCTTCTGCATTTTTCCTTATTTTGCAGTAGGCCCTGCCCTTTTATACAGCCGCATTATGGAAAAAGAAAAACCCCGGCATCCGCCGGGGGTTATTCCCAATCCTTTTTAAAGCGTTCGTATTTTGCTTCCAGATCATCAAGCATGCCGATGAGCCGGTCTATATCTTCAACGTCCGTTGATTCAGGGTCTAATGAATCAATGACATTCATAAACATATCGAGTCTGTTCTTTAAGTAATCGAGCTGCTGATCTTTGCTGTTTACTGCATTCCCCATACTTCCACTCCATTCATTTTTTATAATGGTAGCGTATTTTTTGGCGTTTTTCAATGGTTCCGCTACTTGCGATCTTGGCAGATCAGGTCTAAAATTAACAGTTGGCAGACGTTAGTATGCCCATTTATAAAGGAGTTAGATAGTCATGACACAAAACACAGCACTGCGTCCGATTACACCGGAGTACGATCCTTGGGAAGCGTACATGGATGTCGACCAGTATGGAGATATGAAACTGACGAACGTTGAATTCACAACGACGACTTTGTGCAATATGAGATGCGAGCACTGCGCCGTCGGGTACACGCTCCAGCCGAAAGACCCGAATGCGCTGCCGATCGACCTTTTATTAAAGCGGCTTGATGAAATTCCTCTGTTGCGCTCTATCAGCATTACGGGCGGCGAACCGATGCTTTCGCTGAAATCGGTAAAGGAATACGTCGTCCCGCTTTTGAAATATGCGCATGAACGCGGCGTGCGCACACAGATCAATTCAAACCTGACGCTTGATATCGGGCGCTACGAACGGATTATTCCTTATTTGGACGTTCTTCACATTTCCCACAACTGGGGAACGGTCGAGGACTTTGCTGATATCGGATTTGCGATGATGGAGAAGAAACCGACATTTGAACAGCGGGCGCGCTATTTTGACAAAATGATTGAAAACAGCCGCACGCTGGTCGAAGCAGGCGTAATGGTTTCAGCGGAAACGATGCTGAACAAACGCACGCTGCCGCATATTGAACATATTCACCGGCAGATTACGGAAGAAATGAAATGCCAGCGGCACGAAGTCCATCCGATGTATCCGAGTGATTTCGCCAGCGCGCTTGAATCACTCAGCCTGAAGGACATGAGACAGGCCATTCATCATCTGCTCGACATTCGCGATGAAGAGACATGGATGCTGTTCGGCACGCTCCCGTTTTACGCATGCAGCCCTGATGAAGAAGACCAGAAGCTCCTCCGCCGCCTGCGGGAAGCGAAAAACGTTACGGTGCGAAACGACCCTGACGGCCGCTCCCGCCTGAATGTGAACATTTTTGACGGAAATATCATTGTCACGGATTTCGGCGATACACCGCCGCTCGGCAATATTAAAACAGACAGCCTTCCCGATGCATATGACAAGTGGAGACAGACGAAGCTGAGCAAAGAGCTGAACTGCCGCTGCACAAACGTCCGGTGCCTCGGACCGAACGTCCTTGTCAAAAACAGTTATTATCAGGACACGGATTTTTCATTACGAAAAGCCAGAGGTTAACAGAAGATGGAAACGACAATTACGGATATTTTGAAAAGCAAAGTGGTTGAGATCATCATCGTCGCTCTCGTTCTTTACGCCGGTGTATATCTGATCAACCGCTTTGTCCAGGTGTTATTTAAACGCACAGATTTCTTAGAGGAACGGAAAGGGAAGACGATTGAGAGCCTCGTCCGGTCCATCACCCAGTATACGGCGACGATCGGTTTTATCTTTTACGTCATTTCTTTATTTGTTCATGATTTCGGCCGAATTTTAGCCGGGGCGGGCGTTGCCGGTATCGTTATCGGTTTCGGCGCCCAGTCGTTAATCAAGGACATTTTGGCCGGTATCTTTTTAATATATGAACGCCAGCTGCATAAAGGCGATTACGTGACGATTAACAATCTGTTCAACGGCACAGTGGAAGAAATCGGACTCCGTTCCCTCCAGATCCGTGAGTGGACCGGCAAGCTGCTTACCATATCTAACGGTGAGGTCAGACAGCTTCAAAACTATAACATTGATTATATGCGGATTACCGAGTCCGTCGTGATCAGTTACAAGGAAGATCCTGAACGGGTATATGCCATCTTAGAAAAAGCGTGTGACATGCTCAATGATGAGCTTCGCGATTCATTGAAACGGGATGAATTTCTCAATGCGACGGAACCGTTTCAAGTGCATGGAATTATGAGTCTGAACAAATTAACCAGAGGCATAGAATTTACCGTCAAAGGCATGGTTCAAGACACAGAATACTTCTCGGCGAGCCTTGCGGTGAGACGCGTTCTTGCCCGGGAGCTGTACAACAACAATGTGCAATTGCTTGAGGAAATGTATCATACACAAAAAAGCTGATTCCCGAACCGGAATCAGCTTTTTTTATTTATCTCGGCTGCGCTGTCATTTGAAAACCGAATGTGACGTGATCCTGAACCGGAATCCAAGCCCCGATTCCTTGCGAAGTCACATTTTTGACGACAAGTTTCCGCTTGCTGCCTTTCAGCACCAAATACACTTCACCGTATGTTACTTTTCCTTTTTCATTAACGGCCGGAGCGTAGGCGTGCAGGTAGCCGAGCCGCTGCGGAGAAATTTTGTAGGTTTGATCGCGTTTTGTGCCTGCGCCGATAACCGTTTCAAAAGCGAGCGGCAGTTTTGTTTTCTTCATCGCTTTTTGCATCATCATACTTTTTACGTCTTCTGCGTTCGGCACCTTCGCTGTGAGCCCGCCTTTGATTTTGTATTGCTGTTCTTGGGCGTATGAGATAATCGCGGTTTGCTGTCCGCCCCGGTTATCCGCTCTGTTCGTATTGATTTTTTTATATTCCCAGTTGGCGACCGTTTCGTTCGATTGATAGCCGAGCGCCCATTTCCCGAGAAATATTGTCGCCCGGTAGCCGATGGCAAGCGGTGAACCGGAAACCGAGGATTCATTCAGCATTTTTATCAGATGCGGATTTTCGATGTTGATCTCGGATGTATCTAACAATTCCTTTGCCAGTTTGCTCGGCTGAAGCATCGGCTGGTCCTGTGAAGCATTCGGATACGTATTTTCCTTTGAAATGCTTACGACAGAGTTAGGAACCTTAAACGGTTTCTTTGCACCGGCAGACGGCATTGCGAAAAAACTAAAGGATAACAGCAGAATCAATGTGGCATGAAACAGCTTTCTCATCATATCACTCTTTCTATAGCATTTTCCTTTAGTCTTTTCCTCCGCAATCGTTGTTATCCGCATTTTTTACAGGTTAAAGCAGGAAAAAACCGATCGCCATGATGACATAGGCGGCAAGGAGCGTAGCCCCCTCAAACCAGTTCGAATCACCGTCATTTGAAATCATCGTCATCAAAAGGACGGATGATATCATCGCGACAAGCTCGGGCAATGTGAATACAAGCGGCATATTGACCGGAAAAAAGATGGAACAGATCACAAGAACCGGAGCCACAAACATGGCGATCTGCAAAGTCGAGCCTACCGCGATTTCAACGGCGACATCCATTTTGTCTTTGTACGCCATAATAATCGCCGACGCATGCTCTGCGGCATTTCCGACGATTGCGACGATAATCACTCCGATAAACAGCTCGCTCCAGCCGAACTGTTCAGCCACCGCATGGAACGTATGGACAAGGTTTTCAGATATGTAGGCGACGATAATGGTTGAAATAAATAAGACGGCTGTCGCTCTTTTCCCCGACCATTCAGGCTGCTCCTCTTCTTCCTTTGCCTCCGGCTGGTTCGGCTGATAAACACCGCGATGGGTGACGAGCTTGAAATAAAGAGCTGCCACATACAAAAGGATCATGATGATGCTGATGCCGACACTCAAATCAAGCTTGTTTTTTTCCCCCATATCCATGGAAAACACTTCGGGAATGACAAAAGCTACGATAATGGCAAAAATCAGCAGGCCAGAATTATGACGGGCATCATGAATATTGAATTCCTGCCGCTTGTATTTCAAACCGCCGATAAAAAACGACAACCCCGCGACGAGCAGAAGATTGCCGAGCACCGAACCGGTCAGTGAAGCAAGCACGATGCCCGTCAGCCCTTCTTTTAAGGCAAAAAGCGATATAATCAGCTCTACCGCATTGCCGAACGTGGCATTCAGCAGACCGCCGATCCGCGGTCCCGCGATAATGGCAAGAGATTCAGTCGCTCTCCCCATATAACTTGCAAGCGCAATAATCGTCAAGCAATAAATAATAAACAAAACCGCTGACGGCCAGTGCATCAGGCCGCCGATGACTGAAAGCGGCACTCCCGCCGCAGCCGTAAAGAAAAAAATCCGATTCATATCTGCCTGGCTCCTTTTTTCGAATGAGTCTTTTTATATCCTTCTCAAAAACTCCCTCAATTACACTTCCGCGGCAGCCCGAATTGGCATTTTCAGGTTGCCGGACGCGACAAATCCGTGTACGATCAAGAAAGAGACTGAAGAAGGAGAAATACGCGATGTCACGACTGTACTTCTTTATTTTGGTTCTGCTTGTTTCCATCTCCGGATTTTCCCAAGGCATGCTTCTGCCGGTGATCTCCGTCATTTTTGAAACGAACGGGGAATCAGCCGCTATAAACGGACTTCACGCAACCGGCCTTTATATCGGTGTGCTTCTGGCGTCGCCGTTTATGGAGGCCCCGCTGCGCAAGCTCGGATTCAAACCTCTGATGGTCATGGGCGGATTTCTTGTTATCATCAGCTTATTCAGTTTTATTTGGCTTCAATCCATATGGTTATGGTTTTTTCTGCGGCTGCTTATCGGAATCGGGGATCATATGCTGCATTTTTCAACCCAAACGTGGGTGACGTCAAAGTCAACGCCCCGAAACAGAGGAAGAAACATTTCGCTGTACGGACTGTCCTTCGGGCTTGGATTCGCTGTCGGCCCGTTCATGGTCCCTCTTGTGAAAACAAGTCCTTCCCTTCCGTTTATCGTATCCGGCTGTATCAGTCTTGCCGCCTGGCTGTTTGTGTTTGTCTTACGTAACGAGTACCCGGCGCAAGGTCCGGATGAAACATCCGGGGACAACAGCGCAAAACGGTTTTACCGCGCTCTTCTTTTCGGCTGGGTCGCTTTTCTCCCGGCTTTCGGGTACGGTTTTTTAGAAACGGCGCTGAACGGAAGCTTTCCCGTGTACGCCCTGCGTTTAGGCATATCCGTTGATGCCGTCGCGATGATATTGCCCGCTTTTGCTATCGGAAGTATTGTATTCCAGTTCCCTCTCGGTTTATTAAGCGATCGATTCGGGAGAAAACGTGTCCTGCTCGTCATCTTATTAACGGGTGCCCTTTGCTTTTTGACGGCCGGACTGTTTCCGTCACCTTCTGTCATCGGCTGCTGCTTTTTCACGGCGGGAATGGCGGTCGGCAGTATGTTTTCCCTCGGCATCAGCTATATGAGCGACCTGCTGCCGTCCCATCTGCTGCCGGCGGGCAATCTGCTCTGCGGCATTTCCTTCAGCCTCGGCAGCATGATCGGCCCGGTGGCGGGCGGCTGGTATATGCAGCGGTTTGAAAGCGCCAACTTGTTTTACTTTATTACGGTGATCCTGGTCTGTATTTGGCTTGCGCTCGTCTTCGGGAAAACAAAGCACAGTCCCGCATCCAAATCCCATTCTTTTCCGGCCTCATAAAAAAGCCGCCTGATCTGAGTCAGGCGGCTTCTTTCTAGTGGTATCCGTTCTGCCCGTTAGCGCTTCCGCTTGTTTTATTCTTCGGGCCGTTTTTTGAGTTTTGTTTATTATGGCTTCCGCCTTTTTTCGTATGCTTGGTCATAATCGATTCCCCTCCGTTTTTCAGCTTGAACGTCATCCGTTCCTCTATAGCTTGCTCCCGCGGTACGGATTTTCATCAGGAAGCTTTTTACGTTTATGTAAAAGCGCGTTGATTTCTCCTCCTAAAATCAGCAGTGTTCCCGTAAGATAAAACCAGATCATAAGGACGATAATTCCCCCGATGCTCCCGTATGTGGCGCTGTAGTTGGCAAAGGTGCCGACGTAAAATGAGAACAGCATACTGACGATAATCCAGCCGGCTGCCGCGAATACGGCTCCCGGCAGCACAAAACGGAGGGAAAGCCTTTTATTCGGCGCGAAAATGTAAAGCGCGGTAAACACGATTAAAAGGATAAGCGGACTGATACCCCAGCGGACAACCGACCATACCTGCAAAAACAGGCCGGAGGCGCCGATGAAATCTGCGGCCAGCATTCCGATTTCTCTGCCGAACACCGGCAGAAGCAATGCGATTAAAATCGTAACCACCATCGCGATGGTTAAAAAAATTGAGGTCAGGCGAATGATGATAAATGAGCGGTTTTCCTCGACTTCGTAGGCATGGTTAAATGCTCTGACAATCGCGTTCATACCATTCGAAGCCGACCAGATGACGGCGATAATCCCGAATGACAAAAGTCCGCCGCTGCGCTTGTTCAGCGTTTGCTCCGTAATGGATTTCACCATGGACATGGCGCTGTCGGGCGCGTATTGATCGACCGCCCCGAGCACGTCTTCTGCAGATATGGGAAGATAGGCGGTGAGCGTCAGCATGAAAATCATCAACGGAAACAATGACAGCAGGAAAAAATACGCCAGCTCCGCCGATTTACTTTGTCCTTCATGCAGAGAAAACCTTGCAAACAGCTCCTTTATAAAACTCATGACATCCCACCTCAATGATCGTTTTTCGAAAAATGCTCCTTCGTTTCTTTTAACAGGTCAATGACCTGCGGCGTCGTCTGCTTCAGCTTGGTGATCTGCCCGTTTAAAAAACCCAGATCTTCCGATACGGTATTGGCGAAGATTTTCACATGATCCATTTTTGCGGAAGCCTGCTGCTTCAGGGCTTCAGGATGTTTCCGGTAAAATGCCGCACGGCGCCTGCACGCGTCCATGTTCCGGAAACATGCCTCTCTCGTCGGCTTATGTAATAAGGACAGTGCTCCGCCGGCGGCAGCGCCGATCAGAATCGCTTTTGCCATGATGCGTGTCTGCTTCATCGGTCAATCCCCCTTATAAATGATGGTCTTTCTTTATTGTCTCCAGCAAATGACGGCACCCGGACTCGACCAAAGCGTACACCTCGCTGAAATTCCCGGTATAATACGGATCGGGCACGTCCGCAAGGTCCGACTCCGGTACATAATCAAGCAGCCTTGCAATACGCGGCGCCGCTTTTTTATAACCGGCCATGCTGCGCAGATGTCCGATATTTTCTGCATCCATCGCAATGACGTAATCAAAATCGGTCAGGTCAGACTCACGCACCTGCCTCGCCGTGATGCCGCTTGCGCTGATCCCTTTCTTCTTGAGGATCTCCTTTGTCCCTTCATGCGGCGGATTTCCCGCATGCCAGGCGCCGATTCCCGCTGAATCAATGTTAATCTGCCCGTTCAGCCCGTTTTTCTTCACCATATCAGAAAATACCGCCTCTGCCATAGGCGACCGGCAAATATTTCCCAGACAGACAAACAGCACATGTATCATATCGATAACCTCCCTATTCTTTCCCCGCATTTTGAGGATCAAAAACCTTATCATCATCTTAGCAACTTTTCTGCGGCTGTGGAAATAAGCTTTTATTCTAAATGAATTCTGTTAGAATAAAGGATACGAAAACGGTCATGAAAGGATGCATGAATTTGCCGAGCCAACAAACAGAAACGTTAAACAAAATGATTGAAGACATTTCGCAAAAGCTCAACATGCTCAATGTCGGCGTCATCAGAGCGGAAGATTTCAGTGATGAAAAAATAGAAGATCTTACATACCTTCATCAAATGGTCATGAAAAAAGCATCATTCAGCCCGAGTGAAATGCAGGCCATTGCCGAGGAGCTCGCCTCTCTCAGAAAATAAACCCATGTCAGACCTGCCGAAAAACGGCAGGTCTTTTTTTGATTTAAAAAAGTAAAAAAAGTTCATCGGTTTGACACATATAAAAAGAAGGAGTATAGTAACTGTGAACTTGGTAGAACGATATACTAAATGAGCGGGCCGCTTGTCTTTTTTTATTTAGTAGAACGATATACTCGTTGTGATCTCAGCGTTATTCAAGTTTGTTTTGCAACCGTTTTATCAAACAGTTTTCAAAGAAAGGCAGTGGTTCAATAAAGGGGAATGGCGCTGTTCTTTTATCAATTTAAAAAATAATTTAATTCTTTATTAACCGCATTAGGGGATGTCATCATGAAAAACATATACACCAAAATGGCAGCGGGTCTTTATATTAACTATTTCCTGCTGGGCATGATCAATATTATTATCGCATCCAATATGGAGGCATTATCAAAACAGCTTCATACTTCCGCAGCCGGTGTCAGCTATTTGGTCTCCGCCATCGGGATCGGGAAGCTGATTTCGCTTCTGTTTGCCGGGAAGCTTTCGGATACATTCGGGAGACGGCCGTTTATCGTGTCGGGCGCCTTTCTGTATCTGATTTTCCTAATCGGAATTCCGCTTTCGACAAACTATACGGCCGCGTTTATCTTCGCCATTTTCGCCGGGATCGCCAATTCCTTTTTGGATTCCGGGACATATCCGGCGCTTATTGAAGGATTTCCGAAAAATGCAAGCTCTGCAACCGTGTTAATCAAAGCGTTTGTATCCATCGGCGCGACGGTGCTTCCATTTTTTATCGCGTTTATTGCGGACAGGCATTTGTTTTACGGCTGGACGTTTTTCGTACCGGGCATTATTTTCTTCCTGAACGGCTTTTTCCTGTTAAAAGTTCCGTTTCCGAATCATAAGCAAAAAGAAGACGGCGGCCGGACGGAAGCCTCTCCGTCTGATGACGCGTTCACATCACAGCCGTCGATATGGCGCGAAGGCCTTGCGATTATTCTGTTAGGCTTTTCATCTACGGCGCTGTTTATGCTCGTTCAAGTATGGCTTCCTAAGTTCGGGCAATCCGTTTTGGGCATGCCTGAGGTGCAGGCCGTCAAATTGTTGAGCTATTACAGCATCGGGGCGCTTGTATCCGTATTATTGCTGGCTGTGCTGTTAAACAGAGTGATTCAGCCGATTACGGTAATGGTGCTGTACCCTGTGATCGCGGCAATCGCGCTGCTTGCTCTGATTTTCATTCATCAGCCGGCCGTATCAGTCATCAGCTCCTTTGTCATCGGACTTTCAACTGCGGGCATTCTGCAATTGGCGATGACGGTTATGGCTGTTTTATTCCCTAAAAATAAAGGTACGATCACATCTTTTGTTAATATAGCATCAAGCTTATCTTTTATTGTCATTCCGCTTGTAACGGGAGCGATATCCAAAGCGGCCGGCCTGACGCCTGTTTTTCTGCTTGATATCGGAATTGCGGCCGTCAGCGCCCTTCTCGCATTGTTTATCGGAATCCGCTTTAAGCAAGTGATGAAAGCCTGACTATTTTTTAAGGGAGAGGATTTATCATGCAATCTATCACGATCAGAAACACGGTCATCGGCGAAGGGCTTCCGAAGATCATTGTGCCGCTGATGGCGGCCGGAGAGAAAGAACTGCTCGAAGAAATGGAAGCCGTCAACAGGCTTCGCCCGGATATCATTGAGTGGCGGGCGGATGTATACGAGCATGTTAACAGCCTGGACGCCGTAAAAGGCATGCTTGAAAAGCTGCGGAAAGCCGCAGGCGCAACACCGCTGCTTTTCACATTCAGAACCCATAAAGAAGGCGGAAATAAAGTTATTGATGACCGCTTTTACATTGAATTGCTGAAAACCGCCATCGAAACAAAACATATTGACCTTGCAGACGTTGAGTTGTTTACGGGAGAAGCGGAAGTCAAATCAATTGTGAAAACCGCTGAAGATAACGGCGTATATGTCGTCATGTCCAATCATGATTTTCATCAGACACCGAAAAAAGAAGAAATCATTTCCCGGCTGCGGAACATGCAGGCGTACGGCGCGCACATTCCGAAAATCGCGGTGATGCCGCAAAGCACTGAAGATGTTTTCGTCTTATTGGATGCCACTCACACGATGAAAACACAATACGCAGACCGGCCGATCATCACGATGTCAATGGCGGGAACAGGCCTGATCAGCCGCCTGGCCGGCGAAGTCTTCGGCTCAGCGTGCACGTTCGGAGCGGGCAAAGAAGCATCAGCGCCCGGACAGATTCCCGTTGAAGAATTGCGCAGCGTACTCAGCATTTTAAATAAACATATGTAATCAGCGTTTTTCTGCCCTCAAAGCGGGATGAAAAACAAATGAATGGACTAACGGAGGAATACATCATGAAGAAAGATTTAGGACGGATTAACGGAAAAACTCAGCTTATCGGATTATTCGCGACACCGATCGGACACTCTTTATCTCCGGCGATGCACAACCTGGCGTTTAAAAAATTAGGATTGAACTACGCTTACCTCGCGTTTGAAGTCGGCAATGAACAGCTGGAAGATGTGGTAACGGGAATGCGCGCCTTAAACGTCAGAGGATTCAATGTCTCGATGCCGAACAAGATGAACATTCTCCCTTACCTCGATGAACTCGCGGATTCAGCGAAATTCACCGGCGCGGTGAATACAGTCGTTAATGAAAACGGCAGACTGATCGGACACTCGACTGACGGTATGGGATACGTCCGCAACTTAAAAGAACACGGCATCGATATCACAGGCAAAAAAATGACGCTGGTCGGTTCCGGCGGGGCCGCCACTCCGATAGCGATTCAATCCGCATTGGAAGGCCTCGGAGAAATCTCTATTTTCGCCCGTAATGACGCGTTTTTCGAAAAAGCGGAAGAAAACGTCCGCATTATCAATGAAGAAATGAAGGGATCTTCTTGTAAAGCGAAAGTCTTCCCGCTCGAAGATCAAGATGCGCTGCGTGCTGAAATCGCTTCAAGCGATATTTTCACAAACGGAACGGGTGTCGGCATGAAACCGCTTGAAGGCTTGAGCGTCATTGAAGATACATCCATGCTCCGTCCTGATTTGATTGTGACAGACGTCGTTTACAACCCCGTTACGTCGAAATTGCTTGAACAAGCTCAAGCGGCCGGCTGCAACACCATTAACGGCCTCGGCATGATGCTTTGGCAGGGCGCCATGGCGTTTGAATATTGGACAGGCCGTGAAATGCCGGTTCAGTATATTAAAGAGCAAATGTTTGAATAACCTATTGTAATAGAAGCGCCGAAGGACACTCCGTCTTCCGGCGCTTTGTCATTTTCTCCCCTCTCTCTTTCTTCTCATGCGCCAAAACGCTTATAATGGATGTAACGAATAAAAACCAAGTGAGGAATGCGACGTATGAAACAGCAAAAAAAACGCCGGGTGACATTGCAGCAGGTCGCTGAACATGCCGGCGTCTCAACATCCACCGCTTCATTAATCGTCCGCAACAATCCGCGAATTTCCGAAGCGACCCGTGAGAAAGTGCTGCAATCCATGCGGGAGCTGGGGTACGTATATGATCGGGTCGCCGCGAATTTACGATCACAGACGTCCACAACGGTAGGATTGATTATTACTGACATTTCCAATACGTTTTTCTCAGAGTTTCTGATCGGCGTTCAGAATACGCTTGAGGAAGTCGGATTAACGGTGCTGTTAGGCACGACATTTGATTCCGTCGCCAAGCAGGAGCAGCTGATCTCGACCATGCTGGAGCACAGGGTCGGCGGATTGATTTTGTGTCCGGTTTCAGGTACAGCTGAGGAAACCCTTTCCCGCCTTGAGCAGCTTGACATTCCGGTCGTGCTCGCCGTCAGGGAGATTGCCGATGCAGATTGTGATTTTGTCGGAGCCGATTATGAGGAAGGCACCTATAAGGCAGTGCGTCATTTCATTGAGAAAGGCCATCAGGAGATTGCGTTTCTGGGCGGCGTGAAGCACTCATCAACATGGACGAAGCGTATGAAAGGGTTTAAAAAAGCGCTCCGTGAAGCGGATCTGGAAGTGAAAAATGAATATGTCATTGACAGCGCGCCGACCCGCGAAGCAGGCTGTGAAGCCGTGACGGAGCTCCTCCGCCGGTCTGAGCGCCCGACCGCGATTTTCTGCTTCAGTGATTTGGTCGCGTTCGGTGTCATGCAAGGGATCAGAAAAGCCGGGCTCATCCCGGGCGAAGATATTGATATTGTCGGTTTTGATAACGTGCCGGAAGCTGAAATTTCTTATCCCCCGCTCACAACCGTTTCTTCCTTTCCGCGGCAGTCGGGAAAAGAAGCGGCTCAATTGCTGCATCATAAAATCACCAGTTCCCAGCACAAAAAACAACGCATTATTCTGGCGCCTGAGCTGGTCATCCGGGAATCTTCACAAAAAAAGCGGAACGCCTGATACGGCGCTCCGCTATTATATTACGCAAGCAGTTTTAATGATTCGCGGTTGAATGCCGGAATGTCATCCGGTGTGCGGCTTGTGACCAGCTGGTTCTGGCAGACGACGACTTCTTCATCCACAACATTCGCGCCCGCGTTTTCCATGTCGATTCGGATTGAAGTAAACCCTGTCGCTTTGCGCCCGTCCAATGCTTTCGCGTTGATGAGAAGCTGAGGTCCGTGGCAGATGGCGAACACCGGTTTTTTATCATCCATGAACGCTTTGGCAAATTGGACGAAACGGTCATCCGCACGCAGCATGTCAGGCGAGAATCCGCCCGGGATCAGCAATGCGTCAAAGTCTTTCGGATTCACATCATCGATGGACGCGTCCACTTTCACTTCCGCTTCCCCTTGTTTGCCTTTGACTGTTTTTCCTTTTTCCTGTTCAATTACGGTTAATTCATGACCCGCATCTTTAAAAGCTTTCGCAGGTTCAGTATACTCGACATCCTCAAAATAATCCGTTAATACAACTGCAATTTTTTTACCCATAGTTACTACCTCCTGCTTGATGAAGTCTACATAAATCCATGTACCCCAGCCACACTAACATCAAACATAGGTAACGCGTTTGCCGCTCATCCGTTTTACATAGGTCATTATCCTCATTTTTCATCTTTTTACAAGAATCATCATGAAATCTATATGAACTTTCACAAAATATTCTTACAATGGTACTGCATGACAAAATTTGTTGAAAGGTGGAGAACAGGTGAGAATACAGAAAAGACGATGCAGCGTCAATATGACACTCCGTATTCTGCTGCCCCTAGTTATGATACTTAGTCTAATCCTCCCAACATCACCCATTAAAGCAGAAGAAAACAAATCCTCCAGTGTGAATCTCAGCATTTTAGCCACAACTGACGTTCACGCTAACATGATGGACTACGATTACTACAGCGACAAACCGACAACGGAATTCGGGCTGGCCAGAACGGCTCAGCTTATTGAGAAGCACAGGCGCGAAAATCCGAATACGCTGCTTGTCGATAACGGAGACCTGATTCAGGGGAATCCCCTCGGAGAATACGCCGTAAAATATGAGAAAAATGATATTATCTCAGGCGCAAAGACCCATCCGATCATTGAAGTGATGAACAGTCTGCATTATGACGCAGGAACACTCGGCAATCATGAATTTAATTACGGGCTTGAATTTCTGGACGGGACGATCAAAGGCGCCGAATATCCGATCGTCAACGCCAATGTAAAAACATTAAGCGGCGAAAACCGCTATACGCCTTATGTCATAAAAGAGAAAACCGTTACAGATGAAAACGGCGGAAAGCATCAGATAAAAGTCGGCTACATCGGCTTTGTTCCTCCCCAAATCATGACGTGGGATAAGAAAAATCTCGAAGGCCGCGTTCAGGTCGAAGACATTGTGGAATCCGCAAAGAAAACCGTTCCGAAAATGAAAGCTGAAGGAGCCGATATCGTCATCGCCCTCGCCCACAGCGGCATCGAAAAAAAAGCGCAGTCTTCCGGCGCGGAAAATGCCGTTTTTGATCTGGCAACAAAAGTCAGCGGAATTGACGCCATCGTATCCGGGCATCAGCACGGGCTGTTCCCTGATGCCGAATACAAAGGCGCTGATCAATTCGACGTCGATAAAGGCACGATTAACGGCATCCCCGTTGTCATGTCCAGCAGCTGGGGCAAATATGCTGGCGTCATCGACCTCCGGCTCCAGAAAACAGACGGCGCGTGGCATGTGGAAGATGCAAAAGGCAGCATCGAGCCGATTGCCGGAAATGTGACTTCGGAAAACGAAACCGTCGTCAATACCGTCAAAAAAGCGCATGAAGGCACGCTCAAATATATCAGAGAACCTGTCGGCCAGACAAAAGCCGATATCAACAGTTTCTTCGCCCAAGTCAAAGATGATCCGTCCATTCAAATCGTAACGGATGCGCAAAAATGGTACGCCGAAAATAAGATGAAGGATACGAAATATAAAGATCTGCCTATCCTCTCGGCGGGCGCTCCGTTTAAAGCCGGCGGGCGGAACGGCTCAAATTACTATACAAACATTTCCGCTGGCGACCTCGCCATCAAAAACATCGGCGATTTGTACCTGTATGACAACACGGTTCAGATCGTCAAGCTGAACGGAAGCGAAGTGAAAGACTGGCTCGAAATGTCCGCGGGGCAATTTAATCAGATCGATCAGGCAAAAGGCGGCAGCCAAGCGCTTTTAAATGACGCCTACCGCTCATACAATTTTGATGTCATTGACGGTGTCACCTATCAGGTCGATGTCACAAAACCGGCGAAATACAACGAAAACGGAACAGTCATTCATCCCGATGCAAGCCGGATCGTCAACCTTTCTTATCAAGGAAAGCCCGTCAGCGCCAAGCAGGAATTTCTGATCGTCACAAATAATTACCGCGCTTCAGGCGGCGGAGGATTCCCTCACTTAAGCAATGATAAAATCGTATACTCTTCTGCCGATGAGAACAGGCAGGTCTTAATGGATTACATCATCCAGCAGAAAACGATTAATCCGCAGGCTGATCATAACTGGTCCATCCTTCCGGTCAAAGGGACAAACCTGACATTTGAATCTTCCTTGGCTGCAAAGCCGTTTGCCGACCGCGCAGATGACGTCGCCTATATCGGTGAATCACAAAACGCGGGCTACGGACAGTACAAGCTCCAATTCAAAGATGATGAACCGGGCACAAAGCCGCCGAAAGATGATGCATGGAAACTCACCGTTATGCATACAAACGACACGCACGCCCACCTTGATAACGCGGCGAGGCGGATGACGAAAATCAAAGAAATCAGAATCGAAACCGACCGCAGCATTTTACTGGATGCGGGAGACGTTTTCTCAGGCGATCTCTATTTCACAAAGTGGCAGGGGCTGGCTGATTTAAAATTGATGAACAGCATGGGCTACGACGCAATGACCTTCGGAAATCATGAGTTTGATAAAGGTCCGGGTGCTCTCGCCAGCTTCCTGAGCGGTAACGGGAGCGCGGTTGATCCGTCCGGAAAATACAATTTTCAAGCGCCTGACTTTCCGCTCGTCAGCTCAAATGTCGATGTGTCCAAAGAGTCAAAACTCAGACCATTCATGAAAAAAGCAGACACATTTACGGCAGGGAAAAAGAAAAAAGCAGGCATCTATCCATACATTCTGCTTGATGTAAACGGAGAAAAAGTCGCCGTATTCGGCTTAACGACAGAAGATACGTCCGTCACATCAAGCCCGGGAAAAAGCATTGTCTTTCATGATGCCTTCCAATCCGCACAAGATACGGTAAAAGAAATACAGAATAAGGAACATGTCAATAAAATTATCGCCCTGACCCATATCGGGCATCAGCGTGATCTCGATCTCGCCAAAAAGGTAAAAGGCATCGACTTGATCGTCGGCGGACATACGCATACGCTTGTAGATAAAATGGAGATAGTCAAAAACGAAGAGCCGACCATCGTCGCACAAGCAAAAGAATACGGTGAATACCTAGGCCGGGTTGATGTCGCATTTGACAAAAACGGCGTCGTCCTGCCGAAACAATCCTCTCTTCAGGCGCTGCCTGTGAACGAGCAGACGAAAGAAGACCCGGATCTGAAAGAAGAGCTTGATCCGTTTAAAAAAGAGCTCATCTCAGTCAAAAATGAAAAAGTCGGCTCAACGAAGGTCGCACTTGACGGCCAGCGTGAGCATGTCCGCTCCAAAGAAACGAATCTCGGGAACTTCATCGCAGACGGCATGCTTCAAAAAGCGAAGGAAGCGGCCGGCGCCCAACTTGCGATTACAAACGGGGGCGGCATCCGCGCAGGCATTGATAAAGGAGACATCACACTCGGTGATGTACTGAATGTGATGCCGTTCGGCAACACGCTTTACGTCGCGGATTTAACCGGAAAACAGATCAAACAAGCCCTGGAACAAGGGTTAAGCGGAATTGAGGCTCAAGGCGGCGCCTTCCCTCAAGTTGCCGGTTTAACATACACGTTTACACTGAATAAAAAGCCGGGACACCGCGTTCTTCAAGCCGCGGCCGTACAGGATGACGGCAGCGTAAAGCCGATTTCTGATAAGAAGACATACAGAGTCGCCACCAGTAACTTTGTCGGTGAAGGCGGAGACGGATATTCCGTCTTTAACGAAGCGTCCCATAAAGAAGACCTTGGCTTTGTCGACTATGAGGTCTTCACCGAGCAGCTTGAAAAAGCGGGAAAAGCGGTGGAACCGAAAGTTGACGGCCGCGCGCAGGAGGTGTACCTGCCGACGAAACAAAAAAACGGCTCATGGACCCTTGAAGATGACAGCGCATTTGCCGTCTATGCCAAAAACGCCAACACTCCGATCGTGTATTACGACAAGAATGACGGCGCCAAAAAGCAGATTGACCTCAGTGTGACCAAAAAACAGATCGGACTGTTAAAGGACAGAACAACTGATTCTTCCCTTACGATCCTGCATGACAAGTTCAGCATGAAAATGCCGATGGCAAACGCAGCCGCAGCTGATACAAGGTTCGGCGTATCGCCGAAAGGAAAAGTAAGCGGGTCGCTTTCAAATGTGTACGATTTTACAATGAAGCAGAACAACAAAGAAGTAAAAACATTCAAAGCGCCGGTAAAGCTCACCCTGCGCATTGAGAATACGAAAAAAGCGAAACAGCCGGGCATTTATCATGTAGACCGGAAAAAGCACGTCTATACAAAAACAGAAAACGGTTCGGTTTCACACGATCTCGTCACGGGCTATACAAATCATTTCAGTGAATACACCATATTAAACGCAAACACGAAGAGCGCGCCGCCGGCAAGCGGAGATCACGGCTCGGGAAAGCAGCCAAACGGACAAAACCCATCATCCGGCCCTGCGCAGGACGGAGTATCGCCGGGCGGCCTGCTTCCTGATACGGCCACAACTATGTATACCATTCTCCTTGCAGGGTTTCTCATCAGCGCGCTCGGAACGGCACTGTATCTGTATCAAAGAAGAAAAGCAAAAAAAGTGAACGAAGCATAAAAAAACCGCTTTTATCGGGCGGTTCGGCACAAGAGCTCCCCTGATCTGATATCAGGGGAGCTTTTCTGTCGGTCCCTTTCTGAGTCGACAGCCGCATGTCCGAATGATAAAATATCGCACAGACGTACAATCTATGGTATGACACTTCATGGCGGGTCTGGCTTTCCCGGCGCCGCCTGTTTGGAGGACTTTTATTGAAGATAACAGGAAAGATACGAAACAGCATGACTTACAAAAAAAAGCTGTTTTACGCAATAACAGCACTTTGTTTTATCGGCTCGCTCATTTTCGTCAATTACAACGCTTCTTTTTATGAGCGCCCGATTGCCAAAGTGACGAAAACAACATTGGAGCATCAATCTGACGTGCAGGACATGCATAAAAACAAAGATAGGATTTTCAATCAGAGGATCACAGCCAAACTTGAAAACGGCAGTCGGAAAGGACAGCTCATTCATTTGTCCAATCAATATTCATCCTCCGGAGCGAATGATCAGAAATATTCAATCGGCGATGAAGTATTCGTTTCTATTGATAAAGGAAACACGTCAAATAAGGATATATCGGGAAGCATTATAGATAAAAAACGGGATAAACAGCTTTTGCTGATCGCTTGGATTTTCATATTCACCTTGCTTATCGTCGGTAAAAAACAAGGCTTCTTTTCGATCATCAGCCTGATCTTTAACGCTGTTTTGCTGTCGTTTGCATTAGATTTGTACCGGAAGCACCAGAACATCGGGCTCATTTTCATCTGCGGTATCTGTATTCTCATCTTTACTGTCATATCATTGCTGCTTGTCAGCGGCTTTCACGCGAAAACATATGCGGCCATAGCCGCGACGCTCGCAGGCACATTTGTTTCCCTGCTGATTACGTATCTTGTGATGACGGCTGCCGGAGAGAAAGGGCTCAGATATGAAGAAATGCAGTATTTAACCCGCCCTTATCACACGGTGTTTATGGCTGGGGTATTCATCGGATCACTGGGAGCGGTCATGGATGTGGCCATTACCATGACGTCATCTGTCTTTGGGTTATATGAAGAAAACAAGAGTATCTCATTACAAGCGCTTAAACGGTCCGGGATGGAGATCGGAAAAGACATAATGGGGGCGATGACCAACATTCTGTTTTTTGCTTATATAAGCGGCTCTATTCCGATGATGCTTTTGTATCTGAAAAATGATTCACCGATAGGATTCACTCTTTCTATGAACATTTCCTTGGAAATAGCCAGAGCATTGGCCGGGGGGATCGGAATTGTTTTAACCATACCTGCCAGTCTGTATGCTTCTATCTTTTTCATTAAACGAAAGAAGGCAAGCTCATGAATGTCATCGTAATTCTTGCGGCGATTTTATTTCTATTGATGGTCATGATCGGCGGTAAAAAGGGAGCGAGATCATTTATTGCGTTATTTTTAAATTTCGGTGTTCTCTTTCTCACCATCATTTTAATGACAGACCCGCATATCAATCCGATTGTTTTAACATTGCTCTCTTCCGCCGTGATTTGCAGCATTACACTTTTTTATATTAACGGGGGAAACGTCAAAACCGTAACCGCCTTTATTTCTGCAATGCTGACGATTGTATTGCTGCTGTTTTTTATTATGGCCGTAACGAAACATACTTCGATTCAAGGATTTGGTGAAGAAGAACTGGGTGATATCGGTATATTCACGCTTTTTGTCGGGGTGGATTTTGTGAAGGTGACCGCTGCGATGATCATCATGGGCACGATAGGGGCGATTACCGATGTCGCGATTTCCATTACTTCACCCATGCGGGAAATTCACAGTCATAATCCGTCCATGAGCAGAAAAGATCTGTACACATTCGGATTAAGCATCGGGAGAGATATTTTAGGAACGAATACGAATACGTTATTCTTTGCTTTTTTCGGCAGCTATTTGGCTTTAATTATCTGGTTTAAAGACTTATCATACTCAGCTGAAAAAATTGTGAACTCAAAAGTATTCAGTGCGGAAGCCGTCACCATTCTTTGTGCCGGAATCGGGATCGGCATCATCATTCCCGTTACATCCTGGATCACCGCCTGTTTTTTAGCAAAACCAAATAAACGTTAAAAGCTGCCGGGACACGCCCGGCAGCTTTTTTTATCTTATACCCACTTTACAATGTCTTTTGAGGCAGATCTTGTTTTCGGGCGCGGTTCTCTGACACGGTAGCCGAATGCGGCCATAACAGAGATGTCGAAACTTCCGTTTTCCAGAAGCCCTTCTTCTTCAAGAATCCGGTGAATTTCTTTGTAGTTGAAGCCTTCTACAGGGCAGGAGTCGATTCCGATCTGCGCAGCGGCTGTCATCATATTGCCGAGGGCGATGTAAGTCTGTTTGGATGCCCAGTCAAACAGTGCGCGATCTGATTCAAGCAGATTGAAATCATTTTTCTGGAAGTCTTCCGTTTTGCTGATATAGCCTTCATACATATCTTCCGGCATTTTTTTGACTTCCCGCAGGTGGTTTTTGACATAGTCGGCGTCAAAACGGATATCCTTTGCCGTCCGGGCAAGCAGAAGTACGAAATGGCTTGCGGTCGGCAGCTGCTTTTGCGCCCCCCATGTGAACTCGCGGAGTTTTTCACGAAGCTCCGGGTTTTGAACGACGACAAATTTCCAAGGCTCCAAACCGAGTGAGCTTGGGGATAATCTTCCCGTTTCTAAAATGAATTCAAAATCGCTTTCTGAAATTTTTTTCTCAGGATCAAATTCCTTTGTGGCGTGTCTGAATTGATACGCTTCGATGATCTGCTGTTTTTTATCTGACATTCATGATCTCTCCTTTTCAATCGTTATGTACTATTGTAGCCAATATTTTTGAAAGTACCAGTACGCACATTTTTGTTGGATAGTATTCATTTTGATACTGACAAAAAAACGGGCTGCCGCGGCAGTCCGTTCTTATTTTTCTCTTCTCGCAAAGTCGACGAAACGGAATTTATCGAGCCTGTGCCGGCTTTCCGTGTACTGAAAGAGGCTGGTATCCTCCAAAAAGACGAGGTTTTTCACGACCGCCATATGGCTGAATCCGCCGAGATCCAAATACTTCCGGTCCTCTTCCCCCGCCGGCTCCACGACAATTTCCTTTTGCGCGTAGCTGATGGACAAGCCGAGCTCTCCTTCAAGATACTCATAGATCGAATCTTCACAAATCGTCTTCGTCAATAGAGGCACGTGTTTTTTCACAAAGTAATCCTTGTCCAAAATAATATGTTCTCCGTCAATCCGTCTTGATCTGACGACTTCCCACACCTTTTCATCCGCTTCTGCACCAAGCTCTTTTGCGGCTTCTGAGGGAGGCAGGATCAGCCCGAGACGGTGAACCGTCGTTCTCGTCTCTTTTCCGAGCGTTTCCGAAAGCTCTTTGAAGCTGATCAGGCCTGAGACGGGAAAACGCATTTTTTCTCTGTCTAATATGACGGAACCTTTGCCTTTGATTTTCTGGATGTAGCCGTTTTGCGCCAGCATATTGAGCGCTTTGCGGACGGTTTCTCGTGATGTGCCGTATTGATCGCACAAATCATTTTCAGACGGAAGAACGTCTTCAGCCTTCCGCTGGCCGCTTTCGATCTGCCGCACCATATCTTTATAGATTGTGATGTATTTATTCACTTTCATTTGACCACCCAGATTAGTGTATCACGCTTTTGTCAGATGATAAACGATCGATTCATACGGACGGAGCGTCAATCGTTCCGGCCGCCCTTCCCTCGGTTCATCATTCGTCAGCAGCACCGTAAACCGCCAGCCGTCCGTGTCTTCAAGCGGAACCGTAAAGTCCGCTTCTTTCCCGTAGAAGTTGTTGATGCACAGCAGTTTTTCATCCTTGCCGTGTCTGACGTACGCCAGAACCGCCGGATCGTCTTCAGCAAGCAGCTCAAACGTTCCTTCAGTCACGATGTCATATTCCTTTCTGAGCTTGATGAGCTTCTGATAATGGTAGAAAATTGAATCCGGGTCCCGCAAAGCCGCTTCCGCGTTAATGTCCCGATAATCATCCGCCGCCGGAATCCAAGGCGTTCCCGTCGTGAAACCGCCGTGCGGCCTGCTGTTCCACTGAATGGGGGTTCTTGCATTGTCTCTTGATTTCTCTTTTAAAATGGCGATAATGTCATTTTCGGGCACGCCTTCTTCCTTCATCTTTTTGTACATGTTCAATGATTCGACATCGCGGTATGAGCCGATGTCATCGAATTTCGGATTGCCCATGCCGATCTCCTCACCTTGATAAATGTAAGGCGTGCCCTGCATCATATGAATGGCCGACGCCAGCATTTTGGCTGATTTTGTGCGGTATACGCCGTCGTCTCCGTATCTGGATACGGCCCGCGGCTGGTCATGGTTGCACCAGAATAATGCATTCCAGCCTCCGCCTTTTTGCATCTCCGTCTGCCAAAACGCTAAAATCCGTTTCAGCTTCAGAAAATCAAACGGAGCGAGCGCCCATTTTTCACCATTCGGATAATCCACTTTTAAATGATGAAAGTTAAAGGTCATATCGAGTTCTTTATTCTCAGGGTTTGTGTACCGGATGCAGTGGTCCGCCGTTGTCGAGGACATTTCACCGACCGTCATGCTGTCATATTTCGAAAACACTTCCCGGTTCATCTCATGGAGAAATTCGTGCACGCGCGGCCCGTCCGTATAATAAGGGCGCCCGTCACGCCCATCCTCGGCATCAGGAAACGATTGGTCTTTAGAAATGAGGTTGATCACATCCAGCCGGAAGCCGTCGATCCCTTTTCGGAACCAAAAATGCATCATGTCGTAAACCTGTTTTCTCATCTCTTCATTTTCCCAGTTCAAATCAGCCTGCGACACATCAAATAAATGCAGATAGTGCTGGCCTGACGCCGGGTCGAGCTCCCAAGCGGAACCGCCGAATTTTGATTCCCAGTTGTTCGGCGCCCGGCCGTCTTCCTTTCCGTCTTTCCAAATGTAAAAATCCCGATACGGACTGTCGGGTGACGAGGCCGCTTCTTTGAACCATTGATGCTCGACTGATGTATGGTTTACGACAAGATCCATGACGACCTTGATTCCTCTTTTGTGCGCTTCATCAAGAAGGCGTTCAAAATCCTCCATCGTTCCGTATTCTTCATAAATGGTGCAGTAATCGCGAATGTCATAACCGTTGTCATTCTGCGGCGAATCGTAAATCGGCGTAAGCCAAATGACATCAATCAAAAGCTTCTGCAAATAATCAAGCTTCTCGATAATACCGTTCAGATCACCGATCCCGTTTCCCGTCGTATCATTAAAGCTCTTCGGATAAATTTGATATACCGCTGCCTTTTTCCACCATGGTGTGCTGTCTGTTTTCATTTTTCTTCACCGCCTGTATTGTTTTGAATGGAAAGGAAAAGGGACAGCCTGTTAGAAGGCGCCCCGCAGGTTTTCTATTTTTGCCGTTTCAGCCGCGCATACCCGTATGTCCCCGCAAACGGGAGAATCAGCACAATCAGCATTCCGATCGCAAACGGACCCCAGTACTGACTCATAATAGAGAAGATCCCCGGGACGCCGCCGACTCCGACCGAGCTTGCGAGAACGCCTTTGACGGAGATGAACATCCCCGCGATCCCCGAACTGATCATGGCGATCACAAACGGAAATTTGCAACGCAGATTCACGCCGAAAATCGCCGGTTCGGTAATGCCCAAATATGCGGAAATGCCGGCCGTCAGTGAAAGCCCCCGCTGTTTTTTATCTTTTGTAATCAGCATCATGGCCAGAGCCGCCGATCCTTGAGCGATATTTGACAATGCGAGCATCGGCCATAAAAATGTGCCGCCGAGCTTTGAGCCGATTAATTGAAGATCGACCGCGAGAAACGTATGGTGCATCCCCGTGATCACAAGCGCCGAATACAGCCCTCCGTACAGCAGGCCTCCGATGGCGGAGAATTGGCCGAAAACGGCAATCAATCCCGCCGTCAGCGCGTTACCGATCGCAAAGGTAATCGGACCGATGATAACAAAGGATAGAAAACCGATGACCAAAAGCGTCACCGGCGCGACGACTAACAGCTGAATGCCCTCCGGCGTCCGTTTCGTCAAAAAGAGCTCAAGCCTGGCAAGTAAATAAGACGCCAGCAGAATCGGAAGCATCTGACCTTGATACCCGACTTTCTGCACCTCAAGGCCGAACAGGTTCCACACCGGAATATCGCCGCTCTGCTCGGCAGCCCCGTAGCCCCATGCGTTTAACAGATCAGGATGCACCAGCATCAGCCCGAGCACGATGCCCAAAAGCGGGCTTCCTCCGAACCGCTTCACTGCCGACCAGCCGATTAAAGCCGGCAGAAAAGCGAAAGCCGTCCCCGCGATCAGATTAATCATATTGGCGAGATCCGCCCATTGCGGATATACTTGGACAATCGATTTGGCGCTGTAGAAAATGCCTTCCGCCGTTAAAATGTTGTTCAGACCCATTAACAGCCCGGCCGTGACGATCGCCGGCAAGATCGGAATAAAGATGTCCGCAAGCGTTTTCACAGCACGCTGTAAAGGATTCATTTTTTGCGCTGCCGCCTTCTTCACGTCATCTTTGGACGCTTCACCCATCCCCGTTTCCTTCACTAATTCCGCATATACTTTGTTGACCGTCCCCTGCCCGATCACGACTTGAAACTGCCCGTTTACTGCAAAAGATCCTTTGACAATGTCTATTGCATCAAGCATTTTTTGGTTTACTTTGGTTTCATCTATTAACGCAAACCGCAAACGCGTCACACAATGAGTCGCCGCCTCAATATTTTCGATTCCGCCGACAGCTTCAGCGATCTGCCGCGCAGCCCGGTTAAACTCACCCATGCCAACCCCTCCGTAACCGTTTTCATTTCGTCTTGCAAACTTGTATATACATGTTTATGACTCTATTGTAATGATGTATAAACATGTCGTCAATCTATTTTTATAGCGCTTTCATCACAAATATACTGCGAAAGACCCTGAAACAAAAAAAGCCCCGCCGGAACCGGGCCTTGACTTCTTGTTTTATCGGGAACATGTCCGGGCGGAATTCACAACAGGAGCACAAAAAGCATACAGTACTGTACAACTAAGTTAAAGAGGTGTGAAGAGATGCCATCCACTGTTATCAACCTGTACTATTTGAAGATTAACAGTATTTCTGGCAACGGATCTATTACGATTGGGGAAGCGGCATACAACAGTCCCACCACAAATAACAAATCACAAGGACTGAACTCTTCATTCGGCGATACGTCACCTATAGAATCGATGATGGAGAACTTGTTAAATGATCCTGATGTCAACGACCAGACAGCCATCGGAACCGCAGATACCGCAAATATTACGCCGGTGCCGCCCATTATAGATTAAAGGGGTTTTTATGAATGCCTTACCAAATTAACGTCGTCAATATAAAAGTAAACGGAGCAACGCAAAACGGAAACGTCGATATCGGTCAGACCGTACAAAACAGCCACACCGCCAACAGCAAATTTGTCGGCGCGAACTTTTCTTTAGGGGATTTTTCGCCGGCCGCCGGATGTTTGAATTCGGGCCATCTTGACCCTGACGTGAGCGACCAAGATCAGATCGCCAACCCGTCAATGCCGATCGCAAATCAAATATAGGGAGGTTCTGCCGAAGTGGATATCGAAAAAATGAGAAAGTGGCTTGAGATTACGAACGAGCACAAGCCCAGCGACTTTTGGACCAATGTCCTGAAACGGAAATCTCCCGAAGATTTTTTCTCCTTACAAAAAAACACCCTGACTTATGATATTTATCAGGATGAACAGCACACATTTGTCATTGTGGAAATGCCCGGCGTTTACGAAGAAGAATTGACATTGAGGCTGCTGTCAAGAACACGGCTGCATATAAGAGGAAACATCACACCCCTTTTTCCAAAGAACATGGGCGTCTGCCAAAACCGGTATTACGGGGAAATCGATGAGACGATTGAGCTTCCTGAACCGGCTGAGCCCCGCCTGTTACAGGCGCAGTGCGTAAACGGCCTGCTCCACATTTCCTACCCGCGCCTTATGGAGCACATTCCTTTTCAGAAAAAAATCTAAAGAGCCGGCTTACGGGCGGCCCAGCTGTCTGTACACTTTCTCCTTATAATGAGAAGATGCGGGTTTTGAGAACATGGCTTTCTCCTCCGTCAGTTTATCGAGTCTGACTTGTTTTTCCGTCCGTTTGTTCCGCAGGTGATCCCGCTCCTGTTCATTGCGGCACTTGGCGATCAAATAATCGAGCGTCATCAGCTCTTTCTTCAGCGCGCCCTCATCCTCGGCGATCCCGGCGTTTTTTAATATGCGGTAGCCCATTCTGAGCGATTCCGGAAGATGTGCGGCATCGTCTTTGGGCAGGGGCTTTCCCATTCCTTTGATGCCGGCGAACTCTCCATCCTTAATGGCGCGCTTGATTTTATCTTCAGCCACGATATGGGCAATATCCATCACTGTTCACCTCTTTTTTCAATAGAACCGGGTGTGATCATACGGAAACACAAATCCCAGTTTGTGCCATTTGCGTTTTTTAAAGCTGTCATTCAACAGATCAACCCCCGTTGCGACAGCGTTTTTCGCCCTTTTTCCGATGAGCCTTTTCCACCTTTTCTATTTGCTGGTTTCATGGTATATTGATTACGTTCGTTTTTTCTATCGTTCCGTGTAAACCGTGATCGGAAAAAAGGAGTGTAACAATGAAAACATTTATAAAAGAAAGAGGACTTGCCTTCTTCTTGATAGCGGTCGTGTTATTGTGGGTGAAAACATATGTCGCTTATATTTTAAACTTTAACCTCGGCATAGACAACACGATCCAGAAAATATTGCTTTTTGTGAATCCGCTGAGCTCCAGCTTGTTCTTTCTTGGATTTGGGCTTCTTTTCAAGAAAAAATTACAGCAGACAGCCATTATTGTGATTCATTTTTTATTGTCTTTTTTGCTTTTTGCAAACATCGTCTATTATAGATTCTTTAATGATTTCATTACCATCCCGGTCATGATGCAGGCAAAGACAAACGGCGGCCAGCTCGGAGACAGCGCGTTCTCGTTAATGAGATGGACAGACGCCTTCTACTTCCTGGATACCGTCATTTTGATTATTTTGGCCCTTAAGATGAAAAAACCGGCTGAAAAACCGGCGAAGAAATCATTCAGAATCGTTTTGGCTTCCGCCGTGCTTGTGTTCCTGATCAACCTCGCCGTCGCGGAATCCGATCGTCCCGAGCTTTTGACACGCTCATTTGACCGAAACTATCTGGTGAAATACTTGGGCACGTACAACTTTACGATTTACGATGCCGTGCAGAATGTGAAATCAAACAGCCAGCGCGCGCTTGCCGATTCAAGCGATGTAACGGATGTAGAAAACTATATGAAGGCCAACTATGACGTGCCGAACAACGTCTACTTCGGAAAAGCCGAAGGAAAAAACGTCATCTACGTCTCATTAGAGTCTCTGCAATCCTTTATCATTGACTATAAAATTAACGGCAAGGAAGTGACGCCGTTTTTAAACAAACTGGCGCACGATAATCAAACATTCTACTTTGATAACTTTTTCCACCAAACGGGACAAGGTAAAACATCTGATGCGGAATTTATGATGGAGAACTCTCTGTACCCGCTTTCGCAAGGTTCGGTTTTCGTCAATAAAGCGCAAAACACGCTGCAGTCCGTTCCTGCGATCCTAAAAGGCAAAAAGTACACGTCTGCCGCTTTCCACGGAAATACGCAGACTTTCTGGAACCGTAACGAAATGTACAAAGCGGAAGGCATCGATAAGTTTTTCGATTCCGCTTATTATGACATGAGCGAAGAAAACACGAAAAACTACGGCATGAAAGATAAACCGTATTTCAAAGAATCCATGCCGCTCTTAAAGAGCCTGCCGCAGCCGTTCTATACGAAGTTCATTACGCTGTCCAACCACTTCCCGTTCGGAATGGATAAAGAAGACACGGACTTCCCGGCGGGAGACTTTGGCGATTCAGTCGTCAATAACTACTTCCAGTCCGCGAACTATCTGGATGAATCAATCGAACAGTTCTTTAATGACCTGAAAAAAGACGGCCTGTACGATAAGTCGATTATCGTGATGTACGGAGACCACTACGGCATCTCCGAAAACCATAATAAAGCGATGGCGAAAGTGCTCGGCAAAGATGAGATCACTGAATACGACAATGCCCAGCTTCAGCGGGTGCCGCTCTTTATCCACGCTCCCGGCGTGAAAGGCGGCCGCAATCATAAATTTGCCGGTGAAGTCGATGTTGCGCCGACCGTTCTTCACCTGCTCGGCGTCGATACGAAAGATTATCTCATGTCAGGTTCAGATATCTTATCGAAAGAGCACAGAGAAGTCATTCCGTTCCGTAACGGAGACTTCATCTCACCGAACTATACGAAAGTGTCCGGCAAGTATTACGATACGAAAACCGGAAGACTTTTAGATGATTCAGAAGTCGACAAAAAAGAAGACTCTCTCGTCAAGACTGAGCTTGAAATGTCTGATAAGATCATCAACGGCGATCTGCTTCGTTTCTATCAGCCGAAAGGCTTTAAGAAAGTGGACCCTTCACAATTCGATTATACGAAGCGTGAAGATTCCTCAGCAGATGATCAAAAAGAATAAACAAAAGCCAGATCATATCAATGATCTGGCTTTTTTATGTTCAGCTCCCGGCGGCGGCCATAGAGCGCTTTTGCAGGCTGTCGGAAAGAACTGAATAAGCGACGACTTTCTTTTTCTGCTGTTTGACGACATCTACATGATCTTCGTAGCTGTATACAAACACCGTCACATCTTTTTTTCCTTTTCTCGTCTTAATGACAAGCGGATCGGCTCCGTTTTGCGGATGAAGATAACGCTCTTCATCCCCTGGGTATATATAATGCCGTTCGATAAACACGGCATCGTTAAAATCATCAATCACCCGGCGTTTGTCTTCGCCTTCCAGACGTTTTCCGCCGAGGGAAACGGCAGCGGACGCGTCACTGAGCTTTGAATGGGTTTCAAACTTGCGGAGAATCCATTCCACCGCTCCGGTAGGAAGGCATGTCAGCAAAATCTTAATCAGGCTTATGACAACAATTGAAACAACTGCAATCCATGTCACCTTACATCATCTCCATACTTGTTCTACATGAATCTTAACATAGAAGAAAACATTGTTTTTTGTACATTATGTGAAACTTGATATATGTTCAAAAAAAATCCGGATCACATAGGTGATCCGGATTTTTCAAGTCTGCTTCTGGTCATCACGGCTGACGGCCTCTCTCAGCTCTTCCGCGACAAATTCGACGTTCGGCCCGATAATGACCTGCGCCGTTTTATTCCCCGTTTTGATAACCCCTTTTGCTCCCGCTTTTTTAAGCGCCGCCTCATTAATGAGAGACGTATCCTGCACGGTCAGCCTGAGGCGGGTCGCACAGTGATCAATCGTTTCGAGGTTTTGCCTGCCGCCGAGCCCCTTGAGCATGGCATGTTCTTCGACGGAACCGGCCGTATCTTCACTAAGCACTTCTTCCTCTTCCTCATCATCTTCCCGTCCCGGCGTTTTCAAGTTTAACGTTTTGATGAGCATATAGAATACGACAAAATAGATCACCGCATAACAAAGCCCGACAACGAGCAGCAAAAGCGGTTTTTCGGCAATGCCGTAGCTGAGGAGATAATCGATCGCCCCCGCCGAGAATGAAAAACCCGACCTGATTCCGAGAACATTTACGATAAATAAAGAGAACCCGGTTAATATAGCATGAACCCCGTACAAAAGCGGTGATAAAAACATAAATGCAAATTCAATCGGCTCTGTAATTCCGGTAATAAATGCCGTCAGCGCGAGACCGATCATCATTCCGGCCGTCGCTTTGCGCTTACTTGGCTTAGCCGCGGCAATCATTGCCAGACATGCGGCCGGAAGCCCGAACATCATAATCGGAAAGAATCCCGTCATATAAGTTCCCGCCGTCGGATCCTTCGCAAAGAAGCGGGCCAGATCTCCCGTTTTTCCGTGAAAATCGCCAAACTGGAACCAAAAAATATTATTCAGCACATGATGAAGACCGAATGGAATCAAAAGCCGGTTAAAAATCCCGTAAATCCCGGCGCCGATCCCGCCAAGCCCGATCATCCATTCCCCGAAGGACGTAATCACCGACTGAATCGGCGGCCACACAAATCCGAAGATCCCCGCCAAAATAATGGTAATCAGCGCCGTTACAATCGGAACGAGCCTGCGCCCGCTGAAAAACCCGAGATATTCGGGCAGCTTTGTATCCTTAAAGCGATTATACGTGTATCCCGCAATTAACCCCGCGATAATCCCTCCGAAAACGGCCATATTATTTGTCGAATTGATTGATTTTACAGCCGCGTCCAGCATGATATAAGAAATTGCTCCCGACAGAGCGGCGGCCCCGTTGCTGTCTTTGGAAATCCCGATCGCGATTCCGATCGCGAAAATGAGCGGCAGATGATCAAATACCGCGGTCCCCGCCGCGTAAATGAACGGAATATTTAATAAGTCCTCTCTGCCGATGGCCAAAATAATACCAACGGCGGGCAGAACGGCAATCGGAAGCATAAATGATTTTCCGAGTTTTTGCAAAAATTGAAGCATTTTACCCATCCCCCTTCTTTTTTCTTAAATATACCACATAAGTTATCTAGTGATCTATACCAATTTTCCTTCATTTATTCACATAAGGCTTGTTGGTTTTCTATTTATAAACCAGTTGTGGTAAGCTTGAATCAGATGATTAAAAATAGAAAGCGGGAATGACAATGATTGTAACGAACGATCAAGAATTAGAAGGGCTTAAAAAAATCGGCAGAATCGTCGCGCTGGCGCGTGAAGAAATGAAGAAAAAAGCCGAGCCCGGCATGAGTACGAAAGATCTTGACCTGATCGGAAAGGCGGTGCTTGACGAGCACGGAGCCGCTTCCGCTCCGGAGAAGGAATACGATTTCCCGGGCGTGACATGCATCAGTGTAAATGACGAAGTCGCTCACGGCATTCCGAGCGCCTCTAAAATCTTAAAAGCCGGGGATCTTGTAAATATCGATATTTCGGCGGAGTTCGGCGGTTTTTATTCCGATACGGGCATTTCATTTGTGCTCGGAGAAGGCGATGAACGTCTGCAAAAGCTTTGTAACTGCGCAGCATCCGCATTTCAGAAAGGATTGGATCAGGCAAAAGCCGGCAAACGCCAAAATCAGATCGGCAGAGCCGTCTACCATGAAGCCCGCTCCAACGGATTTACCGTCATTAAAACGCTGACGGGCCACGGAATCGGCAGAAACCTCCATGAAGCGCCGAACCACATCATGAATTACTACGATCCGTTTGATAACGCGCTTCTTAAAAACGGAACCGTGATCGCGCTTGAGCCGTTTATTTCCACGAAAGCGGAAACGATTGTTGAAACGGGAGACGGCTGGACGTATAAAACGCCGGATAAAAGCCTTGTCGCCCAAGTGGAACACACCATCGTGATCACAAAAGACAAACCGATTATTTTAACTGCACTGTAATGTTTCATCTCCCTCCCAAACAGGTATACAACAACTAACCCGAAGGAGGGAGACGCATGAAAAAAGATAAAGAAAAAATCAAAATCGAAAACGAAATACACGCCATGCACGGCGTAACGAAACAGCAGATTTTAGAGGATTTCGAGGAATTTAAGGCGTACCTTCATCAGAAAATTTCCGCCGGAAAAAAACTGGGTCTGGATGACAGCAAAATCATCAAAAGCGCCGCCATCCTCGGGGACTATCTCGCCAAACACGAGGAGCCCCGCAATGCGGAAGAAAAACTTTTACAAGAACTGTGGGACATTGCGGATGACAATGAAAAACAGCATTTGGCCCAGCTTCTCGTCAAACTTGCCGGACACTGATACAGTGCCCGGCTTTTTTATGCCCCGTTATAAGAGTTGTGCTACACTGGACTTATGTCTGTGAAAGGAGCCATTTTTCAACATGTGGTTTATTATCTTCGGGTTTATTTTCTTTATTGAAAGCATCATTCTCACCGTTTACGGAGTGAAGAAAAAGAAGGGGATGCTGATTTATTTCGGCGTCGTTTTCGGAATCATGACACTCGGAACGGTGCTGTTAAAATTAACCGGCCATTAAGCATGAAAAGACCGCCCTTTACATATATATGTAAGAAAGCTTTACATCTCTGAATCGAAAGTCTCAGTTTTTGCGTTATCCCTTTTCAGCGTCTTTTTATAGATGTTACAATGCCAAAAGTTTGGCAAAAACTGAAGAAACTCTCCCCAGCGGGAGAACGGAGAAAGGAGTTTTCTGACATGCATTATGGCAGTAAAGGCTGGTATGTAGAAGAGTTAAAGAAAAAAGGAATTACCCACTATGAAGGAAGAAAGCTTCAAAGCTTCAAAAAGTACTTCCTTGCCAATCTGCTGGAAACAAAGAAACAAGCATAACGTAAATCAGCCGTGCTGTCAGTGCAGCACGGCTTTTTTTCTATACATTAGTGAGCCTGTCCCTTTTTTTAAGGAAGGACTCCCTCCAGCTTTCTGACAGCGCTTCTTCCCGCAGTATTTCTTCAATCGCTGACAGATTGCCGGAATCACGGTATTTCACTTCATTCGCATACCAGACGGAAATGCTTTCTTTGCCTCTCGACAGACGCTTGAGGACGGGACGCGGATCGACATATCCTTCTTCAAGCACCCTGAAATAAAAGCCGGTAAATCCCGTCTGCTGTACACGGAGCACCATATCTTTGATGCCATATTTGAGCGCGAGTTTGACGCAGGGCTGGCGCGGCTGGCTTACTTGAACGACGGCTTCCCCCAGCTGAAAGACGTCTCCGATCCATACGTCTTGTTCGGCCAGTCCTTTGACCGTTACATTCTCTCCGAACGCGGCGGCGGGAAGTTTTCTCGCGAGCGTTGTTTCCCAATATGAATAATGCTCGGCGGGATACACGCACACCGCTTTATCGGGGCCTCCGTGATTCTTCAGATCAGCCTGCCCGTCCCCGTCAAAATGGGTTTTATACAGCATGACGGGAGAATCTGCGGGCCGCTTTATGATGCCGGAATTGATTTGTCTGCCGGCAAATTCATGAATCGCGGGCTTTCCGAGATTGATAGATAAGACAGAATAGTCTTGCGTCACCTCGTTCACATCCTTTGCGAAATCTCATATCTTTCCTTTATCATAGTAAGAAAAAGGTGGTTTTTCCATGCTTCAATATCATATGATGGCAGACGGCCGGGTTCAGGGCGTAGGTTTTCGCTACTTCGTCCAGATGGAAGCCGACAGACATAAGATAGCCGGCTGGGTAAAAAACCGTGGTGACGGCCGGGTGGAAATCCTTGCCGAAGGTCCTGAAGAGTCGTTAAAACAATTTGCCGAAGCGGTCAGAAAAGGCAGCCCCTTCTCAAATGTCACAGGGGTAACCATCGAAGAATCACACCGTCTGAAAGGGTACCGCACCTTTTCCATCAGTTACTGATAAGGCTTGTCCTGATAATAATAATTCGGCTTCACAATCGTATTGTCATATGATTTATGGAAAATGTGGGTGGAAGCCGGCGAGATCGGCGGAATCAGCCAAGTCCAGTCGCCCGTCAGCTTTCTGCCCGCGTCTTGTTCCTGTTCTTCAAAGCGTTTAAATTGATTCGCCGCCGTATGGTGATCGACAATGCTGACACCGTGTTTTTTGTATGAATAGAGCACTGCCTTATTCAGTTCCACCAGCACCTGATCTTTCCACAGGTCGGTATTCAGGCTGGCGGAAATCCCCATGACCGCAGCGGCTTTTTTGAGCATATCATACCGTTTTTCGTCAGCAAGGTTCCTTGCGCCGATTTCGGTTCCCATATACCATCCGTTAAAAGGCGCCGCGTTGTACGACAATCCGCCGATTTCAAGCCTCATATCGGCGATAATCGGAACCCCGTACCATCTGAGATTTAAATCGGCAAACTCTTCAATATCCGGATGGGTGATCGGCACTTCTTTCACGAGCGTCTGAGGCAGGTCATACCAGACCGGCTGCCCGTCCCCTTTCATCCGGAAAAGCAGCGGCAGAATATCAAAATCGGTCCGCTTCCCGCGCCAGCCGAGTTTTTCGCAGACAGCCGTCAGCTCATATGATGCCGGATCACCGACTCTTCCTTTTTCAGTCTCATATCCCGCATAGCGGATGAGCTGGTGATTCCAGATCTCCACTTGTTTCTCCCCATTCTTCTCAGGAGGGAAAATCGTAATCGTCGGTTTAATTTTTCCGCCGTTCGTGGCGATTTCAATATGTTCAAATAATGCGTCGCGCACCTCTTCTTTCGTGTTCACACCGCGCCGGTCAATGACGTTCAGCGATTGCCAGAACAGACGCCCGATACAGCGGTTGCTGTTGCGCCACGCCATTTTCGCCCCGTGTTCAAGCTCTTCCGCCGTATGAACGTAACTTCCCGTCCGCTCTATCTCATCTTTTATCGCGTGTAGTCGCGCGTTGATTTGCGATTCCATTCCGAGTTCCTGATAGCAGACATCAATAAAATCCTTCGCCTCATCCCAAAGTATTTCCGTATGTTTCAAAAAACTCTCTCCTTCAATTTACATCTGTTTCCCATTGTATCGTTTTTAGGAGTGAACACAATGGTTTTTTTGTATCATACTGGAAACTGCAAAGAAAAAACACCTGTGATTTTCGCAGGTGTTTTACAAAACGGAATGCAATTTTTCAGCCAGTGTAAGCAAATCCTCACGGTAGTTTTTTCCCGTCATAGGAATTCCGTGACCCGTCAAAAGCGCTTCCGGCTCCAGTTCGGCCAGTTTCTGAACGGATGCGGCCGCCGTCTGTGTATCCGCTGTAAAATAGGCGGGCGGCCCGTGAAGCTCTTGCTTTTGAATGACAACGTCCGCAAGCGATTCCTGTTCAACAGTGATCACGGCATCACCGGCAAGCAGAACGCGGTCTTTATCCCGGAATAATGAAATATGGCCGGGTGTGTGGCCGGGCGTATGCACCCATTTCCATTCTTCAAGAAACGGAACGGTACCGTCTGAAGGCAGTGCCTGAACGGACGGAATGCGGATCGTATGGCGCGGAAACAGCGGTGACAGCTTTGCGACAAGCCCTTTTTTCGCATCGGGCCTGGCAGGCGGATAATCCGCTTTCCCCGTGACGTACGGGAGCTCCTTTTCATGAATGTAAACCGGCACATTCCAAAGCTCAAGCAGCTCTTCAATCGCACCGACATGATCAAAATGGCCGTGTGTCAAAATGACCGCCTTCAGCTGATACCCCTCTTTGAACCGGCGTTTCATTTCTTCTGTTATCATCTCCGCCGATTGCGGCATTCCCGCGTCAACCAGAATGATTTCCCGCGGAGCTGAGGGATTTTCGATAAAGTAAACATTCGCAATCTGCACGGTCAGTCCGTAAACGCCGTCCGCCGCTTTAAAACCGGCGCCGCTTCTCACTGAAAAAAGCGGCATAAACGGATCACTCATCATGGCACCTCCTCTGATGCCTTTAGTGTGCGACGAACCGGGTGTTTTATGTTAAAAAATCGTGATTGCGCCGATGATGAGCGCAAAAGCCGTCATGACGATAACGGCAAGAACCGCCCATTTCATCGCAAATTTCTGGTGTTCATCAATGGTGACCCCGGCAAGCCCGACTAATAAATGCGTCGACGGCACGAGCGGGCTTAACATATGAATCGGCTGGCCGATAATCGAAGCGCGGGCGATTTCCACCTTATCTACACCGTACGCCACGGCGGTCTCGGATAAAATGGGCAGCACGCCGTAAAAATAGGCGTCATTAGGCATCAGAAACGTAAAGATACCGCTCGTTAAGGCAACAATCGCCGGAATAAATCCCCCCATCTGTTCCGGAATAAGCGATACGAGGGAAATGGCCATCTCATCGACCATCTTCGTCCCCGTTAGAATTCCGGTAAATACGCCTGCGGCAAAAATCATCGAACCGATCGCAAGCACATTGCTCGAATGGGCTGAAATACGCTCCCTTTGATCGTTAAGCTTCGGATAGTTGACAATCAGCGCGATACAAAACGCAATGATGAACAGCACGGTTAAATTCACTTTTCCTGACACTAAAAATCCCACTAAAGAAAGCGTTAACATTAAATTGAACCACCACAGTTTCGGCCGCTTCCATTCATCTTCCGCAGCCGCAGCCGTTTCATTTGTATGGGACGGCTGCTTTAATTCGATCACCCCGAGCCGTTTCCTTTCCATCCTTCCGAGTACATAAGCGACCACAATCATACACACCATTCCGCTCGCAATGACAGGCAGCATCGGCCCCGTCAGCTCTGCCGGGTCAACGCCGAGCGCACTCGCCGCACGCGGCGTCGCGCCGCCCCATGGTATCGTGTTCATGATACCCATGCCGACACCGGCGATTCCCGCTAAAATAATCGGACGGATTCCGAGCATGATATACAAAGGCAGCATTGCGCTTGTCGTAATCATATACGTCGTCGAGCCGTCTCCGTCCAGTGCGACAAGCATGGTCAAAACGGCTGTTCCGACTACAATTTTGAGCGGGTCGCCTTTAACCAGCTTTAAAATACGCGACACCATCGGATCAAATAAACCGGTATCAATCATAATGCCGAAATAAAGAATCGCAAACATAATCATGACTGCGATCGGCGCCACCTGTTCAATACCGGAGATCATCATCTCGCCGACCCGGTTAAAAGAAAACCCGGCAAACAGCGCAAACACGATCGGCGTTAATACGAGCGCCGTTAACACTGAAAGCCGTTTTGTCATAATCAGCACCATAAAAACAAGCATCATAAGAAAGCCTAAGATTGCTAACACAGTATGTCCCCCTTATCATGAGTACGCTTACATTTTAAAGGCCCGATCCCCTTTATCCGCCTTTTTGCTATCTTATGAGAATTGGATATTGAAGTAAATATTTTGGATTTTAAAGATTTTTAATTTTTTATAACCTTTTCGTTCATTTTGTTCATTTATAAATCAAAAGCCTTCCGCAAATATGCGGAAGGCTTATTTTTCGCTGCTCATCATCTCTTTATAAAACTCGGTCTGCTCTTCTAAAAAGCGTTTTGCGCCGCTGCTGTTTTTATAAAAGCTCTCCCAATCCCGTTTTTTCAGCATTTGCTTCCACTCCGCGGATGAGGTAATCTGTTTCAAAGCCTGATCCCAATAGACGATCTCGCCTTCGGTCATGTCTTTCGGCCCCATGATGCCTCTCCAGTGCGCAAAGACAAACGGCACCCCCTGCTCTTTCCATGTCGGCACATCGCTGAAGCCGGAGAGCCTTTTGTCAGACGTAACGGCCGCCAATGTGATTTTCCCTTTCCGATAGGCGTCTCTCGCTTCTGAAATGGTCATTGAGGCGGCGTCTATCTCGCGGCTGATAAGAGCTTCAATGACTTCATTGCTGCTCCCGTATTGAAAAAAGCGGATATCAAACGGAGAAATTCCGGCCATTTCCGCCGCTCTCGCAAAGGAGAGCTGGTCATCATTTCCGAGGCCGGGCGCAAATCCGATTTTTATGCCGCCCGGATTTGCTTTAATATCGCCGAGCAGCCGACTTCCGCTTTTTATCTTTGAATCCTTCGGAAGAGCGACGGTCTGCCACTCTTTTGCGATAATGGCCAAAGGCGTAAAATCAGCTGCCTTCAGCCGGCTTTGTCCCAAAATTTCATTGCTTAACAGCAGGCTTGAATTCATACTGATGACATCCGTTTTTCGTTCGTTTACATATTTCCAGCCGCTGTCTCCGCCTCCGCCGGGTTTATAGATGATCTTTACGGGCCGGCCTAATATTTGCTTCCGCTCTATTACCGATTGCAAAGCTTTTGCCGTTACGTCCCAGCCCCCTTGAGGCGCTGCCGGGACGACAATTTCAACCGGCCCTTCAGCTGAGCGGAAGCCCTCCATCTGCCGTCCGTCAAAAGAAACCAGCGCCGCCAGCATGACAAGAAGCACTCCCAACCGCTTCATTTCTCCCATCCCTTATTCATGTGCTAAATAATATTTCCGTTCCGGCCTGCCGATAATGCCGTACTCTAATTCAGCGAGCGCTTCTTCCCGAGAAACGAGAAACTCGGCATAGCGCCGCGCCGTTGTTCTGGAGGCGCCCATTTTTTCGCCCAGTTCTTCAGCCGTCATCCCTTTTTGGGCCGCCCTGAGCGCGTTTTTGATTTTTTGAAGCGTAATCGAATTAATGCCTGTCGGCAGATCATTGTGCTGTTTTTGTTCTTTCTGACCGCTTCCGAAAAACATGTCGATCACGGACTGGCTCAGCTCCGGCTGTGAGTGCAGCCATTCTCTTTTTTCACGGTACTTCAAAAGCACTTCTGTAAATTTATGTGCCGACACCGGTTTTATGACATAATGGGAAACGCCTGATCTGAGCGCTTCCTGCAGCAGCCTTGTTTCGGCAGAAGCCGTAATAATGATGATATCAACGGAAGGAAAACGGCCGCGGATAAGCGGGAGCAGATCTGTTCCCAGCTCATCCGGCATATAAATATCCAAAAGCAGCAGATCAGGCTGCCGTTTCTCAAGCAGCGATATGGTGTCTTTGGCATTGATTGCTTTGCCGATGACATTGAATCCATCAAGATGTTCGATAAATTTTTCGTGAATTTGCGCTATTCGAAAGTCGTCCTCTGCAATCGCGATGTTAATCACACCGATTCCCCCTTTGGCCTTTCTTTCGGTATAAACACCGTAAATACAGCACCGCCGCTCTTTTGCTGCGAAATCTCTATCGATCCCTGCAATTCACTGACGGCTTCTTTCAGATTGGCTAAGCCGTATCCTCTCCTAGTCCCCTTTGAAGAGTAGCCCTTTTCAAATATCGTTTCTGTTTTTTCCTGAGGCACGCCGTCTCCTGAGTCCGCCACTTCGATGACGATATCCCTGCCGATATCGGTCATGAAAAAGGATACCTCTTTTTTCTCTTTTTCGGCGACGGCTTCGAAAGCGTTATCAATAAGATTTCCGATGATCGTAATGAGCTGGGATGAACCCACATGCTCCGGCAGCGATTCTAAAAAGCTGTTTTCATCTATTGAAAGCTTCACTTTCTTCTCAGACGCCTTTCCCATTTTTCCTAATAGTATGGCCTGAACCCGCTGTGAATGAATGTTTTGAAAGAGGATTTCATGCTGTTCATTCTGGATGGCGTACTCTTCTTTTATCAGTTCAATGGCTTCATTATATTCTCCCAGCTCTAACAGACCGAGTATCGCGTAAAGCTTATTCGAGAATTCATGCGTTTGCGCCCGGAGATCCTCCGAGTATTTTTTCATTTCAGTCAGCTTGTTGATCAGTTTCTTGAGCTCCGTTTTTTCGCGGAAGCTGATCACCGCTCCGTATACTTGTCCGGTCTGTTTCATTTCTTTCACATTTAAGATAAATACTTTATCTCCGGCACGCACCTCCACGTTCGGCGGTATTTCTCCCCCTGCCAACACCGGCATGAGCTTTGCGCCCGGCATGATTTCTTTTATATGCCTTCCGATCATCGGTTCCGGAAGATTCAGCATATCAGCCGCAGATAAATTCATCATGGTTACCGCGCCTTCTTTGTTTACGGCGATAATCCCTTCTTTAATCGCAAGGAGCATCGCATTGCGTTCCCTGTACAGCGCTGCAATTTCATGCGGTTCAAGGCCGAGTGTATCTTTACGGATGCTTTTTGCGAGCGCCGCCGCTCCCCCGATGCCGATAAGAAACACCAAACATGCAAAATAGCCTAAATGCCGCAGATGCGCTTTCATATCTTTTTCTATCTCATCTTGTAGAAACTCGACTGTCACCGTTCCGACGACTTCGTTATGATTTTTTTCCTCCAAAATAACCGGGGCGCTTCCCCGGACGGCCTTCATTCCGTCGGAAACCGGAGACCCGCCGAACATGACGGTTTTGTTTTGCAGATTTTGATTTTCTTTCGGAATACTGTTTCGGGCCGAATGAAATGCAACATGCCCTTTTTGATCAGTGATGTAGACGGCGTGCGCGCCTGCCTGTTCTTTCATTTGTTCAATGACGTCTAACTTTGTAAAAGCCTCTTGATCCGCAAGCCGGAACGCCTCTTTTACGGGAGGCATGTATGAAATGGTTTTTGCCGTTTGCACCGCCAGCTGTTCAGCCTGCTTCTGCCCTTCCTTTAATTGCTGAAAGGCAAATATAACCGTGAGCGTTCCGATAACAAGTATTAATAAAGCCGTAATTAATCCGGCGATTTTCATTTGCAGAGAGACATAAAACCGCTTCGCTTCCAACACAGCACCAGCCGTCCTTTCCTCCTAAAATCATACCATTTTTTTAAATCTTTATTTCTCATTTTTGAGAATTTTCGTGATCTTTTTCTCTTGCGGCTTACCAAAAAGGTGATGATAGGTATATATTTACTTTTACACAATTGATATAACACATAAAAAAGACTGACCGAAGTCAGTCTGTAATCTATCAGGAAATTGTAACTCCCGCGCTTGCATATCTCGCCACTGTATTAATAAGCGAAAGGCCGGTCGCAGTGGCGGAGAATACCATTAACAGCCGGGTTTGAGGAGTTACCGCAATGTTCAGCCCTGTCGTGATTCCGTTGCTGATGCTGCCGATTGACAATATGCCGGTGAGGGGAGGAGCTAAAGTGACGGATGCTCCGGGGATCGGCGTGAACGTATTGTTCGGCACTGTGGAACTGTATAATTGTGCGGTTATCGTAACAGTCGAGCCGACAAGCGACAATGCTGCGGTTGTACTGAAATAGGCGGCAATTGATGTAATGGTTCCGCTTCTCGGAGCAGAAAAAGCAAAGTTCAGCAGAGTCCCTCCGGCCCCGGTAAGATCAATTGCACCTCCCCCTCCGACATTGACGCCCGTCACAGAATTGCCGAACCCGACAAGGCTCACCGTTCCGATTAATCCGCCGGCAATGGTCGTCACGGCAGTGGGAAGACCTGAAGCATAAGGAATGATCGCGCCTGCTCCGGTTGCTCCGGTTGCTCCAGTTGATCCCGTTATTCCGGTCGCTCCTGTTACTCCGGTTACTCCGGTGGCTCCCGTTACCCCGGTTGCTCCGGTTACCCCGGTTGCTCCTGTTATTCCTGTTGCTCCGGTTGCTCCCGTTATTCCGGTCGCTCCAGTATCTCCGGTTATCCCGGTGGCGCCGGTTACTCCTGTTACTCCGGTCGCCCCGGTTACACCGGTCGAGCCTGTTTCTCCGGTCGAGCCCGTTACTCCGGTCGAGCCTGTTTCTCCGGTTATCCCGGTTGCGCCGGTTACTCCAGTGGCTCCTGTTATTCCGGTCGCTCCAGTAGCTCCGGTTACCCCGGTTGCTCCAGTAGCTCCGGTGGCTCCTGTTATTCCGGTCGCTCCAGTAGCTCCGGTTACTCCCGTTACCCCGGTTGCTCCAGTAGCTCCGGTTACCCCGGTTGATCCCGTTACTCCGGTGGCTCCTGTTGATCCAGTATCCCCGGTTACTCCCGTTACCCCGGTTTCTCCAGTGGCTCCGGTGGCCCCTGTTACTCCGGTGGCTCCTGTTACTCCGGTGGCTCCTGTTACTCCGGTGGCTCCCGTTATCCCGGTAGCCCCTGTTACTCCGGTGGCTCCGATTTCTCCCGTGGCTCCCGTTATCCCAGTTGCGCCTGTTACTCCGGTTGCGCCGGTGAGCCCGGTGGCTCCCGTTACTCCAGTATCCCCGGTTACACCGGTAGCACCTGTTACTCCCGTCGCTCCAGTATTCCCGGTTACTCCCGTTACTCCGGTCGAGCCTGTTACTCCGGTTATTCCGGTTGCTCCCGTTACTCCCGTGGTGCCGGTTGCTCCAGTCGCGCCGGGATCTCCAGTGACGCCGGTTGCTCCAGTGGCACCGGTTACTCCAGTGGCTCCCGTTATCCCGGTGGCGCCTGTTACTCCGGTCGCTCCGATTTCTCCAGTGGCTCCCGTTATTCCAGTCGCTCCAGTAGCTCCGGTTACCCCGGTTGCTCCCGTTACTCCGGTCGCCCCGGTTACACCGGTCGAGCCTGTTTCTCCGGTCGAGCCGGTGAGCCCGGTGGCTCCCGTTACTCCAGTATCCCCGGTTACACCGGTAGCACCTGTTACTCCCGTCGCTCCAGTATTCCCGGTTACTCCCGTTACTCCGGTTTCTCCGGTTATTCCGGTTGCTCCCGTTACTCCCGTTGGACCGGTTGGGCCTGTTACCCCGGTTGCGCCAGTCGCTCCGGTTATCCCCGTTGCCCCAGTCACTCCAGTTGCTCCTGTTGCTCCCATTACTCCTGTTGCTCCGGTTACTCCTGTTGCTCCAGTTACTCCAGTTGCTCCTGTTGGCCCTGTTACTCCGGTTGAACCCGTTGCTCCGGTTACTCCTGTTGCTCCTGTTGCTCCTGTTGCTCCTGTTGCTCCTGTTGCTCCTGTTGCTCCTGTTGCTCCTGTTGCTCCTGTTGCTCCTGTTGCTCCTGTTGCTCCTGTTGCTCCTGTTGCTCCTGTTGCTCCTGTTGCTCCTGTTGCTCCTGTTGCTCCTGTTGCTCCTGTTGCTCCTGTTGCTCCTGTTGCTCCTGTTGCTCCTGTTGCTCCTGTTGCTCCTGTTGCTCCTGTTGCTCCTGTTGCTCCTGTTGCTCCTGTTGCTCCTGTTGCTCCTGTTGCTCCTGTTATACCCGTTGCTCCAGTCACACCCGTTGAACCGGTTGGGCCTGTTATTCCGGTTACACCAGTTGCGCCTGTTGATCCCGTTGATCCCGTTACTCCGGTTGCGCCTGTTACTCCGGTTGAGCCCGTTGCCCCTGTTGGACCGGTTGATCCAGTTACACCTGTTGATCCAGTCACTCCAGTTGCACCGGTTGCTCCTGTTGCTCCTGTTGCCCCAGTTACTCCCGTTGCCCCTGTTACTCCAGTTGCACCAGTTACTCCAGTTGCACCGGTTGCTCCTGTTACCCCAGTTGGGCCGGTTGCTCCAGTTTCTCCTGTCGATCCTGTTGCTCCAGTCGCCCCTGTTACTCCAGTCGGTCCTGTTGCTCCAGTCGATCCTGTTGCTCCAGTCGGTCCTGTTGCTCCAGTCGGCCCTGTTGCTCCAGTCGGCCCTGTTGCTCCAGTCGGCCCTGTTGCTCCAGTCGAGCCGGTTGGTCCCGTTACTCCTGCTGGGCCGGTTTCTCCAGTAGCTCCGGTTTCCCCGGTCGAGCCAGTTTCTCCGGTTTCGCCAGTAACTCCAGTTGGACCGGTTGGGCCTGTCGGACCCGTTTCTCCGGTTTCTCCGGTTTCTCCTGTTACTCCAGTTGCTCCAGTTATACCCGTTGCTCCAGTCACACCTGTTGAACCGGTTGGGCCTGTCGATCCCGTTGGGCCTGTTATTCCGGTTGTACCGGTTGAGCCCGTGGTTCCGGTTACACCAGTCGAGCCGGTTGAGCCCGTGGTTCCGGTTTCTCCTGTTGATCCGGTTGGGCCAGTTGAGCCGGTTGATCCAGTTACACCTGTTGCTCCAGTCACTCCGGTTTCCCCGGTCGAGCCAGTTTCTCCGGTTGCGCCAGTTACACCAGTTGAGCCCGTGACCCCAGTCGGGCCAGTAACTCCTGTTGCCCCTGTTACTCCGGTCTCTCCTGTTGCTCCTGTTGTTCCTGTTGCACCGGTTTCTCCAGTTGGACCCGTTTCTCCGGTTGCTCCGGTTTCTCCTGTCGACCCCGTTTCTCCGGTTATTCCTGTTACACCGGTCTCTCCTATTGCGCCGGTTGGGCCTGTTACTCCAGTCGCTCCGGTTGGACCGGTTTCTCCGGTTACTCCCGTCGCCCCGGTTACTCCAGTTGAACCCGTTTCTCCGGTTGATCCTGTTACACCCGTTACCCCAGTCGCTCCTGTCGATCCCATTGCACCCGTTGAGCCGGTGGCTCCTGTTGGCCCAGTTACACCGGTCGCCCCGGTTTCTCCCGTTGGGCCGATTTCTCCAGTTACCCCGGTTGACCCGGTTGACCCAGTTCCTCCTGTTGGGCCGATTGCCCCCGTTGCTCCGGTTTCTCCTGTTGGTCCTTCTGGGCCGATTGCCCCAGTCACTCCCGTTGAACCCGTTTCTCCTGTTGATCCTGTTGCTCCAGTTACTCCCGTTGCTCCGGTTTCTCCCGTTGCTCCGGTTTCTCCTGTTACACCTGTTGATCCCGTTACACCAGTTGGACCCGTGATTCCGGTTGGGCCGGTTGCTCCAGTCGCCCCTGTTACTCCAGTCGGTCCTGTTGCTCCAGTCGATCCTGTTGCTCCAGTCGAGCCGGTTGGTCCCGTTACTCCTGCTGGGCCGGTTGCTCCAGTAGCTCCGGTTTCCCCGGTCGAGCCAGTTTCCCCGGTCGAGCCAGTTTCTCCGGTTGCGCCAGTTTCTCCGGTTGCGCCAGTAACTCCAGTTGGACCGGTTGGGCCTGTTGGACCGGTTTCTCCGGTTTCTCCTGTTACTCCAGTTGCTCCAGTTATACCCGTTGCTCCAGTCACACCTGTTGAACCGGTTGAACCGGATGCACCCGTCGCCCCGGTTTCTCCTGTTGATCCGGTTGGGCCAGTTGAGCCGGTTGATCCAGCTACTCCGGTTGATCCAGTTACACCTGTTGCTCCGGTAGAACCAGTTACACCAGTTGAGCCCGTGACCCCAGTCGGGCCAGTAACTCCTGTTGCCCCTGTTACTCCGGTTATGCCAGTGGCGCCCGTTGCGCCGGTTGTTCCTGTTGACCCGGTTGCTCCTGTTGGGCCGGTTGAGCCCGTAGTTCCGGTTATTCCTGTTGCTCCTGTTATCCCCGTTGCTCCAGTCACTCCGGTATCCCCGGTCGAGCCAGTTTCTCCGGTTGCGCCAGTTACACCAGTTGAGCCCGTGACCCCAGTCGGGCCAGTAACTCCTGTTGCCCCTGTTACTCCGGTTATACCAGTTGGGCCGGTTGAGCCGGTTGAACCTGCTACCCCAGTTGCTCCGGTTATGCCAGTGGCGCCCGTTGCGCCGGTTATTCCTGTTACACCGGTCTCTCCTATTGCGCCGGTTGGGCCTGTTACTCCAGTCGCTCCGGTTGGACCGGTTTCTCCGGTTGAACCAGTTGACCCTGCTGCTCCTGTTGGTCCAGTTACTCCCGTTGAACCAGTTGATCCCGTTATACCAGTTACCCCAGTCGCTCCTGTCGATCCCGTTTCTCCTGTTGCACCTGTTACTCCGGTCTCTCCTGTTGCTCCTGTTGTTCCTGTTGCTCCTGTTGTTCCTGTTGCACCGGTTTCTCCAGTTAATCCCGTCGCACCAGTTGAGCCGGTCGAGCCGGTTACTCCGGTTGGACCGATTTCTCCCGTTGGCCCGGTTGAGCCTGTTACTCCCGTCGACCCGGTTACTCCAGTTGGACCCGCTACTCCAGTCGGGCCGGTTGCACCAGCTGAGCCAGTCGATCCTGTTACACCAGTTATGCCTGTTACTCCTGTTACTCCTGTTGCACCCGTTGGGCCTGTCGCTCCTGTTACTCCCGTTGAGCCGGTTACTCCAGTTGGACCCGCTACTCCAGTCGGGCCGGTTGCACCAGCTGAGCCAGTCGATCCTGTTACACCAGTTATGCCTGTTACTCCTGTTACTCCTGTTGCACCCGTTGGGCCTGTCGCTCCTGTTACTCCCGTTGAGCCGGTGGCTCCGGTTGGACCGATCTCTCCCGTGGGCCCAGTTGAGCCTGCTGCACCAGTAACTCCAGTTGGACCGGTCGAGCCGGTTGGGCCTGTTGCTCCAGTTGAACCGGTCGCTCCTGTTGATCCTGTTACTCCAGTGGCTCCGGTTAACCCCGTTTCTCCGGTTGAACCTGCTACCCCAGTTCCTCCTGTTGCCCCGGTTGAACCTGTTGCGCCAGTTGGGCCTGTAACCCCGGGTGCACCCGTTGACCCAGTCGCTCCTCTTGCCCCGGTTGAACCAGTTGCTCCCGTTACACCAGTTACTCCGGTCGCTCCTCTTGCTCCGGTTACTCCTGTGGGACCCGTCACTCCTGTGGGACCTGTAATTCCTGTTACGCCAGGTTCACCCCCGGTTTGCGCCAATGAAACGTCATCTATTAAAACCGTGCCGGAAGAAACTTTACTTAATACAATGACGGCAGAGGCCGCGCCAGAAGGCACACTGCTTGTTTTATAGATTTCAGACCATGTGTGAAAGAGCACGTTCGGCAAATTTCCGGGTGTAATATTTTCTTGAATGGAACTGATTTGTTCACCTGCTGCGCTGACATAGATGATCTGGAGAGTTACTTGGGGACTTGGCTCATTTCCGAGCGTTGCGAGTGATACGAATAGAGTCAGTGACTTGGCTGAAATGGGAACGATTTGACTGAGGTAAGCATATGGCTGAGCTCCAATAAATTGCGCGGAATATCTCCCTGAATGTGCAAACAAACTGTTAATCTGGGTATTGGCCGAACTCCACCCCGCTAATGTGCCGGTTTCAAAGCTCCCGTTTATAATCGGATTATTCATTCAATCTTTTTCCCTCTCCTTCCCGTTGTTGACCGTCTTACCTATTAAGACAGCATATTAATACGGGCTGTGTTTTGACAACCTAAATAAAAAAGGTGATTTCTATTCATCACCTTAGTCCGATCCTTGAATGGGGAATCCCGTCGCAATGAGGGAGCGGTTTGCCGCTGCGACTTGTGTTACGAGATTCGAAGAAAGGACGGATAAATAGAGCTGGTACGCGGCTGTTTCATCCGCCTTCATTTCGTCGATGTACGTAAAAGGAATTCCTATGATTTGTCCGCCTGAAGAAAAGAGGTTCAGCTCTTGTCTCTGTGTTTGTATCGATACGCCATTTCTTTGCAGATCGACAGCTAAGACCAATGAGAAATGAGACGCGAGCGGGTCTAATTCCACATTTACTTGTATGACGGCATCCGTTTTCACCAATTGATCTGTTGGCGAGGCTATCACTGTGCTTAACACGTTTATCGGTGTTCCTTCTAACGGAATCGTCATTAGTTCTGCTGTATTTTGAAAAGCTACCGCAGGAACCGCTCCCGGCGGACCCTCAGGCCCCGGGGGACCGGGCGGACCCTCAGGCCCCGGGGGACCGGGCGGACCCGCCTCCCCTTGCGGACCGCGGGAGCCGGCGGGTCCTCTTTTGCCTTCGGGACCTCGCAGCCCGGGTACGCACAAGGCAGATCGATTTTCATCTGAAGACGGAAACCGTTTTTCCGTCCCTGTTTCCGGACTTTCAAGTTCACATGGTAATTGTTCATACCGGCGTTTCATATGTCTGCTCATATATTTGTAAGGTTTCTGTTTCAATATCATGTATTGATTACGGCCGCTGCTCATATTATCACCCCGGCAATATTCTATTCGCACTGAAGTCATCATGTGCAGGCCCTTCCCATTCCTTACCGAAATAAAAAAAGGCAGACCTGAGTCTGCCTTTTTTCTTCTACCATAACCCTAATACTTTCCACCATAATCCGCCGATCACAAGCCATGTCACAATATGGACGATTGACAGGATAAAGCCGATGGACCACCATTTGCTTTGCGATATATAACCCGCTCCGAAAAAGACCGGAGCCGCTCCTGATCCGTAATGCGTCGTCGAACCGAAAAGGTTGCTGAAAAACGCCAGGCTGAGCGCCGCCAACAGCGGCGGAGCGCCTGCCGCCACGATGACGGCGAGAAATGCCGCATACATGGCGCTGATATGCGCGGTTGCACTCGCAAAGAAGTAATGCGTGTAATAATACACGACAATCAGAATCATAAATGCCACAATCCATGAAAAACCGGAAACAGATGATTTCATCATATCGCTGAACCAAGACACCATGCCGAGCTCATTCAGGAAATTCGCCAGCATCACAAGCGCCGCGAACCAAGTCAGCGTATCCCATGCACCTTGTTCCTTTTTGATGTCCTCCCATGTTAATACCTGTGACAAAAGCAAAACGGATAATCCGATCAGGGCCGTCGTCGTTGCGTCGATATTTAAGCTTCCTCCGAAAATCCACAGCGCAAGCACCAATAAAAAGACGATGACCATGGAGAGTTCGGATTTTTTAAACGGACCCATTTCTTTCAATTTTTCCGTTGCGATTTTAGCCGCATCCGGTGTTTCTTTAATTTCCGGCGGATACAGCTTATAAATGACCAGCGGCGTAATGATTAAGCTCGCCAATCCCGGTACAATGGCCGCGATTGCCCAGCTTGTCCATGTGATGTCCACCCCTGCGACATCGTGGGCCAGCTTGGCGATCAGCGGGTTCGCCGCCATTGCCGTCAAAAACATCGCAGACGTAATCAAGTTTCCTTGAAAACCGGTTTTTAATAAGAAAGCGCCGATTTTCCGCTCTGTTCCGTCTGCCGGCGTTGATCCGAAAGTTTCGGATAATGATCTGATAATAGGAAAAATAATGCCGCCCGCCCGTGCCGTATTGCTCGGAATGGCAGGTGATAAAATTAAATCACTGAAAAGCAGTGAATAAGAAAGGCCGAGTGTTTTCTTCCCGAACCGTTGTACGAATACGTAAGAAATCCTGGCGCCGAGCCCGGTTTTGATGAACCCCCGAGAAATAAAAAAGGCGATGACAATCAGCCAGATTGTCTTGTTTCCAAATCCGCTTAACGTATTTTCAATAGATAGCGTTCCCGTTAACGCGGTGACTGCCAATGCAAAAATTGCAATTGCGCCCATTGGCAAGGGCTTGGAGATAAAGCCGATAATTGTTGCGACAAAAATAGCGAACAAATGCCATGCTTTAGGTTCAAGTCCGGACGGCGCGGGAATAAACCAAATGATTAATCCCACAGCAACAGTAATAAGCAAAGGAATGATTTTTACTGCCTGCTGTTTTTTTGCGTCTTTTTCTGAAGCCATTACAGGTCTCCTCCTATTTTGTTGTCTTCCATCCCCTATCCCATTTTACTACTTAACTAAGTTAATAAACGTTTTTGTTAATTAAAAAACACAAAGGAATATTTTCCTTTGTGTCTCTTGTTTCTTATTTTAATATGCCCGACCCGGCTTTAGATATAACATCTGATTTTACATTTGATGATGAGCCGATGGAACCGTGCAATGACGGTGTCCAGCCGACGGACTGACTTAATCCGTTGGCGGCTGACGCGTTAATGGAGGCGCCGTTTAAAAGAGTGCCGTCTTCATGAAGCGCTTTTCCGCCGCTGAAGATGCTGATGACTTTATCAGCAGCCAGTCCCGGCACTTCAAAGACATTATTCTGGGCATATATTTTTGACGCGTGGCCCGCGCCCCACGCATAGCTGAACGGGTATGCGGCGCTTTTCGAGCCTGCGTAAAAATTATTATAAATATGAACCTGCCCGTACCGGACCCGCGGTGCGCGCTGGACGATGTTCTGGTAATAGTTATGGTGAATGGTCACCTTCAGTTTTCCTTCATCCGACGTCTTGCTGTCGCTGTTTCCGATGACGGAGCCTTTGTCATGGTCATGATATTTATTATAGGACAATGTAATATAATTCGCCCCGTTGGCTATATCCGTCTGGCCGTCATGGTGCTGATATTTTCTCCCGTAATAGTAGGGAAAACCGCTGTCGGGATTCGATCCGTCATTAAAGGTGCAATGATCGATCCAGATGTGCGTCGCGCCGTTAATGGTGATATTGTCATATTCCGAGTTCCAGTTGCCGCTGCTGCCGTCCGTCGGGTCCCATTGCGGAAAATAGTCGTAAGCGTCTTGAAATTCAATGTTGCGGATGATGACATTGTCGACGCCGTTCTTTATATTAAAACTTCCGCCTGTCACTTTGGCATTTGAACCCGAGCCGATGATCGTCGTATTTGAAGGAATGTCAACCACGACCCGTGCCTTCTGGTTTTTTTGCGATCGCTGTCTGGCGTCTTCCTGGGTGCCTGACGGCGCTTTTTTTCCCCATTTGTCCGGGTCGTACGCCTTGAGATAGGCATTGAGATCATATGCCGGATCTTTATAATCATTAAAGCCGAGCGTTTTATTGCGGTCGTCCGTATTCATATTGATTGTGCCTTGTATGTAAATAATCTTCGGCGTGCTGTTGGCGCTTCCCCCTAATGCAGAAACGAGCTGCTGTCTGTTTGATACGGTGTATACATTCGATGATGAGGCTTTCGCGCCGCCGGTTGTCCCGCCGGAAGCGGCTCCCCAGCCGTCATTTGTTCCTAACGTCTGCCGTCCCAGATCAGCGGCATAGACGTCCGCAGGGATCATACATAAACAAATCGCCAGCATAAGTAACATTTTTTTCATGAATTGTGCTCCTCCTGATTCCGTATTCCAATTTATTACAATTGAATTGTATCAAATCAGTTGAGAAACAGCACCGAAAATGTACAGAATGTGCCTTTCGGTTTTATTGCGGAAACCGCAAAAAAATCCCAAGGGACCGAAAACCCCTTGGGATCTGTTCAGCTTACGCCCATGATTTCACTTTTTCGTTATCCGTGACAAACAGAAGAACTTTTCCTTCATCTAAGCGCTTTTCAAATTGTGATGCTTCCTCTTCTGAAAAGCCGATTTCGTGAATTTTGTTGCGGAGCTCGTCGCCTTTTTTATTAAACATATTGCCGACTGCGTGTTTAATGCCCGTTTCTTTCGCTCCGATGGTATTGACATCAGTATTATCTGCCAGGCGGTCCGTTCTGTCGTCATCATGAGAAAGCACATATACGTCTTCTTTTGCGACACCCAATTGCTGAAGCTCTTTTACGTCCTGCATCAGTTTTTGATCATTTGTATATTCTCTTACTACCGGTTTCATTGATAAGTCCTCCCTTTTGTTTTTGTATATTGGATGTTTACCCGCTCAACCAAAGGTCAAACAAAAGAAAGAGAGTTCCGTGAAAAAACGGGCAGATTGTCGGTGGATATTTTCTGGCGGGACATGTTACAGTAGGGAAAGCTACTTTTATCAGAAAAATAAAAATCTTCATGAGCCGATTAAGCAGGGAGGTGGTTCCTATTCATTACTTTTCACCGGAACAGCGATTTAACGCTTGGATTGTCAGTGATTTAGTGAAGCAGGTATTCCGCCGGCATACCCGCTGCCAGGATGGAATAAAAGAGCTTACGGCCTTTGCTGAAGATGCTTTTCATATTAATATTGATTTCGTTTTCTCTATCATTATCAATATCGGTGATATCGAATCCGTTCTGCCGACAGAAATTGAAAATAGGCTGGGTTCTTATCTGACCGCGCTTCAGCCCGTGATTACCGCTGACATGCTTCATTCTTCAAAAACGAATGCCTATGAATATTTGGAACATGAGAAAAACACCGATGTGTACCGGTTATTCTATTAAATATGCATATAAGGAAAGAAGGGCCCTGGCCCTTCTTTTTTTATGACCGCTGACGGTTTGATTTTGTAATCGGGAAATGGTTCGTGTTACATTTGGAACAACCACTTATCTTGAAGGAGGATTCAGTATGCCGAATAATCAGCAGCAAATTCAATTGGCAAGACGCCCCAAAGGCGTTCCCGCCCATGACGATTTCCGCTTTGAAACGATTGCCGTGCCCGAACCGAAAGACGGCGAAGTGCTAGTGAAAACGAGTTATGTGTCCGTTGATCCGTACATGCGCGGACGGATGCAGGATACAAAATCATATGTAGAGCCCTTCGCTTTAGATGAAGCCATAACAGGCGGAGTGATTGCCGAGGTTCTGACAGACGGCGATCAGCTGAAAAAAGGAGATGTTGTGATCGGAAATCTCGCGTGGCAGGAATATTCAGCCGTTAATGAGTCCGCCCTCCGCAAGTTGGATACGGATATCGCACCCGCCCAGGCGTATCTCGGCATTTTAGGGATGACCGGACTGACCGCTTACTTCGGGCTGCTCGACATCGGCCGTCCGAAAAAAGGCGAAACCGTCGTCGTTTCAGGCGCGGCGGGCGCCGTCGGCTCAACAGTCGGACAGATTGCCAAAATCAAAGGCGCGCGGGTTGTCGGCATCGCCGGATCTGATGAAAAAATCGCGTATTTGAAAGAGGAGCTTCAATTTGATGAAGCCATTAATTACAAAACGGCGGATGATATTCAAAAAGCGCTGGAACAGGCATGTCCTGACGGCTTCGATGTCTATTTTGACAATGTCGGCGGATCGATTTCAGATGCGGTGATAAACCTGCTGAATGAATTCGCCCGCATTCCGGTATGCGGAGCGATCTCATCGTACAATACCGAAAGTGAAGAAGAAGACATGGGCCCCCGCGTCCAGCCGAAGCTGATCAAAACAAAAGCGCTGATGCAGGGATTCATCGTCAGTGATTATGCTGACCGCTTTTCTGAAGGCGCGAAACAATTGGCCGAATGGCTCAAGGACGGAAAGCTTCATTATGAAGAAACGATTACGGAAGGATTCAGCAATATTCCTGACGCGTTCCTCGGCCTGTTTAAAGGAGAAAATAAAGGCAAACAGATCATCAAAGTCAGTGATCTAAGTTAACATGATGATGAAAAAAAAGGAGGGCTTTGTCCCCTCCTTTTCTGTTTATTTGGGATCAGCCGCGAAGAATCAAAGTAAGAAAGCCGTCTTCATCCGGCTCCGTATCTTCCAAAGTGAATCACGCTGCTTGAAAGCAGGCTAAACTGATTTGATTGTCTTTTTCGATGCTTGCCGCCCATTCCCCACGCTGGTAAACCCAGGATCAGTCAGCAGTTTTTGCAAGATCTGTTTTCCGTACCCTTGAAGCTGGTATAAAGGATTGACGATCAACCCGATATACGCCCGCTCATCCACAAACTCTATAGAGTCCATGCCTGCCGGACACTCCCCGTCATATGCCATAATGACAGTATCGTCTTCATCTTTATTCAATCGTGCATACCACGCGTCTAATGGCAGCATCGCATCCATTCTCCGTTTGATATTATCGTTCTTAAACCAGTGTTCAAGTATTTTCAGCTCGGGTTCCTTCAATATTTGAAATCTGTCTATTGAAACCATCTTCCCGCCCCCGCCTGAACCTTTTCTATTATTTTACAACAAAAAAAGAAGGGCTTCCCGCCCTCCGTTTCTTATTTCTCAGATAGTTTTCCGCCTGAATAAACGGCCTCTTTCAGCTCAATTCCGAGTGATTTGGCCATTTTTTTCAGTTTGGATTCTTCCATCGGCGTGACAAGGCTGAGTACGGTTCCTTCTTTACCGGCCCGGCCCGTCCGGCCGGATCTGTGGATATATCCGTCTTCATTCGGTATGTCCGCGTGAATGACGTACGGAAGATCATCGATATCAAGTCCGCGCGCCGCAATGTCAGTCGCCAGAAGCAGCGGAAATTCTCCCCGTTCAAACGCTGATAATATCTTTGCCCGCTCCATTTTTTTCGCTTCTCCGTGCAGGATGCCGAGATCCACGTGATGATAGGCGAGTTTTTCCGCATAGACGCTTAAATTTCCGATATCTCTGACGAACACGAGCGCCTGCATGCCGTTCAGCCGTGACAGCTTTTGCAATAGCTTTACTTTATCTCGCTGATCGCAGACGAGATATTGATGCGTGACCCGTGCTTTTTCCGCCGTATTCCGCTCCACTTTCAAAACGGCCGGTTCGTGTGCGATGGTATTCAGCACCTGTTCTGTTTCCGGCTGCAGCGTAGCGGAAAAGCTTAAAAGCTGGCGGTCTTTCAGCGTCGTTTTAATGATTTTTTTCATTGTTTCGCGGTGTTCCTTTGTCACGAGCTGATCCGCTTCATCAAGAACGATCGTCTTGACTTCATGCATTTTCAGCTTTTTCGCCTGAATCAATTCGAGCACCCTGCCCGGTGTGCCCGCAATGATATGCGGTTTATTTTTGAGCTTTTCCACCTGCTTTTTCACGTTTGCTCCGCCGATCAAAGACAAAGCGCGAAGATCAGAGCCTTTTTTCCACTCCTGAATCACTTGGAAAATCTGCATCACCAGCTCGCGGGACGGCGCTAAAATGATCACTTGCGGATGTTTCTGTTCCGGGTTGATTCGCCCCAGAACCGGAAGCGTGTACGCCAATGTTTTTCCCGTTCCCGTCGGGGATTCGGCGATGACGTCTTTCCCCTCCATAATCACCTGAGCGGCTTTTTCCTGAATGACGGTCGGCTCCTGAAAGCCTGAGGCCTCCCAGTTTTCGGCGATAAATGGTTGTGTATGCTGTAAAAATGGCCATGTTTGGGTCATGTCGTTCTCCTCAATTCTTAAAATCTACTCCATAGTATCTCAAATGCACGCGCCAAACGCAATTTTCTTTTTCCTTCCAAGCCTTTTAACAAACGGTCTCCTCCTTTATAATCATAAATGAGAAAGACACATGATAAATAAAGCGTGTCTGATAACGATAGAGGTGTAATGATGAGTATTTTATCCGTAAAAGATTTAAGCCACGGCTTTGGTGACCGTGCGCTTTTTAACAATGTATCGTTCCGTCTTTTAAAAGGGGAACACGTCGGCTTAATCGGAGCAAACGGCGAAGGTAAATCAACGTTTATGAATATTATTACCGGAAAACTTGAGCCTGATGAGGGTAAGGTTGAATGGGCGAAAAATGTGCGCGTCGGCTACCTCGATCAGCATACCGTGCTTGAAAAAGGAAAAACGATCCGCGACGTGCTGAAAGATGCGTTCCATTACTTATTTGCGATGGAAGAGGAAATGAATGAGATTTACAACAAAATGGGCGAAGCGGACCCTGATGAGCTTGAGCAGCTGCTTGAAGATGTCGGTGTCATTCAAGACGCCCTGACAAACAATGATTTCTACGTGATTGACAGCAAAGTTGAAGAAATCGCCCGCGGCCTCGGCCTGCAGGATGTCGGCCTTGACCGCGACGTCACAGACTTAAGCGGCGGACAGCGGACGAAAGTGCTGCTCGCCAAACTGCTTTTGGAAAAGCCGGAAATCCTTCTGTTGGACGAACCGACCAACTACCTTGATGAACAGCATATTGAATGGCTGAAACGCTATTTGCAGGAATATGAAAATGCGTTCATCTTAATTTCTCACGACATTCCGTTTTTAAACAGCGTGATCAATTTGATTTATCATGTGGAAAACCAAGAGCTGACGCGTTATGTCGGTGATTATCATCAATTCATGGAAGTATACGAAGTGAAAAAACAGCAGCTCGAAGCCGCCTACAAAAAACAGCAGCAGGAAGTGGCTGAGCTGAAAGATTTCGTCGCCCGCAACAAAGCGCGCGTCAGCACGAGAAATATGGCGATGTCCCGCCAGAAAAAGCTTGATAAGATGGATATGATCGAACTGGCGGCCGAAAAACCGAAACCGGAATTCCATTTCAAGCCTGCGAGAACGTCAGGCAAGCTCATTTTTGAAACGAAGGACTTAGTCATCGGCTACGATACTCCGCTGTCACGCCCGCTCAATCTCAGAATGGAGCGCGGACAGAAAGTCGCCCTGTACGGCGCAAACGGCATCGGGAAAACGACGCTGTTAAAAAGCCTGCTCGGTGAAATCCAGCCGCTGGAAGGCACGGTGGAACGGGGCGAGCATCAATACACGGGCTATTTCGAGCAGGAAGTGAAAGAAACCAATAACAATACGTGCATCGAAGAAGTGTGGAGCGAATTTCCTTCCTTTACCCAGTACGAAATCCGCGCCGCCCTCGCCAAATGCGGCCTGACGACCAAACACATTGAAAGCCGCGTCTCCGTTCTCAGCGGAGGAGAAAAAGCGAAGGTCAGACTGTGCAAGCTGATCAATTCAGAAACAAACCTGCTCGTGCTTGACGAACCGACAAACCACCTGGATGTCGATGCGAAAGAAGAGCTGAAACGCGCGCTGAAAGAATACAAAGGCTCCATTCTGCTGATTTCCCACGAACCCGAGTTCTACATGGATATCGCGACGGAAACATGGAATTGTGAATCTTGGACGACGAAAGTGCTGTAAACACAAAAAGGAACTCCCGCCTGTGCGGAAGTTCCTTTTTTTCTTAATGTCCGGCTTTTATTCCGGCGAGATGTTTGCGTCCCATGAGAAGGACAAGCATGCCGACAAAAACGACGATCCCGCCTACTGTATATGGTGTGCTTGCAGTGAAGTGTTCTGACAGCATTCCCGCAATCCACGGAGCGAGCGCACCGCCGATAAAACGGACTGAGCTGTAGGCTGAAGACGCGATTGAACGTTCAACCGGTGCAGAACCCATTACAGCGGTTGTCATGATCGTATTCACCATACCGAGAACAGCACCGGCGACAACAATACATGTAATGATCAACGTCTGATGGTCAGTCCAGATCCCCATGACGATGAGAATGACCGCAAAGGCGATAAAGAGAACGACGAGCGAACCCACTGTTCCCAGCGCTTTGTGCACGAGCGGCGCCGTAAAGACTGACGTAATTGCCAGCAATAACCCCCAGCCGAAGAAGACGTATCCAAGGCCGTGTTCATCTAAATCCAGCACGAACGGAGAATAAGCAAGCAAAATAAAAAATCCAAAGTTGTATAAGAATGCAGATACTGCCATTGTCAAAAGGCCTTTATATTTGAGCGCCTTCATCGCATCAAACACACCGACGCGTTTTGCCGGTTTCGGCAGCTTCGGCAGCATGAGTGAAATCGCGCAAAGCGCTATGAACATGAGGACAGACACTCCGAAGAACGGAGCGCGCCATGAAATGCTGCCAAGCTCTCCGCCTGCAAGCGGCCCGACGGAAATCCCCAAGCCGAGTGCAGCCTCATACAAAATAATGGCTTTGGCGCTGCCGCCGACAGATACCCCGACAATGACGGCAAGCGCGGTTGAAATAAAGAGAGCATTCCCAAGCCCCCAGCCGCCGCGATAGCCGACAAGCTGAGCAATTGAACTTGAGCTTCCGCCGAGAGCGGCAAACACGATGATAAAAATAAGTCCGAGAAGCAGCGTCCATTTTGCGCCGATCCGGCTTGAAATCGCGCCGGAGAAAAACATCATAAAACCGGTAACGAGCAAATAACTTGTAAATAGCAGAGATACTTCACTAGGTGAAGCATGTAATTGTGCGGCGATCGCCGGAAGAATCGGATCGACAAGACCGATTCCCATAAAGGAAATCACACAGGCAAACGCAACCGCCCAAACGGCTTTCGGCTGGCTGAATAGGCCTGTTTTCTGTTGTGATGATGTATCCATTTGACCAAACCTCCTGTTTCATCCATTAAAAGAAACGCTATATCCATAGCGTTTACAGCAAAATCATTCGATTGATTGAATGGCGCGGTCAGCTTTTTCTTTCATTCCGTTAAGGCGCGTTTTAAAATGCTGAAATGTGCTGATCTTCTCATCAATCATCTCAAGCTGGTGGTTCAAAGCGTGCTGAATCTCTTCCAGCTTTTCTTTCCGTTCCTTCGGATCCAGTGACAACAAGTACCCCTCTTTGTTTAATTCCAGCTGACGGCTCATCTCCATAAACTGCTGAAGCTCCTGAAGGGAAAAACCGAGCACTTCTTTTGTGCTGGTTACTTTTTCGAGCTCCTCCATATCATCTTCAGAGTAAAGCCGGACGCCGCCTTCTGTCCGTTTAGGAGCAGGAATCAAACCAATCTCCTCGTAAAAACGAATGGTTCGTTTTGTCAATCCGCTTCGCTTGGCAACTTGATCAATCTTCATCCATTCCAAGGTGAATCCCCCTCTTGTCGTATCTGTTTCTATTATACATCATTTGAACCTTAACGTAAACGTAAACTTTTTTACGCCTGATAAACTTTGCTTGGACAAAAACGTTTGTCTTTAAAGCGCCGGGAGACATCTGTGTAAGATAAAAAAAGCCGGTATGACCCGTCATCTTCTCGGGGGCCGTACCGGCTTTTCTTAATTCTCAAGTTCTTCAATCATCAGTGACAATTCGGTCCAGCGCTCCATCGCCGCTTCGAGCTCTTCAGCCGTTTTTGCCTGTTCGGCCATCAGTTCTTGAATCTTTCCGAAATCACTTCCCGCTTCAGCGATTTCCGCCTCCAGACGCTGATGCTTTTCTTCAAGGCCGGCGATTTTGTCTTCGATGCCGTCCCATTCGATCTGATCCTTATATGAAAGCTTTTTGCGCTTTTTCTTCGGCTCTTCTTCCGCCTTTTTCTCTTCGGCCGGCTGTTTTACCGCCGTCTTCTTCGCTTTTGCGTGTTCCATGTATTCACTGTACGAACCTTGGAAACGGGAAATGACACCTTGTCCTTCAAATACGATCAGGCGGTCAATGACGCGGTCAAGGAAATAGCGGTCATGGGATACGGTGATGACGACGCCTGGGAACTGTTCGATATAATCTTCGAGCACGCTTAATGTTTCCGTGTCCAGATCATTGGTCGGCTCATCTAAAAACAGCACATTCGGTTCCTGCATCAGTACATTCAGCAAGTACAGACGGCGCTTTTCCCCGCCCGACAGCTTTCTGATATATGTCTGCTGCATCGGACGCGGGAACAGAAAACGCTCAAGCATTTGTTCCGCGGTGATGACATCGCCTTCCGCCGTTTTGACGATTTCAGCCGTCTCTTTTATATATTCAATGACTTTCATATCACCGTTCATTTCGCTGTGATCCTGGGTGTAGTAGCCGATCCGGACCGTCTGCCCGATGGTGATATTGCCGCTGTCAGGCTGAATTCTGCCGGCGAGGCTGTTTAAAAGTGTCGTTTTCCCGATTCCGTTCGGCCCGATGATGCCGATTCGTTCCCCCGGGATGACAAGCTCATTAAACTGGCTGATCAGCGCTTGGCCGTTATAGGTAATGGCGACGTTATCGGCTTCGATCACCTGTTTTCCGAGACGGTGGGAACCGATCGCGAAATCGAGTGATCCGGAGACTGCCGGCCCTTTTTGCTCTTTGAGCGCCTCCGCTCTGTCCACTCTCGCTTTTTGTTTCGTCGAGCGCGCTTTCGCCCCTCTTCTGAGCCACGCCAATTCGCGGCGCAGGAGGTTTTGACGTTTTGTTTCTTTCTGCTCCGCCAGCGCTTCCCGTTCGGCCCGTTTTTCCAGGAATACTTCATAGTTTCCTTTATACGTATAAAGGCTGCCTCTCTCAAGCTCGTAAATTCTGTTCGTCACCCTGTTCAGAAAATATCTGTCGTGCGTGACAAGCATAACGGCGCCCGGATATTGCGATAAGTAGCCTTCCAGCCATTCAATCGTTTCATTGTCCAAGTGGTTTGTCGGTTCATCCAAAATGAGCAGGTCAGCCGGCTGGATGACGTTTTTCGCAATCGCGACGCGCTTTCTCTGGCCGCCGGACAGCTCGCTGACATCCTTCATCAGATCGGTGACGCCAAGTTTGGTTAAAACCGTTTTGGCTAACGTATTCGCCTCCCACGCATCATTCGCGTCCATTCGGGCCTGCGCATCAAGCAGCTGTTTCTGGCGCTGGTCATTTTCCGGTTCTTCATTCAGCGCCTGAAGCGCTTTTTCGTATTCTCTCATCGTTCTCATGACGGCTGATCCGCCGGAATAAATATGCTCAAGTACGGTTTGTCCGGCCGGAAGCTCAGGGTCCTGATGCAAAAACTCAATATGCACGCTTCCTGAAGCCGTAATCTCGCCTTCCTCCGTTGATTCAAGGCCGGCAATGGTTTTCAGAAGCGTAGACTTCCCCGTTCCGTTCGGGCCGATTAAACCGATTCTTTCATTCTCTTCAATATGAAAGGAGATATGGTCGAATAATGTCTTATCTCCGTATGTTTTATAAAGGTTTTCCGCTTTTATGATGCTCATGGTCCCTATCAATCCTCACGTAAGTTCATGTGTTCATTTTAAATCAGGCGCTGGAATAAAACTAGTAAAAGGACAGACAAATTTCTTGGAAGAGATCATTTTGTCCGAAGAATGTTTCCGCCTCTCCTTTTATACACTGGAGGGGAAGAGGTGATGACATGATCAGCGTCAGTTTGTGCGTTATCGTGAAAAATGAAGAGGAAGTGCTTGCGGGCTGTCTTGATTCCGTCAAAGACATTGCGGATGAAATTGTGATTGCTGATACGGGCTCGACTGACCGGACGAAAGAAATCGCGGCCCGTTATACGGATAAGATTTATGATTTTGAATGGATCGATCACTTTGCGGCCGCCCGTAACTTTGTGTTTTCGAAAGCAGAAATGGATTATATTCTGTGGCTGGACGCCGACGATATATTGACGGAAAAGGACCGTGAAAAGCTGATTGAACTGAAGGCGTCGCTTTCAAAAGAGGTGGACGCGGTATCCATGTATTATCACGTCGGCTTTGATGCTCGGGGAGAGGTCAGCTTCAGATACCGCCGCAACCGACTCGTCAAGCGTGAAAAAGGGTTCCGCTGGATCGGAGCCGTGCATGAGTATCTTGAAGTATACGGAAACATCATAGAAACCGATATTGCCGTCACACACCGGAAATCCGAGAAAAAGCACTCGCCTCCCTCAGACCGCAACTTGAAGATTTATGAGAAAATGGCGGAAAACAGTGAAACGATGACACCGCGCGATTTGTTTTACTTCGCGAATGAATTAAAGGATCACGGCCAGTATCAGCGCGCCATCACGTATTATCACCATTTTCTTTCCACAAAACAGTGCTGGATTGAAGACGAGATCAGAACGTGCCAATATCTATCCGATTGCTACAGGGCGGTCGGCCATGAAGAGACCGCCATGACGTCTCTCTTAAAATCATTTCTGATCGATTGTCCGCGTCCGGAGTTCTGCTGCAGGCTCGGCGACTATTTTGCGGAGAAACGGCAATACCGGCAGGGCGTGTTTTGGTATGAGCTCGCCCTATCCGCCAAAAGCAGTGATGCAGGCTTTACCCAGCTCGAATATTCCACCTGGTATCCCCATCTGCAGCTCTGCGTCTGCCACTGGCAGCTCGGCGACAGAGAAAAAGCGAAGATTCATAACGACAAAGCCGCCTCCTATCATCCGTCACATCCGAGTGTCCTGTATAATCAAAACGTGCTCGGCACATAACAACGAAAATAAGAGCTGCCCCGTATGAAGGGCAGCTCCTTTTTGATTACGCTGTCGGAATTCCTCCGCTTACACTGTAAATTTGGGATGTCACATAACTCGATTCTTCTGAGGCCAAAAAGACATAAATTCCTGCCAGCTCCGCCGGCTGTCCGGCACGCTGTAATGGAACGGCCGGTGTTTCCTTGCCGAATTTCGGAATGTTTTCACCGGGCTGTCCTCCTGAAATCTGCAGCGGTGTCCAGATCGGCCCCGGCGCTACCGAGTTGACTCTGATTCCTTTATTCGCCAGCTGCTTTCCTAGGCCGACGGTAAAACCGATAATGGCATGTTTCGTCGCGGCATAATCCAACAGCATCGGGCTTGGATTATACCCTTCTACGGACGTTGTCGTGATAATAGACGCGCCTTCCGGCAGATACGGAAGCGCGGCTTTGACGAGCCAATACAGTGAGAATACGTTGACTTCAAATGTTTGATAGATTTGTTCTGTAGTAAGATCGCTGATATCATCCACTGCCTGCTGTTTGCCGGCAACAAGAGCGAGCGTGTCAAGACCGCCAAGCTCTTGATACGCTTTTTCCGCCAATTCTCCGCAAAACGCTTCATCGCTTAAATCTCCCGGCAGCAGAACGGCTTTTCTTCCCTCTTTTTCAATTAACGCTTTCACTTCTTCTGCATCCGGCTGTTCCTCAGGCAGATAGTTAATGGCCACATCCGCCCCTTCCCGGGCATAAGCAATTGCGGCGGCCCGGCCGATACCTGAATCGCCGCCGGTGACGAGGGCTTTTCTTCCCTTCAGCTTGCCGGCTCCTTTATAGCTTGTTTCACCGCAGTCCGGCACAGGCTTCATCTCTTTCTGCAAACCGGGCGGTTCTTGATATTGTTTTGGAAATTCATCATGATCATATTTCGTCAGCGGGTTGTGCAGATTTGCATCAGACATACAAGACTCTCCTTTATCATTGGTGATGTATTCGTATGTGTACCCCTTTAGCATGACGGATCAAACGTGTAAGTGCAGTTTCCGCTTGATAAAGGGAAAACAAAAAAGGAGCCCGTAAGCTCCCTTTTTTTTTATGATTCTCCGAGCACGTTTTCAGCCATTTTCGCTAAATGCTGGGCGCTTCCTGAAATCTCCTGCATCGTGGCAGAAATTTGTTCAACCGCCGCCGCTTGGCCGTCCGTGTTCTGGTTGATGGATTCAATTGAGTCCTCCAGCCCTTTCAGCAGGCTGTGGATTTTTTTCGTAATCTGGTCAATTTGGCCGACATTGTCTTTTGAATGAGTGGCAAGCTTGCGGATCTCATCCGCCACCACGGAAAAGCCCTTTCCGGATTCTCCTGCTCTCGCGGCTTCAATGGCCGCATTCAAACCGAGCAGATTGCTTTGATCCGAGATGCCCTTGACAGTGACGGAAATGTCGGCGATTTCTCCCGCGCTTTCACTGACTTGTTTCGCCTGAGCGGAAATCCCGGTCATCTGCGCTGAAAAGCCGTTGATGGATTCTGAGATATCCGCGATCGCCGAAGCGGTCTGTTCCACGACGGCGGACAGGCTTTCAGCGACATCATGAAGCTTGGCTGATTTTTCAAGGCTCGTGCCGAGACCGACGCCGCCGATGACTTTTCCGTTTTCATCATGAAGCGGAATCGCTCTGGCGATCAGCGGAAATCCGAACAGCTCTTTCGGCACCATGCTTGTCTTCTTCTGATTCATGCGGATCGCGTCTGTAATGATGTCCCCTTTTTGCAGCGGGTCCCCCGGCTTTACATTAAGAGAAAACGTTTTAGCCGGAATATTCACGATTAATTTTTCTGTATCATAAATTCCGATGGTGATGTCATCTTGGATCAGGCTGTTTAAAAAAGGCGCAACTTTGACAAAAGCGTCAAGCAGGCTGTGCGTGTGCTGCTCCGTCTGTATACTCATTTCTTTCACTCCTTCTTAATATGGGAATTGCCGTTTTTCATGCTGAACCGAAATCCATTTCAGCGTGGTGAATTCTTCAAGGCTCCATTCGCCGTTCAGCCTGCCGAGACCTGATTGCTTCTCGCCGCCGAACGCGACGTTCGGTTCATCATTAATGGTCGTATCGTTGACGTGAATCATGCCGGTTTCGATCCGCTTAGCAAACTCAACGCCGCGCTCAACGTTTGCTGTATGCACGGCTCCGCTTAAACCGAACGGTGTCGCGTTTGCGATGCTTACCGCTTCATCCTCCGTTTCAAACGGCATGATGCAGACGGCCGGTCCGAACAGCTCCTCCTTCGCGATGCTCATCTCAGGCTTTACATCTTTTAAAATGACGGGCTCAGCGACCGTTCCGCTGAATCGGCCGGACAGCACCGGAACCGCTCCCTCTTCTATCGCTTTTTCGACAGACCGTCTCAGACCTTCCGCCTGTCTCTCATTGATTAAAGGACCGATAACCGTATCAGGGTCCATCGGATCGCCGACTTTCAGCGATGACACTTTCGCTTCGTAAAGCTCTGTAAATTTGTCATATACAGATGTGTGAACGAGCACGCGGTTCGCCGACATACAGATCTGGCCTTGATGCGTAAACCGGCTGAATACGGCCGCATTGACGGCGTATTCAAGATCAGCATCCTCAAGCACGATCAGCGCGCTGTTTCCGCCAAGCTCCAACAGCGGTTTTTTAAAGTGTTTGACCGCAAGCTGTCCGATATAGCTGCCCACTCCGGTTGAACCTGTAAATGAGATTATCCGCGGCACGGGATGCTCAACAAAGCTGTCGCCGATCTCCCCGATATCCGTCACGATGACATTCAGCAGCCCGTCCGGTACGCCGGCCGCTTCAAAAATTTTCGCGATAAGCGTTCCGCCGCAGATCGGCGTTTCTTCATGAGGCTTCAGCACGACGCCGTTCCCCGCGCCGAGTGCCGGCGCAACAGATTTCATCGAAAGGAAAAACGGGAAATTAAACGGGCTGATCACCCCCACGACTCCGGCGGGTATTCTGTACAGCCTGTTTTCTTTTCCGTCAATCGTGGACGGGAGAATTTTCCCTTCCATCCGCACCGGAAATGTTGCGGCTTCTTTTATCATATTTTTGACAAGTCCGATTTCAAACTCAGCCTTCAGCCGTGTTCCGCCAAGCTCCTCCATGATTAAGTAAATAATCGCTTCTTCGTGCTCTTCAATGAAAGAAACGGCTTTTTCCAAAATGGCCCGCTTTTTAAAAGGGTTTACTTTGTCCCATTCTTGTTTCGCAAGAGCCGCGGCGCAATATGCCGCATCCACGTCATCAGGCGTCGCTTTTCGGAATGAGGTGATGACTTTTTGAGTATAAGGATTTCTGTTTTCCAATACGTTCCGGCTGCTTCCATCCCTCCATCGGCCGCCGATAAACTGCTTATTTAGTTCTTCATATTGAAACATGTAAACATCTCCCTTTCACCGAAACTTGAAATTAGTTGATGAGTCATCTTTTGTATCGGTCTTAAGGTGAGAAAATTGAACTATTTCACAATAAAATTCCCTTTCCTTCCGTGCATCGACGCTTTTTAGCTTTGTCCTTTTAAAGTGGAAAATTCTTTAATTGACTGCGAGAAATTTCGACAATATAATACAAACGTCAGTGTATATAATGATAAGAATATTATGAATTTTCAGGAGGACCCATATGTCTTTACTATTTCGGAAAAAGCCGCTGGCCGACTTAAAGGCCCAGAGCAAACAGACCAGCCTGTCCCGCTCGTTAAGCGCTTTTGACTTGGTTTTGCTCGGAATCGGCTGTGTTGTCGGCACGGGGATTTTTGTGATTACCGGGACTGTGGCCGCGACAGGCGCAGGACCGGCTTTGATTCTGTCGTTTGTGCTCGCGGGCCTTGCCTGCGCGCTCGCCGCGTTTTGTTATGCGGAATTTTCTTCATCCATTCCGATTTCAGGCAGCGTATATACGTATTCATATGTCACTCTCGGGGAGTGTCTCGCGTTTTTAATCGGATGGGACTTAATGCTTGAATATGTTATCGCGCTCGCCGCCGTCGCAACCGGCTGGTCATCTTATTTCCAGTCGCTTCTTGCAGGCTTCGGGCTGCATCTTCCGGAGGCGCTGACCGCCGCACCCGGCAGCAAAACGGGTGCCGTGTTCAACCTGCCGGCCGTTATCATTATTTTGGTCATTACCGCGATTGTTTCAAGGGGCGTGAAAGAAAGCACCCGCTTTAACAATGTCATTGTATTGATGAAAATTGCGATCATTCTGCTGTTTATCATTGTCGGTTTCGGCTACGTGAAACCGGAAAACTGGTCGCCGTTTATGCCGTTCGGAATGAAAGGCGTCATCACGAGCGCCGCGACCGTTTTCTTCGCGTATCTCGGATTTGATGCCGTGTCAAACGCGTCGGAAGAAGTGAAAAACCCGCAGAAATCAATGCCGGTCGGAATCATCGGCGCGCTTGCCATCTGCACCATCCTTTATATTACGGTATCGCTCGTCCTGACGGGAATGCTTTCGTACACCAAGCTGAATGTCGGAGATCCGGTATCTTTCGCGCTCCAATTTGTCGGCCAGAACAAGATAGCAGGCATTATTTCTGTCGGCGCGATTATCGGGATTACAACGGTCATGCTCGCTCTGCTTTACGCTCAGGTGCGCCTTACATTTGCGATGAGCAGAGACGGCCTTTTGCCACGCATGTTTTCCAAGGTTCACCCGCGTTTTAAAACACCGTTTCAAAACACATGGGTGACGGGGATCGCTGCCGCCGGGATCGCGGGTTTTATTGATCTGGGAACCTTGGCGCATCTCGTCAACATGGGAACCTTGGCGGCCTTTACGGTCATTGCGATCGCCGTTATCGTTTTAAGAAAGAAACATCCGGAGATCAAATCTTCCTTCCGTGTTCCTTTCGTGCCTGTTGTGCCGATCATCAGCGCATGCTTATGCCTGTATCTCGCAAGCAGCCTGCCGGGCGTGACATGGATCGCCTTTGTCATCTGGATCGCCGCCGGGATCGTCGTTTATATGATGTATTCGAGAAAACACAGTTTGTTAAATAAATAAAAAGGGAGGCTCTTTTTTCTTTTTGAGAAAGAAGAGCCTTTTTTGCACTTGATAATTCATTCACCTTATGAATAATATGGTGTATGCTTCGTTTACATAAAAAGGAGGAGAATCACTTTGGCAATTGCCGCCCCGCTTAAAGAAAAACCTGTCCATCGTCCCGAGACAACCATGTATTCTATTTTGTTCATTATCGGGATCTGTCATCTGCTGAACGATTCACTGCAAGCGGTGATTCCGGCGATGTTTCCGATTTTGGAACGTTCCATGAATCTTACATTTACGCAGCTCGGAATGATCGCCTTTACGCTGAATATGGTGTCTTCCGTGATGCAGCCCGTCATCGGCTGGTATACGGATAAACGCCCGATGCCGTATGCTTTGCCGCTCGGACTCACCGCAAGCATGCTCGGCATTTTAGGTCTCGCGTTCGCCCCGTCTTTTCTGACGATTTTATGCTGTGTCTTTTTTATCGGCCTTGGCTCCGCCGTCTTTCATCCTGAAGGATCGCGTGTCGCCTACATGGCCGCCGGCGAAAAGCGCGGCTTGGCGCAATCGATTTACCAAGTCGGAGGGAATACCGGCCAGGCGATGGCGCCCTTGATTACCGCGCTGATTCTCGTTCCGCTCGGTCAATTCGGCTCTGTCTGGTTTACGCTTGTCGCCGCAATCGCTGTGCTGTTTCTCATTTATATCGCCAAATGGTATAAAGGCCGCCTTATTCATTTGCGCGCCGTAAGTAAAAAATCACCGGCCGCCGCTGTGCAGACCGTGATTACAAAACCGATTATTCTCGCCCTTATCATGATTATCTTCTTAATTTTCGCGCGCTCCTGGTATGTGAGCGCGATCGGCAACTTTTATACGTTCTATGCGATGAATGCCTATCATGTCAGCATTCAGCAGGCACAGAGCTACATCTTCGTCTTTTTATTTTTCGGAGCTGTCGGAACGTTTCTCGGCGGGCCGCTTGCAGACCGTTTCGGAAAGCGGAACGTCATCATCGTTTCGATGATAGCGTCGGCTCCATTGACGATTTTCCTTCCCTTTGCGGGGCCTGTCATCGCCTATGGCGTACTGGCGCTGATCGGTGTTGTTCTGATGTCCAGCTTCTCCGTGACGGTTGTCTACGCGCAGGAGCTTGTTCCAGGCAAAATCGGAACGATGTCAGGGCTTACGGTCGGGCTCGCCTTCGGAATGGGCGCGATCGGAGCCGTTGCGCTCGGAGCTCTTATTGATTCAGCGGGATTGACGCCGACCATGACAGCCGTCGCCTTTCTGCCCGTTTTAGGTCTGCTCGCCTTTGTCCTGCCGAGCGACAAAACATTAAAAGAATGGCATTCATAAAAACAATCCCTGCCGAAAAGGCAGGGATTTTATGTTTCAACCGTATAAAAATGGGTGTCAGGAACCGCATATTTCGGAATAAACCCGTCTCTGAAATCGGGAAATGCTTTTTGAATTTCATCAATCCATTTTTTCACGTTTTTGATGTACGGCACGTAAATCATATTGACTGTCGCCTCGTCATCAATGTGATAGTACCAGCACAGATTGAATTCGTTCTCCGTGACGAGCGTAAAGCCTGAAAAATGATAAAAAATCAGCGGGGTGTCATTGACATATACAGCCCCGTCGCGCAGGCTGACGTCATATTGCTCAATATTCCACAGCGCCGCATTCGCGCCGATCGACTCCGTGACATGAACGTGTTCAAACTGCGCGGGCCACTTTTCAACATACCTTTGGTCACCGTATGTCTTTTTTTCTTCATTCATCTCCACCGTACAATAGGAGATGCAATCCTGTCTCCACTGCCAGACCGCCCGATACGCTTCCCCGGTATTCCGCGCGCCGACAAACCCGGTGTTGTACTGCCCTGTCAGCTTGTAATAAGACGCAAACCGTTCTGAATTGCGGTGATCCGTCAGAAAAAGGGAAGCATCCGGCTTTTCCGCAAACAGCTCGCCCGCATCTGAGAAGAAAAAGAGATCGGTGTCCAAGTGGGCAAAATATTCAGCTTCATCATACTCTGTCATCACATGGAACAGAAATGCCGGCTTCAGCGTCCAGCAATATTCATGAAACGTCCGGCCGCCCTTTGCTTCAAGCAGCTCCGGGTCCTCCATTTCATGGAGCTGAACCGCCGTGACATGTTCCCACGGCACCTGCTGAAGCAATTCATACGCTTTCTGATCGACACACAGCACATACAGATGAAAATCCCGGCAATGCTCATGGAGAGAATGAATCATCGGCATCAGTTTAAAGATATGCGTTCTGGAAACAATGGTTGAAAAATGATATTTACTCACCATATCACATCCAATTTATTTAAGATCCACATGCAGTAAATCAGCAGCCAGCGCTTTGAACGCCCTTGCAAAGTGCGTGACGCCCAGCTTTTTTTCCGCTTTTGCCAAAAGCTTCCCGACCTCCGGCAGATTGAAGCTGTTCGCCGTGATCCGCGGGCTTTTCGTCTTCCAGTCCGGGTCGAGGTTGCGGTCTTTAACCGCGTGGAGCAGTTCGAGAAAAATGTGCAGCAGGCTTTCATATTTCTCATAATCAAGCAGCACTTCGATGTCTGCCATCATGCTGTTGGTTAACTCCGCGTCAAACGGGCCGTTAAACGCGAGGTGCACGTCAAGCGAATGAATGTCATTGTACTTGTCGCACATGTACGCGATGTTCGCCCTGATGTCATCAACGGAAGCGCAGTTGCTCGGATGCTCCTGATGGACGCTCATGATATCGCGCCGCAGCTGAAATCTCATTCCCGACTGATGAAGCCTGATGCCGAGATCATAATCTTCAAAGCCGTATCTGACAATGCCTTCATCAAACAGGCCGAGATCTGCCACGTGCTGTCTCTTGACTGACGAATTGTTCGTAATGAAAAAACGCCACGGCAGACGGTAGCCGTTCAAATCATCTCCGTATTTTTCCAAAATGCTTTTCAGCACACGGATAAAGTCGGTATCTAAATCAAAGCATTGGTCAAGAAAACTTCCGTCTCTGATGTCACCTTCTTCAAGGAGCGGCTCTTTATCGCCCGGCAGCTCTTCATACAGTTCGGCGAGTTTCTCTTTATGCTCTTTTTCAAAACGGTCATAATAAAAGCTGTAAATCCGCTTCCAGAACATACCGCATACGACTAAATCGTCCCGGTTCTCATGAGCCTTGATATGCTTCGCCACCAAATCCTTTTCGGCAAGCATGTCGCTGTCATGGAAGATCAAAATATCGCCTCTGGCATTGCGGACCGCCTGATTCCGGCCGTAAGCGATCCCTCTGTTTTCTTTAATTCTCACAAAAATCAGCGGAAAATTCGCGCTGAATGATTCAAGCATGGATAAGGTTCCGTCTTCCGAACCGTTGTCAGCCACAATCACTTCGAACGGCTCTGTGCATTCCTGTTCATTCAAGGTCAGCAGGCTGTTATAAAGCCTCTCCTTGGAATTATATGCGGGAACAATGACGCTTGCCTTCACTTTTCGTTCACTTCCTGTATATGATCATTTATTTGTTATCATCCTCAGATGCAAAGCCGCTGAACTCCGGGCAGACGGCGCTGACCGTCCCGATCACCCGCTTCAGAATGTCCTGGTAAAGCTGATGGACAAACGGCAGGTCGGTCCGGTCCGTCTCATGAATCTGCCGAATGTCGCCGGCTGTAACGATCCGGTATCCGCTGAAATGATAGAAAATCAGCGGACTTCCGTCTTCGAGCACAAGACGCCCGTCCTTCCATGAAAACGTGTGGCGGCCGTAATTCCAATGGCCGATATTCACGCCGGGCGTGGTGATGTCACACACATTCGGGAACAGGCCGGACATGTAATCCAAGTAGCCTTGATCTCCGAATTTTCCTTCGCCCGGCGCATTTTTGCATTCCTCAAGGCAGCGTTCTTTCCACCATCTGAGACAATCTGTGCCGGCACTGTCGGTTTTGAAGCTGAGAAAACCGGAATTATACCGGCCTAAAAGACGCTGCAGCATGTCGATTTCCTGTTTTTCAAATGAGGGAATGACGATATCGCCCCGTGACAGAAGCACCGAACAATCCGGCTGATTGTCAAAAATCGCGCGCGGATCAGCGAAGAAAAACAAATCGGCATCAATGTACGTGACACGCTCTAATTCCGGATGTCCGTCCAGCACGAATTCGAGAAATACCGGCTTCACCGTCCAGCAATATTCGCTCTGATCCCTCGTCCGCTTCAGTTCAAGGAGCTCCTCATTTTCCAGTGCGGACACCTGAATCAAGGTGACATTATCCGGCCGCATTGCCTGAAGCACGTCATAGGTGTCTTGATCCATACACAAAGTAAAAATGGGGGCGTCCGCCTGAACCGCTTTCAATGAGCCGAACAAAGCGATGGCCTGATACAGCCTTCCTTTTGATAAAACTGTGCAATATGCGCTTGTCACGTCTTTCTCTCACCTCTGTTTCTGTTACTTTTGAAAAAAGGCTTTATACCATTCGATCGTTTTTTCCAATCCTTCATCAATGGTATGCGCGGGCGTCCAATTCAGAAGCTTCCTCGCCTTTTCCGCTGATAAATATTGGTGCTTGATTTCGTGGCTTCCCTGGTTGAGCACTTTCGGCTTGAGGTCACTGTCCATGGCCTTAAGAATTTTTTCTACAAGTTCCAGCACCGTCAGCTGAATCTCATTGCTGAAGTTGAACGCTTCTCCCGCAAGATTGAGCTCCTCCATCTTTTCCGCCAGCAAAAGGTATGCCTCGACCGCATCCTCGATGTAAAAATAATCACGGATAAATGTGCCGTCGCTGCGGATTTCCGGCGCTTCACCGTTCAGCACGAGCTGAATCGTCTGCGGAATAATCCGGTTGAAGTTCAAATCTCCGCCGCCGTACAAGTTGCCGCAGCGCGTAATACAGACCGGAAGTCCGTACGTATTAAAATATGTGTGGCTTAACAAATCGGCACAGCTTTTTGATACGTCATACGGATGTTTGCCCTGAAGAGGCATGTTTTCATCGTACGGCAGTGTCGGCTGGTCGCCGTACGCTTTATCACTGGACGCGACGATCACCCGTTTGATGAGCGGATGCCTGCGGCACGCTTCAAGGATGTTCCATGTTCCGAGAATATTGGCTTCAAATGTGGAAATCGGATTGCGGTTTGCGACGCCGACGATCGCCTGAGCGGCTAAATGAAAGACCGTGTCAATTTCATATTCGCCCAGCGCCCGCTCAATCACATCCAGATCTTCAAGCGCGCCGTGCACGATATTCATTTGCTTCACTTGTTCTCCCTGATACAGGTTCGACTTGGGCACAGTGTCACGGACAAGTCCCGTCACAAACACATTTTTATTTTTCCAGAAACTCAAACTTGATCACCATACCTTCCATACATGTTGTCCCCGGTCCCACATCTTGTTGATTTCCAGCAGGTTTTTATACGTATCGATCGCCGTCCAGAAACCGTAATGCCGGTATACCGCCAATTCGCCGTCCTTTGCCAGCTCCTTCAGCGGTTCTTCTTCAAACATGACGTCTCTGTCTTTCGGCAGATAATCAAATACCTTCGGGCTGAGCACGAAAAATCCGCCGTTGATGATGCCGTCACTTGAGGTTTTTTCAGAAAAGCTTTTCGCCATACCGTCTTCAACCGTCAGCGTTCCGAATTGCGAGGTCTTTTCTATACCGGTGACGGTCGCCGCAGCCCCTTTTGATTGATGATAGCTGATCAGATGAAACAGGTTGATGTTCGCCAGTCCGTCCCCGTACGTCATAAGAAAGGTTTCATCACCGATGATGTCCTTCGCCTGTAAAAGCCGCCCCGCTGTCTGCGTGTGTTCCCCCGTGTCTAAAAAAGTGATTTTCCACGGCTCGGATTTTCCCAATATCCGCACTTCTCCGGTAGAGCTGTCCAGCGTCATGCTGTGATTCTTCCAGTCATAATCTAAGAAATATTCCTTAATCATCTCTCCTTTGAAACCAAGAAGCAGGATAAATTCGTTCACGCCATAGTATTGATAGAGTTTCATAATATGCCATAGAATCGGTTTGCCGCCTATCATGGCGAGCGGTTTGGGACGTTCATTGGTGATTTCGCTCATTCTCGTTCCTTTTCCGCCGCAGAGAATGACTGCTTTCATCTCTACCCCTCTTCTCTGTGAATATTGGATTCGAAACCGCCCGTATAAGAGAAACCAACCCGATAATTTGTCCGATTCTCTATCACCGGTTTCAAAATCTACTGTAAGATATGAGAGATTGGCGCCCTTTGTGACCAAAAGCTCTCTCTTTTTTCAGATTGGTGAAGATACACACAAAAAAAGAGCCTTACGGAAATTCCGTAAGGCTCTTTCTATTATTTATTATCCTGATTCAGCTTTTCTTTGCCGTAATGATATTTAGACGGATCAACCGGCGTAAAGTCGCTCAATTTGTGGAATCTGAGCAGGTCTTTGTACATCACGCTGTCAGACAGCTTCAGCTGCTCTGTGACTCTGGCTTTCAGGTTTTTCGTTTCCTGATTGCCTTTCAGTTCTTTTCCTGTCTTCGTATCGTATACGACATTGGAGATGGAAGTATATTTCGGCGTGACGTAATCTCCGTTACGGAACGCCACCGTATCATCATGGTCTTTCGAGAAGAGATCGGTGCCGAAATTAATATATTTCCTAGAATCGATGCCTTCCAAGTGAAGGATCGTCGGCACAACGTCCATTTCACCGCCGTACGTATGGTTCACCCCGCCTTTTTTGCCGGGGATGCGAATCATAAGCGGCACACGCTGATTCTGCGCGTTTTGATAAGGCGTAATTTCTTTGCCGAGAATTTCTTTCATCGCGCGGTTATGGTTTTCAGAGATTCCGTAGTGGTCTCCGTAAAGCATAATCACCGAGTTGTCATATAAACCGGATGACTTCAGATCTTTAAAGAACTGTTCAAGCGCCTCGTCGAGATAACGCGCCGTCTGGAAATAGTCATCCACAGTCGCGTCGCCCGTTTTCGCTTTTTCGATCGTTGCGTCTTTTTCATCAAGCGTAAACGGATAATGGTTCGTCAGCGTGAGCAAATGCGCATAGAACGGCTGTTTCAGCGATTGAAGCTTCGGAATGGATTCTTTGAAGAATGGTTTATCCTTCAGCCCCAAATTGACAAGGTTGTCATCAGACATATCGTATGTGCTGGCGTCAAAGAATTTATCGTAGCCGATATGTTTGTATATCTGGTCACGGTTCCAGAATGATTTGTAGTCACCGTGTAAAACGGCGCTTGTATAGCCCTCACTTTGGTTAAGGATGGCAGGAAGCGATTGATACGTGTTTTCCCCTTTTGTCACGAAGGCTGACCCTTCAGGCAGTCCGAACAGGCTGTTATCCATCATCAGCTCGGCGTCAGATGTTTTACCTTGGCCTGTTTGGTGGAAAAAGTTATCAAAGTACGTCATGTCCTCTCCGCCGCGGGCGAGTTTATTCAGGAACGGCGTGACTTCTTTTCCGTCAAGTTTGTAGTTGATCAAAAACGTTTGGAAACTTTCCAAGTGAATCTTAATAATGTTTTTGCCTTTGGCCTTGCCGAAATACTCGGCGTTCGGCTTCGCATAATGCGAGGATGTGTAGTTTTCAACGCTCGTCAGGTCATCGCTGCTGGCATATGCCCGCTGTGATTCCGTCTGCGCCGTCTGCACGCCGTCATAAATCGTGTAATTATAAAGGCCTAAGTATTTTACAATGTAATTGCGGTCAAACGTTCTTGTCAGCAGCTCCGGGCGGTCCTCTTCGGCAATCGCCAGGTTCACGAAGAACAAAACAATACCCGTCACGATAATTAATGACGTATACCGTTTTTTCAGCTTGAATTCCTTCAGCTCACGTCTCCACACCAGAAGCGCGATTAAAATAATAATATCAACAAAGTATAAAATATCATGGCCGGACATAATGCTGAAGATGCCGTCTCCCATATTTCCGACATTACCGGATTGCTTTAAGTTCGGGAATGTCAAGAAATCATCGAAGAATCGATAGAATAGGATATTTGCATACAAAATAAACGTCATGATGAAATCAATAATCACCATGATAATCGCTGATTTGCGGCCTTTCGCAAACAATGCCAGTCCTAAAAAGAAAATGGCGCTTGAGAACGGATTGATCACAAGCAGAAACTGCTGCGTCGGACCCTTCACCCCAAGGTTGAATTCAGCATGATAGGCTAAATACGTTTTGGCCCAAAACAAAATAATAGCCAGTACAAAAAAACTAAGTCTGTAAGAAAATAATTTCTTCATGGCAACCTCTACTTTCCTAAACACTTTAAATCTGTATTCTTACTTTTTGCTTCAATTCCTGCTTTCCGAGCAAAACGAAAGCATCACACAGCCCCATAAACACACCATTTTAAAAAACGATATATTTATCATTCGTGTCATGCCCATTGAACATCTTATCCCGCCAGCCATTAGACGCAGGATATCCGTTCTTCGTTTCACATTTTTTTCTGGCATTAAAAGGTACCGTATCAGACCCGGTCTGAAAATAGGAGATACCAAATATAAGAATAACACAAACTTCTAAAAACGAAAAATGAATATCAAAGACAGCCGCCCAACAGGCGGGCTGAAGTTATTGTATGCAAAGGGGTTGAAAAACTTGAAGATTTTTTTGGCTGATGTAAAAAAAGGACTGGAGTCATCCAGTCCTTTACCTGTCCCTAAAGATATACAAAAATGCTTTCTTCACGTATACCTTTTGTTTTTTATAATCCAACCATGCAGCAGAGCTGGCATTTGTGACTGCTTAAACTGTTTTCCAACACCGGTCCTTAACGCGTCTTGCAAATTTCTGTTTCTCATTAGCGAAAAAAATTGTGAACTGGTTTCATCAAACCCGCCAATAAAGGAATTAGCTCCGTTTTTTTCTGTTCAATAACGAGTTTTTTTCATACTTTTTAAATAGAGCCTCGACATACAGTTTTAGTTTTTCACTTATCATTTCCCGCTCTCCTTTTAGTCCCAGCTGCGTTTTAATGACCCATTCTTCAACGGTCTAATTTCTCGCCATTTTAATGTAATGCCGGTATCCAATTAGAGAAACTATAAATCCCAGTATTGTATAGCTCAGTACAACAAGGGTTACCCATATTAGACTTTCTCCTCCCGATATCGTCGAGACCGATTGAATTAACCCTTGATGCGCCCAGTACTGAGGAAAGAGCATTCCAATAGTTTGAAGATAGCTTGGTAATTGATCATAAGGGGTCCATAAACCACATACAACAGCGGTACCTAATGCAATCACATTTGTCATGACCAAGCCGGTATTTTCAGTCTTTGCAAAGATTGAAATGGCAACTCCCCAGGATGTAACCAGTAAAGATATCAACACAACAACCCACATATACGCCGGAAAATTATTAATTTCAATATCATACAGAAATATTCCCAGAACGGACAGGAGAAGAATTTGCATAAAAGTTATGACTAAAAAAGGGGTACTTTTTCCTAAGAAGAAGTTATAAGGCTTTAAAGGGGTACTTGCCAGTCTTGATACAATTCCTTTTTCCCGATCCTTTACAAAACTTATAACGATGGAGATAATAATGAATGTTGAAAAGAATACACTCATACCGGTTACGGATTGTGAAGCTACCAAAGTTTTGTTTGTACTGTCTGTCGTAAATAGCTCAATCAGCAATATGATGGACACAATGGGTAATATAATGGTCCAAAAAAACAGAGACTTATCCTTTAACTGTTTTAGCGTTTCAATTTGAGCGAGCGGTAACATGATAAATTCCCCCTTTATTCTTCATCACGCAAATCAGTGCCGGTAAGTTTAAAGAATACATCTTCTAATTTTGGCTTATATAAAAACAACTGATGAGGCACAATATTGTTTTCCTTACTGATCCTAATTAAGCGCTCCATGGTTTCTAAAGGTTCTTGGGTTTTTATTATCAGCCCTGAATTAACGACTGAAAACTCAAAACCATGGCTCTTTATTAATTCATGAGACAATGAGGAGTTAAACATAATAGATGATTCTTCATGTCGTTTAAGCAGTTCATTTATTTCTCCTTCATCGATAATCTGCCCTCTGTCGATAAAAGCTACATAGTCACAAAGAGTTTCAATCTCTTCCATGTAATGACTCACATAAATAATGGTTTTACCGGCTTTTTTGAGTCGATTTACGATTTTAAAAATGTAGCGGCGTGATTGCGGATCCACGCCTACCGTCGGCTCATCTAGAATAATTAAGTCTGGATCGTGCATTAATGCACACCCGATATTTAAACGGCGCTTCATTCCTCCGGAAAAGTTCTCCACAACGTCGTTTGCCCTTTCTGACAACCCGATATCTTCTAACAGTTTTTTTGTTGTTTGCTTTAGTTTCAAGCCATTCAGCCCATGCACCTTTCCGAAAAACTCCATATTGGTCTTTGCAGTTAATTTTTCTTCAAGGCTGATATCCTGTGGAACATAACCCAGTCTGCCATTTTCATTGCCGACAAATTCAACCTTACCGTCATATTCCCGGATGATGCGCGAGATGATCTTAATTAAGGTAGATTTACCGGATCCGTTCGGTCCAACAAGTCCATAGCAGACTCCTTTCGGAATTGTTAAAGCCACATTGTCCAAAGCCAGAGTCGTGCCATAGCGCTTACTTATATGTTCAACTTGCAGCATTTACACCATTCCCCCGCTGTTATTCATCTTAAATATGGATTCAATTGTATTAATGTACTCCTTGTAGGCTGCTTTCCCTTCTTTCGTAATCTGAACAATAGTCTTCGGCTTTTTGGATACGAACTTCTTGGTTAGTTCTATATAAGCTGCATCTTCTAACTTTTTCAGATGCGAACCTAAATTCCCATCTGTGATGTCTAATGACTTTTTCAGGAAAGTAAAATCACATTGATCATAAGTCATCAGTAAACTCATAATTCCCAACCTTACTTTGGCATGTATTAAATCATTGATATTATTAACATTACTCATTTCCTTGCCCTTTTCTTTTCAAAATCATTCCTGTAAGTAATAGGCTGCCTCCGCCAATAAATGCAAAAACAATATTCATTGCATCAGGAAATAAGCAGAATGTAAGCATACCGAGTATGCTCAGCCAAAATCCCATAACAAAAATCTCTTTTGTTAACACGATGCCTAAGAATATGTACATAATAGACACCATTAAAACGATCAAAAACGATAGAAATTCTCCTGTTCGCGGCAATAACCCCATTAAAATCAGAAAAACAAAAATGCATATCACTAATATGAATCCAATCCATGCATATTTTAATTGATTCTTTAAGAAAGTGGGCATGGGATCAAATTGTTTCTGCTTAAGATATGTCTTCAAAGTCAGTATCCACCCTACTATTGCCAGTATAAACCAGACACAAGCGAGGACTACAGAAGGTACCTTACATAAAGAAACGGAATACGCAATAATCCATATACAGCCCCAAATAATGAAATATGGACTGGTTTGCCTTGAGTACTCAGTCTTGTAGTTCGTCAAGACCTTGATATGAGATAAGTTTTCGGCTATCTCTGATTCACGAAAATTCTGATTTGACATAAGACAGGCTCCTCTTTTCGCAAAGTACTTTGTGGAACAGAGTATATTCCAATTCCATATATTTGTAAAGAGGTTTTATCCAAAATAGGCGCAACTATTTTGTCCTGGAAACAGCAGATGGGACTCTTGTGCCGGTATGCCTCCAATACAGCCGAGACGTCATTTTATATAAACATGCAAATAAAAAAACAACAAAGCAAGTTTATCTCCAACCAAAATGAAATGATCAATTAATAGCATGCAATGGCTGTCTGAATTTCTGGCTTAACGGAGGAACATGCGGTAAAGCTTTTAAAGACACACTTCTGATGACAATTTCTGCAGATTTTAGAAATGACCAAAATAGAAGGTCCGGGAGTCAAGCAGGGAAGACATCTTGACCAGGTGGCTGGACAAACCGAATGTATATCGATTGGAAAGCAATTCATTTTATTGAAGGAAAAAGGACTGGAGTCATCCAGTCCTTTTCATCAAATCGGTCAAATCCCCGCCCAAACATCTTTTGCGTAAATGCCTTTTGTCTGGAGGTCCAAAAGCCATTCTTGCGCTTGCCGTTCGTCTGTTTCGTGGACCGACTGATACGCTTTTTGCAGCGTTGCCTCTACATCGGGCGCCATTTTGCTGCCGTCGCCGCATACGTAGAGGTGCCCTCCCCGGCCGAGGATGGAAATTAAAGCGCCGGCGTCTTTCGCCATTAAGTGCTGCACATACGTTTTCGGTACGCCTTCTTTGCGGGAGAAAGCCGTATGAAGCGTCACGATTCCGTCTTTTTCATAAGCTTCAAGCTCGTCACGGTAAATAAAATCATGATCGTTTCTGCATCCGAAATACAGATGAGCCTCCCCCAGCTCTTTTCCTTCTTTTTTTAACGCCGCGCGGGCTTGCAGAAATCCGCGGAACGGGGCGACTCCTGTGCCGGGACCGACCATAATAATCGGTTTTTCCGGATCTTCCGGCAGCCGGAATCGTGTTTCCGGAGTGCGGACAAACATCACGATACCATCCTCAGGGCCGCGGTCCGCTAAATAATTCGAAGCGACTCCGCGATACTCACCCAAACCGCTCCGGGCGGGGCCGCGAACGACGCCGACGGTAATTGAAGCCTGCCCGGGATGTTTCCGGGGCGAACTTGAAATCGAATAATACCGCGGCTTCAACGGGCGCAAAAGCTCCAGAAATCGCTCAAACGGAAGTTCACACGCTTCATATTTTTCAAGGAGATCGAGCATCGAGACGCGCAATGTTAAGATTTGCTCCTGATAGACGCCCTCCTCAAGAAAATCTTCCAATTCCCGTTTGTGCGGCGGGCAGACCGTATAAGCGGCCATTTCCCGGATTTGAGCCCTTGATGCCGCTTCCTGCAATTCGACACAGCTGCTCAGAAGATCATGCAGCCTGACCGGCCGATCGAGCGGGAGATGAGCCGCGCTCTGTCCGCTGGCTGTCAGCAGCACTTGATCATTCCCGTTCAGATTGAACCGGCGGAGAACACGGCTGACCTGCTCTTTGCTGTTTACCGGCAGCACGCCGAGATGATCCCCTTCATGATAGGCAGCCTCTTTCGGCAGAGTGATTTCGATATGCCTTGTGCTCCGGCCGCTTTCCGGCGCCTGAAGTTCCCTGTTTTCCGCAACGGATGCGTAAACCGCTTCATACGTCTGTGCCAAAGGAGACCCGCCAAGCCCGCTGACAAATTGAAGACCCAGCGCACTTCGCTCTTTTTCGGCATTTTCATTCAGCTTGAGACCGAATGCCTTCATGGCGTCCGTCCACATGCTTTTTTTCCATTCATCAAGCTTTCCTTCAAAATCGCCGCTGACGTCCCCTTCGCCTCGGGAGGAAAAGCGTTCCGCCCCTTTTTCGGCAAGCTTCTCATCAATAAGCCTCGGTACAGCCTGATATGTCGCCGCCCAGTTATGATCACCGCATCCGAAGACGGCATATCGGACGCCTTCCAGTTCCCCGGGTTTGACTTCTTCAAGCCATTGAACGAATTGTCCCGCGTTGCTCGGAGGCTTTCCGTTATAAGAAGACGTAATGATCAAGAGAGCTCCTTCTTTCGGCAGTTTTCCGATCCGGTCATTTAAAGGCGCCGTTTCAGTCCGGACGCCGTGCATCCCGGCAGTATCAGCAAGCTCCCGCGCCACGCCTTCTGCGGTTCCCGTATCTGAGCCGTACAAAATCAGAAGCGGTCGGTTATCAAGCCCGATAATGGATGCGCCTTTTGTTTCCCGTTTTTCTTTTTCGACATCTCCCGCCGCTTTTTCAGCCGCCGGGAGGGCTGCCGCAACGGCTCCTTTGTTTCTCGGCCGCACCCGGATATGAAAGTCGCCGGGCTTGATCGTTAGCGTCTGTTTAATATCGAGCTCATAATCGGTGTGATCGATAAAGGTAAAATGCTGCAGAATCATCCCCAGAACAAGGGTTGCTTCATGCAGGGCGAACTGCATACCGATACACGCCCTCTGACCGTTTCCGAACGGCTTATACGCATGTTGAGGCACTTGATCAGGATGTTCAAACCGCTCCGGATAAAATTCCTCCGCATTGTCTCCCCACGCGTCTTTATCACGGTGAAGCTGGGGAATTAAGACGGAAATTCTGTCTTTCGGCGTGATCGGATATTTCCCGCCGATCACCGTATCCTCTTTCGCATAAAGGCTGAACGCAGGCGCGGTCGGCCATAAGCGCAATGACTCCTGCAAAATCATTCGGATATAAGTAAGATCCAGCACTTGTTTATATGAAGGAACGGGATCGGTCAATACCCGATCGGCTTCCTCATAGGCTTTATCCAAAACACGGGGATGTTTCAGCAGAAAATAAATGGCAAAGGAAAGCAGGCCGCTGGTCGTTTCGTGGCCGGCAATTAAAAACGTGATGATTTGAAACCGGATATTTTTATCATCAAGTTTTTCGCCCGTTTCCGGGTCTTCCACATTCAGCATTCTGGCCAGCAGATCCTTTTCATCCCGGCCGCCTGACCGGCGCTCTGCGATAATACTGTCTACTAACGAAAACATCGCCTGAATGTCATGATGAAATTGGCGCTTCGTCCTGATCATAAGCTTATCCTGAACATCAAGGCGCTGCATTTGGTGCATCGCTTCATCAAGGGCGCGCACCATGCTGTTGATAAACGGATGAGGCGTTTCCCTGTAATAACTGTTAAACCGATAGTTAAAGCCGCAAAGCCCGATCGTATCGAGCGTCAGGCGGGTCATATCAGCAGGCACATCAACGGCCTCATCCGGGTTCAGCCTAGCCCATTTTTGAATCAGCTGCACCGCGATATCAGTCATCATCGAATGATAATCTTTCATCGCGCGCTGGCTGAAGGTCGGCATCAGAATATTATGCGCCTTTCGCCAGTTAGGCTCATGCGTCCAGCTTGTAAACAGCCCGTCACCGGAAAACGCCCGGACTTTCTCTAAAGCCCCTTCAATGCTTTTATCGAACCGCTCTTCATCACAAACCTCTTTCACCAGTTCATGGCCGGACACGACGATAATGGCGCCCGCCGGCGTATGCAGCTGAAAAATAGGCCCCTGCTCGTTTGCCAGTTTGATAAGCGACATTGTAGGCTTGTCTTTATCAAGCAAAGGAAGATTGCCGAGCGGGCCAAATGTCTTCGGCTGCGGAATCGGACCTGTTTCCTTCATGAATAACACCCTTTCTAACACGTTGATGCGTTCCTTCCAACTACATTGCCCTTTTCACCGGCCGATTATCCGCCGTCACGGATCAATCATCGGATTGACGATCGATAACGGTTTTTTCTATACTGGAGAGGCTTGTTAAATACAGAAATAAGGTGAGTTCACATATGGATTTTGAAATCAAGTTTTTATCGTTTTATGTCATTCAAGTGGAAGGAAAAGACGAACAGGCAAACAAACAGTTCAAACATTTCCAGACCCTTGACACGGAAGAATTTGAAAAAAGCGAGCTGAAGGATTTTCTTGACGGGGAATTGAAGAAAATCGTCAAACGGAAAGCCGAACGGCATCCGCAATCCGAGCAGGTCCCCACAAAAATCGGCCATTTTATCACGGAGCCGGGCCATGAGCTTGATTCAAATCCGAATTACAACCTTTTCAACCGCGCCAGACTTGCGGATACGAAGGAAGCATTTATCGAAGCAAGCGAGCAGTTCGTCCGCACTTACCTTGACACGAGCGCCGTGCGCGGCGGTGTTTTTATCGTGGCATCGGCCGTTCCGCGCAAGTATTTTGAAGACAAATTCGTCTTTATGATGAAATGCGATTTCGAGCCGAAGGTCGCCCGCATCTCAGACGCCTCGTCTCTCATTAAAAAGGTCGAAATGGCCATCACGACAAAAAACATGAAAAGCATTCAATATCCGTATATGCCGGAAGAAGGCATGACGGAAGAGCATGAGCTGAAAATCCACCAGGCCTCGCACGCCCGTTATTTCGAAGATTTTCTCAAATTTGTCGAATACGGCGAATCGATGCCGGAAATCATGAAAAGCCAAGTCATGAACATGGTGCAGGAGCACGTGTATGAAACTTTTGAAGAAAACAGCGAAGAGCTTCAGCAGTTTGAGCACGACATTGAAATTTGGGAAGCGAGTGAAAAGCGGGAAATTCAGGAGCGCCTCGACACCCATCAAGTCATCGAGGCATCCGCGCAGATCATTGAACACACGCCGGAAGCCGAGCTGAAAATGAAAGTCGGAGAAACAGAGATTAAAGGATTACTGGCTGATTTCGGCGAATCCATCCATCTCGCAAAAGTGAACGGGCGCTATGTCGCGCTCATTGAGGCGGAGACGATCTCGTTTGAAAAAGGCAGTTCGCCGGTGGAGTTTCACAAGCCTGAGGGGCTGCATGAGGTGATTGAGCGGATACGGAATAAATCTGAACAAGACTGACAAAAGTCCAGACGCCATGTTCTGGACTTTCTTTATTTAATAAGGCTCTTTGAGCAATCGATAGCATTCACTGATGATGTCTTGGACGCCGGGCGTTCCCTTTATCTCGCGGCGGACGATTTCAGATGAGAGATTCTGCACCTGTAATGCCCGCTCCGCCCGTCTTTCGAAGTATGCTTGACATGCAGTTTCATGGTTTTCGTGTTTTTGCAGTTCTTCACTAAGCACAATCGCATCTTCAATCGCCATCGCCGCTCCCTGGGCCAATGTCGGCGCTCCTGCATGGACGGCATCCCCGCCCAGAACGACGCGGCCTCTGTGCCACGGTTCTTTGACCGCCATCTGCTCAATCTTATGAAACAAAACGGGATATTCCTTTGACATATTCTCTGTCACAAACTTTACTCCCGGAAATCCGTGCAGCAAGTCTTTCACCCTTTCAAAACGCGTGTCCTCGTCATCCCTGAAGTCAGCGTCATACGGCCGGATGATAAATACGTATCCTGTTTTTTCAGAGAGCGGCACGACTCCGACCTGCGTCTGCCCCTTTTTATACATCAGTGTTGAATCAACCGGCTCGGGAAAAGAAATGTAAAATCTGTGCGCTCCCATGCCGAGATACTCTGTTTTCACTTCTCTTTGCAGCATTTGATTGCGGACAGCGGAGCGGATGCCGTCAAAGCCGGCGAGGATGTCAGCCGTCATCGCGGTTCCGTCTGCACAATGCACCGTTATGTCATCTGCTGTTTCTTCGTAAGACACGACTTTTTTACCGAGAAGAATCGTGACCCCCGCCGCTTCAGCATGCTTTTTGAGGATATCGTTTAACGTTTGCCGCAATATATTATTCCGCCCCGGCAATGAATCATCTAAAAACGCCTCACTCACTTTAAACTGCAGCGTTCCGTTTTCATCATGCTGCTTCAGCCATTCCGTTTGAAAGCCGTGTTGGCAGCATTCATCATACACACCGATTTCCCGCAGCACCCGCAGCGCATTTTGAGGCTGGAGAATGCCCGCTCCGCTTTTTCGCATGCCGGACGCCGCCTCGCAAAGGATCACTTCAAAACCCGCTCTGCCGAGAGAAATCGCTGCGGACAGACCGCCGATCCCTCCGCCCGCTATGATGATCTTTTTCACTTCATGGTTCATCCCGATACCGCCTTCTCTATTTATTTATCATTCATTAACTATTAGCCACCTTACTATATAGGCTGAAAAACTGTCAATCTTTATAGGTTGCCTTTTGAATCCGGCAAGCTTATACTTTGAATCACTAAAATGGTACGGAGGCTTACAAAAATGGAGTTGAGACATTTGCCGGATTACTCGCAGATTGCCGGACGCGCTGAGATTTACGCCGATATGGATGCTGAATCCTTGAAAACATTTTTGACGTTATTTGATATGTCTAAAAAAATGAATCAGGTCATGGAGCATTATTTCTCAAGTCACGGATTGTCCGAAGGGAAATTCAAAATTTTAATGTTTCTGTTTGACGCACCCGGCCACAGCCTGAGCCCGACGGAACTGGCGAAAAAATCCAATGTCACCAAAGCGACCATCACCGGGTTGATCGACGGACTCGCACGGGACGGCTTTGTAAACCGCAGCCGGCATACCGGCGACAGACGAAAAATCAGCATCGAACTCACAAAAGAAGGAAAAGAAAAGCTGATGCTGTTTCTTCCCGGCCACTTCTCCAATATTTCAGGAGTCATGGAAAGCTTCACCGCTGAACAAAAAGCGGAATTGACAAAAATGCTTGAAGTATTATTTGATAAGCTTCTGCTGTTTTCCGGCGGCAGAATATAAAAAGGCGCCCCTCTCAGCAGGGCGCCTTTTTCGCGCGGTTAATCATCACTGTTTAAAATCCCGAAAAACCGAAGCAGGTTGATAAACAGGTTAATAAAGTCGATATAAAGCGTCAATGCCATCAAAGGAATCAGGTCAGCCGTGATGTCCCGGTGCTTGATCTGGTTCAGATCGTATAAGATATACATTGAAAACACAATCGTTCCGATGACGGAATACGCCATCATGGCGGCGGAATTCAGCGGGCTGAAAATATTAAAGATCCCCACTGCGAGAAGCGCGATAACAGCGACAAGCAAGAAGGACCATAAAAACGACAAGTCCTTTTTCGTCTTAGCGCCAATCGTGCCGAGCACCGCAAAAATCACAAACGAAGAACCGAATGCCTCCAATACAACATAGGCCCCCGCTGCGGACGCATAATGGCTGATAATCGGAAACAGCGTCATTCCGGAAATGAAAGCGAATGAAAACACAAACACATATCCGACGGCTTTTTTTCGGCGCAGCCAAAACGCGGCGATGATCATGACGACCTCTAAGACCGACAGCGGCAGCATCAATGCCGGCGGAATGAACTGGCCCGTATACAGGCCGATTGTCGCAACTAACAGTGTAAACACAAATACCGTTATAATGCGCTGCATAATAGATTGTTTGCTCTCATAAGCAGCAGTTTGCATGTCAAAAGTCCTCCCAAAAAATGATCGTGATAGGTCTATTATAAATAAAATGGGAGAAATTTGTATGATTTTAAGAAGATTTTAAGGATGTCAGGCCTGACGTTTTGCTGCGCACTCCTGCATATCCATGAAATCATGCAGTTTTTTCGTCAAACCGCCGTGCCCGAATCGGATTTTCCCCTTCTTCCCCGGCGTTTTCGCGAAATCGAGGAATGCCAGCACATAAAGACGCCTGACGGGAATCGGAATGACGCCCGCATCATAAAACCAGCCGTCAATTGTATTGAGCACGCCTTTGTTAATGCCGTATTGCTTCGTGCACCAATGCAGAAAGCGCACTTCGGGCAGGTGCAGATACCGGCTCTCCCGGAAAGGAACAGTTGAATGCTTCATATGTACCGCCTCCTGTCATTGGCTGTTTTTTAAGATTGTTTTACTTCTTTGCTCTTCAGGGAAAATCGATATTTCTCCACCTTATCAATTTGTGTCACTTGGGAATTATGAACCGTAATCTGAACTGTCCCGAAATCGAGCGTTTCCAGCGCGCTGATAATCTTTTCGATCACATGCGGATCTACGTTTCCTTTGGACGTCATCATGCTCCCCCTTTATGTCTGGCCGTTCGTCTTTTGACAATGAGCGTTTTAATTCATACTATTCTGATAAGAAATATATAATTATACTATTATGTTTTCATTCAGAAATCAATAACATTTACACAATTTTTGGATATGTTTTCTTTGCGAAAACTTTCACTTCCTTCGCTTTGACATAAACCGTGTCACCGACGCCCGCCCCCAAGGCGTCATATTGCTCTTTTGAGAGCTCAATCTCCAAGTGCTGGCCTGTGTCGGTACGGACGGCTTCCAATCTGACGGACGGTCCGATGGCGCGAATATGAGCCGCCCTTGCTTCAAATGAATGCAGACCGGACGGTTTTTTTTCTACGGTAAAATGGTGTGGCCTCACATAAGCGATCCCCTTATCCTGATCAGCATGCCCGACAGGTATTGCCGCGTTTCCGGTGATCAGCTTTCCTTCCTCCACTCTTCCTTCAAATACGTTGACACTGCCGAGAAAGTCGTACACAAACGGATTTGCGGGGTGATCATACACCTCCTGCGGCGTTCCGATCTGTTCAATCGCACCTTCATTCATAATAACGATGCGGTCGGCCACATCAAGCGCTTCTTCCTGGTCGTGAGTGACGAAAATACTTGTCATGCCGAATTCATCATGAAGCCGTCTGAGCCATTGTCTTAACTCTTTTCTTACTTTGGCGTCAAGCGCGCCGAACGGTTCATCCAACAGCAGAATGTTCGGTTCTACGGCCAAGGCGCGTGCGAGGGCGGCTCTTTGTCTTTGTCCGCCTGACAGCTGCGAGGGATAGCGCTTTTCATAAGGTTCCAGTTTCACAAGCGCCAGAAGCTCTCTCACTCTTTCGGCAATTTCCTTTTTGGCGGGACGCTGCTTTCGCGGACGGACTTTTAATCCGTAGGCGACATTTTCAAAAATCGTCATCTTGCTGAATAACGCATAGTGCTGAAACACAAAACCGACATGTCTGCTTTTCACATGCGTATCCGTCACATCTTGTTTTCCGAACAGGACACGTCCCCCATCCGCCTGCTCAAGACCGGCAATGACTCTCAATAATGATGTTTTGCCTGAGCCTGACGGACCGAGAAGCGCAACCAGCTCGCCATTATTGACGTGAAGATTGATATCCCGCAATGCCTGATAGTTTCCGTAATGCTTAGAAATACTGTCGATCGTAATCTCCATAATGACTCCTTCCTCATCCGGCTTTGACAGAACGATAACCGGCTTTCCATTCAATGATGTTTTTCAAAAACAGTGTCGCAATCGCAAAAACCGACATGACGGAGGCCGCCGCAAAAGCGGCCGTAAACTGATATTCGTTGTACAAAATTTCGATATGAAGCGGGAGCGTGTTGGTAACACCCCTGATATGACCGGAAACGACTGATACGGCGCCGAATTCGCCGATTGTCCGGGCCGCGCTCAAAATCACGCCGTAGATCAGCCCCCATTTGATATTAGGAAGAGTGACATGCCAAAACGTTCTCCAGCCTCCCGCGCCTAGCGTGACGGAGGCTTCTTCTTCAGCATTTCCTAAGCTTTGCATAAGCGGTATTAATTCCCGGGCGATGAAAGGGAGCGTCACAAACAAGGATGCAAGCACGATTCCCGGGACAGCGAATACGATTTTTATCTGGTGATCAAGTAAAAATGGACCAAGCCAGCCGTGAAGCCCGAACAAAAGGACAAAGATTAAGCCCGCGATTACCGGAGACACGGCAAACGGCAGATCAATCAGTGTCAAAAACAGACTTTTCCCCCTGAATTCATATTTGGTCACAGCCCACGCCGCGGCGACGCCGAACAGCGTATTCAGCGGAACCGTGATGAAAACGACGAGGAGCGTCAATTTCATCGCGGCAAGGGAATCCGGATGCGTGACAAAGAGGATATAGGCTTCCGCTCCCTTTTTAAAAGCTTCAATAAATATAAATGCAAGCGGCATGATTAAAAATATGGACAAAAAGAGCAGAACTGCTGAGATCAGCACCCATTTCACAACGGGTGATTCCCGTATCTCCCGCTTAGGCGCGGCTGTTTTCGCTGTTTCCAGCTGCATGGCATATCCCCTACCTTCCTGCGTATTTTCTCGCGGTGAGCCATTGCAATCCATTGATGATGAATAAAATGAAAAATGTGATGACAAGCATGACTGCCGCAACAGCTGTTGCCCCGGCATAATCGTATTGCTCTAATTTCGTCATAATGATCAGCGGGGAAATCTCGGTTTTAAACGGCATATTGCCCGCGATAAATACAACAGAACCATACTCCCCGAGGGCGCGGGCAAAAGATAATGCGAAACCCGATATAATAGAAGGAAAAAGCTCCGGCAGAATGACCTTTTGGAAGGTTTTCCATTTCGAAGCTCCAAGTGACGCAGATGCTTCTTCCGTTTCCTTTTGGAGATTTTCTAAGACGGGCTGAACCATCCTGACGACAAAAGGCAGCCCGATAAACGTCAATGCGATGACAATGCCGATCGGTGTAAAGGAAATACGGAAAGGAAACAACTGTCCGATCCAGCCGTCCGGTGAATACATTGCCGTTAATGTAATGCCTGCGACGGCGGTCGGCAGCGCAAACGGCAGATCAACCAGGCCGTCAGCCAGCCTTTTCCCCGGAAAGTCATATCTCGTCAGCACCCAGGCGATGACAACGCCGAAAACCGCATTGATCAAAGCGGCGCAGCCCGCCGTCAAGAAGCTCAGCCGATAGGAAGCCGCGGCCCTCGGCTCAGAAATGATATGCCAGACGTCCCCGGGCCCCATTGACATCGTATGAAAAAACACCATGGACAGCGGCACGATAACCAAAACGGCCATATATAAAAATGTAAATCCCATCGTTAATCCGAACCCCGGAATCACGGACGGTTTTGTTTTTTTGAAAAGTAACGTTCTCATACTCGTTTCCTCTTTCTATTTCTCATAGATGCTGTCAAAGGTTCCGCCGTCATTGAAATGGGTTTCCTGCGCTTTTTTCCAGCCGCCGAATTCCTTTTCGACCGTCACCGTTTTAATCTGCGGGAATTGTTTTTTATACTTTTTCAGAAGCTCTTTATCGCGGGGCCGGTAAAAATTCTTCGCGGCGATCTCCTGCCCTTTTTTGCTGTAGAGATAGGATAAATATGCTTCAGCCGCTTTTTTTGTTCCTTTTTTATCCGCGGTTTTGTCGACGACAGAGACAGGAGGCTCAGCCAGAATGCTGATTGAAGGATTGACAATCTCAAATTTCTCCTTGCCGAATTCCTTCAGTGTGAGATAGGCCTCATTTTCCCAGGCGATCAGCACATCCCCCATCCCTCTTTCTGTAAAACTGGTCGTGGCTCCGCGCGCCCCTGAATCAAGCACTTCCACATTGCCGTAGAGGTCTTTCATAAACTGTTTGATTTTCGTGTCGTCATGATGATACGTTTCATCCGCATATGCCCATGCCGCTAAATAGTTCCATCTGGCTCCGCCCGATGTTTTCGGGTTGGGCGTAATGACCGAAACGTCCTTTTTCACCAAGTCAGCCCAATCATTGATGTGCTTCGGATTCCCTTTTCTGACTAAGAATACGATGGTTGACGTGTAAGGAGTTGATTGATCCGGCAGACGTGACTGCCAGTTTTGATCAATGAGTCGCGCTTTTTCTGCTATCGAATCAATGTCATAACCTAAAGCAAGCGTTACGACATCAGCGTCAAGTCCGTCTATTACGGATCTGGCCTGCTTCCCCGAACCTCCGTGCGACTGCTGAACGGTTACATCTTGACCCGTTTTCTTTTTCCAATAGGAAGAAAAGGCCTGATTATACTCTTTATACAGCTCCCGGGTCGGATCATACGATACATTCAGCATCTGAACGGTCTTTCCGTCTGATGACGCGCTGCCGGACTCAGATTGACAGGCTGACAGCGCCCCTGCCAATAAGATCAATACTAAAAATGCCGCTGTTTTTTTCATGTGCCTGATTTCTCCTCTCTTTTTCCGCATAAAAAAAGGCATATTATCCCCTTTCAAAAAAGGGAAATAATATGCCTTCAGTTGACTGATGGGCAATTATACCGGTATCAGATTTGGGCAGAACGGCCAGCTTTCGTTTGTGTACGATCAGCTATTTGTGCCGGTTCGATGTGTATAAGAATAATTCAAACTATCCCTAGCTGTCAACTAAGTTTTAGACTATTTAAATTGTTTTCCGCTGACAAAAAAAGCGCTCCGCCTCTGGCCGGAGCACCTTTTTTCTATGCTTTTGCTTTCTCGATCACACATGTGACACCCATGCTGGCGAGCGCCTGCTCCAGGGAGCCGTAAGTTTGATACTCTGAAAAATCAAGCCCTAATTGGATAGAAGTCTGTGCCACATCAGGCCGAATGCCGGAAAACACGGTTCTGATGCCGAGGAGAAATAACGTTTTCGACAGCATATACAATTGCTGCGCCACCATCGTATCGACAATGGGCACACCGGACAGATCGATCACAAGGTTTGTGATCCGTTTGGCGACACAGTTTTCCGGCACCGTCTCCAAAATCACGCGCGCCCGTCTCGTATCAATCGATCCGATGAGCGGCAGAGTGCCGATCGTATCCGCGATCAAAATAACCGGACAGCTCAATTCGGAAATAAGCTCCTGCTGAGATGACAGCCTTGCGATCATTAATGTCTGAAACTGTTCAGTAAAATCCGTCATCAGCTGATCGAACGAGCTGTTGACAAGGTGATTCCAGCGGCGGGCATCCTCGTTTGTTACGATGTCCTGATGCTCATCCATAAAACGGGTGACCGCCTCCCAAAAGACGGTTCTTGAATTGCCGATCGCCTCAACGACCTCATGAACCTCCGCGTCCTGCTCCACTCTGCTTTTCGCTACCTGTGCGGCCCATTTTTCTTTGTTATGCTGAAAAACGGCCGGATCTTCCAAAAAAGCGCTTGCGATGACCGTGTTTGTAAAGGTATGCTGCTCGATCAGCAGCCGTTTCATTTCCTCACTTAATTGATCCGCAGAATAAAAACGCCCTCTCAGCTTCCGTCTCAGCTTGAGCCATTTTTCCGTCAGCTCTGCCGAATGTGTAATAATATAATCATGAAGTAACTGGTCTTTGTTCACTGCCGTCTCCTCTTTCAAGAATATGTACTTTTGTCTAAATTATAAATCGGAATCGCCGATCGCACTAGAGAAATTAAAAAAACCGGCACATTAAAGCTTTTGATTGCTTTTTTCGGCAGGAGGATACACTATAAAAGAAATGAAACAGGAGGTCAGTATGATGATCAAAAAAATCGCGACAGTCGCCGTATACACTGATGATCAGCAAAAAGCGAAAACATTCTGGACGGAAAAAGCGGGGTTTGAAACCGTCGCCGAGCATCCGATGGGCCCGGGCGCCTTCTGGCTTGAGGTAGCGCCCAAAGGAGCCGCCACTCATTTGGTTATTTATCCGAAATCGATGATGAAAGGCGCCGAGCATATGAAGGCTTCTATCGTATTTGAGTGTGAAGATGTCTTTGCCGCATACGAACAAATGAAAAAGAACGGCATCACCTTTTTAGATGAACCGAAACAAATGGAATGGGGCAGCTTCGTGCAATTTAAAGATGAGGATGGTCATGTCTTTCTCCTGAAATCGTAATCCGCCAGGCATCTCAATTGACTTTGAGAATCATTTTCATTTAAAATATTGGATAAAGCGTGAAAATGATTGGAGAGATGCCAGATGTTCGTGCAAATCAGAAAAATGACCGTAAAAGAAGGACATGCCGACAAAGTAATCGAACGCTTCAGTTCAGAAGGCGTGATTGAAAAGCAGGAAGGTTTGATAGACGTAACGGTCCTGGAAAAAAAAGTCCGCCGCGGTGATGAAGAAGTCGTCGTGTTAATCCGCTGGGAGTCAGAAGATCATTGGAAACAATGGGAAAAAAGCGAAGACCACATCGCGGCCCACAAAGCAAACCAAGGCAAGCCGAAACCTGATTATATGCTTGGGACGGATGTCGGTATGTATCATGTCAGAGCCGTTAAAACAGGCGTACACGAAAAATAATAAAGAGCATTTGCCCCAGGGCAATGCTCTTTTTATTTTTTCTCCTCATACGGCAGGACAAACAGCGGTTTATCGGGCTTCCATTCCGCATACAGCACGTCCTCCGTTTTTTTGATGTTCAGCTTTTTCAGCTCCTGATTCAGCTGCTTTTCTTCCAGCCCGGCTTCTTTCAGATTTTCATACAGCACTTCGCCGTCAATAATCAGCGTGACCGGCAAAGAGACCTGCTTCGGCTTTATTTGCATGTCGCCGTTTTTCGTCGTATCATATTGAAATTTCGGCAGGACGCTGACCATCCCGTTTGTTTCTAAAATCGCGTACTCCGCTTCCTGTATGGAAAAGCAATTCGCCTGTCTGAGAAGGCTTTGCAATTGATTAATGTCCAGCTTATTCTTTTTCAGCACATCATATTTCAGTTTTCCTTTATGTATGATAATACTCGGCTCGCCTTCCAACAGCTTTCTGGTGCTTTTTACTTTCTGCGTAATCAGTTCGATGAGATAAATTAAAACCCCCCATAACAGGGAAGCAAAAATGATTTCAATAATCCTGACGTTTTTATCATACACCGCATTTCCGACCAGTTCGCCGAGGATGAGCGCAGAAATAAAATCAAACGGCGTAATTTGCGAGAATTGAGTTTTTCCAAGCAATTTTAAAATCACAAATAAAATACCCAAACCGCATACTAACTCCCAAGCCACTGTAAGTAAATGTCCCATATTCGCACCTTCTTCTTAAAAGTCATTACCATTATGGACATTCGCCTGTTTTCTATACAGCGGCCGGCAACACACAAAAAAACGCAGCCGAGGCCGCGTTTTTTCACTTCTGCTTACTGTTTTTGATTCGATCTGACGACCCGTAAGCACACCTCAGCGGCATAACCGGCGGCCGCTCCGGAACCCGCAAACATCGCGGCAAGCCCCAAGCCCATTCCTTCCCAGCCGCCGACACCGAAAATGCTGTAAACAACCGTACCGAAAGCAGTCAGGCCCAGCACCGCCAAAAGGCACTCAGGCCACATCTTTTTCGGCCATTTCTTACGGAGCACAGCCGATACGGCAAAGTTAAGACAAAATGCGGCCAGACAGATCAGATAAAAAAACCCCATGTCTTTTGCACCTCCGTCATGAGGAGCTTTTTATTTGCTCATCTTTTTTTCAAACAAATGATAACCCGGCGCGAGTCCTTTTGATTCGTACCCCATTCCGCTGTAAAACGACTGAAGCGCCTTGTTTTCGGACACGCAATCGAGCCGGATTTTCGTTTTTCCCGGACAAGACACACCCGTCTCCGCCCAAGTCATGATTGTCCGGCCGAGCCTCTCGCCTGCAAACCGCCTGTTAATCGCCAGCCGGTGGAGATATACCGACTCCTCATGTCCTTCATCGCCCCAAAGACGTCTGTCCCACCCGCTTGCTTCGGGAAGCAGCATGACGACGCCGGCCAGCTCTTCATTCTGCCTGAATAAAAAAACATACCCTGTGGCGATCGCCTCCCGCATATTGTGGGTATCTTCCCCTTGCAGAAGGCCGCTCCACTGGTTCGACCCTTTATCGCGAAGCCATTCTGCCGCTTGCACGAGCAGATCCATGACCTCTTTTTCATCATCCTTCCGGGCGGAGGTGACCCGGAATGCCCCCGCCTTCTCCTCCGTGATCGTAAATGGTGTCATAAAATCCTCCTGTAATCAGAATATTCGACACCTTTATTATAGACCAAACGCTGAAAGGAAAAAAACAGCCGTCATGTTTGAGGGCCGTTTAAAAAATTTTCTTCTTATCACGTTCTTCTTTTAAAATCTCAACCGCTTCCCTGAAACGCATAGAGTGGACGATTTCACGCTCACGCAGAAAACGGAGTGAATCATTCAGGTCAGGATCATCGGAAATATCAATAATCCATTGATACGTCGCTCTCGCCTTTTCTTCAGCCGCAATATCCTCATATAAATCAGCGATCGGATCTCCCTTCGCCTGTATGTAAGACGCTGTGAACGGAACTCCGGCCGCATTGTGATAAAACAGCGCGCTGTCATGGTTGACGTAATGATCACTGAGCCCTGCATCACGCAGCTGCTCCGGGGTCGCATCTTTTGTCAGCTTATAAATCATCGTCGCAATCATTTCTAAATGCGCAAACTCCTCCGTGCCGATATCCGTCAGCAGGCCGATCACCTTGTCAGGAATCGTGTAGCGCTGGTTTAAGTACCGGAGCGCTGCGGCCAATTCGCCGTCCGCCCCGCCGTATTGTTCAATGAGAAACTTAGCCAGCATCGGGTTGCATGTACTCACTTTAACCGGATACTGCAGCTTTTTTTCATATACCCACATTTACAGATCCCTCCTTATACTTGCCATGGCCAAGGACCGCGGCCCCAGTCCCATTGAGCGCCGACCTGACTCACGCCGAATTGCAGAAGCGGTCCGTACTCAGGCTCAAACCGCTTTCTCAGCTGTCTTGAGTACCGGGAATATTCATGAAACTGCTGAAGCGCGAGACGGTCATGGGGATGTGTATCCAGATAAAGCGTCAGCTCCACCAAGACAAAGTCCGCCGCCTGGATTTGTTCCAGCAGCCGATAGTATTCATCATCAATCTTTTTCGCCATATTCGATTCCCCCCCGATAAGGATTATCATAGAAATCGTAAAGATCCTTCCAAAGGGTCCCTTTTCTCAATGCCTCCATCGGGGAAAACTGCTCCAAGTGATACGGCTGAAACCGCATATAAAGATGCGGCGGCGTTCTGTAATATTTTCTCCCGATCGGCGGGCAGGGATCAAACCGGCTGTGGAAGGGTTTATAGGATTTGACCGGTGTAAACGGCTGATTTTCTTTCATTACGATCCTCCTTTCCTAAACACATGACCTTAATAGGTATGAATCCGTATCGGCATTTATGCCCTGTAAGAAAATAAAAAAGCCCGTTAAAAACGGACTCAATGTAACTCATCTGGAATTTGAAGTAAAAAAATCATAATGAAAAATCTGATTGAAAGCGCTGATAATGTTTCAATGTATATTCCGTAATTTGTTGATCATATTCAGGATATTCATATCTCAATAAAACAGCCACTGACTTTGAATATGCTCTGAAGAGACCTTGGCAGTCAAACAATGCCTTCCACACGCTTTCATAAGTATTGCCGACATAAGTATTCAGCAGGATTTCCCAATCTTTCGCATTCATGTAATGTTGAATATACTTATAATTCTTCCCTACACTTAATGAAAACTGATTCTCTATCCCGATATTCCACGCAATCATACGCAAAACATTAGGCCTTAAAATGTCATTCATATGATCCAGCGCAAACAGTATTTCTTTACGCATTAATCCTTTAATCACATAGGTTGAAACCATCCAAAATTCATTACAGCAATCATCAAACTCTCGGGGAGTCGGTTTCTTTATATGATATTGTTCATCACTCGCAATAATCTTATGGTTGATTCGGTCATCCTTGTCTAATACTATTTCCGCCAAACCATCACTCTGTGTAAAATAATCCTATGTTTGACTCAGAGGGATCAAAGTTAAGTCGATTTTATGATGATCTTTAAATAGCATTAGATAGGAGAACCAGTCTCCGAGTTCCGGAGGGAAAAGTTCCATATCTTCAGGTTTTTGCATCATCATTCTTTCGCCAAACTGATCCAGCCAGCTGTCGTCAGATGTGAAGGAGTCCATATCGGTCACAAAATAAGAAATATCATAGTCTTGAAATCTGTCTCTCGGTACATTTTTATTGGTTCTTGATCCCTCTAAAGTGACAAGACGGATTCTCTCGTCCTTCATCGCAATATCAAGAATCAATTTCATCATTTCGTCTTCACTTCTCACATGTAAAACCTCCCGATAAAGAGATTTTTACAGATCATGCTTTTCAGTTTATAAACAACAGAAAGAAAAGGTTTGTGAGCTTGCTCATGATTTACAGAAAGCCTTATGTACTTGATGATTTTGCTCCAATCGTAACACAGCTGCAAGAACATGAGAAGAGCACTCCTGCTGTTCCAAGAGTGCTTTTTCCCGAATGGTCAGATATATTGGCTGTCCCGATGATGATGATGGAACGGGTAGCCGCCGTAGCCTCCGCCATAGCCGCCAAAACCGTACCCCGGATATCCCCCGAAGCCTCCGTAGCCGCCGTAGCCGCCAAAACCGCCGTAACCGCCAAAACCGTATCCCGGGTAGCCGTAGCCTCCGCCGAAACCGTATCCCGGATATCCTCCGAAGCCTCCATAGCCGCCAAAACCGTACCCCGGGTAGCCTCCGAAGCCTCCATAGCCGCCGCCAAAGCCTCCGCCGTAAATCGGTCTTCTTTCATTCATGACTTATCGCTCCTTCACATAGGTTACAGTCCAGTTTATGACATCCGGAAGGAAACGTATGGGCATCCGCCCAGTTTTGGCGAAATAATCAATAATTGCTTACGGAGACATACGATACAGGCCGACCGCGTAAGCAAAATAAAAAGGCCGGAACTTATGCCGCCCCGGCCTGTTTGTCTTTATTCGCCTAAATCTACATTGTGATAAACCTGCTGTACGTCTTCGAGATCTTCCAGCACATCGATCAGCTTTTCAAATTGAGCTTTCGCATCTTCCGGAAGCTCAACTTCATTTTGCGCAAGCATCGTCAGCTCCGCAACCGTGAACTCTTCAACGCCGGCATTTTTGAATGCCTCCTGCACGGCATGGAATTGGTCAGGCTCGGCATACACGATAACACTGTCATCCTCTTCTAAAATATCGCGCACGTCCACATCAGCTTCCATCAGCAATTCCAGCGCTTCATCCGCCGTCTTGCCTTCAACGCCGATAACGGCGGTCGCATCAAACATGTAAGCGACAGACCCGCTCACACCCATATTTCCGCCGTTTTTCCCGAATGCGGCGCGCACTTCAGGCGCCGTGCGGTTTACATTATTCGTTAACGCATCAACGATGATCATTGAACCGTTCGGCCCGAAACCTTCGTAACGCAGCTCGTCAAAGTTCTCCTCCGCGCCGCCTTTCGCCTTTTCAATCGCACGCTCAATAATATTTTTCGGCACACTGTACGTCTTCGCGCGCTCAAGCACCACTTTTAACGCCTGGTTCGATTCCGGATCTGGCTCGCCCTGTTTTGCCGCCACATAAATCTCACGGCCGAACTTCGCGTAAATCCGGCTCGTATTTGCGTCCTTCGATGCTTTCTTTTCTTTAATATTGTTCCACTTACGGCCCATTTTGTTCCACTCTCTTTCACGAATTGAATCTGTATGATAAATACTCTGCTTCTATTATACCTCAGCGGTTAGGTTGTTTCGAGTGTAAGACATTAGAAAAAACAGGCACGCTTAAAATCACCGGAGCGCAGTAAGCCGAATTTGAAGGTTATTGTACAAAACATAAAAAGCCTCCCTTCATACAGGAAGGAAGTCGCAAGCCAAAAGATTCATTTTATTCTTATTACCTATTTCCTACACTGTATATCCCGACTCACGTGGTAAAATTTTGATATCGAACAAAAGAAAGGATATGGTCATGAAAGTTTTCGAAGCAAACAGCCTCCTCGCCGCTGCCAAACAGCGCGCGGGTGAATACAAAAAACTGCGCGGCCAGATGGTTAATCTGAAAAAAGCGTTTCAAGGTATGGCTGACCTTGGTGACAATGATTTCTCAGGCCGGGGCGCAAATAACATCAAAGCTTTTTTCAAGGACCACGCCGGCGTCACAGACAGCTGGCTTGATCTGATCGATATGAAAATCGCATTTCTCACAAGCCTTCCCGGCAAGGTCGAAGACGCCGGACTTTCCAATTCGCATGTGGAGGAATCATTTCTGGAGCATGAGCTCACCCACGCCCTTAGTAAATCAAAGGCGATTATGGAAGAGCAGAAAAAGGACATGCGCTCCATCCTCGGAGAGATCGAAGACATCATCTCGCTTGATCTGTTTTCAACCGAAAGCACAGATCAGAAGCTCTCTTCAGCTGACAAAAAAAGAATCGAAACGATACATAAACTCGGCAAACTTGATCACGATCTAACGAAAGAATACGCAGAAACCGAAGCGAACGAACAGTTCATCCAAGCCGACTTTCAGCAGCTCCAAAACGCTACAGGCAAAGGAAAAGGCGCCACGCCGCTTCACTACAACGCCAAAGCGTACCGTGAAAGCGACATCCATAAGAAGAAAGGCGAGATTGCAAGACATTCAGATGCTTATTTGACGATTAAAAAGGAAGAAGCGAAAGAGCGGGAGATCAAGGATCTGAAGAAAAAGCTGGCCGATGGTGTCACCGATCCGGATGAATATTTGGAAATCGCGAAAAAGATCGGCTATGAAAACCTTGAACCCGCTCAGGTGCAATATGTGATGCAGCTTGAACAAGCAAAACAGCTCGAAGAAGTCGGAGAAACGGCTTGGGATATCGTTAAAGGAGTAGGCGTCGGCCTTTATGATGTCGGGAAAGACACCATAACAGGCGTCAAAGATCTGGCTGTCGGCGCATGGGATTTTTACCATCTCTCTGATGAACAAAAAGTCACTAAAACCATATCGGCTGTATTGAACACGCCCTCCTACGCAAAAATCATATGGACAAACCTGGCGGATTCATGGAATGATAAAATGGTTAACGGGGATGCGTATTCAAGATCACATTACATCACCTACGCCATCGGGAGCATTGTCGGACTCAAAGGTTCCGGCTCAGCTGTGAAAGTCTCAAGCAAACTCGCGAAAACAGGTGCCGCCAAAGTGGATAACGTCTTGGAAGCCGGAGAAAAAGCGGCTGCAAAACATGTAAAAACCGGGATTGAAAAAGGAAATGACTATATTAATTCCGTTTCGAAAAACAAGTACGAACCCGCGCTTGCCGGAATAGCACAGAATATTGAAAATACTCACAATGTGAAGAATACGCCTTTGTTGAAAAGTATTATTGAAGATAAAAAAGAGAGTGTGCTCAGTAAGTCTGAAACTTCTAACAGTACGGCCGTAGGTAATGTCAAACAAGGTGATAGTACCCCTCTCGCACCAGGCGGTGGCTTAGCTGCTCACGAAGCAAAAGGCGGACACCTTATAGAAAGACATGTTGGTAAGAGCGACCAAGAACTCATGGAAAGGCTTGAAAAAAGCAAAATGAGTAACAAGAAAATATCCGGATCATCATCTTTTAAGGATAGAGCAACTGCAGAAAAGGTTGCTAATATTACCTTATCAGATAATAAAGATAAAATAGAAAAATGGTTAAATAATGATGTAAAGAAACCTTTGGTACTCTCCTATAAAGGATCAGAAGTGTTAGGCCGAGGAATTACCAAAGGTTCAGCCGAAATTTCTGACTTAACTAATGCTAAAATTATATTGAAAAAGAAAAATGATGGTAGCTTTATATTAACAGGCTATCCCACGAGGTGAGATCAATGATTGAAACAAATATTTCTGAACCTGTATTTCAATTTTTGGGAGGGATTTTCCATCAAGATATAGACACTCCTGAGTCAGCTCTTGGAGAATACTTAGCAGAGATACCTAAAAAAGAACAAGAAAACGATGTAGTAGCACTCAAAACGTTTATAAATAGCGATTACTCAGATGAAGAAAAAAATGATTTTATAGAAGAATCTGCAGATGGTGTAGATATCAATAGTTACGGACTATCCCCAATACTATGGCTCAGACAAGTCATTCAAAAAATCGAAAAGAATATTGAGGCTTTATAGATTCAGGGAAACCCTATTCCTATGTTTGCACAGTCTCTGATAAGTTTCTTAATCTTTCCCTCTATAAACCCCCGAATGAAAGGATATGGTCATGAAAGTTTTCGAAGCAAACAGCCTCCTCGCCGCTGCCAAACAGCGCGCGGGTGAATACAAAAAACTGCGCGGCCAGATGGTTAATCTGAAAAAAGCATTTCAAGGCATGGCTGATCTCGGTGACAATGATTTCTCAGGCCGGGGCGCAAATAACATCAAAGCTTTTTTCAAGGACCACGCCGGCGTCACAGACAGCTGGCTTGATCTGATCGATATGAAAATCGCATTTCTCACAAGCCTTCCCGGCAAGGTCGAAGACGCCGGACTTTCCAATTCGCATGTGGAGGAATCATTTCTGGAGCATGAGCTCACCCACGCCCTCAGTAAATCAAAGGCGATTATGGAAGAGCAGAAAAAGGACATGCGCTCCATCCTCGGAGAGATCGAAGACATCATCTCGCTTGATCTGTTTTCAACCGAAAGCACAGATCAGAAGCTTTCTTCAGCTGACAAAAAAAGAAGCAAAACGATACATAAACTCGGCAAACTTGATCACGATCTAACGAAAGAATACGCAGAAACCGAAGCAAACGAACAGTTCCTCCAAGCCGACTTTCAGCAGCTCCAAAACGCCACGGGCAAAGGAAAAAGCGCCACGCCGCTTCACTACAACGCCAAAGCGTATCGAGAAAGCGACATCCATAAGAAGAAAGGCGAGATTGCAAGACATTCGGATGCTTATTTGACGATTAAAAACGAAGAAGCGAAAGAGCGGGAGATTGAAAAACTGAAAGAAAGACTGAAAAACTACGATTATGCGAATGCTGATGAATTCTACTCAATGGCCAAAACGATCGGCTATAAAAACCTGACAAAAGAACAGCAGCGCTACTTCACTCAAATTGAAAACACGCGTGAACTTACAGACGGTTTCAAAGGCGTTGCCGTCGGCCTTTATGATTCCGGAAAAGACGCGGTCACAGGCCTGTGGGATATGGTCACAGATCCGGGCGGAACGGTTGAAGCCATTACAGGAGCGATGGCTCACCCGATCAAAACGTATGAAGCCATTTCAGCGGCAATCGAAGAATCGTACCAAAAAGACATGGTGAATGGCGACACCTACTCCAGAGCAAGATGGGTGTCATATGCAGTGGGCACCGTTGTGACATCAGTTGTCGGCACAAAAGGCGTCGGCGCCGTCTCAAAAACAGGCACAGCCGCCAAAGTGACAACCAAAGTCAAAACAGCAGCAATCAAATCCGCCACAGCTCAAAAAGCGATAACAGTCTCAAAACAAACCGTTGATCACATCAAACAAAAAGTAAACACAGGCATGGAAGTATCAAAAAAACGTGTCAAAAACAAGTTACATCAAATCGGAGATCTCACCTTGGCTGATATGCTCCCGTATCATCCGCGTCACGACTTAGTGCCGGCGGGCGTGCCTTACAATGCTGTCAACGGGGTCACACTTAAAGAAGGACTTCAGAAATTCGCCAAGGTCATCCTGCCGAAACCGTACGGAACCTCCGCAAGCGGCAGGCGGACACCGGCACCGCATGTACCGCCGGTAACGGTCAAATACGGCGAGCATTTTGCGAAATGGACCAGAAAGAAAGTATTGAAGCCGAATGTCATCTATAAAACAAAAGAAGGCTACACGTACACCACTGACAACTATGGTAGAATTACAAGTGTCAAAGCAGACTTGCAGCTGGGAGAAGCAAAACGCAACCAATATGCACAGTCAAAAGCAGGTAAACCAGACCGTCTGACAGATGACGACGGAGGCCACCTAATCGCCACTCAATTCAAAGGCTCAGGCCAATTCGACAACATCGTGCCGATGAATTCTCAGATTAATAGGAGCGGCGGGAAATGGTATAAAATGGAGCAGGATTGGGCAGCGGCTTTACAAGCAGACCCTCCTCAAAAAGTATCAGTTGAAATCAACGCATTGTATAAAGGAGATTCATTAAGACCCACTGCTTTTAGGGTGAAATATAAAATTGGTGATCAAGAACCTAAACTTATGAGAATTAAAAACCAGGTCGGAGGTTAATATGGAGACAAAAAAAATGGGTGATCTATATCAACAGATAGCAGAAGGCATTAACGAAATCATTCCTTCTGAATGGAAAAAAGTTATTCTTTATGCTGAAATTCTCGACGATTCATCTGAGGTTTTCTTTTATTTCAATACTCCACATAGTGAAGATTTTATCTATTCTCATAACATTCCTGAGCATTTCCATGTCAGTGAGGAGATTTATGAGGGGCTGTTATTTGACTTGCATGACTTATTCGAGGAATTACGAGATGAATTTAAAGAAAACAATCAAGATATATGGACTAATTTAACACTTAATCTGGCGATAAGCGGAGAATTCTCGATAGATTATAATTATGAAGACGTTATTCAATCTCCATATACCATCTCTCAAAGACAAACAATCTGGACTTATAAAAATGTAGGAATTTATCCTAAGAGTAAACCTTTAAAATCCTTTTTAGAACAATATCTAAATTCTCAAAATTAAAATTCCCCCTCCTTTATTGGGGGGTTTTTTTGATACAAATGATCCTTACAAATTACCAATTATAATGCTGGAGGCTGATTCTTGTTGGAAAATGAATTAAATGCATTATATAGAAGCATAGCTGAAACCGTTAACGAAATGATACCAGAACCATGGGAGAAATTTTTGTTCTATGCTCAGGTTTCAGAGACAGGCGGAGGCACTTACTTTTTTTATAATTCTCAAAATGAACCTATTCATTTTAAGTACAGTCTTGAAATTCCTTTTGAATTTGATATTGACGAAAATGAATTCGATCAGAATGAGATGGAATTATTTAAACTAAGCGAAAAAATGAGAGATGTTTTCAAAGATCATGATCAAGAATTCTTTTACTCCTTCACTCTTAGCCTAGAACGATCAGGAAAATTAACTGTCAACTTTGATTATACAGATTGGTTTAAGACAGATTATAGTTTCAGTGATCAGCTTATCATCTGGAAATTTAAATATTTAGGGGAAGAACCTATGGATCCATCATTACAAAAATTAATAAAAAAATATTCAGAAGAATATCCTGAAAATCCAATTTAATAAAGTTGGGATAATGATGTTAGGAAAAGCTTATCTAAAAATAACTGATGCCATAGGAAAAATAATTCCTTCCGAATGGAGCAAAGTTGTTCTTTATGCAGAAATATTAGACGGCTCCAGAGAAGTGTATTTTTTCTTTCAAACACCAGAAAACGATGAATATATATACTCTCACGACATTCCAGAACAATTTCAAGTTAGTAAAAAAATTTATACAGAACTATTATTAGATCTTCAAGAGTTATTTAAACAGTTACACAATGAATTTAAAGAAAATAATCCCGAAGCATGGACAAATTTGACACTGAATCTTGAAAGCAATGGAACGTTCTCAATTGATTATGATTATGAAGATGTTATTGAATCTAGTTTGGACGAATACGAAAGACAAATGATTTGGGAGTACAATAACTTGGGTATTTACCCTGAAGATGAAGAGGACAAAGAATTTGTTAAGGATTATCTAAATATTAAATAATGGCTTCAACAATTCAAAGGTAGAGGATCATCAATGGAAACTCAAAAAATGGGTGAACTATATCAAAAGATTGCTGAACATCTAAATGAAATGATTCCATCTCAATGGGAACAGATCGCTTTATATGCTGAAATACTTGATGACTCAGCGGATATATACTTTTATTTTACAACACCAAATAACAGTGATTATTTATTTTCTCATAATATACCTGAACATTTTGATGTGAGCGAAGAGATTTACGATCAACTGCTAATTGAACTTCAAGAGCTTTTTGAAGAACTAAAAGAAGAATTTAAACTAGGCAATCAAGATATTTGGACAAATCTCACTTTAAAATTAGAAAATACCGGAAAGTTTTCAATTGATTATAATGATGATGATGTTTTATCCTCTGAACTTGATGACCTTCAAAGACGAGATGTTTGGAAATATCAAAATCTCGGCATACTGCCAGCTGATGAGGAAGATAGAAAATTCATAGAAGAGTATCTAAACATATAAAAAATTAAAAAGGATTCTGATATTGTGGAAACTGAAAAGATGGGAGTACTATATCAAAAAATCGCTGAGCGAATAAATGAAATCATTCCGTCTGAGTGGGAGAAGGTTGCTCTTTATGCCGAAATTTTAGATGATTCTTCAGAAGTTTACTTCTTCTTTACTACTCCACAAAATCAGGAATATATATATTCACACGATATTCCTGAACATTTTAATGTTGATGAAGATATATATGACGAACTTCTATATGAATTGCATGATTACTTTGAAGAGTTACGGGATGAATTTAAAACAAACAACGAGGACTTATGGACAAACCTCACTTTGCATCTCGAACGAAGCGGTAAATTCTCAATTGACTACGATTACACCGATGTCATCGCCTCAGACTTAAACGGAACACAACGGCAAGTGGTATGGGAATATCAAAACTTGGGGATTTTGCTGAAGATGAGGACGACAAAGAATTTGTAATAAGCTACTTCGGTCTATAAATCAATAATGGCTCAGCAGTTCCCTGCTGGGCTATTTTTTATAACTAGGATTTCTCGACAATTGAAGGTGAAAAAGTTGGAAACTAAGCAAATGCAAGATTTGCACCACATTATTGGTGAAAAATTAAATGACATCATACATTGTGAATGGACAAAAATATATCTTTATGCAGAAGTATTAGATGACTCTACCATGGTTCTCTATCACTTCAAGACACCAAATGTCAACTGATTTATTCGCAAAATATACCAGTCCGATACAGTGTAAGTAAAGATATCTTCAAAACTTTTTCAAGAGAAAACCGAGAACTCTTTGAGGAATTAAGAATTGAGCACAAAAAGAATAATGATAAACAAAACAGGCAGCATCCAGTAAACGGATGCTGCCTGTTACATCGTTATGTATCGTCTGAAGAGGTCATTTATTTTGTTTTTTAAATATGACAATAGATATGACGGTAAATATGATAGCTGTAATGACAATGACCCACAAGCTCGCAGCCGTACTGATAAAATGGCCGTTTAACTTGTAGACGATCCCGTAATGCTTTTCATATTCCTGTATTTGGGTTGTGGAAGCATGTTTAAATACTTTATCAACTGAGTCTGTCATAAACGCTTTTCTGAACAGAACGGCGGTGTGGCTGATAGGGAAATACATAATAATCTTCTGCACAAACACCGGTACGCCGCCGATCGGCACATATACTCCGCATAAAAAACCGATGGCTGTTCCGACAATCGTACTTAACGTCGAAAATGCATTTTGTGTGTGAATAAACAGCGTTAAAAATAAATTTATGGAACTTGACAGTGCAACTGAAAGAATAATGATCCCCAATACTTCAAGTATATCTGTACCGCTTAAAAGCTTGCTGCCTGTTGAAACGAGAAAAATTTCACAGCCTAAAAAGGCGATGAAAGAAAAGATCAAGCCGATGACAAATGAATGAATGACATAACTCAATTGGATGGTCGCCCTTGATAAAGGAGCTGTTAAAAAGTCATACGTTCTCTTGCTTTCTTTATCTTTCACCATAATTCCGAAAGCGCCTAAAGTCGTTGTCACAGCTGTAATGGACAGCAATCCCGCCACCATCCATTCGTTCACCATTGCTTTGGAATCATCTGTCGAACCGACCAAGGCCTTAATGGCGTCCAGCTGTGTCTGCTGTAAGAACACGGCATATAACAGAATGACGATAAATACTGACAGCAAAGAAAGAAGCAAAAGCGTTCGATCACGGAAGTATATTTTTATATTTCTGCTGATTAAACTGGATAAAGACTTCATTTATGCAATGCTCCCCTTTACTGGCAAACTGCTTCCTTGTTCCTCGATAATATGGATAAACACATCATCCATATTCCCTTTAACCACCTCGAAAGATTCAATTTTTCCTTCAAGACCTTTCAAAATGTCCAGCGCATGGAGAGTGGACTCTACACGAAGAGAATAAATAGAGTTTTTAACCGTAAAATCCAGTTGTTTATTTTCAAACCATGCCGTCGGATCAACGCCTTGCTTAAACATCATATGCAGACTGTCAAACGCATATTGATCTTTCAGCTGACTCGGTGTACCCTCTGCGATCAGACGTCCTTCTTTGATGACCACAACGTTATCAGCCACAGCGGCCTCCTCCATGTAATGGGTCGTTAAAAAGATCGTCATGTTTGTTTCTTCCTGCAGCCTTTTAATCGCATTCCAAACAAATACTCTCGTTTGCGGATCAAGACCTGTAGTAGGCTCATCTAAAAATAATATAGTCGGTTTATGGATGATGGCACGGGCAATATCAGCTCTTCTTCTTTGTCCGCCTGACAAATCGCTGTATTTTTTCTCCTTAATATCATCCAATTTTAAATAGTCTGTTACAAACTGATAGTTCTCTTGCACTTGTGCCTTGCTTAAATGATAATATTGTCCGCGGTTCATGATATTTTCATAAACGGTCAATCGTTCATCCAAAATGCTCTCTTGGAAAACAACTCCGATCTTTTTGCGGATATGATTATTCTCTTTCCCCTCACCAAGCGTATAACCGTCTATTACCACTTTTCCGGATGTCTTTTTAATCAGCGTACAGAGAATATCGATAGTGGTCGATTTCCCTGCACCGTTCGTTCCCAGAAATGCAAACAGTTCGCCGCGTTTGACAGAAAAGGATACCCCTTTCACTGCTTCAAATGATCCATATTTTTTACGCAGATCCGTTACTGTTATAATGTCTTGTTCTTCTCCCATTCTGTTCACCTCGAAAAGTAAGATTACTAAATTATGCTAGATTGTTAGTCCTCCGTCAACTGCAATCATTTGCCCAGTGATGTATTTGGATCTATTTTCCGCCAAAAAAAGTGATAATTCACTTACATCATCCGGACTTCCTACATACTGCATTGGGATAAGATTAATCATCCTGTCCTCGTCCAAATTACTTGTCATGTCTGATTCTATAAAGCCTGGGCAAACGGAATTGACCCTAACATTATACTTTGCCAACTCTTTCGCTAATGTTTTTGTTAGCCCGTTAACCCCTGCTTTTGCCGCACCATAATTAGTCTGACCTTCAATACCTTTTATACCTGAAACCGAGGACATATTAATAATTGAACCATAACCTTGATTGATCATATATTTCGAGACGAATTTACAACAATTGAAAGTACCGTTCAGATTTGTATCGATCACTTCTGACCAAGACTTTTGATTCATAAAGGAAATTGTTTTATCTTTATTAATTCCGGCATTATTAATCAGACAATCTATTCGTTCATGCGTGTTATATATTTGCTCGATAAATTCTTTCACAAGGCTGTATTCTCTGACATCGACCTTTATAGCTTTTGTTCCAGGGTATTTTTCTTCAATCATTTTAGCTCTCTCGACATTTCCGAGATACGTAAAATAAACAATATAATTATTATGATGAAATTTATCAATAAGTGATTGTCCTAAATCTCCGGTACCACCCGTTATAATGGCTATTTTTTTCATAATCTGATCCTCAACTAATTTTTGAATTTATTTTAATGATGCTATCGTTTCCAACTTCATTCGTCTCGATCACTAATGTTTCACCTTCCATGTCCATTGATACCAGCAACTTCAAAAACCCGGATAAAGCATTGGACATCCCGGAGCTTCGAGATATATCCAATATATTTAATTCATCGTCAAATTTTTTGCTTTTTAAATAGTTAAAAATGATTTCATCATTGCAATTATTTGAACCATAAATTAAATTTTTTGTTATTCCGTCATTTAAATCTTTTTCTAAGTTCATAATGATTTTATCTCTATTATCTTCAGTATGTTGGAAACTATTTATATTTTCTATAATTGGATAGTTTTTATCATCTTTTTCTATAATAAACGAAATTGCACCTGTAACAGCATTTACTTTTTTTTGAAGGTTCCCTTGTTGATAAATGGATCCTGCTTCGTTTCCCTCAACAGCAGTCACAATGGCAACATCAATAACATTATTATTTATGTATGAAACTGCCATTTTCAAAGCGTCTATTCCAGAAAGATTTCCTGAAATTACAGTTGAGTTTAAGCCTGTTATCCCGTAAACAATGGAAGCCCATCCGGAAATATTATTTAATACGGAACTAGAGAATTTAACCGGACTCACAAAATCCGGAGAAGCTTCATAGACATCTGTCATAAAGTGATAAGCGGCATCCAAAGGGTTTAATGTACTTCCCACAAAAACACCGATTCTTTCTGGAGAATGTTCACTGTATCTGCTTCCCGCATCTGTAATTGCCTCACTTATTGATGCAATTGCTAAATTAGTTGCTTTTGTTAATGAACGGAGTCCTTTATATTTAACATACTGTTTTATATCAAAATTCTCAGGTTCAAGAATACCGTTTATCTCTACGTTATTTCTTATGCTCTCCACGCTTATTGTTTCAGAAAGGACTTTACCTCTTCCAATAATATTCATTTTTACTCATCTCCATTTTTAGCAATTGTCTCTGAATTTCTTAAAAATGATGCTGGAATTGGCGCCACCAAAAGCATAAGAATTATTCATAGCATACTCAATAGGAAATGACCGTTTATTATTCGGAATACAATCCACATCACAATTTATATCTTTTAGTTCAAAGTTTATTGTTGGAGGTGCAACGTCTTCTTTTACAGCGTTACAACATACAATCGCTTCAAGAAGACTTGCCGCCCCCATAGAATGACCTATCATGGACTTAATTGAACTCATCGGCACTTTTTTATTAAATAATTGGTTAACTGCAAACGACTCCGCTTTATCATTGGCTTGAGTACCTGTACCATGAGCGCTGATGTAATCTACATCATCAGTTGTAATACCAGCCTTTTTTACAGCTTTTTCCATGGCTTGTATTATCCCTGTCGAATTAGGATGCGGCGCAGTGATATGATAGGCATCACATGAAACTCCATACCCTTTAACTTCTGCCAGGATATTAGCCCCTCTTTGTTGGGCGTGTTCTAATTCTTCTAATACTAAACAGCCCGCTCCTTCAGCAACAAGCATTCCATCTCTGTGAGCATCAAATGGTTTACATTCTTTTGCTGCAATAGCCTTTAATCGGTTAAACCCGTAATAAGCAATAGTCGAGAAAGGATCTTCTCCTGCTGTAAAACAGATAGATTGTTCTCCGTTTCTTATCTTTTCATAACCTTGAATAATTGCATAATTACCTGCAGAACAAGCGTTTGCAACAAGCATTGTCTCTCCCTGCAACTCAAATTCTCTGCAGGCATTTGCTAATAACGTATGCAAGAATCCTTGGTCTAAAAGATGTTGAGGGCTAGCTTCTTCCAAATGACGATTATAGTCAGTTTTTTCAATGGATATTTCACCCATAGTGGTTCCAACATATAAATCTGCCATTTTATAAGTTTCAGGCTTCAATTCAGCATTTTTGATTGCATCATACATACTTGCAATTAATAATTGAGAACCTCTTCCAATTGACTTATAATCGTTAACTTTAATCCATTCAGAAGCATTGAAGTTATGAATTTGACCGCCATATTTAGGATCCAATAATTGAAGTCCGTCTTTTTGAATAGGTGAAATGCCGGACTCTCCACTCAAACAAGATCTCCAAAAATCTTTTGAATTAAGGCCTATTGAAGTAATAGCTCCTGTACCGGTTACTACAACTCTTTTCAAATTATTCATCTCCCACAAGTGTAAAGGTCAATTCTCCCGATGCACATTTAGAATCATCTACTTTCACTTCAGCTTTCACAATTGCAGCCTTACTAATTTTCTTTATTATATTTAATGTAATAATCATTTGATCTCCAGGTACAATTGGCTTTTTAAATTTCACATTTGTGTGGTAAAGGAGAGGAAGAGTTTGTTTTGTTTCTGCAGAATTTTCGTTCTGTGAAAACAAAAGAATAGCTGTTTGAGCAATCGCTTCTGTAATATACACACCCGGAAATATTTTCTTTTCAGGGAAATGCCCTTGGAAGCACGGTTCATTTCCTGATACATTTTTCATAGCTGTTATGTAAGTTTCATTAGCCTCGATCACTCGATCTATCATTACAAAAGGGTATCTCTGCGGTAATTTCTCTAAAACCTCATCATGCGACAATGAATTCATATTATTTTTCCGTTATTCTTTCTTCAATAATTGAAATAATATTATTTACTGTGGTGAAGTTTTGTAACTCTTCTTCCGGTATTTTTATTTGAAACTCCTTTTCGACACAGGCTAAGATTTCTAAAGCCATCATTGAGTCAGCATCTAATTCTTCAACCAGATCTGTATCATCCTTTATTTCTTCTGGTTCCACTTCCAAGATTTCCGCGATCATTCCCACTAGCTTTTCTTTTTTTTCTACACTAATTAATGTTTCCAGACTCATTTGCTCCATCCCTTTCATTAAATAAATTCCGATATATTTACTACCTTTTCGCTTACTTTCATTACGTCAAGTTTCATAGGACATTGGTACGATTTTTCTCTGTATAATTTATAATCACCGATTTGTTTAAACCCTATTTTTTCGTACATTTTTTTAGATTTCTCTCTGCTCTGCAAGAGAAGATGAGTAATATTTTCAGAGATAATAATATCTTTCACTGTATCAAATAGAAGGTTCATTACTTTACCTTTCATTGAAATCGTTTTAGTAAAAGATGTTTCTAACACGACTAATCTCATGACTTCTGCATATTTTTCATTAGCTTGCGGTTTCAAATTATGAGTTTGTTCAACCTCTAATAATTCATCATCTTTTTTCACAATTAAAGTCATAAACCCAACTAATAAACTGCCTTCATAACAACCGATTTGGTAAGCATGATCATCAGAATGGTCCTTTAATAAACCGTCCTTATAATTTTCAGCAGGTACTGATTTTTCCTGTTCAACAAAGATTTTATATCTCGTTGCATATAGTTCTTTTTTCTCTTCTTCGGTTTCTAAGATCTTTACTTTAAACATTATTACCCCTCCCTTTGTCCCGTCTCAAGATTATATCCTGACTCTGTAACTCTTTAAAAAGTTTACTCTGTCTACACCTTAGCTGAAGTGCATCACAGTATTTTTTGAGGTGTATCAAAAAACAACATCAGTGAAAATAGTATATTCCGCCTCTTTTTAACCAATATTTTCTTCTCTACATAAAAATATCAAAATATTGACTCAGATGAAATCCGTAAATCACGCCAAAAATATGGCGCGATGTCGCCAACTTATTATTGTTAATTGCATGTTTTTTTGAGGCAATTATCAATTTAGGAAATTTGAGTAATTAAAAAAATGAATTATTAAGAAATATGTAACAAAAAGGGTTAGTATATTATACTTTTATCTAGATTAATAACAAGGGAAATGATATAATATTCCATAAGGACCATATTATAGACATATATCTATAAAAAAGTTTATAAACCTTCTTCCCAATGATCAGAATCTACATCATTTTAGAAATGACTAAAGCCCAATGCAGATATCTTATATTCGATCCTTTTCTGTTTTAATTTATAACCAAAGAGAAAACGTTTTAACACAATATTGTTACAACTACTTTTTCAATGAATGGAGTAAATCAGTTGAAAATCAAAGTATTGCTGTTAGATGATCATATGATGATGGTACAAGGTATTAAACAATTGCTAGAACGCGACAGAGTCGTTAAAGTAGTTAGCACTTTATCAAATCCTGCAGAGATATATGATGAAATTGACTATCATCGTCCGAATATTCTAATTATTGATATTAGGATGAAATCTTTTAATGGAATCTCCTTGACAAGAAACATTAAGAAAACATTTCCGGAGTTAAAAATTGTAATATTATCCGGTTATGAGTATGATGAATATATATATGCAGCATACAATGCCGGAGCTGCTGCTTATGTAAGGAAAGAAAATTCAATTAATGAACTAATAACTGCAGTCAAACAAACTTTTGCAGGAAACCATGTATTTCCTCAACATGCTGTAAACCTTTCTGTTGATCGCCTTACTCATAAGGAACTGGAGGTACTGAAGTTGATAGCAGAGGATAAAACAAATATGGAAATCAGTTCTGCATTAAAGTTAAGTAAAAGAACTGTAGAACGTCATATTTCTTCTATTATTCAAAAAATGGATGCCAACTCAAGAGTTGGAGCAGTTGTGAACGGAATTAAACGAGGGCTGCTACATGTATAACTTAAGGATTATAAAATAGCAACTTTCTTAAATGAGAGGAGTAAAGATATATATTATCTTTACTCCTTCTTCTTAGTAACAGTTAATGAACTGCACCCTTAGAATAAAGCACAGCCACACACTCCACATGATTCGTATGCGGGAACATATCCACCGGCTGCACTTCGAGCGTCGCATATCCGCCATCCTCAAGCACCCGCAGGTCTCTTGCAAGCGTTCCTGGATTGCAGGACACGTACACCACCCGCTTCGGTTTCATGTCGATGATTGTCCGCAGGAGGGCTTCGTCACAGCCTTTTCTTGGCGGGTCGACGACGAGGGTGTCGGCCGTGATGCCTTCTTCATACCACTTTGGAATGACTGTTTCCGCTTCTCCGACTGCGAATTCCGCGTTTGTGATGCCGTTCAGCTCAGCGTTGCGTTTCGCATCCTCAATTGCTTCCGGCACGATTTCAACGCCGTACACTTTTTTCGCCTGCTTTGCCAGAAATAGAGAAATGGTTCCGATGCCGCAGTAGGCGTCGATGACGGTTTCTTCCCCTTGCAGCTCCGCATACTCAAGCGCTTTGTCGTAGAGCACTTTTGTCTGTTCCGGGTTGACCTGATAGAACGATCTGGCGGAGATGGCGAATTTGACGTCTCCGATGAGGTCGTAGATATATTCTTCGCCCCAGATGACGTTTGTTTCGTTCCCAAAGATGACGTTTGTTTTGTTTGGATTGATGTTTTGCACGATGGATTTGACGTGCGGGAATTGCGCCGTGATGTCTTCGATGATTTTCGCTTTGTGCGGAAAATCACTTGTTCTTGTGATGAAGACGATCATCATTTCGCCCGTGACGACGCCGTATCTGACCATAATGTGACGGAGCCAGCCTTTGTGGCGTTCTTCGTTATAGGCTTTGACACCGTATGCTGCACAGATGTCTTTGACGGCTTGGACGGCTTCGTCGTTTTTGGATTGCTGAATCAGGCAGGCGCTCATGTCGATGATGTCATGGCTTCTTTGCTGATAGAATCCGGCGACGAGTCCGCCTTCTCTTTCTCCTACCGGCACCTGCGCTTTGTTTCTGTAGTTCCACGGGTCTTCCATGCCGAGCGTCGGGTGGACGGTGACGTTTGAGAGGTCCAGCTTGCCGATCCGTTCCAAGACGTCTTTAACTTGTTTCTGTTTAAACAAGAGCTGGCCTTCATAGGTCATGTGCTGAAGCTGGCAGCCGCCGCATTGTTTGTAGATCGGGCACGGGGCATCCGTTCTGTGCGGGCTTTCTTCCTTCAGCTCAATCAAGCGGCCGAAAGCGAAGCCTTTTTTGACGCGTGTCACTTTGATTTGCGCTTTTTCCTCAGGCAGGGCGTTCGGCACGAAGATCGGGAAGCCCTGAACCTTTGCGACGCCCGCTCCTTCGTGCGTCAAATCCTCAAATGTCACGTCATAGTATTCATTTTTTTCTATCGGGGGTTTCATTTTCATCTATAATCACCTCTCGTTTTACCAAAAGCCTTGTTTCAGCGTGCTGGCAAACCTTCAAATTCAATGTCAGCCTTCAAAGGTTTCCGATCACGCTGAAAAGATGACAAAATCCTAAAACGAATACTGTTTTAGGATTTTGTCCGCGTATTAATCATCCAGCTGTTCCGCTTTCTCCTTCGGCATGATGACGTGAATATGCCGGTACAGGTTCACGAATTCGCCCGGCAGCATGCCGCCGTATTCGCCGTCCAGGTTCAGCTGCATCTTTTCTGATACATTGACTTTCACACGGTTCGCTTTTGTGTAAATAATGTGCTGATCGTTAATATGATCGCCTCTGAGCGCCATGCTCGCGACTCTGATAAACTCCGCGAGATTGGCTTTTTTCAAAATAATCAAATCAAACATGCCGTCATTCAGGCTGGAATCAGGGGCCAGCTTCTCGAATCCGCCGACCGAGTTGGTCAGCGTCACTAAAAACAGCATAATTTCGCCTTGAAACAGCTTGCCGTCATATTCAATCTCGACTTCTGTCGGTCGAAGTGAAGGCAGCATTTCCATTCCCTTTAAATAATAAGCAAGCTGGCCGAGCATCGTTTTCAGTTTGCTTGGCACATCATACGTCAGCTCCGTCAGACGGCCTCCGCCGGCGATGTTGATAAAATACTGACCGTTCACCTGTCCGATGTCGATCGGGCGGGCTACGCCGTTAATGACGGTATCAGCGGCATTCAGTATATTCTCTCTCGGAATGCCCAGCGCTCTGGCGAAGTCATTTGTCGTGCCGACCGGAATGATGCCGAGTGTCGGGCGTTTGTCTAACGGTGCAAGGCCGTTGACGACTTCATTAATCGTTCCGTCTCCGCCGGCTGCGATAATCAGGTCAAACTCCCGCAAAGCGGCTTCTTTTGCGGCGTTGGTGGCATCCCCCGCGCATGTGGTGGCATGGGTAGAGGTTTCATAACCGGCTTGTTCAAATTTTTGCAGGACCTGGGCAAGATTTTTCTTAAAAAGCTCCCGTCCTGAAGTCGGATTGTATATTATGCGTGCACGTTTCATTATCTCATCATCCTACTTAAGAGTATCCGATCCATTATTAACACTAACAACCTTTAATTATACTATGACTTGAGAAAATCGCAACAATATGTACAGGAATTGCCAGAAGAAAAAAGGGCCCGGCTCCGTTTAAGGAGCCAAGGCCCGCTGTCTTACTCTTCTTCCGTTCCAGGTTTTTTCTTACGGAATTTCGCTAATACTTCATATACGATCGGCACAATCAGCAGGGTAAGCAGAGTCGAACTGATTAAACCGCCGATAACAGTGACACCGAGTCCTTTAGAAATGACCTGGCTTCCGCCTTCGAAGCCCAATGCCAATGGAAGCAGGGCGCCGATTGTCGCGATCGCCGTCATCAGAATCGGACGCAATCTCGTAGAGCCGGCTTCCAGGAGCGCTTCTCTCGTCGATAAGCCTTCCGCTTCTTTATGGATGACGCGGTCAATTAAGACAATCGCATTTGTGACGACGATTCCGATCAGCATCAGCATACCGATCATGGCATTCAGACTGATCGTCTCTCCGGATACATACAGTCCGGCTAATGCGCCGATGACTGTAAACGGAAGCGAGAACAGAATCGCAAACGGCGCTAATGCTCCGCCGAACGTGATCACAAGAACGAGGTATACGATGGCGATTGCGGCAAGCATTGCTAAGCCGAGTTTCGTAAAGGAATCAGCAATATCCGCTGATACACCACCGGTATCAATCGATACATTGTCCGGTTTATCCAGTTTGTCAACTTTCTTTTGAACGGCTGATGACACCTTCGTGACGTTGTCAGAAGTGACGGTTGCCGTTACGTCAGCGTACACTTTGCCGTCGCGTTTGGAAATGGTATCAGACGTCGTGCCGTTTTTCACTTTCGCCACATCGCCGATTTTTACTTCTTGGCCTGCAGGCGATGTGATGGTTTTATCCTCTAATTCTTTTACACTCTTATACTGGTCTTTTTCTGTTTTGATGTTGACGTCAAGCTCTTTGCCGTCTTTTTTCACCGTTGTCAAAGGAGACTGTGACGTTTGGGACATCAGGGCTTGGGAGATTTGCGAAGCCGTCAGGCCCTGCTTGCTGAGTTTCTCCTGGTCAGCGACGAACGTGTACTCATCATATGTGCTGGAAAGGCCTGAGTTGACGTCTTTCAGATCCTTCTCCTTTTTCATGATGCCTTCGATGTCTTTGACCGTGCCTTTAATATCAGACTCTGAATCTCCGTACACATAGTACGTTAATTCGTTGTTGTTGCCTGACGAACTGAAATTTTGTGATTTCCATTCGCCGCGGCTCGATGTTTTTTTGATTTCTTTTAAGACATTGTCTTTTTCTTTGTCAAAATCAGGCGTGTCATCCTCGTATTTCACGTAGAACAATGCGCCGTTTGAGCTTCCGCCGAGCGGACTTTGCGAGCCTAAAGAATACTGAACGGTATCGACATGTTTGCGTTTAAGCAGCATGTCTTCCGCTTTTTGCGCAGCTTTTTCAGCTTCGCTTTTCGTTTCGCCCGGTTCAGGCGTGTATGTGAGCTGCATCGTTTTGTCCGCTTGCGCAGGCAGGTAGCTCGCGCCGATCAGAGGTACGAGGAACAAACTTCCGACAAGCATCAGAACCGCGATGATAGATGTAATCCATTTATGGCTTAATGACCAATTCAGCACTTTTTTATAGAAATTGGCCAATCTGCCCGGCTTATGCTCTTTCGCTTTAACAGGTGCGCCTGTGAGCGATTTTTTGAATAAGCTGTGCGCAAGCATCGGCACCAGTGTGATCGAAATCAACAGTGATGCGGCAAGCGCGAAGACGATTGTTAAGGCAAACGGCATAAACAGTTCACCGATCTGTCCGCCGACCATGGCAAGCGGCAGGAATACAGCAATGGTTACAATCGTTGATGACATGATCGGTTTAAACATTTCTTTCGTCGCTTCACGCACCAATTGCTTCCCGCGTAAAGGTTCATCTTTCAGCCTCATGCGGCGGTAAATGTTTTCGATCACGACAATCGAGTCGTCGACTACCCGTCCGATGGCGACCGTCATCGCACCGAGCGTCATTATGTTCAATGTGACATCAAGCTGATTCAGCACGAGAAGCGCAATCAGCAGTGACAGCGGGATGGAAACGATAGAAATCATCGTTGATTTAATATCTCTTAAGAATAAGAGAATGATCACGACCGCAAAAATCGCGCCGAAAATCGCTTTGCTTAACATCGTATCCACTGACTCTGTAATCGGCTCTGCCATATCAAGAGTCGAGCTGTATTTGAACCCTTTATGGTCTTTTTTGTATTGATTCAGTTCATCTTTAATCGCATCGGCCACTTCTACCGTGTTGGCGTCATTGGCTTTTACGATATTAATTCCGATGCTGTCCTTTCCGTTCGTGCGGGAAATGGATTCAGCTTTTTTCACATCTTTAATGTCGGCAATGTCAGAAAGCTTGACTGTCGGCACCCCTGCTGACGCGCTTTGCTGTGCCTGCTGCATAGCCTGAGCATCCGCCGCAGATGCCGCACCGGCTCCGCCCGCTTGACCTTGAGCGGCAGAAGAAGATGTGACCGGAATTCTCATCTCTTTCAGATCTTTAATTGACGTAATATTTCCGTTAACGACAACTGATTTTTCTTTGTTGCCGAATGTGTACAATCCAAGCGGCGTATTGACGTCAGAGCCTTGGATCACTTTCTTGACGGTATCTTCATCAAGTCCGTACTCTTTCATTTTTTTGTCTTTGAAAGAGAATTCCACCTGCTCTTCCTGCTGTCCGGAAACTTGTACGGACGCAACGCCCTGAATGCCTTCAAGCTTAGGAACGAGAGTGTTTTCCACATTTTTAGTCAGATCTTCAAGCGAGCTTTTGCCGCTTGTCACACTGAGCGTCAAAATCGGGAAAGAGTTGAGGCTGTAACGGGAAATGTCAGGTTTTTTCGCGTCATCAGGAAGGCTGACACTGTCCAGCGCTTCAGCGACTTCGGTTTTCGCCTTGTCCATATCCTTGTTGTAATCATATTCAATCATAACCGATGAGACGTTTTCAGAGGATGTGGACGTTACAACGCTCACTCCTTCTAAATTCTGCACCGCCTGCTCGATCGGTTTTGTCACGTCATCCGCAACTTGACTCGGAGCAGCGCCGGGATAAGTCGTATTTACTGAGAGGTAAGGCATGTTGACATCCGGTATGGATTCCTGCTTCATATTCATACCGGCATACAGCCCTGCTACAGTAACGATAATCGTCATCAGCCAAACTGCGAATTTGTTCTTCAGTACAAAGTTAATAATGTGGTTCATCATGTCCTCCGTTAATTTTTATTGACTGACTGGTCATTCTATATAATACTAAACGGTATAACTCAACATCGTCAACTAATAAGGCAGTAAATTTTTCTAAATTTTTCAGGATTAAGGGGAAGCACGTCATGAACGAAAAAAAAGAGAAAATCATAAAAACAGGCATCCATTTATTTGCCAAAAAAGGGTTTTCTTCAACAACCATTCAGGAAATCGCCGGTGAATGCGGAATTTCAAAAGGGGCCTTCTATCTTCATTTTAAATCAAAAGAAGACCTTTTGCTCTCAGCATGTGAGTATTACATCGGCATGTCTATGGAAGAAATAAAGAAAATCAAAACAGAACATCAGCATAAATCGCCTAAGGACGTATTCCGAAAACAAATCGCTTATCAATTCCAGGAATTTATGGAGCACAAGGACTTTATCATTCTCTTGCTGAGCGAAAAGGTCATTCCTGAAAATCAAAAGGTCAAACAGTATTTTCATGAGGCCAATATTCAATTTAACATGCTGTACCGGGATGCTTTGCTCTCCGTTTACGGAGATGCCGTCATACCGTTTATAGCGGATGCGTCCGTTATGGCGCAAGGAATAGTGAGCTCCTATATTCATTTCTTGATTTTTAATGAACATACGGCATTCCGGATGGAAAACGTGGCGGCCTTTCTGATTGCCAGAATCGATGATCTGATTACGGGACTGATAAGAGACAATCCCGATCCGCTGCTGCCGGAGGATATCTTCACTCAGCCGGCGGCGGACAGAGAAAGGCTGCTGGCGGATATTCAAAAGATAAAAGCACAGCAGGGGCTGCCTGAGGACGTCCTCGTATCGCTTGAAGTCATTGAAGAGGAATGCGCAAAGGAAGAGCCGCGAAAACCGATTATTAAAGGAATGCTGTCCAACTTGGCAGGCAGCGGAAATGAGCAGATTGAAACGCTGCGGGCTTCCATTGAAACCTATTTCAGCTTATAAAAAAAGAGACCGGCGCTTACCGGTCTCCGTGTCAGCAGCGCCCTTAGAGGCGGCTGCTTTTTTTATCGTTTTTTGATTTCTTCAAGTAAGATCTTGTTGACCATCGGCGGGTTGGCCTGTCCTTTTGAGGCTTTCATAATCTGCCCGACAAGGAAGCCGATCGCGCGGTCTTTTCCGTTTTTGAAGTCTTCAATTGACTGCGGGTTGCTGTCAAGCGCATCTGTTACCAGCTTCAGAAGCACGCTTTCGTCAGAAATCTGCACGAGGCCTTTTTCTTTGACGATTTTTTCTGCGTCGCCGCCTTTTTCAATTAATTCTTTAAAGACTTTCTTCGCGATTTTGGACGAGATGGTTCCTTTTTCAATCAGCTTAATCATGCCGGCAAGGCCTTCAGGAGTCAGCGCGACATCCTCAAGCTCTTTTTGTTCGGCGTTCAGGTAAGCTGAGACTTCACCCATCAGCCAGTTTGATGCCTGCTTGGCTTCTGCGCCTTTATTGACCGTTTCTTCGAAGAAATCAGCCATTTCTTTCGTCAGCGTCAGAACCATTGCGTCATAAGCAGGCAGGCCGAGCTCTTCGATATAACGCTTGCGGCGCTCGTCCGGAAGCTCAGGAATGGTTGCTCTTACGCGTTCTTTCCATTCGTCATCAATGTAGAGCTCGACAAGGTCAGGCTCAGGGAAATAACGATAGTCGTCCGAACCTTCTTTGACACGCATCAAAATGGTTTTTTTCGTCGCTTCATCGTAGCGTCGCGTCTCCTGCTGAATGACTCCGCCTGACAGAAGGACCTGCTCTTGGCGTTTTTCTTCATGCTCAAGTCCTTTTTGCACGAACGCGAAGGAGTTCAGGTTTTTCAGCTCCGTTTTTGTGCCGAATTTCTCCTGGCCGATCGGACGGAGGGAAATGTTGGCGTCACAACGCAGTGAACCTTCTTCCATTTTACAGTCGGAAACGCCTGTGTATTGAATAATTGATTTCAGCTTTTCGAGATATGCGTAAGCTTCCTCCGGTGTGCGGATATCCGGCTCAGATACAATCTCGACAAGCGGCGTGCCCTGGCGGTTGAAGTCAACGAGGGAATAGCCGTCGCCCGTATGCGTCAGTTTTCCCGCATCTTCTTCAAGGTGAAGACGGGTAATGCCGATTTTTTTCGTTTTTCCGCCGACTTCGATTTCGATCCAGCCGTTTTCGCCGATCGGCTTGTCAAATTGAGAAATTTGATATGCCTTCGGGTTGTCCGGATAGAAATAGTTTTTCCGGTCAAACTTCGTATCCGTTGCGATTTCACAGTTCAAAGCCATTGCGGCTTTCATCGCGAATTCAACCGCTTCTTTGTTCAAAACGGGCAGCACGCCGGGATAGCCGAGGTCGATGACGCTCGTTTGGGTATTCGCTTCCGCGCCGAATGGCGTCGGTGAGCTTGAGAAAATTTTAGATTTTGTTTTTAATTCCACATGGACTTCAAGTCCGATTACCGTTTCAAAGTTCACTTCATTTCACCCCTTACAGTTCAGGTTTCGCTTTATGATGATCTGTTGCCTGCTCAAAAGCATGAGCGACGCGGTATACAGTGCCTTCATCGAAGTGTTTTCCGATGATTTGCAATCCGAGCGGCAGCCCGTCCGCAAATCCGCACGGCACGCTGATTCCCGGCACACCCGCGAGGTTGACAGGGATCGTTAAAATATCGTTGGCGTACATTGTGAGCGGATCGCTGGTTTTTTCGCCGATTTTGAATGCCGGTGTCGGCGTTGTCGGTCCGACGATGACATCGTATTTCTCAAATACGTCTTCAAAATCTTTCTTAATAAGCGTGCGCACTTTTTGCGCTTTTTTGTAATATGCATCATAGTAGCCGGAGCTGAGCGCGAAGGTGCCGAGCATGATGCGGCGCTTCACTTCATTACCGAATCCTTCAGAGCGTGTCTGTTTATAAAGGTCGATCAGGTTGTCCGCATTGTCTGAGCGGTAGCCGTAGCGGATGCCGTCAAAGCGCGCAAGGTTTGCAGACGCTTCGGAAGAAGACAGCAGATAATACGTCGCAAGCGCGTATTTGCTGTGCGGCAGAGATACTTCTTCCCATGTCGCTCCGAGGTCTTCAAGCACTTTTAAAGCGGCTAAAACCGATTCTTTCGCTTCTTTGCCGACGCCTTCTCCGAGATATTCTTGCGGTACGGCGATTTTTAAGCCTTTAATATCGCCAGTTAATGAAGAAAGAAAATCCGGCACTTCGACATTGGCGCTCGTAGAGTCCATTTTGTCCGGGCCTGAAATCGCCTGAAGCAGGAATGCGTTATCTTCTACGGTTCTTGTGATCGGCCCGATCTGGTCCAGTGAAGACGCAAAAGCGACCAAACCGTAACGCGACACGCGTCCGTATGTGGGCTTTAATCCGACGACGCCGCAGAAAGAAGCCGGCTGGCGGATGGAGCCGCCCGTATCAGATCCGAGTGAAAACGGCACTTCGCCCGCGGCAACCGCAGCTGCGGAACCGCCGCTTGATCCGCCGGGAACCGTATCGAGATTCCAAGGGTTTTTCGTCGCTTTGTACGCGGAGTTTTCAGTAGAAGAACCCATCGCGAACTCGTCCATATTCAGCTTTCCGATCGTGACGGCTTCAGCGGCTTGAAGGCGCTCCACGACCGTCGCATCGTAAATCGGATCGAAGTTTTCGAGGATTTTGCTTGAGCATGTTGTGCGAAGCCCTTTGGTCACGATGTTGTCTTTGACGCCGATCGGCATTCCGAAGAGAAGACCGTGTTCAGACCGTCCGTCAACCGCTTCGTCAAGTTCTTTCGCGTAAGCGCGGGCTCTTTCTTCATCAAGCTGTAAAAACGCCTGCACCTTATCATCCACGGATGCGATCCGTTTGTAAGATTCATCAACAAGATCGGAAATCTTGATTTCTTTTTTATGTATCATTTGTTTCAGTTCTGTGATTTTGTGATCAAATAATGACATACTGTCTCCCTCCTTTAATCCAGAATAGATGGCACACGGACATAGCCGTCTTTATGATCGGGAGCATTTTTCATGACATCCTCGACCGGAAGGCCTTTACCCGCTTCATCTTCTCTCATTACGTTTTTCATTTTCAGCACGTGTGTTGTCGGTTCCACGTTATCCGTGTCCACTTCATTAAGCTCCTCGGCAAACGAGATGATGCTGTCAAGCTGTTCTGTGAACATTTCAGCTTCTTCATCCGTAATGGCGAGTCTCGCCAAATGAGCGACATGCTTTACTTCTTCTATAGAAATTCGTGACATAAGATCCACCTCCGCATAATTCTCCGTTTCGTCATATAATACTGATCATATCAAAAACGAGCCCTCTAAAGCAACAAAACGCCGCCTTCTGAGGCATGATGAAACCCTCTCTATTTTATCCTAAATCGGGGAGAAAGAGAAACGAATTATATGTCAGAAAATTTTTACTTTTATAATTTATTGGTAGCGTTTTCATCTCTAAGCTGTTCTATGTTGGCGGGGATTTTTTCCTTGAGCGGGCCAGGTTTCGAGAGTTGATTGATCGGGGATACTTTGTTAGGTTTAGTAACCATAGCCGGCACTAAATATGTGATTCGCATGGAATGATGACTAAAGGCTGGATCGCCGGCGCATATTCCGGCACTACTAATCTACAGAGGTGATGCAACATTTACATGAAAGAAGAGAGGGTCCAAAAACGTGAGTATTGAATTAATTATATCTCTTGGCATTTACTTTGCTGCCATGCTGTTAATCGGCTGGTACGCATTCAGGAAGACAACGAATATTAATGATTACATGCTGGGCGGAAGAGGACTAGGCCCGTTCGTAACGGCGCTGTCCGCAGGTGCGGCCGATATGAGCGCATGGATGCTGATGGGAGTTCCCGGCGCAATGTTCGCAACGGGGTTATCGACCTTATGGCTGGCGCTCGGTTTGACGATCGGCGCGTATTCAAATTATCTGCTGCTTGCTCCGAGGCTGCGCGCTTACACGGAAGTTGCGGATGATGCGATTACGATTCCCGATTTTTTCGATAAACGGTTCCGCCACTCGTCATCATTGCTGAAAATTGTTTCCGCCGTGATTATTATGATCTTTTTCACACTGTACACATCGTCCGGGATGGTATCCGGAGGCAGGTTATTTGAATCGGCATTCGGCGCCGACTACAAATTCGGTTTGTTTTTAACGGCCGGTGTTGTTGTGCTTTACACGCTGTTTGGCGGTTTCCTCGCTGTCAGTCTGACTGACTTTGTACAGGGAGCGATCATGTTTGCGGCATTAGTGCTTGTGCCGATCGTTGCTTTTACCCAGCTCGGGAGCGTTTCAACGACGATTGATTCGATCAACGCCGTTAACCCGAAACTATTGGATATCTTTAAAGGCGCGAGCGTCATTAGCATTATTTCTTATTTGGCATGGGGACTGGGCTATTACGGCCAGCCTCATATCATCGTACGATTTATGGCGATTAAAGAAGTGAAAGATTTAAAACCCGCCCGCAGAATCGGGATGAGCTGGATGGTTATTTCAGTTGTCGGTTCATTGCTTACCGGGATTATCGGGGTTGCGTATTCTCATCACTTCGGGGTCTCCGTAAAAGATCCGGAAACGATTTTCATTATTTTTTCTAAAATCTTGTTCCATCCGCTGATTACGGGCTTCTTGCTGTCCGCAATTTTAGCGGCGATCATGAGTTCCATTTCCTCACAGCTTCTCGTAACGGCAAGCGCCATTACGGAAGATTTATACCGCGCCTTTTTCAGACGGGAAGCGAGCGATAAAGAATTGGTCATGACCGGACGCCTGTCGGTATTGATCGTGGCCGTTATCGCCATCCTGCTTTCCATGAATCCGAACAGCACCATTCTTGATCTGGTCGGATATGCGTGGGCAGGCTTCGGTTCGGCTATCGGCCCGGCGCTCTTGCTCAGTCTGTACTGGAAACGGATGAATGAATGGGGAGCGCTTGCGGCGATGATTACCGGGGCCGCGGCCGTTTTAATCTGGATCACGACAGGGCTTGCCGCTTCAACCGGCGTATACGAAATCATTCCGGGGTTCTTCCTCAGTCTGATTGCCGGTATTGCCGTCAGCCTGCTGACCAAAAAACCGGCCGATGCTTCTTATCAGCTGTTCAGCCGGATGGAAGCTCTTTTGAAAAACAAGAAATAGACAAAAAGCCGTCAGATTTTATCCCTGACGGCTTTTTTCTTCCGCACTTGTCCTGCTATAAATACTGTGAGAAAATCATATCAATTTATTATAAGAAAAATTGCGGAGGTGCTGTGCAAATTGAGCTGGCCTATCGAACCAGACATTTTATTAAAGCTGGGCATTGCCACGCTGATCGGCATGATCATCGGTCTTGAACGCGAGCTGAAAAACAAACCGCTCGGCCTGAAAACCTGTATCGTCATCGCCGTCAGCTCCTGTATGCTGACGATCGTCAGCATTAATGCGGCATATCATTTCCCAAAATATTACCGTATCATGATGGATCCGCTCCGCCTTCCCGCCCAAATCATTTCCGGCGTCGGTTTTATCGGTGCGGGCGTGATCCTGCGCAAAAGCAATGACGTCATTTCCGGCCTGACGACATCGGCTATCATCTGGGGCGCGGCCGGGCTCGGTCTGGCGACAGGCGCCGGCTTTTATAAAGAGGCGTTCGCAAGCCTCTTGTTTATCCTGATCAGTGTCGAATTTCTTCCGTGGCTGATCAGAAAAATCGGTCCCAACCGCTTGAAGGAAAAGGATATCCGCGTGAGAATGTCTCTTTCCGATAAAGACAAAATGACCGAGATTTTAAAAGAAATGAAAAGCAAACAGCTCCGCATTCACTCCGTCCGGATTGATGATCTGGGTGAAAAAGAATTTCCGATTATGGAAGTGAAAGTCAGTGTTCACAAAAACCGCTACACCACTGACGTCTATTATGATATTAAAGAAATTCAGGGTGTCGTCGGAGTGAAGTGTGATACGCTATAAAAAAACGCCGGGCTGGATTCAGCCGGCGTTTTTCTATTTATACGAATGCAGAAAAGTTATACTCCGTAATCGGGGTTTCGTTTTCGATATCGCGCCTGAAGGTTTTCAGCATCTCAAGTTCCTCGTCCCCGAGTGCATTGAGGTCAAACGCCTGATGCAATAATCCGTAGATCAGCATATGGCGCAGCCGGAGAAAATCCGGGATGTGTTCAAGCCAGGCGGGGTCAAGGTCATTTTCTTCCCTGTAGCCTTTCATAAAGTGTGTCATGAATTCACCCGTAAACGCGGCCTTGTCTTCATACGGGATGACCGGATACCACAACATGTTGTACAGCAGAATACTGATATCATTCACAAACCAATTGTAGCCGGTATCATCAAAATCAAATGCAGTGATTTTATCGTTGTCCCAATTGAAATTGCCGTGGTGCAGATCGGCGTGCACAAGGCCGTAGTTTTCAGGATTCTTCGGCAAACGGCGCAGTTTTTCCATTAGAGCATCCGCCCGCTCAAATACGAGATGCTGATCTGCGGGCACGTATTTTCTCAGCTTCAGCTGCTCCTCTTCATCCCATTCCTGCCTTTTATATGCCGGATCGCTCAGACAGTAGCTTTTCGTCAGCCGGTGCATGTTCCCCGTGTATTTTCCAAGCTCGTAAAACAGAGTTCCGTTCCAGTCTGATTCCTCCACTTTGCGTCCGGGCGCTTTTTCATAGACTCTTACTAAAAATGCTCCGCCTTTTCCATCCGGCACTTCTTCGACATCTTTGCCATTTAATGAAGGAATCGGTTTCGCTGCTGAAAGCCCGCCCTTTGCCAGATGATGAAGCCATTCCATTTCTCCGAGAATATATTCCGGTGTTCTTCTGATCGTATGCGTAATTTTTAAGATATAAGGTTCGTTATCTTTCACAATTTCGTATACGTAGTTCTCTGCGTCCGCGATAAATTGAAACTTGGTAAAGCCGTATATTTCACCTGCTTCAGCGAGCACCTTCTCTTCCTCAAAAATCGCTTTAATATCTTTATGCATGCTGATTCACCCTTTTCATAACGTTTGTAGGCGGTGTGTGTACTCAGCAAATGTCATTCATCAACATTCCTGCCCTTCTTTTTTCACAGCAGATTCGTAACATCCGCTTAGAAATGAAATGTGTTTTCCTGTTAATTCCTAATTATACAAATATCTTAACATACCTCATTCCTAGCTCCAACGATATTCACAATAAAAAACCCTTGCTCATACAGAAATGAACAAGGGCATCTTGGTTAATCGTAAATATGGACGGTCGGTTCTTTGTCACCCGCATTGCGGACGATCAGCGCTTCCTGCCCGTCAGACGAGGTAATGTTAATTTCGACATCAACTGAGCTTTTTGAATAATAATCCATCAGCTCACCTGTTAAGTATTGGGTAAAGGCGATAACTTCGCTTTTCCCGTAAAATTGCATCGGGATTTCAATCTTCATTTTTCTCATTTCATCGTTTTCGTACATTGCCGTTCCGACAACTCCGGTGTAATTCGGGAAGTAGCTGTCGATGGCGTTTTTGAAGCGTTTAAACACTTCGGAATCATCAGGGTATTTCTTTGCCGTGTCTGTATCCGCCGGATAGAAGACGTACTTTTCTTTGACATCATCCCAGTTTGAAATGGTGGATGAGCCGGCCTTGACTTCTGTTTTCGCAATGTAATTCCCCGGCACGATTGATGTTTTCGGCGCTTGTTTATAAAGGGCGACGGTAATCGGCACATTTTTCAGGTTATCCATTTTCCGAAGACGGTTAACGACTTCCTGTGCGATTTCTTCACCGTGGCTGCGGATCGTTTTGTCGCTGAGCTCCACTTCCTGCTGCGGATCACCTGTGTTTTCGCGGTAATAGTATACAGAGTTGAGAGCGAGACCGATCATGACACCGCCAAGCTGGATGGAATTTTTATCTTTTCTTACTAAGTAATCCTGCTCAAGCATGGACGCTAAGTAAATCGGGCTGTTTTCATTTTTCTCTTTTGCCGATCCCGAGCTTGGCAGCACCGGGTTTAAGCCGAGATTCTGGAAATTGGCGTCTGCCTTTTTCGCCTTTTTCAGATCACTGCCCTCTTTTTTGCGGTCAAGCCAGCTGAGTACCGTGTCCTCATCTAAATACTGGCCTTCCTGATACAAATAGTCATCCGTCGGGAACGTGTCTTGAGCGAGCCGCATCAGCCCCGTCTCGAATTCATCGATGTCCAGCCTCGTGTTCAGCCGGTCCGCGGTCAGGCCGCGCGCTTTTCCGGCCTTAAACGGGAGCACCATTTTATAGTAGGAATCAGAGATATTATATTTCGGTATGATCGCTTTTTCAGAAGACTTTGCCGTTTTCTGCGTGATCTCTTCCTCTTTTTTTCCCCCGAAACTCGGCGAACAGGCCGACAGCATGAGTACTGCCGCCGTTGCCGTCGCCGCCAATGCCAACATCTTTTTCAATAGAAAACACTCCTCTTATTTCTTTAGCTCTCCCAATAGCTGTGCTTCATTCCATACTTCAATGTTTAATTCCTGCGCTTTTGTCAGCTTGCTTCCGGCCGCTTCTCCGGCAATCAGCAAGTCTGTTTTTTTGCTGACAGATCCCGTCAGCTTTCCGCCGAGCGCTTCAATCTGCGCCTTGGCTTCATTTCTGGACAGCTCTTCAAGCTTTCCGGTTAACACGATGGTTTTGCCGGCAAAATAAGAGTCGCTGTCCTCCGCTTTTACTTTTTTCGGGCCTTTGTAGAGTGTGTTCACACCGAGTTCCTCAAGTTCATTCAAAAGCTCAAGCATTTCCTCTTTGCGGAAATAGGTGACAACGGCATCGGCCATCTTTTCGCCGATTTCATCTACCGCAAGCAGCTCTTCTTCCGTGGCTTGTTTCAGATTTTCCAGGCTTTCAAAATGCATGGCCAGTGTTTTGGCCGCTTTTGAGCCGATAAAACGGATGCCGAGACCGAACAGCAGGCGTTCCAGCGAATTCTCTTTCGACTTTTGGATGGAGCTGATCAGATTGTCAGTTGATTTTTCCCCCATCCGCTCAAGCCGGATAACCTGTTCTTTCGTCAGCTTATACAAATCAGCGACATTACGGACGAGATGTTCACGGAAAAGCTGTGTGATGACACGTTCTCCGAGTCCGTCAATATTCATCGCGTTGCGTGAGACAAAGTGAATCAGGCCTTCTCTGATCTGCGCCGGACATTCCGGATTGATGCAGCGCAGCGCGACTTCCCCTTCAATGCGGACAAGTTCGCTTTCGCACTCAGGGCAGCTGGTCGGCATATTGAATTCTTTTTCTTCCCCGGTCCGCTGTTCAATTAAGACATTGACGACCTCAGGGATGATGTCGCCCGCTTTTTTGACGACCACTTTATCGAGAATGCGGATATCCTTCTCTTTAATTAAATCTTCGTTATGAAGGGATGCTCTTGAGACCGTCGTTCCCGCGACTTTTACCGGTTCCAGAACGGCGGTCGGCGTAATAACGCCCGTTCTTCCGACATTCAGTTCGATATCGAGCAGTTTTGTCACGACCTCTTCCGCCGGGAATTTATAAGCAATCGCCCAGCGCGGGCTTTTTGCCGTATACCCGAGTTCTTCCTGCTGGTCGAGCGAATCGACTTTGATGACGATTCCGTCAATTTCATAAGGGAGATCGGCCCGCTTCGCCTGCAGCTCTTCGATCATTTCAATGACTTCATCTATCGTGGCGCATTTTTTCCGTTCCTGGTTTGTTTTAAAACCGAGCTCATCCAGAAAATCCAGGCCCTGACTCTGTGTTTCCACACCCATCTCGTCAAGCTCCGCTATACTGTAGACGAAGATGTCAAGATTTCGTTTCGCTGCAATTTTCGGATCGAGCTGTCTGAGTGAGCCCGCAGCCGCGTTCCGGGGATTGGCGAACGGCTCCTCTTCATGTTTCAGCCGTTCTTCATTGAGCGCTTCAAATGACTGTTTCGGCATGTACGCCTCTCCGCGCACTTCTATGGAAAGATTCCGTTTCATTTTCAGCGGAATGTTGCGGATCGTTTTTAAGTTTTCCGTGATATCTTCGCCCGTCGTTCCGTCTCCTCTTGTCGCGCCTCTGACGAAATAGCCGTCTTCATAACGGAGAGAAACAGCAAGACCGTCTATTTTCAGCTCCACATTATAAGCGACGCCGTCACCGACAGCCTGACGGACGCGGCGGTCAAAATCGCGGAGATCATCATCGTTAAATGCGTTGCCGAGACTGAGCATCGGCGTGCCATGCTGCACCTTTTGAAACGATTCAAGCACCGCTCCCCCGACCCGCTGTGTGGGCGAATCAGGCGTTCTGAGTTCCGGGTGCTCTTCCTCTATGGCAATCAGCTCCTGCATCAGTCTGTCGTACTCGGAATCCGGCACGCTCGGTTCATCTAAGGTGTAATATTCATAACTGTACTGATCGATGGTGCGGCGCAATTCTTCTGCCCGGTGTTTCGCTGTTTCTTTGTCCATCATGTTCTTCCTTTCCTCTTCAGGTTACTGCTTTTCAATCGGCGCAAAAGCGGCAAGCAGACGCTTCACGCCGACTGGGCTCGGGAATGCGATATCAAGCTCGGTGCTTTCGCCTTCTCCTTTTACGCTGACAACCGTTCCGGTGCCCCATTTTTTATGGCCCGCTTTATCGCCGACCGCCCAGCTGAGCGAGTCGCCGCCTGTTTTGTTCGCATAGGAAACGGGACGGGATACGGGCCCGCGTTTTGGCTGCACTTTTCTTCCCGGCTGCATGCGAGGTGTTTTCTTCTCATTTAGGTTCTCCAATAAATCGCCAGGTATTTCCCTGATAAAGCGGGATTCCGGATTCATATTGGTGCGGCCGAATAAGGTGCGCATTTTGGCATTCGTTAAATACAGTTCTTCTTCCGCCCTCGTAATGCCTACATATGCGAGCCTGCGTTCTTCTTCCATCTCGGCTTCTTCCATCAGGGAGCGGCTGTGCGGGAACACGCCTTCTTCCATGCCCATTAAGAACACGACAGGAAATTCAAGCCCCTTAGCGGCGTGCAGTGTCATTAAAGTGACGGCATCCTTTCCGCCTGATTCCTCTTCCTTCTCGTCGAGCTGGTCAATATCCGCAATCAGCGCCAAATCAGTCAGAAACGCGACGAGAGACTTGTCTTCGCTTTTTTGTTCGAAGTTTTTCGTCACGGAAAGAAACTCGTCGATATTTTCAAGACGGCTTTGGGCTTCGATTGATTTTTCGGCCTTCAGCATTTCTCTGTATTCCGTTTTCTCGAGAATTTCTTCCGTGAGTTCCGTAATGGACAGGTAATCCTGCATGTTCGTCAGATTTTCAATCATTACGCCAAAACCGTCAAGCGCGTTTGCCGCTTTCGCGCTGACGCCGATGAAATCAACCTGTTTGATCGCCTGGAACATTGACATTCCGTTCATCGCCGCATATGAAGCGATTTTTTCTAGCGAAGTTGCGCCGACGCCCCGCTTCGGCACATTGACGATCCGCGTAAAACTGATGTCGTCGTCCGGGTTTGACACAAGGCGCAGGTATGCGAGAATGTCTTTAATTTCTTTCCTGTCGTAGAACTTGGTTCCGCCGACGATATTGTAGTTCAGTCCGGATTTTAAAAGGGTTTCCTCAATGACGCGCGACTGGGCGTTTGTCCGGTATAAAATCGCGATATCGGAAAGCTTCCGCCGCCCCGAGCTGTGCAGCTCATAAATTTTGCCCGCGACGAATTGGCCTTCGCCGAATTCATTGTCGCCGCTGTAATAAGAAAGCTTGATGCCTTCGTCATTTTCCGTCCACAGGTTTTTCGGCTTGCGGTTTGAGTTGTTTTTGATCACTTCGTTAGCCGCTTGCAGAATCCGCTTTGTTGAGCGGTAGTTTTGCTCGAGCAGAATCACGTTTGCGCTCGGATAATCTTTTTCAAAGGAAAGGATATTCGCGATATCCGCCCCGCGCCATCTGTAAATGGACTGGTCGGAGTCACCGACGACGCAGATATTTTCAAGACGGGCCGCAAGCTGCTTCACAAGCAGGTATTGCGCCCTGTTCGTATCCTGATACTCGTCTACGTGAATGTACTGGAATTTGCGCTGATAAAACTCAAGCACTTCCGGCACACGCTCGAAAAGCTTAATCGTTGTCATGATTAAATCATCAAAATCAAGCGATTGGTTTTTCAGCAGTTTTTTCTGATAATCGGTATACACGTCACTCGTGACCTGATCGTAGTAGCCGCCGGCCGATTTTGCGAATTCCTCAGGTTCGATCAGCTCGTTTTTTGCGCTGCTGATGGAGCCTAAAATACTTCTCGGATCAAACTTTTTCGGATCGATATTCCGCTCTTTCAGAATCCCTTTAATAACGGAAAGCTGATCAGCCGTATCAAGAATGGAGAAATTTCGGTTGATGCCGATTCTGTCAATATCCCTGCGCAGAATCCGCACGCACATGCTGTGGAAGGTGGATATCCAGATTTCATCCGCGCCGGGTCCGAGAATGCTCTCTACCCGCTCCTTCATTTCTCTGGCGGCTTTATTTGTAAATGTAATCGCCAGAATGTTCCATGGCGCCACGTGTTTTTCCGCCATTAAGTATGCGATTCTGTGCGTCAGCACACGTGTTTTTCCGCTTCCCGCGCCCGCCATCAGAAGCAGCGGACCGTCCGTCGTCTTGACCGCTTCCTGCTGAACGGGATTTAATCCGCTTAATAATTGATTGCTAATGTAATTCATATCCGTTCACCGCCTATCAAACATATGTTCTATCATAAATCAATTTCGTCCGCTTGGCTACTTTGTCTTTACAGCCGCCACCGTTTTAAGCGCCTGATCAAAATCTTCATATACGGCATTTCCGACAACGATGACATCGGCATGACGGCCGAACCGTTCCGCCGTTTCCGCGTCTTTAATGCCGCCTCCGTAAAACAGGACGGACTTGTCCAGCACAGCCTTCGTTTTCTCCACCGTTTCTATGTCCGCCAGCATCCCGCTGTATTCCAGATAAAAAATCGGGAGATGAAGCAAATGCTCCGCAACCCGCGCATAGGCGAGAATATCTTCTGTTTCTATATGTGTATCCGCCTCCGTCAAAGCGGCCGCCTTACAATCAGGGTTGACGATGCAGTAGCCCTCCGTCACGATTTCCTCCATTGACATGAGCTCTCCGTATTCTTTCATCGCCTGATGATGCATGCCGACAATCCAGTCCGCCTTTTTGCTGTTGAGCACACTCGGAATGAAATAAAGATCAAACCCGGGCACAATGGAATCAATCGTCGACACCTCAAGTACGCACGGCACTAAAAACCGCCGCACCTTTGACATCAGTCTCAGCACATTGTCCTCGGTGATATTGTCGCTTCCTCCGATCACAATGGCGTCAGTCCCTGATTCACAAAGCCGTTCCAGTTGTTCATCCGGTAAATCTTTATTCGGATCGAGTTTAAAAACATGCTTCCACTCGTTAACATCGTACATGCGTTTTCGTTCCTCCATTCGTTTCTTGCCATTTAAACATTATAACAAATTCGTTTGGCCCGGAAAAACGGAAAAAGACGTCATTCACCTGATTCACAAAAAAAGATTGCGCTCCGCCTGACGGGAAACGTCTATGTTTGAAAACAGACAATATGTGGAATGTCAAAGAGAAAAAAGGCAAGGAGTCTGGTCTCAATGGAACAAGCCATTATCGTACTGATTTGTATATTGATTTTTATTATTTTAGTTCCCGCCGCATTGTTTCTCTGGATATACATAAGAGACGAAAAGCAGGAAGAACATTCAGTGCTGCGCAATTATCCCGCAGCGGGAAAACTGCGCTATATATTTGAAAAAATCGGACCTGAGCTGCGGCAGTATTTATTCAGCAATGATAACGAAGAACAGCCGTTTTCCCGGAGAGAATATGAACAGACGGTCATGTCAGGAAAGTATAAAAGCAGAATGATGGGCTTCGGCTCAGAACGGGATTTCGATCAGCCGGGCTATTATATCCGTAACGCCCTCTTCCCGAAACAAAGGGAGGAGCTGCGCACAGATCAGACGCCGAAGATCGACACGATGGTATACAAGATTGACAAAGACAACCTGCTGAAACGCAGCGAACACCGTGAAAAAGCAAAAGCGGACCCTTATTACCTGCATCCGGACGATGTGCAAGTGATCGGCCGCGACACGTGCAAGAAACCGTTTTATGTAAAAGGGTTAATCGGACAATCAGCGATGAGCTACGGCTCACTTGGCGACCGGGCAATCACCGCCCTGTCAAAAGGGCTGCACCAGGCCGGCGGCACATGGATGAATACAGGCGAAGGCGGTCTGTCTGAATATCACTTGAAAGGCGGTGCGGATATTATCTGCCAAATCGGCCCCGGGCTGTTCGGCGTGCGCACTGAAGATGGAGAATTTTCATGGGAAGAATTTAAGAAAAAAAGCCGCCTCGAGCAGATTAAAGCCTTTGAATTAAAGCTTGCGCAAGGGGCGAAAGCAAGAGGCGGTCATATTGACGGTTCAAAGGTGACCGAAGAAATTGCCGCCATCAGAAATGTGCAGCCCGGACAATCCATTGACAGCCCAAACCGCTTCAACGAATTCTCAAATGCTCCGGACATGCTTGATTTCATTGAGAAATTAAGGACTGTCGGTGAAAAACCGGTCGGCATCAAAATTGTCCCGGGCAGCCGCAAAGACCTTGAAGACCTTATTTCCTGTATGAGTTCATCAGGCAAACTTCCCGACTTTATTACGATTGACGGCAGTGAAGGGGGAACGGGAGCTTCTTTCCATGAACTGGCGGATTCCGTCGGCCTGCCGATTCTGACCGGCCTCCCCCTTGTTGACGGCCTTTTGAAGACATACGGTATAAGAGATAAGCTGAAAATTTTCGCATCCGGAAAGCTGCTCACTCCGGATAAGATTGCCGTTGCCCTCGCGTTAGGCGCGGATTTTGTCAATATTGCCCGGGGAATGATGTTTTCAGTCGGCTGTATCCGCGCTCAAGTATGCCACACCAATCATTGTCCTGTCGGAGTAGCGACAACCGATCCAAAACTTCAGCGCGCGCTCAGTATCGAGGATAAACAGCACCGCGTCTGCAACTACGTGCTCTCGTTGCGTGAAGGGCTGTTTCACCTTGCCGCGGCGGCGGGTATCAGCTCGCCGATTCATTTCTCAGCTGAACACATCGTATACCGGGAGGAAGACGGAAGCCTGAGGGAACTTCCCGGCCTTTTGAATCAGCTACGTAAAAAACCGCCTGCCGTCATCGGCAGAGCGGTTTTTTACGTAGCTGAGGAGGATTCTCCTTTGTTTACTCGGTCAAGCGCCATTTCATAGGCGTCGTTCCCGTAATTTAAGCAGCGCTTCACCCGGGAAATCGTCGCTGTGGAAGCACCCGTTTCGCTTTCAATTTTGTGATACGTATTTCCTTCGCGGAGCATTCTCGCCACTTCCAAACGCTGCGCCAGCGATTGGATTTCATTAATCGTACAAAGATCGTCAAAGAAACGATAGCATTCCTCCAGATCTTTCAGCGATAAAATAGATAAAAATAACTGGTCCAGTTCTTTTCCGCGTAATTTATCGATTTGCATCGTCAAACACCTTCTCCTTTACTAATGGAAGCTGCATCGAGATCAGGCACGATATTAATCCATGTCTTTCCTGGCACAAACGGAAGAATCTCACCGCCTTTTACGGGCAGAATACGGCCGTCTTTATATTCCCAGTCTGACTCTATAACATCGCCGTGCTGAAGCAGGAGGCCCTTCCCCCCTGACTGAATATCGATGGCCCGCCTTCCATCTTTGTCTGTCATGCGATGGCCGGCTTCAACAATAAAAATGTTGTGCATGGCTAAAGGCTTTCCGGTCTCCCGGTCTGTCGCTTTCACACCATCAGAGCTTCTTGTATAAGCATCAGCTTTTTTATCATAATCGTATTCGACAAGATTTGTAATGTTTTGTGTTCCATAATCTATCCGAATATTGTAGGTTTCGTTTCCGGGTTTTGCATCTGATGTCTGAAATGGGAGCGGTTCTGTTTTTCCGTTCAGCTTGTATCCTTTTTGTTCCGCCGCCTTCCTGATATTGTCATACGACGTATAGGAATTGTGGGGCGGCTTGCTGAAATCGGCTCTCCAAAACAGGCTTCCGTCAAAATCCAAACCGTTTATATAATCGTAAGCTCCGGACTCCAGCTGCTTTTTTGCGCCGGGACTCCAGCCATGATGGACAAATATGCTGTTAAACCCGCTGCTGAGCGTGACAAAATATTCCCTCGCGCTCCGCACAGGCCCGACCGTTTCCGGCAGCTCACTTTGAAAAATCGCGAGAAACCGCGTAATCCGGCCCTCCGCAAGCGCCTCGATGACAACATCCGCCTTTGACAGCCCGGATTGGGGCCTCGCCTTCGGATGATTGTTCACTGCGACTGCAATCGGACGGCGTTCTGCAAGCTTCTGCTCAGTTTTCAGCCCCGTTAAAGGAGCTTCCGCTTCTTTCGGCTGCACCTGATCGGCATTGTTCTGCCGGCAGGCGGCAAGCAGCAAAAACGCAAAACAAAGCATACAAACGGTTTTCCATCTTTTCATATGTCGGCTCCCTGCTTTTATATTTTAACGCATTATCGATGGAAAGAGTACAGTTTTTTTCATCACGTCGAATATTCCTCTCGGCGTAATGCGGATATAAGGCAGATGTGTGCTCTGCAAAAAGAGCAGCGTATAGATCGGATCGCAGAATCGGTAGCCCCGCTCCTCCAGCAACGTCCTCAGTTTTTGCTCTTTCTCAAGCACTTCTTCATAATTCTCCGCAGATGCAGAACCGTTTAAGGCGAGGGGAATCTCATGCAGAATCTTCCCGTTTTCGGCAAGCACGATTCCGCCGCCGATTTCTTTCATCCGTGAGAAAGCGAGCAGGATATCTTCCTTATTTTTTCCGGCAGCGATAATATCTCCTGTTGTCGTGTAGGAACTGACAAAGCCCTGCACCCGATCGGCAAAACCTTTCAGCATTGTATTAACCCGCCATTTTCCATGCTTATCGAGAAGCGTGAGATAGCATTCATCATGATCAAAAGAAAGCTGGTCAACAGAATTATCAATCGCAATCATATACGGCTCCATAATGACCGCGTTGCGCATGGACACACCCATCGGCATTGAAAACTGTAAATCATCCATCGTCATATCATATGAAAGCTCAAGAGGGACAAGACCGCCCTTTTTCCAATCCGTTTCTGTAAACGCATTCATATTTCGGCCGTCTTCCCTCAGCAGGATGCCTTTGGAGATCACCGTGACCGGGTCAGGATTCATCGGGTCATCGAGAATGTTCAATGAAGCAAGCCGGCCCGGACCGATCACACCGAGAAAGTCGTCCATCTGATAATACTTCGCGATATTAAAGGACGCCATATTGTAGGCATCGATCGCCGGAACCCCTTCCTCCAAAGCGATTTTGATCAATTCATTCGTCATGCCGCCTTTATAAAAATGCGGCGTCGCTCCATCCGTCGTGTAGAAGAAATGATCATAATGCCGGAAGCCTTTTTGATGAAGATCCTGCAAAATCGTTCTCAAATCAGGGCGGATGGATGAATGTCTGAGCGAAACATAGTAGCCCAATTCAAGCCGTCTCATTACCTCGCCGCCATTCATCGCCTCGTGGTCGGAATCAGCTCCGAACAGTTTCATCTTCGTCAGTGTTTTTTCAGAGGCTCCGGGAAAATGCCCTTCTATCCGCTTGCGCAGTTTCTTTGTCGCCTGCATGCAATGAAGCATCAGGTCATCGCCGTCCATGAGGCGCGGCCATCCGGTCAATTCTCCGCCTTGAATGACATCCGGGTGCTCAATCCATTGCTTTCGGACATCAAAAGAAAGAAGCTGATCCTCATTCAGCACTTCAGTCTGCAGATCATATCTGGACCACCAGAAATATTGCACCGGCTGTTTTTTCAGTTCTTCCAATATAGTAAGCGCTTTCTTTTTACCGCTGTGCAAAAGAAAAAACAAGTTATCATTAACAAACGTCGTTGTTCCGAATTGAGACACATATTCGGCGAGCGTTTGGGGATTATATATTTGAAAAGGATGTGTATGCGGTTCAATGTAACCTGGCACAATGTATTTTCCTTCACAATTTATGGTATGAATGTGCTCTGCTGCATCAGGAAGCTCATCACCAACATATACAATTCGGTCTCCGTAAATCCAGACGTTCTTTTTCAGCCATTGTTTTAAAAAAGGATTTAATACGAGAGCATCCCGTAAAAGTAGCGTTGGAAGCAGCTTTGAGTCTACAACATCCGCCTGTGATCTGATGTCTTTATTTTTCCAGTTAAAGGTACGTTCGGACATTCACATACTCTCCTTCGCTTATATTAGACCCATCGTATCACATCCGCACAATTATCGCACGGCTAAAACGTTACAAATTATTGAAGATGAATGAAAAACTTTTTCTAAGGGAGCTGAAATGATGAAACCGAATATCAGTTTATTAAATGCCGTTATGCGCATCACTTGCGGCCTCACCATTTTGTCTGCTGCTTCAGCGAAATACACGAGAAAACCTTGGTGCAAGATGCATCTCTTCTGTATGATAATGGGCGCGATGAAAGCGGCGTCCGGCATCCTCCGCTTCTGCCCGGTGACATATATGTTCCAAACCGGAATGAATCAGGATGACAGCCATCAGCAAGAAAAATAACAAGCCGTTTCGGCTTGTTATTTAATTTCTCCTGTCCCGCGAGTCTGAGAAGAATCCGTCTATACGCCTTCATCGATGACTGGCAAGCCGACAACCTAGGCCGTCCTCAGCTTACGTAAAAAACCCCGCAGCTCGGGTGCTGCGGGGTTCTGCTTTCTATCGTTGAGAAGCTTTCAGCGCACGGGTGCCGATGTCGCTTCTGTAAAACAGTCCGGGTTTTGTCAGCCCTGAAACGGCGCTGTACACTTTATCTCTCGCCGCTTCAAATGTCTCAGCAAATGCGGTGACATTGGCGACCCGACCGCCGTTTGTAACAAATTGGCCGCCGTCTTTTTTCGTTCCGGCATGAAAAACAGCGATCCCGTCTTCAGCGGACGTCAAACTGCCGATCGGCGTCCCTTTTGCATAGCCTTCCGGATAGCCTTCAGAAGCCAGCACAACGCTGACGGCGGCCGTATCTTTCCACCTTAGGTCAACATCCTTCTCATGCAGCAGATCCAAAAGCACCTGGATGAGGTCAGATTCCATTCTGGGCACGACAACCTGTGTTTCCGGATCTCCGAAGCGCGCGTTGAATTCAATGACTTTTGATCCGTTTTCCGTCAAAATCAGCCCCGCGTACAGCACGCCCGTGAAGGAGCGTCCCTCTTTCACCATTGCTTTTGCCGCCGGCTTCACAATCGTTTCGACTGCGCTTCTGACGATATCATCGGAAATGTGCGGCACCGGTGAGTAGGCGCCCATTCCGCCCGTATTCGGCCCTTTGTCTCCATCGAAGGCGCGTTTATGATCTTGAGCGATTACCATCGGATAGACGGTCTCCCCTTTTACAAACGCCATTAAAGAAAATTCTTCGCCGGCGAGGAACTCTTCAATGACAACAGATGCGCTCGCCTCGCCGAATTTCTCATCCTCAAGAAAATCGTGCAGGCATTCAATCGCTTCTTCTTCCGTCATCGCGACCGTGACACCTTTTCCGGCGGCAAGCCCGTCCGCTTTAATGACAATCGGCGCGCCTTTTTGCTGCACATATGCTTTCGCCTCTTCAAATGAAGTAAACGTCTCATATTCCGCCGTCGGAATGCCGTATTTTTTCATTAAATCCTTGGCAAACTGTTTGCTTCCTTCAATGATTGCCGCTTTTTCAGACGGTCCGAAAACAAGCAGTCCGGCTTTTTCAAACTCGTCCGCTATTCCTTCAATCAGAGGAACTTCAGGGCCGATAATCGTCAGCCCGACATGATGTTCTTTCGCAAACGCAATGAGTGCGGCATGATCGCTTTCTTCAATGTTGGCCAGCGTCGCGCAGTCTGCCATACCGTCATTTCCGGGCGCGGCGTACACCGTGTCAACAAGCGGGCTTTGCGCCGCTTTCCAAGCCAATGTATGCTCTCTGCCGCCTTTTCCGATAATCAATACATTCACGCTTCGTTCCCCCTCTTAATGTTTGAAATGTCTGATGCCGGTGAATACCATGGCGATCCCGTATTCATCCGCTTTTTTAATCGAATCTTCATCGCGGACCGATCCGCCTGGCTGGATAATCGCCGTGACACCGGCTTTTGCGGCTTCTTCGACTGTATCCGGCATCGGGAAAAACGCGTCTGATCCGAGCGCGCTGCCTTTTGCTTTTTCTCCGGCCTGCTCAATGGCGATTTTAGCTGAACCGACGCGATTCATCTGTCCTGCGCCCACACCGACCGTCATATGGTCTTTTGCAAGAACGATCGCGTTGGATTTTACGTGTTTGACGACTTTCCAGGCGAGCTTCAGATCTTCCCATTCCTGCTCGTTCGGCTCTCTTTTTGTCGGGATGCTGATGTCGGCGTCATCAAATCCATGGACGTCTAAATCTTGAATCAAAAGGCCGCCCTGTACGGATGTCAGCTGTTTTTCTTTCTTCCCTGATGCGGTCACGTCAAGCGTGAGCAGACGAAGGTTTTTCTTCGCCGTCAGCACGTTCAGCGCTTCTTCACTGAAAGAAGGGGCGATAATGATTTCTAAAAAGATGCCGTGAAGGGCTTCAGCCGTTGCCTGATCAACTTCACGGTTCAGCGCGATGATGCCGCCGAAAATAGAGGTTTTATCAGCTTCATACGCTTTATTGAATGCTTCCTCAATTGAAGCTCCCGTACCGACTCCGCACGGGTTCATATGTTTAACGGCGACAGCCGCGGGTTCTGTAAACTCCCGGACGATTTGAACGGCCGCATCCGCGTCCTTAATATTGTTGTAAGAAAGCTCTTTGCCGTGAAGCTGTTTTGCCGCCGCGATGGAACCGGAGACAGGAAGTGCGCTTTGGTAGAAAACCGCCTCTTGGTGAGGGTTTTCACCGTAGCGGAGCGATTGTTTTTTCTCAAATGTAACGGTGAATTGTTCAGGGTCTTTCTCACCGGCCTCGCGTGTTAAGTAATCAGCGATTAATGCGTCGTATGCCGCGGTATGGCGGAATACTTTGGCCGCAAGCTCGCGTTTTCTTTTAAGTGAAACGCCGCCGTGTTCTTTCATCTCATTGAGCACGGAGCTGTAATCGGCCGGATCTGTGATGACCGTCACATCCTGATGGTTTTTCGATGCGGCGCGCAGCATGCCGGGGCCGCCGATATCAATGTTTTCTATCGCTTCATCGTATGTTACATCTTCTTTTGAAATCGTTTCTTTAAACGGATAAAGGTTGACAACCACAAGGTCAATCGGTGCAATGCCGTGCTCATTGATCTGCGCCATATGCTCTTCATTGTCTCTTACGGCAAGCAGGCCGCCGTGAATATTAGGATGGAGGGTTTTTAACCGTCCGTCCATAATTTCAGGAAATCCGGTCACTTCTGAAATGCCGATGACATCCACACCGTTTTCCTGGAGAAGTTTTTTTGTTCCTCCGGTCGAAATGACTTCGACGCCGAGCTCTGTCAGTTCCTTTACGAAAGGTACGAGATTTGTTTTATCAGAAACACTGATTAGTGCGCGTTTGATTGTCATGCCTTTTCTCCTCTGTTATTTAGTCCCAGCAGCTGTTTCACAACGCTCGGATACCATTTGTGCTCAAGCTCGTGTATTGTATGCTCTATGTCTTCAAGCGTATCGTTTTCCTGTATTTCGAATGCTTTTTGCGCGATAATCGGTCCGGTGTCCATGCCTTCGTCGACGTAATGAACGGTAATGCCCGCCACTTTCACACCGGCCCGATACGCCTGTCCGACAGCGTCAATCCCGGGGAATGCCGGAAGAAGCGAGGGATGTATATTAATAATGCGGCCCCCGTATGCTTCAAGCAGCGTATCTCCAATCAGTCTCATATAGCCGGCGAGAACGATTAATTCCGCCCCGTGCAGGCGCAGCTGTTCAATAACGGCCCGTTCAAAGGCCGCTTTGTTTTCAAAAGATGACGGTTCAAAGGCAAATGACGGAATGTGTAAAGCCTCCGCCCTTTCCACCGCCTTTGCCTGAGGCTTATCCGTCACGAGAAGCGAGAGCTCCGCATCCCACTTCTCTTCTCTCATGCGTTTGGCAATGGCCTCGAAGTTCGATCCGTTTCCTGAAGCAAATACCGCAAACTTTTTCATGAAAGAGCCGCACCGCCGAAAGAAATGCCTTCGCCCCGCTTGACCCGGCCGATCAGATAAGCCTTCTCGCCCTGAGCTTCAAGCGTGTCGATGACGTCTGTCAGGTTTTCTTCTTTAACGGCAAGGACAAAACCTATGCCCATATTAAAAACATTGAACATTTCTTCTTCTTTCAGCTTGCCGTGCTCCTGCAGAAACGGAAAAATCGGCGGGATCGGCCATGATCCGTGATCAATTTCCGCACTCAATCCGTCCGGCAGCATCCGCGGGATGTTCTCGATGAATCCTCCGCCTGTCACATGCGCCATGCCGTCCACCTTACCGCTTTTCACCGCCTTGAGCACCGGCTTCACATATATTCTCGTCGGTTCCAGCAATTCTTCTCCGAGAGGACGCGCAAACGGTTCATAGACAGTATCCAAATCAAGTCCGCCGTCATCAAGAAGCACTTTTCTCACAAGGGAAAATCCGTTGCTGTGAAGGCCGCTTGAAGTAAGTCCGATTAAGAGATGCCCCTCTTCGATATGTTCACCGGTGACGATTTCGTCTTTTTCCGCGACGCCGACTGAAAAGCCCGCAATATCGTATTCATCAGCCGTATACAGCCCCGGCATTTCCGCCGTCTCACCGCCGATAAGCGCTGATCCTGACTGCTCGCATCCGTCCGCCACGCCCTGAACGATCTGCTCAATTTTTACCGGATCAGCCTTGCCGACCGCCAAATAATCAAGGAAAAACAGCGGCTCCGCTCCTTGGGCAAGCACATCATTTACACACATCGCGACCGCATCGACGCCGATCGTGTCATGTTTATCCATTGAAAATGCGAGTTTCAGCTTGGTGCCGACACCGTCTGTTCCGGAAATTAAAACAGGCTTTTGATACGGAAGCTCTGACAGATCAAACATTCCGCCAAAACCGCCCAGGCTTCCCATAACGCCGAGCCTTTTCGTGCGCTCCACGTGTTTTTTCATTCGTTTGACGGCTTCGTATCCGGCTTCGATGTCAACTCCGGCATTTTTATAAGCATCAGACATCCCTATCACTCCTTGTCAATTCGTTTCTCCTTAAAAGGCAGAAAGAGAAAGGCAGCCTGAATTCCCGCTGCCTTTATGTCATTTTCACATTTTATTTTGTCAGCACCGCTTCTTTTACGTGAGGAAGCACTGTATCCTGATAAATTTCCGTCGGATATTTGCCCGTAAAACAAGCGAGGCATTGTCCGCAGTTGGTGTCTTCAAATTTTCGGCCGACTCCTTTTAACAATCCGTCTACACTTAAGAAAGAAAGCGTGTCGGCACCGATGATCTGGCGGATTTCTTCCACGGAATGAGAAGAAGCGATCAGCTCCTCATGGGTTGATGTGTCGATGCCGTAGAAGCACGGATGAGCGATCGGCGGTGAACTGATCTTGACGTGCACCTCTGTCGCTCCCGCTTCTCTGAGCATTGTGACAATCCGGCGGCTTGTCGTCCCGCGCACGATGGAATCATCAACCATGACGACCCGTTTTCCTTCAACAACCCCGCGCACCGCAGACAGCTTCATTCTCACGCCTTGCTCACGCAGAGCCTGGGACGGCTGAATAAATGTTCTGCCGACATAACGGTTTTTAATGAGACCGAGTTCGTACGGAATGCCCGTTGCCTCGGCATAGCCGATGGCTGCAGAAATACTGGAATCAGGCACGCCTGTGACGACATCCGCTTCAACCGCGGACTCCTGGGCAAGCATTTTTCCGAGGTTTTTTCGGGCGCTGTGCACGTTAATGCCGTCGATATTGCTGTCAGGTCTTGAGAAATAAATGTACTCCATGCTGCAGATGGAACGGTTGATATTCATGGAGAAACGCTCTGATTTCATGCCTTCATCATTGATGATCAGCATTTCGCCCGGCTCTACCTCGCGAAGGTATGTCGCGCCGACCACATCGAATGCGCACGTTTCTGATGCCACGACGTAAGCATCGCCCATCATGCCGATTGACAGCGGTCTGAGTCCGTTCGGGTCAAGCGCTACGATCATTTCTGTTTCAGTCATGATTAAAAAGGCATAAGCGCCTTTCAGCATAGACAGCGAATTTTTGATCTGATCCTTCAGCGAAAAGTGTCCGCTGCGTTTAATCAGATGAGCCAGCACTTCCGTATCGGAGGAAGTCTGAAAGATGCTCCCTTGGTTTTCAAGCTGCTGCTTCAACTGTGTGGCGTTGACCAAGTTGCCGTTATGAGCAAGCGCGAGGCTGCCGTTGTTTTGCGAACGGAACAGGAGCGGCTGGACATTTTCATATCCGCCTCCGCCTGCCGTCGCATAACGGACGTGCCCGATCGCGCCCTTTCCCTTCACTTTGCTCAGTTCGCCGTTTTGAAAAACCTCGGTAATAAGCCCCTGTCCTTTATGCGCCGTCAGTTTTTCACCGTCAGTTGCGACAATTCCCGCGCCTTCCTGTCCTCTGTGCTGGAGGCTGTGCAGGCCGTAATATGTGATCTGCGGGGCTTCTTCATGTCCCCAGATGCCAAACACACCGCATTCTTCATTCAGGCCTTTGATTTCAGCAAGCATGGAATAGCTCCTTTCCACGCGCGCTCAAGTTCTTTCGTTTGCGCGTGAACCAATTGTTGTCCGTCCTGGTTTTGAATCGCCAGAAGTCCGTCAGCCGTTACCTCACCGATATGAACCGCATCAGCCGCAGCCGCTTCAAACGCCGCTTGGTGTTCTTTTTTCACCGAAACGACGAAGCGTGATTGAGATTCAGAGAATAATAATGCCGCTTCCCCTTCTACAGTCACGTTGGCGCCAAGGTTTTCCGTCGTCATGACGCTTTCTGCAACCGCTACGCCTAAGCCGCCTTCAGACACATCATGCGCTGATTGAACGAAGCCTTTTTTAATCGCGTCAAGCAATGCTTTTTGGCGTGACAGCTCTATATCAAGATCGATTTGCGGCGCTTTGCCGTAAATGCGGCCTTCTGTCATTTTTTGCAGTTCGCTTCCGGCAAACTCAGGTTTTGTTTCGCCGATCACGTATACAAGATCCCCCGCTTGTTTGAAATGCTGTGTCGTAATATGAGCTGTATCTTCAATTAAGCCGACCATGCCGATAACAGGCGTCGGGTAGATCGCCGTTCCGTTCGATTCATTATAAAGTGATACGTTACCGCCGATGACGGGAGTGCTGAGAACATTGCACGCCTCGCTGATGCCGTCGGCCGCTTTTTCGATCTGCCAGAAAATTTCAGGTTTTTCCGGGTTCCCGAAATTCAGATTATCCGTGACCGCAAGCGGTTCGGCGCCAGAGCATACGATGTTGCGCGCCGCTTCGGCAACGGCGATTTTCCCGCCTTCTTCTGGATCAAGATATAAATAACGCGCGTTGCAATCCGTCGTCATCGCCAGCGCTTTTTTCGTGCCGCGGATTCTGAGCACACCGGCGTCAGAGCCCGGAGCGACCACCGTATTTGTGCGCACCATGTAGTCATATTGATCGTACACCCACTCTTTGCTGGCGATTGTCGGCTGCTGCAGCAGGGCAAAAAGCGTCTCTGTCGCATCTTTTACTTCAGGCGCGGGAACTTCCGTTTCCTGAAACTCGCGGTAGTACGCGGGTTCTGCTGACGGCTTGTGGTATACAGGCGCTTCTTCCGCCAGCGCGTCGACCGGAAGCTCGCAAACAACCTCTCCGTTATGGCGGAGGCGGAGCATTTTATCATCCGTAACATGACCTACGGAAACCGCTTCAAGATCATATTTATCAAAAATATCGACAATTTCCTGTTCACGTCCGCGTTCAATGACGAGAAGCATGCGTTCCTGAGACTCGGAAAGCATCATTTCGTAAGCGGTCATACCTGTTTCCCGCTGCGGAATGAGATCAAGGTTCATTTCAATGCCGGAGCCGGCTTTGCTTGCCATTTCAGCACTCGAACTTGTCAGACCGGCCGCCCCCATATCCTGAATGCCGACTAAGGCGTCGCATTGGATGACTTCAAGGCATGCTTCCAGGAGAAGTTTTTCCATGAAAGGATCGCCGACCTGCACCGCGGAACGTTTTTCTTCAGATGAATCTGACATTTCTTCCGATGCGAAAGTAGCGCCGTGTATGCCGTCGCGGCCCGTTTTAGCGCCTACGTACATGACCGTGTTGCCGACACCTTTCGCCTGGCCTTTTTTAATATCTTTATGATCAATTAAGCCGACGCACATTGCATTGACAAGCGGATTGCCCTCATAGCTTGCGTCAAACTGCACTTCTCCGCCGACCGTCGGAATGCCGATACAGTTTCCGTATCCCGCGATTCCCGCCACTACTTCTTCAAACAAGTACTTCACACGAGGTGAAGTGAGCTCACCAAATCGAAGAGAGTTTAATACAGCTATCGGACGGGCGCCCATTGAGAAAACGTCACGGATGATGCCGCCCACTCCCGTCGCAGCACCTTGGTATGGCTCAATCGCTGACGGGTGATTATGAGATTCAATTTTGAACACGACCGCCTGATTGTCACCGATGTCAACGATTCCCGCGCCTTCTCCGGGACCCTGCAGCACGCGTTCGCCGTTAGTCGGGAATTTGCGTAAAACCGGTTTTGAGTTTTTATAGCTGCAGTGCTCTGACCACATGACGGAAAAAATCCCGATTTCCGTGTAGTTCGGCAATCTTCCGATAATAGATTCAATGAGTGCGAACTCGTCATCACTGACACCCATTTGCTGATAGAGTTTCTCTTCTTTTATTTGTTCTTTACTTGGTTCAAGCAGTAGCGACATGAGTTTCCCTCCAATTTTTCACGATAGACCGGAACAATGTAAGACCGTCTGCGCTGCCGAGCAGTTCATCGACTGCGCGCTCAGGGTGAGGCATCATGCCTAATACGTTGCCTTTCTCATTCACGACGCCGGCAATGCCGCTGACGCTTCCGTTAATATCGCCGCCGTATGTGAAGGCGATTTGATTGTTTTCTTTTAATCTTTCAAGCGTTTCGTCATCACAGTAGAAATTGCCTTCGCCGTGGGCAACCGGAATCGTAATCGATTGTCCTTTTTCATAGGAAGATGTGAATAACGTGCCGCTGTTCTGCACGATTAATTCAACCGGGCGGCAGATGAACTTTAAATCTTTATTGCGTCTCATCGCGCCGGGCAGAAGTCCGAGCTCCTGCAGAATCTGGAATCCGTTGCAGACGCCGAGAACCGGTTTTCCTTCGGCAGCCGCTTTTTTCACAGCCGGCATGATGTTTGCGAATCTGGCGATGGCGCCGCATCTCAAGTAGTCGCCGTATGAAAACCCGCCGGGGATGAGCACGCCGTCAAATCCGTCAAGGTTTGTTTCCTCGTGCCAGACATACTCGACTTCTTCGCCGAGTTCGTCCTTTACGGCGTGGAACATATCAATATCACAGTTGGAGCCGGGTAGCACAATCACCGCAAATTTCACTGTGCGACAACCTCCTCAACTTCATATCGGTAGTCTTCAATGACTGTATTGGCAAGGAGCTTTTCACACATTTCTTTCACGAGCGCGTCAAGATCGCGGTCAGATTTTTCAATCGTCAGCTCCATGTATTTTCCGATGCGCACATCCTGCACTTCATTGTAGCTCATGCTGTGCAATGCATGCTGCACCGCGCTTCCTTGAGGATCGAGCACACTTTCTTTTAAGCTGACATAAACTTTCACTTTATACATTATGAAATGCCTCCCAGTCTTTTGAAAATCTCTTCATATGCGTCGGTTAAGCTTCCCAGGTTCCGTCTGAACAAATCTTTATCGAGCTTTTCGTTTGTGTCTTTGTCCCACAGACGGCACGTGTCAGGAGAAATTTCATCCGCTAAAAGCACCCGTCCCTCTGCGTCTAAGCCGAATTCCAGCTTAAAATCTATTAATCTGACGCCGCAGTCTTCAAAAATATGCTGCAGCTCTTGATTGACCTGTTTTGTAATCGATTTGATCGTTTTGACCTGCTCAGGAGCAGCTGCTTTTAAGAGCCAGATATGATCTTCTGTGATGAGCGGATCACCCAGTGCGTCATCCTTGTAGTAAAATTCGATAATCGGCTGCGGAAGCTCTGTTCCTTCCGGGATGCCGAGACGTTTCGACATGCTTCCGGCGGCAATGTTTCTGACCACGACTTCAAGCGGAATGATGCTCACTTTTTTGATAAGCTGCTCTGATTCTGAAACACGCTCCACAAAGTGGTTGTCAATTCCTTTGGCGTGCAGATGTTTGAAAATCAGGCTTGAAATTTCATTGTTCAGACGGCCCTTTCCGCTGATCTCCGCTTTTTTCTCACCGTTAAAGGCTGTTGCGGAATCCTTGTAGACCACGCGGAGAATCTGTTCGTCTTCAGTTTGATAAATCCGTTTCGCTTTTCCTTCATAAAGAAGATTATTGTTCACAATATTCACGGAAGGCCTCCTAACCCGAATGTTGGGAATATTCAATCTATGGCGGCTGAAGAAGCCGCCTCCGGCTGGCTTCTTCTATAAACCTAAACGATCAAAGATCAAGTCGACGTTTTTCAGATGATAATTGTAGTCAAAGCAATCGGCAATCTGTTCCGGTGTGAGACGGGACGTGATTTTTTCCTCCGCTTCGACAAGCTGGCGGAACGGCACTTGTTTTTCCCACGCTTCCATCGCTTTCGGCTGAACCGTGTCATATGCTTCTTCACGAGGCAGACCCGTGTCGATTAAAGCGAGCAGCACGCGCTGAGAGTAGATTAAACCGAGTGTGCGGTCCATGTTGCGTTTCATATTTTCCGGGAATACCGTTAAGTTTTTGACGATATTGCTGAATCGGTTCAGCATGTAATTCAGCGCGATTGTCGCGTCAGGAAGAATGATGCGTTCAGCTGATGAATGAGAAATATCACGCTCATGCCATAACGGAACATTTTCGTATGCCGTCAGCATGTACCCGCGGATCACCCGCGCCATGCCCGTCATATTTTCCGACCCGATCGGATTCCGTTTATGAGGCATAGCCGATGAGCCTTTTTGTCCTTTTGCAAAAAACTCTTCCACTTCACGTGTTTCACTCTTTTGCAGACCGCGGATTTCCACTGCGAATTTTTCAATGCTCGTCGCGATCAAAGCCAGTGCCGCCATGTAATCCGCATGTCGGTCGCGCTGTAATGTCTGAGTGGAAATCGGCGCCGCTTTCAGGCCGAGTTTTTCACAGACATACTGCTCTACGAACGGATCAATATTTGCATATGTGCCGACCGCGCCGGAAAGCTTCCCGACTTCGATCCCTTCTTTTGCCTGCTTGAAACGTTCAAGGTTGCGTTTCATTTCTTCATGCCAAAGCGCGAGTTTCAGGCCGAATGTCGTCGGTTCCGCGTGTACGCCGTGCGTGCGGCCCATCATGACCGTGTATTTATGTTCTTTCGCTTTTTCTTTTATAATGTCAACAAATCTCTCAATGTCCTTGAGCAAGATCTCATTCGCCTGTTTTAATAGATAGGAAAGAGCGGTATCCACGACATCTGTTGACGTCAGGCCGTAGTGAACCCATTTTCTTTCTTCGCCTAATGATTCTGAAACCGCGCGGGTGAATGCAACGACGTCATGGCGCGTATCCTGCTCGATTTCCAAAATGCGGTTGATGTCGAAAGACGCGTTTTCGCGCATGACCTTGACGTCTTCTTTCGGAATGACGCCAAGCTCAGCCCAGGCTTCACAGGCTAAAATCTCGACTTCCAGCCATGCCTGGTATCTGTTTTCGTCCGTCCAGATCGCGGACATTTCAGGTCTTGAATAACGTTCGATCATTATGCTCGTCCTCCGTCTCTATTCATCCATATGTTCGTGATGTCCTGAATCCATGTTTCATCAGGCTTCCGCAAAAATGTCATATGCCCCATTTTGCGGCCTTTTTTAATCTCGTGTTTTCCGTACAGGTACAGTTTGGCTTCCTTTAAAAGCTCCGTATGCTCCTCCGCAAGCTTCACTTCATCACCGAGCAGATTCACCATCATTCCCGGTTTGAGAAGATCGGTTCTGCCGAGAGGAAGTCCGCAGACCGCTCTGATGTGCTGTTCGAATTGGCTCGTTTCACAAAGGTCGAGCGTATAATGCCCTGAATTGTGAGGACGCGGCGCCAGTTCATTAATCAAAAGGTCTCCGTCTTCCGTGACGAACATTTCCACCGCAAGCGGCCCGACAAGTTCCAATTTCTCCGCGAGCTGAACGGCAAGCGCCTCTGCCCGCTTCTGAACCGTTTCCTCCGCTCTCGCGGGCACGATGCTTTGGAACAGAATATTATTTTTGTGGATATTTTCAGCAGCCGGAAAGGTTGAAATCTCACCGTGCACCGATCTCGTCACGATAACGGAAAGCTCCATCCGGAACGATACCCAGCTTTCAAGTATGCACGTGCCGTTTTCTAACAGCGCAGCCGCTTCATCTGTCTGTCCTTCTTCCTTAATGACAAATTGGCCTTTGCCGTCATATCCGCCGCGGCATGTTTTCAGCACCGCCGGGAGCCCCAGTGCCTGAACGGCTTCCTCAAGCTCCCGTCCGCTGTTTACGATCCGATAAGGAGCGACTTGACAGCCTGCTGACTGGATCGCCTTTTTTTCCGTTTCCCTGTTTTGGGTGATGAGCAGCAGCTCGCTTCCCTGGGGAAGATATGCATGTTCTTTGAGCCAGTTGAGCGCCTCGTAATCGATATTTTCAAATTCGTACGTAATGATGTCACTGACTCCGGCCAATTTTTGAATCGCTTCACGGTCATTGTACTGGGCGGTAATCTCAATATCGGCGATCTGTCCGCATGGCGAGTCTTTCACGGGATCGACGACAGCGACTTTATAGCCCATCTGTTTTGCGGCGACAGCCATCATTTTTCCGAGCTGTCCGCCTCCGATAATGCCGATGACGGCGCCGGGATAAATCGTTTTTTTATCAGACAAGCTGATCACTGCTTTCCAGCACCGTTTGTTTTGTCGCATTTCTTCTCGCCTCTAGTTTATCCGCAATATCACCGTCAAATGCCGACAAAATTTGCGCGGCTAACAGACCCGCGTTCACTGCGCCCGCTTTTCCGATCGCCGTCGTCGCGACCGGCACGCCGCCGGGCATCTGTACGATAGACAGAAGAGAATCAAGCCCGTTAAGCGATTTTGTCTGAACCGGTACGCCGATCACCGGCAGCGTCGTTTTGGCCGCCGTCATTCCCGGCAGATGCGCCGCTCCTCCGGCTCCGGCAATAATGACTTTTAAGCCCCTGTCTCTGGCGCTTTCTGCATATTCAAACATCAAATCAGGCGTCCGGTGCGCGGATACCACCTGTTTTTCATAAGGAATGTGAAGTTCGTCAAGTATGTCGCATGCATGTTTCATTGTCTCCCAATCGGAGGTGCTTCCCATGATGATTCCTGCTAGCGGCTGCATTCTGTTCCCACCTTCTCATGCTTTGTTTTTCAGAAAAAAAAGCCCGGCTTATATTGCAACTATGAGGAAGCAATACAAACCGGGCATGGCGCGCGTATCGTCAGTCGTTCGCTTCTGCGATATCCATGTCAGCTGTTTATCACTTTCCTGCATAGTCCGGCCGTTTACGGCAGCCGGGTAGAAACTTATGGGCCATATTCCCAAGATTATATGAGGTCGTGTTTTGATTTCATGTTTATCTTAACAACGGACTTGGATAATGTCAACGACATTATCGAACGATATAAAAATTCTTTCTTTTAATGTTCGTGTTTAGATCAATTTCCCTTCAAATACGATTTTTTTCCCGCAAGGAACGACTTGAATTGATCCATTTTCTTTCTTTTCTGTAAAGATCGGCTCTTCCATCCGCCGGACGGGCATATAACCCTCTTCCTTCATTAAAGTGAGAATGGTGTCAATCGTTTCATCTTCCGTTACTTCAAACCGTTTCTTTTTTGGCTTTGTCATTCCTTAATTCTCCTCTTCTTCACTGCTTTCACCCAGAATCCGCCGTGGATCGTTTTCGGCTCAAAGGCGATAATAAACGCTTTTTCATCAAGCGTTTTAATCGTATCATAAAGCTGAAGCTCATATTTGCGCGGCGTCAGAATCTGCATGGCGGTCCGGTCTCCTTCAAGTCCGCCCGCAACCCAGCTTGTAACCCCGTATCCTTTTTCCCGGAGCTGTTTCGGCAGGTCCAGATCGAGCTCCTTCGTAATGACGTTGACTGTAATATAGCCGAGCGCCAGTTTCTCTTCAATTTTCATTCCCACTATGACGCCGAGGCCGTAGCCGAGCGCATAGGCAATGACGTTTTGAATTTGATTCAGATTGCCGAGCACGAGACTCAGGCCGGTCACATACACAAGGATTTCAATCGTACTGATGCCTGCGGCGAAATAGCGCTGTCCCTTTAATGTCAGAATCATCCTGATCGTAAAGAAAGAGACATATATAATGTTAATGATGAGAATAATGAGAACCATACCTATACTGTTGGATAAAATCGTCTGCATCACTGATTCCCCTCCTCTGATACTTTGAAAAGCATCAATCCTTCAATTAAGGATAGTTTACCCTCTTTTCATCATTTTCAAAAGAAAAAAAAGCCCGCCCCGCAAGGCAGACTGTTAAGCTCTTATCAGTGAAGCCCGGCTTTTTTCAATCGTTTGACGGCTTCATATTCCTTCTCAAGTTCACTCAGCGTGTACCCGGACAGTTCCTGAACATGGTCTTGATAAAACCCTGAGCGGATCAGCTTTGTCCTCAGGTGCTGCTTTTTCCGATTAATGGCTTCTCGCAACAACGGGGCCATCTTCATCATCCCTTTCCGAATCATAAAGAGTAGTGCCGCTTACGAATTGCTGTTGCTCTCATCATATCTCGGCCGGGTCCTCAAAACAATACGCTTTATTAGAAAAATTTGTAAACATTGTGAAAGACAAATTTCGACTTATAAAGGGATCAGCGAAGCAGTAAAGTACTCGGAAATGAGCGGCCATGTCACAGCCGTAAAAACGAGCATGATGATGACCGCCGCGGAAATACAGTACATCACGTCAGCCGCAGGCTTTTCAGCCGATTTGTATAGAATCTGCACAAACTGCACCATCGCCGAGGCGGCCAGAAACAAGGTCAGCGCCGTAAACACCACGGTGACGACCGGCAGATTCAATATCGCGAAAATCATCCACACGATAGAGCAGGCGACAGCCGGAACCAAAAGCGATCCGACCCCCGCGGCCGCATCCCGCATCGTAATTTTCTGTTTCATCATATAACGTGATACAAGCCAGACCGCGCCCGCCGCAGCGGCAAAAAAGACGAGCGTATACACGAGAACGACAGTAAAGCCGTCAAAAAACGTATGATGCCGCTCCCCGTATCCGAGAGGCCTTTGCTGGCTTGCCCTCAGCTGAAACCAATTTCCGATTGAGAAAAAGATACTGAATACAAGCATTGAAATAAGAGCATATTTAAAGCGGGAAAAGCCGTCTTCCCCAACGACCTTCACCGGTGATGTCAAAATGCGCAGCGCGAAACGGCAATAACGTTTGACCGCGGCCCATGCAGAAGCGAGTTTTTCCGTAAAAGCCGGAGCCGGGCGCCGTTCCTTTTCTTTTTTCTTTTGCTTTTGATAACGTCCCGCATTTCTGGACATTCTCGACAGCGGTTCTTCATCAGTCCCCTGATGCTGTTTTTCTTCTTCCAACGTTTCTTTTCTTTCTTCCGTCATGTCAGCAACTCCTATCAAAAAAATACGGCGGAATTTGTTAAACAAGAAAATAAAACACTTATATAAGGTACCGAAGCGTCCTTCAACAGTCAAGCGGTTTTCTTCACCCGGACACCCACATGACGTTTTATAGTATGTATTGGTTTTACGGAATAGGACAAAAACAAAAAACCGGCTTTCCTCAGCCGGTTTTTCCGTTATTTCAAGAAGATGAAATACAGGATAAAGATGACGAACAGCCCGTACATAATCGGGTGAACGCTTTTTCCTTTTCCTTTGCAGATCATTGTAATCGGGTAGAATATAAAACCGATCGCAATCCCCGTCGCAATGCTGTACGTCAGCGGCATCATAATCATCGTTAAGAATGCCGGCACAGCCACCTCGAATTTATCCCAGGCGATCTTACCGAGCGGCGCCACCATCAGCGCGCCGACAATAATTAAAGCCGGAGCCGTCACATTCGTGGTGACAACTGACAGAAGCGGCGAGAAAAACATCGCCAGCAAAAAGAGAATGCCCGTCACAACAGCCGCGAAGCCGGAGCGCGCCCCCGCCGCAACGCCTGAGCTGGATTCAACATAAGAAGTCGTTGTAGACGTACCGAGTACGGCTCCGATAACGATTGATGTTGAATCTGCCAGAAGCGCTCTTCCCGCACGCGGAAGTTTGTTTTCCTTCATCAGCCCGGCCTGTGTCGCTACAGCCACCAGCGTTCCGGCCGTATCGAAAAACCCGACGAACAAGAAAGTTAAAATGACAATCAGCATTTGTACGGAGAAGATATCCGGAAGATGCATCCACGCCTGTCCGAAAGTCGGCGCAAGACTCGGCACGCTGCCGACAATGTGCGTCGGAACCGGAATCAGCCCGCAGACCATGCCGGCAACCGCCGTCAGAAGCATTCCGATAAATACGCCGCCGTTTACGCGAAGCACCATCAGAATGACAGTCACAATAACACCGAAAACCGTCAGAAGCACAGGGCCGCTGTGAATATTGCCGATAGACACCAGAGTCGATGAGTTCGCTTCAATAATGCCCGAACCCTGCAAACCGACAAATGTGATAAACAAACCGATACCCGCGCCGACCGCCAATTTCAGCTCAGGCGGAATCGCATTAATGATTTTTTCCCGCAGTCCCGTCAGCGAAAGCGCCACGAAGATAATTCCGGAAATCAAGACGCCGGAAAGCGCAGCCTGCCATGAAATCCCCATGCCGAGGACGACAGAGAAAGCAAAAAACGCATTTAATCCCATACCCGGCGCAATCGCGATCGGATACTTTGCAATGAGCCCCATTAAAATACAGCCGGCCGCAGACGCCAAGGCTGTAGCGGTGAACACCGCGCCCTGATCAATTTTTAATGCTTCCGGAAATCCCTTCACACCGTTTAAAGACAATGTCAGCGGATTGACGAACAGAATGTACGCCATTGACAAAAAGGTCGTTAAACCGCCGATGATTTCATTACGATAGCTTGTCCCCAGCTCATCAAACTGAAAAAATTGCTTCAAGCCAATTGCCTCCTTCATTCTCTCCCATTTATTCTGCCCGTTATCCGCCAAATAAAAAACGCCCCAAATACATTTGGGACGCTTGACTACATACGTTCAGTCTGAATAAATAAGAATGGATTATTTATATCAAACGATTGAGATTGATCCGTAGTCAAGCCATTTACGGTAGCTTGGTAGAAACTTGCGGGCCATATCCCCGCCATTATACGATATCTGCATATTTGATTTCTGAGTCTATTGTATCAATTCAATTTTGAAAACTCAATAAAAAAAACGAACAATCCCGGTAAAAAAATTTGGTTTATTCGTTAATTGACCAAAAATGGAAGACGGCAAAAGCCGCCTTCCCGACATCATTTTCCGTCCGCAGGCCGAACCGGCACCGCGAATGTGATCCCCTTGTCATCCGCCAGCAAGTTCATAACCGTTTGATTGACGTACAAAGCGTATGAATCGAATGAGAAATCGCGCAACGAATAGTCTTTATCGGTTGAATCATCTAATTCAAAAACGGATTCCATTTCACCCGTTTTAAGGTTCGTGACTTTCGCCTTATTCTCTTTCAGATAATAGCCTTTTTCATACTCATTAAGCGATGGCCAGGTTTTCATTTTTTTCGTATTGCCGAGACCGATTGACTCACCGACATTGATCAGCTGATCTTCATCCGCCTTGCTGTAATTGATTCCGGTGAATTGATAATCGACGATTACCGTTCTGCCTTGCTGTTTGATCTTTTTGATGGTAATGCCGACATGATGATGTTTCGTTTTATAACTGACGGGCAGTTTTGTTTTCAGAGGCACGATTTCTCCCGGCTCTGATTCTGTTTTTATATCGCCCGTTATGAAAAGTGTTTTCGCTTTCGGGTCTATCGGTTTGCTGAATTGAGTTTGGCCGCGTATTCTTTTCCCGCCGCCGGGAAGATTCTTTCTGCCGCCAAGTTCAATATTCGACGCCGTCATTTCATAATGGTTTCCGGCATCATCCGTTGCCTCGTAAATCGAGATGGCATCATTTTTGGCTGCATCATAGAAGTCGATAGAATACAGGAGAGCCGATCCCGTCGTTCCGTTTTCCGCCCGGATATCGAAAAAGCGGTATAATCCGTGATTTACATTCACAGCTTTCGTTCCTTCAAGAGAAACGGACTTTTGTTTTTTAATAGGGAGTGTAAAGCGCCAGTTTCCGGGGATATCCTTGATTTGTGTAATGACAAGCGGAAGCTTATCACCGTCTTTCAGCTTTGAGCCGTCCGTGAACAGGCGAAGCTGCCCCGCGTACCGCCCGTCTTTCATTTTTTTCATATCACTGCTGTCATAATCCTCTGCTAACATATTCCGTGGATCTTTATAATCAACTTGAAAAGAGATGCTCTCCTCATCTGATTTCAAATTATCAACGATAAAATTGTAAACGAGCTGTCCGCTGTCGTAATACACACTTTTCACTGTCACCGTGATTCCGCGTGATTCCGCTTTCTCGTTCAGTTTTGTCACCAAATTGCTTTTAAACAGCGCAGAACCTGCCTTATCCTGAAACAGACTGTAAATTTGTCCGGCAACAGGAATGTTTCCCATAGCCGTATTAACGGAGGGCATGAACAAGCCTGAGGACAGATACAGAATAAACAAAGCAGCAGCAACCGCAAGGCCGTTTATCACTTTTCGTCCCCATCTCCGTCTGACGGCGCCTTCTTTTCCGGCACGGACAGCGGCGCTATGTATCACGTTTTTCAATTCAGCTTTCGGCACGTCAATGTTCTGATACAATTGCTTCATTTGATGCTTTTCCATATGTGTTTATCCTCCTTTTCCAGCTCCTGCTTCAATGCTTTTCTCGCCCTGTGGAGATGCGTTTTTACAGTGCCTTCGGCCATTCCGGTCTGTTCAGCGATCATAGCAATCGAGAAATCTTGAAAATAATAAAGCTGAATGGTCAGCTGTATATGTTCGTCAAGCGTTTCAAGGGCATTCCGAAGATCTATGTATTCTTCAATGTTCTTATTCTCCGCGCGCGTATCATGCTGCGGCTCAAACGGAATGACGTCTCCGTGCTTTTTCCTCATCGCAAAAATCGTATGAAGCAGAATCCGGATCAGCCACGTTTTAAAATATTTCGGCTCCTTCAGCTGCGCGATATGAAGAAAAGCCTTGTAAGCCGTTTCCTGAACAGCGTCCAGTGTATCTTCCTTGTGATGCAAATAGAGATAAGCTGTTTTATATAAAGTCTCCTGATGGGTTGTGATCAGTTTTTCAAAGGCTGAGGCATCACCTTTTTTCGCCTTTTTGATCAATCGTTCTTCCTTCACCTTATCCACCTCCTATGCTGTTAGATATGAATCAGGGCAAAACGGTTTCAAAAAGATGAAAAAAAACGCCTCAAAGTCTAATTTCGGATAACAACGATCCGTTTTCAAACTTGAAGGTGTTTTTTATTTGTCTCATCTTATGGGGTCAGTCCCTTAGATTAATACCTTCTTTGTTCGCCGTTCAGTCTGTATTCCTCTCCCCAAAAATATAAACACTCTTGTTTCCCATTCTGATGGGGCGCTGCTGAAAAGAAAAAAGCCTTTAAACCTTTGAGGTTCAAATACTTTGCCATTAATTCTTCATTGTGTTAAAACATTTAACTCCTATGAGATTCTGTTACATCAACTTTTGAATGTCCGCTCTTATCAAGATGTTTTTTTGCCAAAAATAAAACCGGAATTCCCGAGGCTGTCGTTATAAAAATGATCAAAAACATATAGAAGGACCCGTTTACACCAAAAAAGGAAAGAAGAATCCCTCCCAGCCAAGGACCGATTACATTTCCTAAACGGTTAAAGCCTGCTGCTCCAAAGTATGTCCCTTTGAAGCCTGGTTTTGCAATTTCATCCACCAGCATATCAACCATCGAAAAAATCAAAACTTCCCCTATTGTGAAAAACACGACGATAGAGCCCCATATGAATGGGTTGGACGATAGCGAAAAAAATAATAAACTGAAACTAATTAAAGCATTTCCCAGAATGATTGAATGAATCGGCGGGAACTTTTTCATGATATTCACAATAGGGTATTGAACAATTAAGACGACAATTGCATTCAAAGCTAAAAGCCATGAAAATATGGTCACCCCGTCCTCTATTTTGGCGGCAAAATATTGGGGCAATGTTGTAGAAAAGTGCGCATATCCGGATATTGATAATATCACTCCAAGTAATGTGATAAGAAAAACCTTGTCTTTCCTTGTCACATTAAAAGCCGTAGCAATAGTCGTTTTATTTTCTTTTCGATTGTTCTCGTCTAATTTAAATTTTCGGAATGAAAATACGAGAGATAGACCATAAAGAAAATATGTAAAACCTGCGAACAGAAATGGGAGAGCCGTCTTGGCAGCTCCCAATCTAAGGCCTAAAAGAGGACCGAAAACTACGCCGATATTAATCGCAGTATATCGCAAATTAAACATCTTCAAACGATTTTCTTCTTTGCTTATATCGGATAATAATGCTCTTGACGCCGGTTCAAAGATAGATTGACACAGCCCGTTAAGCGCATTGATGACAAAAAATGCGAGTACACTATCTGCAAACATAAAACTTACAAAAACAAGCGCCCAACAAAATACAGACGTTATCATCACAATTTTCCTGCCAAAAAGATCAGACAAATACCCTCCGTAAAAGCTCATTACAATCCCAGCCAGCGAACTTACTGAAACAATGATGCCGGTTAAAGCAGGAGAAACACCTTTTACTTGTGTTAGATAAATAGAAAGGAAGGGAATGCTCATCGAGACTGACATTCTGCTAAACAAGGTGCCTAAAATGATATTCCAGCCCACAGGGTGAATTCTTAATCGTATGCCTTTCAAAAAACCATCTGCCTAAACATTAGATGCAGATATAAAGAGGCTCGTTTAAGCTTTCAGCGCTCTGTTATACCTTAACTGCCAGCTGAGTTGTAAAATTATTAATTCTTTTCAAAGCCTCTGTGATAAGATCCTTTGGGATGGCAAAATTCAAACGAATGTTTTTCGGCTCTCCGAATGCTGTGCCGGGAACAGCTGACACGTGCTGTTTTTCCAACAGAAGATGACAAAATGTCTCCGCATCAATTATTTGTTGATCTTCAAACATTGTTCCGAAAAATTGTGAAACGTTCGGAAACGCATAAAAGGCTCCATTTGGTTTGGTGCATTGAATGCCCTCAATTTGATTTAAACCATCGACTAATATATCGCGTCTTTTTTTGTATTCTTCGACCATCGACTTGTCAAAACCGTTTAAAGCAGAAATACCGGCATATTGAGAAATAGTTGACGGGCTGCCTGTAGCATGGCTTTGAAAGCTGGCAATGGCTTCGGCTATATCCGATGGGGCTGCGATATAGCCGAGCCTCCATCCAGTCATTGCAAAGACTTTGGAAAATCCATTCGTTATGATGGTCCGATTCAGCAATTCGGGAAAAATGAGCGGCAGACTGATATGCTTGCCCTCATACACAAACTGATCATAAATCTCATCGGAAATGATAAAAATTCCAGAATAATCTTTCAACACATTTCCTAAAGCTTTCAGTTCATTTTCTGAATAAACGGACCCTGTCGGATTATTGGGAGATGTGATAACAACAGCTTTTGTCTTAGGGGTAATTACTTCTGCAAGCTTCTCGGGTGTGATTTTAAAATTTGTAGTTTCATCACAGCTTACAATAACAGGAACCGCCCCCGACAGTTTGATTTGTTCCGGATAAGATACCCAGTAAGGTGAAGGGAGGATAACTTCGTCGTCTTGATCACAAATTGCTTGAAAAACATTATATAGCGGCTGTTTTCCCCCGGCAGATGCAATTATTTGGTTTGGTTTATATTCTAAACCTCGTTCGTTAAGCAGATATCGCACAATGGATTCTCTTAATTCAATCAGCCCTGCTGCCGGCGTATACCCGGTTTTCCCCTTCACTATTGCCTGAATTCCTGCATATGAGGCTGTTAATGGCGGATGAAGATCCGGTTCTCCGACACTCATATTTATAATGTCTTTTCCTTCTTTTACCATTATCTTCGTTTTGGCATTTAATGACATAGTGGCCGAAGGTTTTATATTCATGACTCTATCGGATAATCTTTTATTCAATTCAAACGCCTCCAATGTCTTTATGGGCCATTCTTAAAATAGCACGATACAAAAACCTCAGTTAGCCGGCTGTCTATGGATCAAACGCTCCAGTTGCTTCATCCCCGGAACGTCTTGAATGTCAAATATCTCATTAACGCTCACGATGTCATTTTCAATCTGCAAAGACGATTTATTATTTATAATGCTTTCGAATGTATCATTTATAGCCTTAACAGAAGCGCGCAACGCCTGATTCGCATAGATGGAAACCTTCACTCCCAATTTCTCAAGCTGTTCCATTGAGAGCGTCGGATATTTAGTCGGAACCACAACCAACGGCGCATCCACGTCCCAATTGTTAACAAACTCAATAATTTCATCAGGCGATTGTTCTTTTGAATGAATTAAAATTGCATCTGCTCCAGCATGAACATAAGCTTTTGCTCTTGTATAGGCTTCTTCTTGACCCAATTTAGCAATTAAAGCTTCGACACGGGCAATCAATACAAAATCGTCATTTTGCTGAGCCATCTTTGCGGCTCTAATTTTTGCGCAAAATTCTTCAGTACTGACAAGGATCTGTTGTCTGTCGTCAAATGAGTTTAATTTTGGATATACTTTATCTTCAATACAAACTCCGGCAATACCAGCAGCTTCGTATTTTTTGATCATGCGGGTGACATTGTGAATGTTCCCGTAGCCGGAATCACAGTCAGCGATGACCGGCAAATTGCATGATTCATTCATAATGACGGCGGCTTCAAGAAATTCAGTCATCGTTAATATACTGGCATCAGGTACAGTTTGCACAGCCGAGATTCCCAAACCGCTTGCCCATACGGCATTAAATCCGTTTTTCTCTGCTAATTTGGCGCTTAAACCGTCATGAGCTCCCGCAACTTTCACCAAACCTTTACTGTTTAAAGCATCTCTAAAAATTGATGATTTTCTGTTTTTCACCATCATTCTCCCCTTCACCTAATGATTATTTTTATTTTGTCAATCGCATCATGTAATGCGTGATTGACTTCTCGCTCATTTTTCCCCTTTACAATCATCCATCCTGCTCTATCGTAGCTGTTTTTGATCGGTCTGATTCTATCACCGACACTGCAATTTACATGAAAATCTACTACATTCCCCATCATTTTGAGATCGCTGATCCCTTTGATTGCGCGTACAACCCCTTGGTTCGTTTCTAAAAAACGAACGGCGCATACTTCGCTTTGAGCATGTTTCCTTTCCGGTTGATATGGGATGCCCGCCAGTTCCGCAAAAATAGGTGTATGCATATCACATTTCATGGCGATTTCTGTAATGGTCACTATGTTGTCTCCGCCATAGCGGGTGTGTACCTCGCCAACCACAAATCCTTTATTTGTGTGATACCCTTCAATATGCAAGGGGCCAAATACGATCCCCATGGCATGAACAACTTCCTTGACCAGATTCTTATACAAATCCTGATGTTTTTCTTTATGTTTATACGGCGATATATGCCCAGATTCTACAAAAGTCCCGGGGTATAGCAACTTTTCGGTCACACCAAATATGTCGGCCTTGCCTTGGCAGACAACGGCTTCTATTGAAATTTCCTGCCCTTCTATAAATTCTTCGGCTAATACTGACTTCTCCTCGTCATGTTTTGAACACTCTTTAAAACACGCCTCAATGTCCTCTTTTTTCTCAACTTTTATGACGCCTATACTGCCTTGCTGAGATCTCGGCTTTAAAATGATAGGATGTTGAGATGTATTCCAAAAATCGTATACGTCTTCCACGCTCCTGCACAATCCAAAATCGGGAGAGTTTAGTCCTGCCTTTTTTAAAAGCCGGCGCGTTGTATATTTATCAAGGCATGCTTGCACCACAGACGGAGGATTTCCTTTTAAATGAAATGCCTGCTGAAGTTTGGATACATTGAATAAGCCGGCTTCTTTGAAAGTAAATATAGCATCTAAAGGCTCTTTGTCATGGATTTCTTTAGCAACTGAGAATAGATTCTCATGATTGGTATAATCTAATGCGATTTTTTGGTCAGCTTCCTTTATTAAATGCTCATATTTTTTTAATGAAGCTTCTGTATCTCCTAATAAGACGTCAAAACCAAGTTGTTTTGCCCTCGCAACGGCCTTCTCAATATGCGTTTCAGGAATCCCGATCAGGAACAGTCTTTTCCTCTCCATTGATGAAACACCTCACTTCAGATAAAGCATTTTGAGCATATTCGATCGCTTTTTCTGTATCTTCGGCTTCTGTGATGACATAAGCAATCCGGGAATCATGAAACTTTTCAGGCGGCAGGCCAACATGATCGCCCGGCTGCTTTTCTAAAACAAATTCAACGACCCCGGGCATTTCTTTGATCGATTCGACACCTTCCCACTTTTCTATCACACCAGCACGGTCTGCAATTAAAAACCTGACGCAGGCAGCTCTTCTTTTCGAAGCTTCAAAGCTTATTGTTTCTCCTAAAACAGCCAATAGGTTTGCGCGCGTTATATTTATACCTTTGGCTAGAGGAACCAAATGGGTAGTAATAAAATCGCCGCCCAGACGACCGTTGATCTCGATAATCTTGCACCCTTTCTCTGTGATCATGACCTCGGCATGAAAACCACAATTGTTCAGCTCCAAAGCTTTTATCCCTTCACTGGTGATGTGGAATAATTCACGTTCCACAGCCTCCGGCAGCCTGGCGGGAAATGCATGCTGGTATTCTTCGAAATACTGATCCGTCCATTTTTCAGTAACACCTGCAAAGTGAATGACTCCGTCGGAAATCACTCCCTCAATGCTGACTTCTTGTCCGTTCATAAACTCTTCAACAATATACTCGTTTTGATAAAAAGAAAACATTTTATCGTTTTCCGGCACCGCAGCGTTTAACAGCTGCTGATATGCGCGATTTAAATCTTCAGGCTTTGATATTCGGAATACGCCTTTACTGGCAGAAGCACCCACAGGTTTAACGATCAATGGGTATTCCATCTCAATGCTTGCATGATATAATTCGGTCCAATTTGTAAATTTGCAATATTTTGGATGAGGAACTTGTGCGCGGTTCAAAAATTGACGCATCTTCCATTTGTTTCGAGCCCGTTCTGCCGCTTCCACCGGACTGCCCTTTAAGTTAAGTTCTCGGGCAGTTACCGCCACCGGAACCACATCTCTATCCCAGAATGTAATGACTCCATCAAAAGGATTTTCTTTGGCAGTTTCCTTCAGAACAGCTATAGTCTCATCAATCTGATAAGTATTTGCGGAAATGTAATGGTCAACGAACGGCCGCGACCATTCAGGCAGTTCAGGGCCGACAACAGAAACCGTCAAGCCCAAATTTTTAGCAGTCTCCAAAGTAGAAATTTTTTTAATATAAGTAGCATTAAAAAATAAAATATGTTTTTCCATCCTTCCGAGCCTCTTTCAACATTTTTTTCTACAAATTAGAAACCTTCTGCGTTTCTAAAGAACTGAATGCAGAAGATAAAAAACCCCTTGGAAAACTCAAACCATCATATGTTTTATTTGTATATATTCATAATAACATACATTATTTGTTATTAAATGAATATTTTATGAATTCAGTTTTATTAGAAAAAATGAAATTATAGGGAGAATATTAGGAATACAACTGATTAAAAAACTCGAATATATAAAAAACTGCTGTACATCTTCTCCGGTGTTAATGATAAAAGGCCCATTATTCCTAGAACCATGTAAATTAAAAAAGCCTCAAATCTTTATAAATAAAAGATTTGAGGCTTTTCTCATTATTCCCACTCAATCGTTGCAGGCGGCTTGCTCGTAATGTCATACACGACGCGGTTGATGTGTTTCACTTCATTGACGATCCGTGTCGAAATCACTTCAAGCACATCCCAAGGGATACGCGCCCAGTCAGATGTCATGCCGTCAATTGATGTTACGGCACGGATACCGATTGTGTAATCATACGTTCTCGCATCTCCCATGACGCCGACGCTGCGGATGTCAGGAAGAACCGTGAAGTACTGCCAGATGTCGCGCTCAAGGCCGTGGTTCGCCACTTCTTCACGCAGAATCGCGTCTGATTCACGAACGATCTCAAGTTTTTCTTCCGTTACTTCGCCGAGTACGCGGATGCCAAGTCCAGGGCCCGGGAACGGCTGACGCCATACGATATCATCCGGGATGCCGAGCTCTGTGCCGAGCGCGCGCACTTCATCTTTGAAAAGAGTGTTCAGCGGTTCGATCAGTTCAAACTGCATATCTTCAGGAAGTCCGCCGACATTGTGGTGCGATTTGATCGTTTGCGCAGTTGCCGTTCCGCTTTCAATAATGTCTGTGTAAAGCGTTCCTTGCGCAAGGTAGTCGATTCCTTTCAGCTTGTCCGCTTCATCATCAAACACGTAAATGAATTCGTTGCCGATGATTTTGCGTTTTTGCTCAGGATCAGAAACACCTTTCAGCTTGTTTAAGAATCTGTCTTTCGCATCAACTTTAATGACATTCATATTAAAGCCTTCGCTGAACGTTTTCATGACGCCTTCCGCTTCGCCTTTGCGGAGAAGGCCGTGATCTACGAAAATACAAGTCAGCTGGTCGCCGATCGCTTTATGAATCAAAACGGCTACGACAGAAGAATCGACTCCGCCGCTCAAAGCGCAAAGCACTTGTTTGTCTCCGACGGTTTCGCGGATTTTTTGCATTTCGATTTCGATAAAGTTTTCCATTGACCATTCGCCTTTACATTCACAAGGCCCGAAGACAAAGTTTTTCAGAAGGTCATTTCCGTATTCTGAATGACGGACTTCCGGATGGAACTGAACACCGTACCATTTTTTGTCTTTTTTGCTCATCGCCGAGTTCGGGCAGTGATGGCTTGTCGCGTCTACCGTAAACCCTTCCGGCACTTGTACGACTAAGTCGCCGTGGCTCATCCAGACAACTTGTTCTTCCGGAAGATCTTTGAACAAGTCAGGAGTTCCTTGAATCTGAATGCTCGCTTTTCCGTATTCGCGCTGGCTTGCCGCCTCGACTTTCCCTCCGAGGTAATGAGTCATCAGCTGCATGCCGTAGCAGATGCCCAATACAGGAATATCAAGTTCAAAGATTTTTTCATCACAGCGGAAAGACCCTTCATCATATACACTGTTTGGTCCGCCTGAAAGGATAATTCCTTTTGGATTCATTTCTTTGATTTCCTCAGCTGTCAACGTATGGGGATGCAGCTCGCTATATACGCCAAATTCACGGATCCGGCGGGTAATCAGCTGGTTATACTGACTGCCGAAATCAAGAACAAGAATCATTTCATTCACTAACTTCGTCATGGTTGTCACCTAATCTCCTCTAAGTTTTTGACACAGAAAAAACGGAGGACACACGTTCAGCCCTCTGTCGGCAAGACTTGTCCGGAAGCCCGGCTTTTTAACGCTCCCGGGCTCCCATTTAACATTCATTTATTCTAACAACAGGACGATATGCGGTCAAGACTATCTTCTTTTAATTATATTTTCCCACAACTGTCCCGATTCATTCCAAAGCTCCGCTGCATTATCCCTGCGGTATAAGGCCCGCTCATAGAGCAGCGTCAGCTCGGACATGTCGTTTGTATGGTACGCCTCGTCAATCCTCGCGGCAAAATCGCGCAGTGTTTCTCCGTCTCCCCTGCTGAATCCTTTTCGTTTCAGCTGGCGGAGCAGCGCGGCATATGCGTCGAAAAAGACGTCTTCATCCGTTCGCCGCTTCAATCTGGCTGCTGTAACGTGCGGAATCCAGCGCGCCCGGAGCAGCCAGGCGAGTGCCGCCGCGGCTGAAATCACGATGACGATGGCTGCATACGGCCACAGGTGTGCCGCGGTTTTGTTGCGGATCACAGGCTGCGGTGCCGCACTGTGATCCCGCTTTTTCGGTGTTTCTTCTTTTTCTGGCTTTGTTTCCTGACGCTGCTTGTCAGACGGTGAATCCGAATTCCCCGCTGAGCCTCCGCTGTCTTTTGCCGCGGTATGATTTTGCTCTGACGTAAACTCCGTCGGATTGGTGAAGCCTTTTGTCGGCTCAAACGTCACCCAGCCCTGATCGGGAAAATACACTTCTACCCACGAATGGGCGTTATTGTTTGTGACTTCATAAATGTGGCCGTTATGGTCGCCTGCCCCTTTATATTCGCCGGATGTATAGCCCTTCACCCAACGGGCGGGAATTCCCGCAGAGCGGAGCAGCACAGCCATTGCCGATGAAAAGTTATCACAATATCCTCTTTTCGTTTCAAACAGAAATTGATCGACATAATCCTGATTGGGCTCCGGAACCGCGACATCCTGTGTATTATACGAAAATGCGGAAGATCCGAGATAATCCTCGATCGCCTTCGCTTTATCGAACATATTATGATGATCCCGCGTCAGTCTGTCCGCAAGCTGTCTCACTCTTTTCGGAAGGCTGTCGGGGACCTGTAAATACCGGTCATTGAATTGATTCTGCTCACGGTATCGTTTCACTTTCACTTTTCTGAGATCATTCAGCTTAAAGACGGGCGCCTGAAAAGTCACCGTGTACCGTCCCATATTGCGGATGTTGCCCACTTGTTCACTGACCGGCGTAATTTGCTCGGTGTTTCCGTTCATTTCAAGCTGAATCGAGTGCTTCGGTTTAATATTGGAGACGCCGATCGGATACATGACGTGATTATAGAGATAATTCTCATCAATGGACACCTGTGCCGTATACCGGCTCGTCTGCACACTCCGGTCAAACCATATATCTTCCACGTTGCCGCCGTTCAGTTTATAGGACATGCCCTGATCGGTCTCCACCCAGCCTTTCCCCGTGTATGTATCCTTCGTTTCCACCCGGAAGTACGCCCGTTCTTTTCCCTTCCATGTAAAAACCGGCGTATCATCCTGCTGAAAAGGGCCGCCCAATGTTTCATCATGATTGCCGTAGCCGATTTTGCTTTCGGCGGCGGGCACTTCCTTGTGGTTTGTTATTTTTTTAAGAAACGGCACGGGGTCCGGCCAGTTCGGGTCTGATTTCGGAGCCGCCAGCCCGAACACGACGGAAGCGCAGATAAACAGCATCAGCGGCAGAAACCATTTGAGTATCAATCTTTTTTTAAACGCTATGTGTTCCGTAAGCCGGATGCGCTCCATATACAAAAGCCCCATCATCAAAAAGCCGATAAAGACGATCCGGATGACGGCGTACGCGGCATCATAAGGAGTAAACGTATCAAGCACGGTGATATACGCCACCGTCATGATAAAAAAGAATAATATTTTCCGCTGATAGATCACCCAGTAATGCAGCAAATACACGAGCAGCCATAAAAGCACAAAAAACAGCAATGTGCGGAATGACGGATTCATGTCATTCCATCTTCCGGACCCGATGTGGCGGGCATTTTGCATCACGTCCCGCAAAAAAGAAACGAGCCATTCCGGCTGAAAAACCGAACCTTTATAAAACAGGATGTGAATACTGATCAACGTAAACAGAATGCAGGACGGCACGGTGACGTACCACCTCATCCGGAAGAATGACAGCAGAAATGCCAAACCGATAAAAACGATGAAAAAACCGGTATGTTTTGTATCTGTAAAATTGTGCAGCGGCCTGAGCCATTCCCATAACAATAAAAAAGCGAGAAAATAAAACAGCAGCAGACTCAGCCTGCTTCCCTGGTTCTCGTCATGCGGCATGGCGCGCCACCTCTCTTTCTAAACAACATGGGACACCCGTTTGTCCCTGATCATTTGCACCTTAATATTTTTTTGAGCGAAGATGAGAGCGAGTTTCCGTTCTTTCTCTGAAAGCGCGGCATTCGTTTCTTTCGCCAAAAACACCGTCATGTCAGCACGGCCGGGCTCAGCCTGTTTGAGAAGGTCTTCTGTAAGACTGCCCGTCACGACGGCAATGGAAGCTTTGCGGACGCGCGGATCCGCCAGCTCTTTTCCTAAACGCCCGCCTGCATCAGCTTCTTCCGATTCTGAAGCTGATGCCAGGTAACGCAGCATCTTTCTGAAATGCCGGTCTCCCTCCCGGACGGGAAATACGGTCCGGTCGCTCCCCAATGAAATAAATCCTGCGGGAGAGCCCTTCACAAGCGCCGTGTAAAGCAGGGATGCCGAAGCTGATACCGCGGCTTCAAACGATGGGGACGGCCTGCAGTCCAAAAGGAGAGTCATATTCACACTCTGCAGCGGGTCAAATTCCTTCGTCATCAGCTCATTTCGCCGCGCTGATGTTTTCCAGTCAAGTGCGGAAAACCGGTCGCCCGGCTGATAATTTCTGACGCTCGCAGCCATTGCGGAGCGGTGTACCTGAAACGGAGCGCCGGCAGCCGCACCCTCTTCTCCGGATGCGGCCTGCGGCTTATAGTGAACAGACCCGTACGCCGGGAAAACCAGAACCGTATCCGTAACGGAAAACGACGCCGTCTTGTCCAAAAGCCCGAGAACATCTCCCGTCCGCACTCTTATCGTATGTAAATGATGCTCTCCGCGCGGCACCTGCGGCAGCTCATATTGTAACGTCAGCTTCCTTTGAAACCACGGAAACACGAGCTGTTTCGCACTGCGCCTCTCGCCAAGCGTTTCCGGCATCACATCTTCAATGACCATATATGTCAGCGGAAACGGCAGGCGCCTCGTCAGCCTGATGGTGACAGACAGCCTGTCGCCTGAGGTTAACTGGGCAGAGGACACGTCACGCGTCACCTGAAACGCCCGCAGCGGGTACACAGCGACCAGCCCGGCGTAAACGGTAAACGGCAAAAACGCATAAAATAAAAACCAGCTCACAAATCCGCCCTGAAACATGGCATAAGAGAAGACAGCCGCCGTCAGTACGGCCAACATAAGCAGCTTCCAGCCATATAGAAGCCAATGCATCTTCTTTCTCATTAGCGGACCGACATCCTTTGAACGGGCACTTTTTCCGTTTGCATGATGTCTTCTATAATCGCTTCCGGCGTCACATCGTTAAATTTCGCCTCGGCGGTCAAGATCATTCTGTGCGGCAGCGTATACGGAGCCAAATACTGGACGTCATCAGGAATGACGTAATCGCGGTCATGAAGCAGCGCGTACGCCTGCGCGGCTTTCATTAATGAGATTGAACCACGCGGACTTACGCCCAGATGTACGGACGGATGCCGGCGGGTATGCTGAGTAATGCCGACGATATACGCTTTAATTCCATCATCCACCCGCACCTGCTCCAGTTTTTGCTGAAGGCTGATAAACTGTTCTTTAGAAATGACGGGCTCGATTGTTTCAAGCGGATTGCGCCCTTCCTGCAAAGACAGAACTTGAAGCTCTTCCTCGGCAGTCGGGTAGCCCATGCGCAGCTTAAATAAAAACCGGTCAAGCTGGGCTTCGGGAAGCGGATACGTTCCTTCATATTCAACCGGGTTTTGTGTGGCCATGACGAAAAACGGCTCAGCCAGCCGCATTGTCTTTCCGTCAATCGTGACATTCCCTTCCTCCATCGCCTCAAGCAGGGAAGACTGCGTTTTCGGAGAGGTTCTGTTAATTTCATCAGCCAGCACGATATTCCCCATGATCGGTCCCGGGCGGTATTCAAATTCCATCGTTTTCGTATTATAAATAGAGACACCCGTCACGTCTGACGGCAGAAGATCCGGCGTGAACTGAATCCTCTTAAAGTCAGCTCCGATCAGCTTGGCCAAAGCGCGGACCATCATCGTTTTTCCGACTCCCGGCACGTCTTCCAGCAGCACATGCCCTTTTGCAAGAATGGCGGCCAGACTGAGTATGGCGATATCCCGTTTTCCTATGATGATGTTTTCAATATGCTCAACGGCTTTCTCCAGCAGCGGATGCAGCTCTTCTTTATAAGCCATTCTTCTCCTCCTAGTCATCTCTCAAATTTCAATTATCGTAACCTAACTTTACCACAAAATATAAACAGTATAAAAAAACGTTTCCAGCGAATTGTTTCCAGTCTGAAAAAGGAAAAAGCTCCCTTTAGAAAGGAAGCTTTATTTCAGCTGGAGAGGCTCCATATGAACGTGTGAATGGTCAATGGCATGTTCCTCTTTCATCCCGGCACTACTGCTGTACGGATGAGAAAAAAATGTCATATTTTCTTACATCATTTTCAACTGTCTGTGGCATTTATGATAGAATAATACTTGTCGGAATATTCAGCATAAACAAGCCAAAAGGAGGCAAAGAATGAATCAGCCTAACTCTTTATCAAAGGGATTAAAAACCCGGCATATGACTATGATTTCAATTGCCGGCGTGATCGGCGCCGGATTATTTGTCGGAAGCGGATCCGTCATTCATTCCACCGGACCCGGAGCGATTGTCTCCTACGCTTTAGCAGGATTATTAGTGATTTTTATTATGAGAATGCTGGGGGAAATGTCCTCCGTCAACCCGACAAGCGGTTCGTTTTCACAGTACGCGCATGACGCCATCGGTCCTTGGGCCGGTTTTACGATCGGATGGCTGTATTGGTTTTTCTGGGTCATCGTCATTGCCATTGAAGCCATTGCAGGCGCCGGAATCATACAGTACTGGTTCCCGGGCATTCCGTTATGGCTGACGAGTCTGCTTCTGACCGTGCTGTTAACACTGACGAATATTTATTCAGTTAAATCGTTCGGCGAATTTGAATACTGGCTTTCCTTAGTGAAGGTAGCGACGATCGTTGTCTTCTTAATCGCGGGATTTGCGTTCATTTTCGGAATCATCCCCGGCAGCAAGCCGGTCGGGCTGGAAAATCTGGCGGGCAGCGGCGGATTTTTCCCTAAAGGTCCAAGTTCCGTTCTGCTCGGCATCGTCGTTGTCATTTTTTCTTTCATGGGATCTGAAATCGTCGCAATCGCAGCGGGAGAAACGTCAAATCCGGTCGAATCCGTCACAAAGGCGACCCGCTCAGTCGTTTGGCGGATCATTATTTTTTACGTCGGCTCCATTGCGGTTGTGGTCACACTGCTGCCGTGGGATTCAGCCAATATTTTGGAAAGCCCCTTCGTTGCCGTTTTGAGCCATATCGGGGTTCCCGCAGCCGCTCAAATCATGAATTTTATCGTCCTGACAGCCGTTCTGTCCTGCCTGAACTCCGGGCTTTATACGACGTCACGGATGCTGTATTCACTGGCAGAACGAAATGAAGCGCCGCGGCGTTTTATGAAACTGAGTAAAAGAGGCGTACCGGTTCAAGCCATTATCGCCGGCACCTTTTTCTCCTATATTGCCGTTGTTATGAACTACTTTTCTCCCGACTCCGTATTCTTATTTCTGGTCAATTCATCAGGGGCGATCGCACTGCTCGTCTATCTCGTCATCGCCGTCTCACATCTGAGAATGAGAAAGAAAATCGAACGGACAAACCCTGAATCTCTTAAAATCAAAATGTGGTTCTATCCGTACTTAACCTACCTGACGATCATCGCCATTTGCGCCATCTTGTTATCTATGCTGTTTATCAGTTCAATGCGGTCTGAATTTCTGCTGACAGGATTTATTACTCTGCTGGTGCTTGCCTCATATGTATTCCGCAAAAAACAAAAACCGAAAGAGAGCGCTTCCGAAAGCCGGGTTGCGCAATAACCGCAAACACCCCCCTCAAAAAAGGGCGGGTGTTTTTTTAACCAACCTGTTCCAGGCAGCATTAACTGTAGTACAGGATTTCAATAAATGATAAGGACAGGATGAAAAATGGCACTAGAAAAATTTGCAGATGAACTGCCGATTATCGAAACACTCCAGCCGCAGAAGAAATCAGACGGCAGCACGTATTATGAAGTCACCATGAAGGAATGCTTTCACAAGCTGCACCGCGATCTCCCGCCGACCCGGCTGTGGGGGTATAACGGTTTATTTCCCGGCCCGACGATCGACGTGAACCAAGATGAGAACGTCTATATTAAATGGATGAATGACCTTCCGGATAAGCATTTTCTGCCCGTGGATCATACCATTCACCATTCAGAAAGCGGCCATCAGGAACCCGATGTCAAAACCGTCGTCCATTTACACGGAGGAGCAACCCCGCCGGACAGCGACGGCTACCCGGAAGCATGGTTCACAAAGGATTTTAAGGAAACGGGTCCTTATTTTGAGAAAGAGGTATACCATTATCCAAACAAACAGCGCGGGGCTCTGTTATGGTATCACGATCACGCCATGGCGATTACGAGGCTCAATGTGTACGCCGGGCTTGCCGGGATGTATATCATCCGCGAGCGAAAAGAAAAGCAGCTGAAGCTTCCCTCCGGAGAGTATGACGTACCGCTTATGATTTTGGACCGCACGTTAAATGACGACGGTTCCTTGTCTTATCCGAGCGGACCTGCTAACCCTTCCGAAACGCTGCCCGATCCTTCCATCGTCCCGTTTTTTTGCGGAAATACCATTCTCGTTAATGGTAAAGCGTGGCCGTATATGGAAGTTGAACCGCGGACATATCGCTTCCGCATCCTTAATGCCTCCAATACGAGAACATTTTCTCTCTCGCTCAATAACGGCGGGAAGTTTATCCAAATCGGTTCTGACGGCGGACTGCTTCCCCGCTCTGTCAAAACACAATCTATCAGCTTAGCCCCGGCAGAGCGGTATGATGTGCTCATCGATTTCTCCGCCTTTGACGGAGAACATATCATTTTAACGAACGGCACCGGCTGCGGGGGCGACGCCGATCCGGATACAGACGCCAATGTGATGCAATTCCGCGTCACAAAACCGCTGAAGGGAGAAGACACAAGCCGGAAGCCTAAATATCTTTCAACAATGCCTAATGTGACATCAAAGAGAATACACAATATCAGGACGCTTAAACTCACAAATACGCAAGACAAATACGGCCGGCCCGTTTTGACGCTGAATAACAAGCGATGGCATGATCCTGTGACAGAAGCGCCGAAGCTCGGCACAACGGAAATCTGGTCGATTATCAATCCGATGGGGGGAACCCATCCGATACACCTGCACCTTGTGTCCTTCCAAATCCTTGACCGGCGTCCTTTTGACTTAGAGCGTTATAACAAATTCGGCGACATTGTGTATACAGGGCCAGCCGTCCCGCCTCCTCCAAGTGAAAAAGGCTGGAAAGATACCGTGCAGGCGCACTCGGGAGAGGTCATCAGAATCGCGGCGACCTTCGCTCCTTACAGCGGACGCTACGTATGGCACTGTCATATTTTAGAGCACGAAGATTACGACATGATGAGACCGATGGACGTCACGGATAAGCAGTAAACAAACATCTCCCCCTTTTCTCCAGAAGGGGCTTTTTTCATTTATCCAAAAAGAAAAAATAAGAAGGCGCTTATTTGCATATACTGTAATAACAGGAAGACGATGCACCCTCATTGGAAATCTGGATAGAAAAAGGAATTAGGAGATTAGGGAAAAGTATGAGACAATGAAGGAGTGCACGAAAATTCATAAGGGAAGAAGTGACTTTATGTCTTACTACAACAAACGTAATCAGGAACCGCTGCCTAAAGAAGATGTCAGTACGTGGGAATGCACAAAAGAGGACTGTATCGGCTGGAGCAGAAAGAATTTTGCCGGCAGTGATACCCCGACTTGCCCCCTTTGCGGCAGTAAAATGATCGACGGCGTCCGTTCGTTGGTAAATCTCCAAAACAATAATCAAACGGCATCAAGTTAGACCTCCCTTTTACGAGTCTCAACATAGAGAAGGCCTCCATGTCTCATGAGAGGCCTTTGCGTTATCATGTCCTTTTATGATGCAAAGGAGTAATGAACATGAAAAACGATCGGCAGCAGAAAGATCTGAAGGAAATGGCAAAACGGCGGAAAATGAACCTTGCCGCACAGTCATTCATCGAAACGCTCCATTTTGCCGTTCCGATTCTCCGTTTTTTCAAATGGCTCGCCTCAGCCGCAGCCAGCTTTGTTCATTTAAAAAACACCCAGCAGGCGCTGAGTGTTTTTTTCATGATTGGATGACGGAAAAACTGTTGATAATGCCGTTGTCATTTTCCCAGACTTTTTCGCATTTTTTCGTATCCAAATGATAAGCATAAATGGTCCGGACCTTCGCATTCCGCCCCGTTTCATCCTTCAGACGCTTAGCGCCTTTTGCTTCCGCCATGAAATAAATGATGCTGCCGTCTTTAGAAAACTGAGGCTGGGCATCAATCAGCGGAGCGAAGTCCTTCCCGTTTGAGATAATCGTTTCATCTTTTTTCGTTTTGACATTCATCAGACGGATGGACGCTTTTTGTTCCGTCCCTTTTTGTGTATAAGATGTAAAGACAAGGTTCTTTCCGTCCGGTGACACCGCCACGTCGCTGATAAACTGTTCAAGGTTTGTCAGATCCTGAAGGTGTTCGCCCGCTCCTGCCGCAAACCGGATATTCGTCGGTTCAGGGTCAATCCCCTTCTCATTTGCCTCATCCGTTTTTTGATAATCCTCTTTTACGGAATAATGCAGAAGCGCAAAATCGTTTTGGCTGCGGTTATAAAAGAAGCTGCTTACACTGTCGTCTTTCTCATCGGCGGCGGGATACAGATTTTCATAACGTTTCGTTTTCAAATCAAAAGATGCGAGACGGAAAATATCTTCATCCGCTTTTCCGAGACGGAAATAAATGTGCGTCAGATCCTTTGATAAAAACAGACTGTCAGCGCTTGCCGTTCCTTTATAAAGCACCGTCTTCTTTTTCGTCTTCAGATCAAGCTTATACAGACGCATCTCATTTTGGTCATTATTCCCGACAAAATAGAGCACCTGATGGGCATCATCCAGCGCAAACGCCGGATATGCCGAAAGCTTTTCCTCGTACAGCACGCGGCCGTCCTCGTAATATTTCGTCATCAGATCTTTGTCTGTAATGGAAACAAGCAGCTTGTCATGACCGCCGGAGACAACGGCTTTCCCGCCGCCGTCGCTTTTTCCTTTAATCAGTAAAACGGCCGCGATGACCGCCGCCGCCAAAACGGCGGCCAGCAACATCCAGATCCATCGTTTCTTCTTCATTATCAATCTCTCCGTCAATCAGAAAAAGCAAGAATCAGTGTCCTTGCTTTTTAAGATGGTCTATTTTAATAGCTGTAGTGTCCGGATACTCTTCCTTTGCTTAACGGATATCCGAGCGCTTTGAACGCTTTCGGGCTGACATCCAATACGGCATTCGGCAGACGGCCTACATCATTTTTGTATACGGTGATAACCTTTTTCGGTTTTGCTTTCGCATAAGCTCTGATTTTCGTTCCGTTTCTCGGAACGTCAAATCCTAATTTTGTCGCGCAATCCCAGTGTCCCAGTTTTTTACCGGAAGATCCTTTTTTACCGACTCCATTATACCATGTAATATTTCCGTTCACTTTTTTAGCACTTGCATCAGAAGAGTAACTGATCGCTCCCAGCGTGCTTCCTGCTAAAATCAATAAGGCTAAGAATAACTTCTTCAAGCTTTCGTCCTCCTGATTCTTTATTCTAGGCAAAATTATACACCAGAAAGACGATTATAATATTTCAATCACTTTACATGTTCATTACAACGTGATGAGACATGCACATAACGACGGCACAATTTCCTGTTCTATATAATTCCATGGTAAATTATACTACAAAATTTAATTCATTAGCGTTATAATATTCATAGAGTATTTCTGCATTCAATATGGACTTTTTATAAGGCCTATTGATAGTTGCGTAATATGATATATTTTGAGAAATCAGGCTTTAGGAAGCAGGCACTTTATTCCTTTTAACCGTGGTTCATATTGATCATGTACCTATACTCGTTTCAATCAGACTAGGAGTGATAATCAATGAAAGCGGCAAGATGGCACAATCAAAAAGACATTCGAATCGAAAACATTGATGAACCTAAAGCAGAACCGGGTAAAGTCAAAATTAAAGTCAAATGGTGCGGGATTTGCGGAAGCGACCTTCATGAATATTTGGGAGGCCCGATCTTTATTCCGGTCGGCGAACCTCATCCGTTAACAAACGAAATGGCGCCCGTCACGATGGGTCACGAATTCTCAGGAGAAGTCGTTGAAGTGGGCGAAGGCGTCAAAAATTACAGCGTCGGCGACCGTGTCGTCGTGGAACCGATTTTTGCCACACACGGACATCAGGGAGCCTATAACCTTGATGAACAAATGGGATTCTTAGGCTTAGCCGGAGGCGGCGGCGGATTTTCTGAATATGTATCCGTTGACGAAGAATTGCTGTTTAAGCTTCCTGAAGAGCTTTCTTACGAACAGGGCGCGCTTGTTGAGCCGTCAGCGGTAGCGCTTTACGCCGTCCGCCAAAGCAAATTAAAAGCGGGCGACAAGGCGGCAGTTTTTGGCTGCGGACCGATCGGGCTGCTTGTGATTGAAGCCCTGAAAGCGGCCGGCGCCACAGATATTTACGCGGTTGAACTTTCACCGGAACGTCAGGAAAAAGCGAAAGAACTCGGCGCTATCATCATTGATCCGTCAAAAACGGACGATGTCGTTGAAGAAATCGCTAAACGCACAAACGGCGGCGTTGATGTTTCTTATGAAGTAACAGGCGTTCCTGTCGTTCTCCGCCAGGCGATCCAGTCAACAAACATTGCCGGTGAAACGGTTATCGTCAGCATCTGGGAAAAAGGAGCGGAAATTCATCCGAACGATATCGTCATCAAAGAACGGACCGTAAAAGGCATTATCGGATACCGTGACATCTTCCCTTCCGTTCTTGCACTGATGAAAGAGGGCTACTTCTCAGCAGATAAGCTCGTCACGAAAAAAATCGTGCTCGACGACCTGATTGAAGAAGGCTTCGGCGCTTTAATCAAAGAGAAAAACCAAGTGAAAATCTTAGTCAAACCGAACTAAACCGTTAGCTGAATATCAGACACATCCGAAAAAGAGCCGTTCCGGCTCTTTTTTTCATCTCATCGTCTTTCCTTCCTTTTCCTTTTAAAAATGATCCCCTCTGCGCAAACTATTTTTTACCCTGTCCCGTCTATCCTTAGGCAGCAGCCTATGATACGTATTTTTAAAAAAGGAGCCCTTTGAAGCAATGAAGAACGAAACAGCCAAAGCGTCGCTTGTGACGTGCATAACTGAGCGCAAGGAAGACTTTTACCGGCTGGCGTACAGTTACGTAAAGAACAAGGATGACGCGTTAGATATTGTTCAGGAATCAATTCAAAAAGCGCTGACATCGGTCGAATCCGTCAAAAACCCCGATGTGATCAAAAGCTGGTTTTATAAAATTTTAGTGCGCACGGCCATTGATTTTCTCCGCAAACAGAAAAAACTGAAAGTGATGGACGATGAAACGATCGAGTTTTTAAGCCGCGGAAAGGAAGATCACTACAAGGACACAGACCTTCACGAAGCGCTCGATGACCTGCCGCATCAATATAAAACCATTATCATTCTGCGTTTCTTTGAAGACCTGAAATTAGAAGAAATCGCGGACATCACGGGGGAAAACATCAACACCGTCAAAACACGCCTTTACAGGGGGCTGAAGCTCATGCGCATTCAGCTGACGAAGGAGGATCTTTCTTAATGGAAAAGAGATTAGAACAATTAAGAGAAGAGTATAAAAGTGTGCCCATTCCTAAGGAACTGGACAGCATTGTCGAAAAAGCCCTTCGGCAGAAACCGAAGAAAAAACGAATCGTGATGTGGCCGACATCCGCGGCAGTCGCTGCGGCCGTCTTATTTACCGCCGTTGTCAATATCAATCCGGATGCCGCACAAGCCATGTCTAAAATCCCCGTCATCGGCAAAGTCGTCCAAGCCATCACATTCACGGAGATGAAGGAAGAAAAGAACCAATCAAGCATTGATGTGAAAACGCCCGCTCTGTCCGGACTTTCCGATCATAAACTCGAAGACAGCATCAACCGGCATTACATGAAAGAAAGCAAAAAGCTGTATCAGGAATTTATGAAGGCGACCTCAAAAAGCAAAAAAGGCCACCTCAGTATTTACAGCGATTATGAAACCGTTACTGACACAGCGGATCTGATCTCAATCCGACGTGATATCGAAAAAACGCAAGCTTCCTCTTATACACAAAGCCGTTACATCACGATTGATAAAAAGAATGAGGCCGTACTTACGTTAAAGAGCTTATTTAAAGATGACCGTTATATTAAAGTCATCAGCCAAAATATTAAAGAACAAATGAAAAAACAGATGAAAGAAGATCCGAATAAAATATACTGGGTCGAAGATGATGATATGACGGAGCCTTTTAAAGCCATCCGCGCCGACCAGAATTTTTATATTACAGATAAGCACAAACTTGTTATTTCATTTGACGAATATGAAGCGGCACCCGGATATATGGGCGTTACAGAGTTTACAATACCGACCTCCGTCATCTCCAAGCTGCTTGTCGGAGACCGCTACATCAGATAAAGAAAGAAAAAAATCCATGATATCCGCAGATCATGGATTTTTTCTTTCGTCCCGCAACAGCCAAGATGCACAAGGGACCCTTTTCATATAACAGACGCCGGACGGGGGCTGAAAAGTTTAAGAAAATCACAGCATTTCATTCATTTTTTCTGAAACAAAATCCCCTTCCGAATGCGTCTAATTAACGGAACAAATGGAAGACTGTACAGAAATCTGCCATAGCCATCCGCAAAACAGCGAGAATTTCCGCGCACATTATTGGAGGAATACCATGTCAGACAAGTCACTGCATCACCGCTATATTCCCGGACTGGATGGACTTCGCGCCTTTGCCGTCCTCGCAGTTATCGCATATCATCTGAATTTTAACTGGGCCGACGGCGGTTTCATCGGTGTTGATATCTTTTTTGTTTTATCGGGGTATTTAATTACATCTATTATATTGCCTGCCCAAGGCAATGCCATCACCCTTGATTTGCGTGATTTTTGGGTGCGCCGGATCAGGCGGCTTCTGCCGGCGGCTTATCTCATGATTATCACGACGGTCATTTGGGTCGTATTGTTTAACAGCGAGCTCCTGCATACCGTACGCGGAGATGCGGTCTCCTCACTTTTTTACATAAGCAATTGGTGGTTTATCTTTCATCAACTTTCTTATTTCGACAGCTTCGGCTCCCCTTCGCCATTAAAAAACCTTTGGTCGCTGGCGATTGAAGAACAGTTTTATATCATATGGCCCTTCCTGCTGCTTGCGGGAATGTACATATGTAAAACACGGGCCCGGCTTGCGGCCGCGGTCATGTTCCTCGCGTTATGTTCAGCAGTCGTGATGAGTATGATGTATGTGCCCGGCGGAGATCCGAGCCGCGTTTATTACGGGACGGATACCCGCTCATTTGAATTGCTGATCGGCTGCGCTTTAGCTTTAGTGTGGCCGATGAAACGATTATCTTCCAAACGGCTGCCTAGCAGCATGAAACACCTGCTTCACGGGACGGAGCTTGCCGCTTTTGCCGCGCTGCTGCTTTGCGTCTTTTACACGGATGAATATGAACCCTTCCTGTACAAGGGCGGCATGCTTTTGATCAGCATCACCGCAGCGGTTCTTGTCGCATGTTTATGCCATCCGAGCAGCTTTTTGGGACATGTTCTTTCATGGAAGCCGCTTCGCTGGATCGGAACGAGATCATACGGAATCTATCTTTGGCATTACCCGGTTATCGTGCTGAGCACACCCGTACAGGAAATCGGAAATCCGGTTTATTGGCACTGCGCCGTCAGAATCGACGCCACTTTCATTCTTGCCGAGCTATCTTACCATTTCATTGAACAGCCGATCCGCACTGCGGGCTTCCGGCCATTTTTACGCCGCGTGTTTCTGAACCGCTTTCTGGAATGGAAGACGTCCTCTGTCATCAGCAGAATGTCGCTCGGCCTCATTCTTGCCGCCATTCTCGTATTTGCGGGCGGGCTGTCAGGGATAGCCGAAGAGAAAAAACAGCCGCAATGGACGTACGCGCAAAATGATCAGCAAGAAACCGCCGCCTCTTCGCACAAAACGGCCGATCACGATCAGCCTGCAAAAGAAGAAGACAGCAAGAAAAAACACGGCGGCGAAAAAACGGACACCGCGTCAGACAAAAACAAGAAAGAACCAACAGACAAATCAAATACAAAGAAAAACGAAGAGAAAAAGGAACGGTCATCTCAAAAAACGGCTGATTCAAAACAAACACAGCCTCAGCAAGACGTGCTGGCCATCGGTGACTCGGTGATGCTGGACATTGCGTCATACCTGCGGCAGTCCCTCCCTCATGTCACCATCGACGGAAAGGTAGGAAGACAAGTCTCTCAAGCACTCCGGCTCACTTCGGAATATGCGTCATTTAATCAGCCGAACAAAGCGGTCATCATCGAGTTAGGGACGAACGGCTATTTCACAAACAGCCAAATTGAATCACTGATCAGCTCCTTTTCAAAAGCCGATATCTATCTTGTCAACACACGTGTGCCGCGGCAGTGGGAAAGCAAAGTAAACGAATCATTGCGCCGGCAGGCCGAGTCACGGAAAAATGTGACGCTTGTCGATTGGCACGCAAAAGCATTGCAGCACCCTGAATACTTCACACCGGACGGCGTCCATCTCATACCTGAGGGTTCTAAAGCGCTGACATCCCTCATCGTTCAAACGATGAAATCATGACAAAAAAAAGAGGCCCCAAAAAGGCCTCTTTTTCGTATATCGTCAGGCAAGCTTCTGTCCGCAATTCGGGCAAAAATTCGCGCCTTCCGTTTTCGTTCCGCAGTTCGGACAGAATTTCGGCTTAGCCGCTCCTTCCGAGCCGTTTGCCGGTGCCGTCCCCTGATCCTGCTGACTTTGATCTTGCTGCGGCTGGTTCTGCTGATTTTGATTCATTTGGTTCATCATTTGATTTGCCACATTCATTCCCATCATCATGCCCGCCATGTCGGAGGCGGCGCCGCTTCCGTTCATTTTGCCGGATGACATTCCGTCCGTCATGGAAATCTGCTGATAGCGGTTCACATCGCCCACCATGCCGTAAGAAGCGTTTTTCGTAATCATATCCTGAACTTCCTGCGGATAGTTAAAGCTCATAATATTGAAGCCCGTAATCGACATGCCGTCTCCGATCAGCTGCATATCAAGATCTTCTTGAATCCCTTTTCCGATTTCAAAGGAATTCGACTGCAGATTGAACATGTCTTTTCCTTCTCTGGTGATCCATTTCATCAAAAGCTGATCGAGAATAGACGTAATCCGGATTTTAATGTCCTCCACTAAATAGCTGTCTTTGACACCCGCAATCTTATCAATCAATCCGATGTAGTCAATGACCTTGAAGTTAAATGTGCCGTTTGCGCGGATCGGCATACCGCCCGGCATACCTGCCGCCGGAATGTTGATAGCGTTTTTTGTGCCCCACTTCACGGTGAACTCCTTCGTATTCACAAACAGCACTTCAGCCCGCATGCCGCTGTTAAAACCAAACTTAAACCCTTTTAGTGTAGATAGAAACGGAATGATTTCTGATTCGATATCATAATCGCCGTCATCACGGAAAATCCCTTCAATCTTCCCGTTGTATAAAAAGATGGCATCCTGTCCCGGCCGGATGATCAGACGGCTGCCTTTTTTAATTTCACGGTTGTTCCATTTATAGAAAACCATGTCGTCTCTGAATTCTTCCCACTCCACCACATTTGCTAACTGATTTCTGAAAAAACCCATGTATGCTCAAATCCTTTACATATAATTTAAAAACTTCCCTTGCTTCCGCTGTAACTCGTGCCGCCCCTCGTGACTCCGCCGTCATTGTCATTATCTTTATCAGGCTTTTTTTCTCTTGTAACGTCGGTTCGGATATATGTGTCGTGCTGGCTCAGCACTTCAGACGTATCGTGATCCATATACGTGCTGCCGGTGACGGTGACCTTGCCGCCGGAATTGTACACCATCACAGTGACGGCGATTCCGGCCGCGGCTGCGGCAATAATGAGCTGAAACCACCATGTGAGCAGCAGATTGTCAGACTTGTCGTCCGGGCTTTTCCCCATATCTTTATAAGCCATCTTGATGTAGGTCTGAAACGCCTTTTCATAATGGCCTGCGGAAATATCTGACGAGATCGTATTCCTGATCGTATTCAGCCGGCTGTTATTCAAATACGTCTCCGCCTTTTTATATCCGGAGATAAATACTTCCCGATTTTTCATATCAATGGTCAATATCGCCGTACTTCCGCTAAAATGACTGTCATAAAAATCACCGGCGTACTGCTCGATGTCCTTACCGCCCGTTCCGTTTGCGGTAAGAATGATAAAATCGGTATGGCGCTTTGCCCCCAGCTTCCCGGCCAATTCCTCAAGTTTCTTCGTTTCATCCTTCGTTAATAAATGAGCATTGTCATAAACATATTGCTTCTGTTCCGCGGCAGACGCCGATGTATGTAAAGAAAAAGACAGCATCAGAAAAAGGACGAAGCAGAAGAGACACGCTTTTTTTATGGATACTTTCATCAAAAACCGCCTCCTATCATAAGTGAGACGAGTCTTAATGCTACAAACGCACCGGCGGTTATGCCGCCGAACCACGCGGCCACTTTTCCGGCACTGATCGGCGGTTTGCCGACAACCTTGCCCGTCTGCCCGTTCATCGCAAAAATGTGCTCAGCCCGCTCATAGTCGTAGCTGACCATCCAGACCGGAAGCAGTACGTAAAAGCTGCTGATTTTATCGGTCTGAATCTGCTCATCCGTAATGTCAGCCGTCGTATATCCGGAGAAGGTGGATCTGATATAAGAATCAATATAATGGCTGATTTTATCCTTCGCGCGCGGAAAGAGATCGTCATCGGTATAATTGTACTTTTCCGCTATATATCCCGCTAAATAGGCCGTATTAAACTCCTTCAGCTCACTGTATGAGTAAGGCTCCAATTTGTCCATTAATTCATCATTCATTTTTTCTGAAGCGTCGACCGGAATTTTGAGATAATCAAGATTGATATCGCGGTACGCGTTGTAATACTCGGTCTCCGTCACCCGGTATTCTCCATCATCATAGTGATGCACTCTCGTACAAACGGCATTGACCTGAACCTTGCTGTTTAAATCAAACATCCAAAACGGCACGTACATGCCGGTTATGCTCTTCACCCGGTCGGCAGACATAAATCCTTTCGGTGTCAGACGGCCGTTTCGGCACCACTTTTTAAAAGCGCTCATGGCCTCTTCTTTACTGATCGTAAAAGGGATCACCATCGAAGGCGCGAGATTTCCCGATAATCGGTCGGCGAGAACGGCGGCTCCTCCGCAAAACCCGCACGTCGTGGCCGTCGTTTCCGCCTCAGTCATTAATACCGCGCCGCAATTCTCACAGCGGTACTCGTTCGCCTCATTTTCGGAAAATCTCGTCGTTATATACTCTTTTGGCAGGCTCTCAATCTGATCCTGCCGCCCGCAGCTGTGACATGTCAGCATGCCGGATGAACTGTCAAAGACCATATCATCGCCGCAGTTCGGGCATTTATAAGAAATGATCATTCTGTTTCTCTCACTTTCTCTTTATATCGGACAAAGCTGCAGCCCGCTGTCTATTGATCTTTACTGAAAAGCATTTTCTGCTTGAGCGCCGCCAATTCATCATCGACACTGCTTTGATTGCTGTCATATTTAGCCGTCAGCTCGTCAATATCGTCTTTCGGAGACGCGTTCAGCTCAGCCATCGCATTGGCGTGATCAAGCGCTTGGTTGACCTTGTCTTCCATTCTGCCGAAAGCTGTCAGCGATTGGCCCGCATTTGACACAGAGGACCCCAATTTGTTCATTCTCTCCTGCGTTTTTGCCACAGACCACTTCGCTTTGATGGCATTTCGGCGCGACTCAAGCTCTCCGATATCAGCGACAAGCTTGTCATGCATTTTGCGCATTTGAGACGCGTTGGATGAAGCGAGCTGATAAGCCGTTTGCAGCTCGGTCAGTCTTGATTCAACAGCCGCTTTCCTTTCCAAAAATGTCCGCGCATCAGCTTCATTGCCGGCCTGCAATGCTTTCATCGCATAATTTTCCATCTTTTCGGCATCAGCCTGGCATTCTGTTAACGCTCTTTTCGCCCGCTGTTCCTCAGCCATGACAGAAGCCGTCTCCGCTTTCACTTTTCCTAAATCACTGTTCAGATTCCGCAAATATTGATCAACCATTTTTTCAGGGTTTTCAGCTTTATCCAGCAGCGCATTGATATTGCTTGACATGATGTCTTTAAATCTTCCTAAAATACTCATTTTTCATTTTCCTCCCAAAATTAAATAGTAACAAGTTCACAGTTATCTATACTGTTTTTTTCAAAAAAAGTTTCATTTTCTCTTTAATTTATGTATTTTTATATGAAAATAGTCTCATTCAGCCCATTTGTGCCGGCGGAAATTCTTTATGAGCAGATACAGTGAGAACAAAAAATAAACAAACAGCCCGATCATCAACCCGCTCATTAACGGATAATGTTTCGCAGCATACACAAAGAAATCAAGCTGCGAAATCTGTTCAGGACTTGTAATCGTATCCGTCCCATTCAAAAGCTTTGAAAATTTCGCCGTATCATTCCAATCAAACGAATCAGAAACAAGCTCACTCCCCTGATACCAATTCACAGCGGCGAGACATAAAAAACAAAAAACAGAAAACGCGCATTGCACAATAAGAAAAACATGTTTCATGAAAAACATTCCTCCGCGGTTCAATATCATGGGCCGTCACACTATACATGACGGCAGCAGCAGAAACTTGGTTTTACTCAGAACTGATAAAAACGTGATTGTATGTACTTCACATCGGTTCAATTTACTGGATGCTTTTCTAAAGTATACCGTATATCGAAAAGGGTTTCAGACCTAAATAAAGAGGATGCTTCCCGAAGTCCGATGACTTTCAAGAAGCATCCTCGATATTTTACAGAGTCACTCCAACCTCTTTTAAGCTCGGCAAAGCATCAATCGCACCGATTTTAGTGCACACGAGCGCCCCCACCTTATTGGCAAATGAGACAATATCACGCAGCTTCGCAAAATCTTCGGCTGCCGTCTGAATCTCATCCGTGCGCGCCAGCTGATACAGCGCCGCGCCGACAAACGCATCTCCCGCTCCCGTTGAGTCTATTGATGTCACCGGAATGCTCGGAATGATGTCAATATCCTTCCCATTTGAAAGAAGGGTACCGCTTTTCCCGAGTGTCACCGCAACAATGCCGGCCCCGAGCTCATGAAGAACCGCAACACCTTCTTTATGATCCTTCGCACCGCTGATGATCTCAAGCTCTTCGTCACTGACTTTCACAAAATCACTTACGGCAACGGCTTTTTTTGCGGTGTTTATAAACTCTGAAACTCTTCCTTTCCATAAATCCTCACGGTAGTTAGGATCGAAGGAAATAAACTGTCCATTGTCTTTCGCAATCGACATCAGCCGTAAATAGGCTGAGCAAAACGGATCAGATAACAATGCCGTCGCTGACCCGAAATGAAGGATTTTGGCATCGTTTACCTTTTCCAGATCAATATCATCCAGCGTGAACAAAGCGTCCGCTCCTCTGTTAAACACAAAGTCGCGCTCCCCATTTTGTTTTAATGAAACAAACGCAAGCGTTGTAGGCGCTTTCTCATCCATGACGAGCATAGAGGTATCGACATGTGCGGCGTCCAATGTCTGCTTCAGAAAATACCCGAACGGATCTTTGCCTGTTTTTCCGCTGAAAGCCGCGTCTCCGCCCAGCTTAGCAATGGCTGCCGACACATTCGCCGGTGCGCCACCGGCACTTTTTAAGAAATTACGCCCTTCCGTCAAATCAACATCCACATCGGTACAAAAGAAATCAATTAACAATTCTCCAATACAAATAACAGATTGGCTTCCCACATTATCACACTCATTTATCAATTCTCGATTATAGTTTCAGTATAGTGCTTTCTGTCATAAATACAACCGTTTACATAGAATATTTTAAATTTTACGTATACTTATCTGGCAGCCCTTTGTTCCAGATCAGACATCATCTGCTGATATTTTTTTTCAGTTAAAGGATAAAAAGAAATAAGAATAATAGACAGCAGAATGAACAATCCCGGGATGAGCGCATTCATATTTTTAATCGCATTCAATGACGAGGCCGTCTGATCGGTATTCGCGGCATATCCGGCGATTCCGAGATAAACGGCCGAAAATGACCCGGCTAACGCAACTCCGAGCTTATTGATGAAACTCATGCTCGAAATCACCACGCCATCAGCCCGGACTCCGGTTTTCCATTCCGCATAATCGACACAATCGGCAACCATTCCCCAAGCAAGCGTATTTAAAGGCGTCGTAAAAAATCCCGAAACGAAAAGCCAAAAGAAAATAAGCGGCAGCGAAGAATACGATGTAAACTGAAGGCCCGCATAAGAAATCAGCGATAGCGCCGCCGTGATGATCATAACCTGCTTCCGGCCCCGCTTCTCAGAAAAGAAAGGAATAAACAGATTGCTGATCAGCGCTGCGCCGAAAAACAACACGGTTCCTAAAAATACAAATTCCTTATGGCTGACGTTATACGTAAAATAGTACACCATCGTGCTGAGCTTAATGTTAAACCCAATCGCAAACGCCAAAAATGCAGAAACCAAAATGAGCAAAGGCTTGTTTCGGAACAAAACGGACAACGTTTTTTTCATTCCTTGTTTTTTTCTTTTTTCAGGCTGAATCCGTTCCCGCACAGTAAAGAAACTGAACAGATTCAACGCGATGCTCACCGCCGCATAGATAAGCGCCGTCATCTGAAATCCGAACGCCTGATCTTTCCCGCCGATGGCGTCCGCAAGCGGGGTCGCACAGGAAATCGATAACAGAATTCCGATATAAACCAAAATCATCCGGGTCGTCGTCAGAACCGTCCGTTCCTCCACGGAATTCGTCATCCGACCCGTTAAGCTGTTGACCGGAATCGTCTGCATGCTGAAGGACATCCCAAGCAGAATATAAGTGATGTACGCATAAACCATGTTCCCCGTCTCGCCGAAATGAGGAGTCGTAAAGCATAAGAACGTAAATAACGCAAAAGGAAACGCCACCCACAAAAGATACGGCCTTGCCTTTCCCCATCTTGTATTCGTCTTGTCTAGAATCACGCCCATAATCGGGTCAAAAATAGCGTCCAGCACCCTTACGATAAGAAACAAAGCTGCGATGACCGCAGGCTTAATGCCGCCGACATCTGTATAGTAGAATAATAAGTATGCGTTTACAAACTGAAAGATAATATTGTACGACATATCGCCGAATCCGTAGCCGATCCGTTCCATCCAGGACAGGCCGCGATGTTTCGTCTTTACTGCCGCTGCTTTTTCTGTTTCAATCATCTTTTCCCACCCCAAGAATCCGTTTTCATTTTTGATAAGCAAGAGGGAGAATGCAAAGACCCTCCCCGTTCACTCAGCGATTTGGATACACCATCACTTTTAAGCATTCATTTTTGTATTGAAAGGCGCGTTCCATCGCCTCTTGCGTCTTCTCCAGCGGATATTGGTCCGTTACAAGATGCTTCGTGTCCACTAAGCCGGAAGCGAGAAATTCAATTCCCTTCGGATACGTATTCGCATAACGGAAGATTCCGTATATATCAATCTCGTTATCTGCAATAAACGGCACATTGAGCGGAATCTCGTTCTGAGAAGGCAAACCGACAATCGCCAGTTTTCCGCCCCGGCGCACGGAAGCCAGTGCGGATTGCAATGCCGCCGGATTCCCCGCTGTTTCCCAGGCAGCATCAACGCCTCTGCCATTCGTGATCGTTTTGATTTCTTCACCGGCATCCTGTTCCCGGACATTGATGACATGCGTCGCGCCCATTTTTTTCGCGGCATCTAACCGCAGCGGCTCCAAGTCGGTCACAATAATTGTGCCTGCCCCGTATGCTTTCGCTGCCGCAACGGCCATCATCCCCACAGGACCCATGCCCATGATCGCAACCGTTGAACCGGGCTGAAGCTTCGTTCTCGCGGCCGCATGAATGCCGACAGAAAACGGTTCGATCAAAGCCGCATCTTCATAGGAAAGTGAATCCGGAATCGAAAAAACAAAGTCCTGACGCATTTTGATATATTGGACAAACGCGCCGTCAACCGGCGGTGTCGCCAAAAACTGTACATCCGGGCAAAGATTATAACGCCCTTCTTTGCACGCCTCACAGCGTCCGCATGTGACACCGGGTTCGACGGCGACACGGTCTCCTATTTTAAATTGACCGACAGCCGATCCGACGGCGGCAATTTCTCCCGCGCATTCATGACCGAGGATAAATGGTTTTTCCACTACATAATTGCCGATTCTGCCATTTGTATAGTAATGCAGATCAGATCCGCAAATTCCGACAGCCATCACCTTAATCAACACTTCATCATGATTGATGTCAGGCACGGGCAATGTTTCGATTTTGATTTCTCTCGTGTTGTGCATAACCGCCGCTTTCATGTTTTGAGGCACTGTGTGAGTCATTTGGCAAAATCCTTTCTCTGCTTTGAAATGTAAGTGCATACATTTTTGTTTTCTCTGTTACTGCCCCTATTTTATCTGCTTTTCCATACGTTCAACAGCCTTTCCTGCTGTATAAAAGGACAGCCGCACTGTACTTTTTATTTTTTCATATACAAAAAACACTGAATTGATAAAATAGTACTAATAGGAGGTGCAGGCTAATGGCTGAACTTGAAAACCGGACACATTTTGCAGAACTGCTGGCACCTGCCGTCAAATCGCTGAAACTTCATCCTGATTATAAAGTCAGAAGGAAAAAGAACGAAAAAACAGGACAGTCTTATATAGATCAAATCGCACTCCGATTAGGCGTTTCCTCTAACACGATCAAAAGCTGGATCGGACAGATGGGCGGAAACTACATTCCCGGACGAATTGACGACGGAAAGCTGTTCGGCATGATCTGGATCATTATAGAAAAGACTGATATGGATTCTGAATGGCTGACCGATCTTCTGGAAACCACCACCATTCCCGTCATCAAACCCGCATTGCCCGTTTGGACGGCGTCTTGTCTAAAAAAAGCAAAAATACTCCGGAAAGACGGATCATTCGGAGCGCCGAGTGATGACGATGTTGAAAAAGCAGTAAAGCGGCTGTTTCATGACAGACCAAGCCACGAAACGAATGCGCTTACAAGAAACTCCGTCACGCATAACTTACCGTCACGCCGGACGGGAAACTTTATCGGCCGCGACTTTGATATAGAGGCGATCCGGCAATGGATGCTGTCTCCGTCACCGGTCTGTTTAATCACAGGCTGGGCCGGCATGGGGAAAACAACGATCGCTCTTGAAGCAGCCTACCTTTGTGCCGGCAGTTCACCAGACTGGCCAGCATTCAACAGCATCATCTGGATCAGCGCTGACTGGAAAGGATTGAGCTTCAGCGATTTTTTAAACACGATCGCCTATCAGCTCGGACGCACCGAACAAATCGATAAATCAATCAACGAAAAACGGTTCGTCGTCCGCAATGCATTAGCCGCTCATTCAAATAAAAAACCGGTATTGCTGATCGTTGACAGCATCGATACAGCGGAACGTGACATTCACGAATTTATCATCGGCCTTCCGCAAGGCGTAAAAGTCCTCCTTACCGCACGGGAAAACGTAAAACAGACATACCGGGACGGCCTCGGGGAACTGGCGGCCATCCAGCTGAGCGGCCTTGAACAAACGGATGCCCTTGAATTTTTCCATCAAGAAGTGCACCGCTGTCTGCAAACATGCAACCTCCCGCAAAAACGGGAAAAGCTGGAGCAGCTGTTGGAGCTATCGCCTGACCTTAAAAATGAATTCATCTTAGCAGCCGCCGGCAACCCGAAGGCCATGGCACTGAGCATCGCTTACATGTCAGACGACGACATCCCCGCTCCCCAGCTCATTCAAGAGCTTAAACAAGCGGGTTACTCATTATTGGAATTGTTTGAGGTTCTCTTCGGCCGCACATGGAACAGATGTCATGAAGACACACGGAAACTATGGCAGACGCTTTGCTTTTTCGCTAAGCCCCCTGACGAAAAAAGCTTGGCTCAAGCGGCCGGATTAGACGCCCGCCGTTTTCATTACGCGATTGAGCAAATGCGGTCATATGCTTTAATACAGCCGGAACGAAGCGAAGGAAGAATTCAATACGCAGCCCATCAAACCGTTGTCGCTTACGGAGAACAGCACTTATCCGAAAATCCTGATTTTGCAAAAGAAGCCCGAAGCCGCTGGGCGCATTATTATATGGATTATGCGGAAACCCATATAAAACGGGAAAAGCCGAATTCCGTCTATTGGAGCTATCTGCTGGGACGGAATTTAGAGCTAATGAAAAAGGAATGGCCGAACATCCTAAAGGTCATCGAATGGTCGGGCGAAACCGGACAACATGACATCCTGATCAAACTCATCATCCGTATCAGCCATTTTCTAAGCAGAATCAACCTGCCCCAGCGAATCGAATACGGATTAAAAGCCGCCGATGCCGCCCATCAATCAGGCGAACACACACGGGAAGCCTACTTCAGGATCGACACGGCAGGCTGGGCGCTGATGGAAGTCAACGATTCAGACGGAGCTCTCAGGCAAATAGAAGCCGGCCTGAAGATACTCGAACAATCAGGCGCACCGGATCACGATGACTTGAAAGTATGGGGAATCGCCCTGCAATCGAGGCTGCTGTTAAAAACCGGAGATCCGGACAAAGCGGCAGCAATGCTGGACGGCATCAAAGATCAGCCCGTCTCGCCCATTATCCGGCACAGGGTTCTTCTGGTCCGCGGCGACCTGAGTTTCGCCCGCTCTCACTATGAAGAAGCCATCACATTATACGAAGCGGCAAACACAACCAGCGCCGCATACGGCGGCGAAAAAACGATAGAAGCCTATTTCAACCTGGGCATGGCTTACGTCAAGTGTGATCAACTCGAAAAAGCGGAAAAAGCCTTTGAACAGATGCTCTATGACAAACACAACGCCAATCAAGTTGAACTGATCTATTATCATTATGGAATGGCACAGCTGTTGTACCGAAAAGGAGAGAAAACGAAAGCAATAGAATCGAATCAGAAAGCAATTCGTCTGATTGATTCGTGGGAGCCGGGGATTGGGATTCGAGGTGAGGTGGAGCAGTTGAGAATGGTGCTTGAAGGAAATGAGGAAATCACATTGTAGTAAGGAAAGTGTGAGTTCCATCTTAGATAACCCCCTCACACCTTATTTATAAATAAATCAGGCCTTATCAGTTGAGTAAACTGATAAGGGCTATCTGATAGGGCCTCATGAGCATTTCAGATAAAATCAAATAGTTATTCAAGTTAATTACAGCAAATTCGATCCATGTTCTATTCATTTATAGCTACGATTGACAGACCATACTGAATATATGAGTCAGATAATAATTCTAATGGGACTGTTCCAAATGGGAAATAGAAAAACTTGCGATCATTTTTCGAATTCAGTTAATATTAGGAATCTTCAATTTAAATCGAACCAAATTAATTTGTTATCATTCCTTTTAAATATTTTAATTCAAGGAACTATCTCTTCCTTTACCTTTATTTATTCGTAGAACATTTGTCTGTCTAATAAAGAACAAATAGAAGAACAGAAATGAATAAAAAATAATTAAACTTGAAATTCTGAACATCCACTGAAATCCCAAAATATTCACCAAAAGCCCCAATAAACAAGAACCTAATGCAATTCCGCTATCGAAAAATAAATAATAGGTTGAATTCGCTGTCCCTAGAGCCGAGGAATTAACACTATTCACCATAATGGTTTGCAAACAAGAAAATACAGATCCGAAACCAATCCCCAATAATAAACCTGCAATGCAAAAATCTACATATGAAGAGGAATAACTAAGCAATAACATTCCACAGATATAAACAAAATATGAAACAGTTATAATTTTTTTCCCTTGAGCCTTATCAAATATTTTTCCAATTACAGGACGAGATATAATCATTGCAACCCCATAACATAGAAAAAAATAACCACCAGCATGGGGCTCATCCATAGCCTCAGTATACAGAGACAAAAAAGAACTGATCGAGCAGTATCCAAGTGCTAATAAAAATGCTATAAAAGAAATTTTCAAAACAGCTCTCTCAAAAAACTTAATTTTTCTTTTTATTTTCCCTTCTTTATTCATGCGAGGAACTTGAACCAACATACCTATCAAAAATGTTAAAAATGAAGATACTGTTGCAATTAAAAACATTTCGTGAACTCCAAAATTTGAGAATATATATAGACCTACAAAAGGACCTAGTACCATTCCAAGGCTCATTCCAGTGCCATAGTATCCTATGCCTTCTCCCTTTCTTGAGCTTGGAACAAGTTCGGCTGTAATTGTACTTAGAGTTGTAGTCATCATACCATAAGTACAACCATGAAATATTCTAAGCAATAGCAAAGATTCAAATGTCTGTGCTCCATAATATAAAAGGTTAGCAATTAAAAATAATATAGAGGATATTAGTAATAATATTCTTCTATCAAAACTATCGAGGCAATTTCCAATAAAAAATCTTGCAATTGTTGAGCCAATAATAAATACTGTTAAAATAATTCCGGCACTGATTGAACTTTTATTCATTATGTCAACTACATACATTGGTAATACAGCCATTAACATATAGTAACTGAAGAACATAAAAAAACTGGCTGTTATTAAGGCCATAAACGAATTTGTCCATAGTTTGTCCTCCATAGTATCTCTCCTATTAAGATTAAGAAACATATCTTTAAACACAAAAAGCCCAAAAAACTATATTGGGCTTTGTTTATTGAACCTTTCCATTCTGGTATTATTCAATTCAGCCATTCTTTCGTTATGGAAAATCTCTCTTGCCAAGATTAATCCTATAGAAGGTGCAATTTTAAAGCCGCTGCCATTAAATCCAACCATAAGATACAGATCATCAAATTCAGGATGAACCCCGATAATTGGAAGCCCATCACTTGTATAAGAATCGAAACTTAGTCTGCTCCCAAGATACTCTGCCTTATGAAGCAAAGGTAATCTTCCTACCAGTTTCTCTTTTGCAATCTGCATATCTCCATAGTCTAAATAAGAACGATCTTGAAGCAGAGCACCTGAGTGACTCATTTGAACTCCAAATAAAAGACGGTAATTTGAGAAAATTCGAAAGTATGTACCTATAGTTTCGTCAATACAGCTTGTTAAGTGTGATACCGATTTTTCTTTATCCCATTCAATAAAACCAAGGCCAATCGATTTCTTAAACATAGGCAGTCTCAATCCTAGTTCTTCCAACAAAAAATTTGCCCATATATTATTGGCAACCACATATTTATCTGCACGAATACTCCCGATATTTGTTTGTATCCCTGTAATCTTTTTTCTGTGATGTAATATCCTCTCGACTTTGACCCCTTCTAAAAGCTTCATACCTTTCTTTTCAGATTGTTTAATAAAGGTTAAAGCAGTTTTTGCAGGATCGGCATAACCGCCGTTAGGCTCGTAAACAATCGCACCTATTCCCTCAAGAGAAAAATCTGGTTGAAACTGTTGGAACTCATCTGGTGACAAAACTGAGACCTGGGAACAATATCGGTTTACTTTTTTCGCATTTGCTCTTAATTGGTCTGAACGAGTAGAATCTGTTATAAATGAAAACCCAGTTTTTTTAAAACCGCAGCTTCCACCAATTTTATTTCCCCAGTCAGCGTAAGTATCATAACTTTCAACAGCCCTTTTAGTATACCATTCGTTTTCATGAAAAATTCTTATGAATCCACCAGATTTGTGTGTTGCTCCATTCCCTGGTGGAATACCTTGTTCACATAACGCAATATTTTTCAACCCTAATTTTGTTAAATAGTATGATAAACTTGCTCCCATTATACCTGCACCAATAATTACTACATCAAAATGCATTTTCATAGTATTATTTCATAGTTTATCCAATTTTTATTAGTATTCACACCACCCATTTTTTCGTAAAGTGTCTGAGCTTTCAAATTATCATGAGATGTTTTCCAATTCATGACTGCATAGCCGTTTTCTTTAGAAAATTCCAAGGCATATTTAAACAACATTTCTCCTAACCCTTTCCCTCTATATTCTGATGAAATAAATAAATCGTTTAGAATAGATATTGCTTTAACCTTAGTAGTACTAAATGTGAAATATAAAGTAGCAAAACCAATAATCTCACCATTTTTCTCCATCAAAAACTGTTTTCCTGATCCGGGGTTATCGACTAAATAATTTATATGATTTTCTAATTCATTATCAGTAGGATCTGGGCATTTATAAAAATCAACAATATAAGATCTAACCACAGGGATTAACTCAAGTGTATCGTTTTTCGTAACAGGTCTAATTTTCAAATCAATTTTTGACATAAGAACAACATCCTTTATTTTTTAGTTAAATTTTATTTGTATTGCAGAGTATTTTTGAATGGACATTTTCCCTTAAATGGAATATTGTCATCATCATAAACATAATTCTTCCATCTCTCGCCTTGAACTTCCCCCAATTCTGAAAGATCGGGATGCGGAGGTACATCATCCCATTTTCCTAATCTAGTTCTAATAAGCTGTCGCACCTTCCTGCCTTTAGGATTATGACTTTCGATCCCATTAAAAATAGAGTTAGGCTGTATTACTAATACAAGTGAATTCCCAAGGTTTCTGCTCTTTCTTTTCAATAATGGGGGAAAACATGAGGTAATGAATAACTCCTCTCCACCAAAACAAAATCCCCACTGGGGATCTTCAGGATCTTTTGGTACATCTGATGGCCAACCTGATGGATCATTTTCATGAAGAAAATTAAGTATTTCCCACGTTCTTTTCCGATAAAATTCAATATTTTTTTTTTGTAATTCTGGTTTAAAAAAAATAATAATGTTCTGTTCGTATATATTATTTGCATCCCTTTTTTCTAGGAACGTTTTCAAAGCTTTAACAGCATCTAACAAGTCATCCTCAACATATGAATAATATAAATCCCCTTTGTTTTCAGCCGTTGTAGCAAAATAGCAAGGAAAATCTTTATTACATACCTTCTCTTTGTAATTGAGATATTCTTCCGTAAACCAGTCTGGGACGTTTATCCCTGCTTCTAAATCACTCTTTTTAAAAAGAATTGCCTCATTAGTTTTCAAAAAACAGCCCCCCATATATGTTGATAAATACCACTATTTTCATTATAATGATTATTGTGAAAATTACAATATGTAAATTTATAGGGGGAGTTTATTTGCAAGTCATTAGTAGAAATCCAGAGAATTTCACAGAAGAATATAACGTTATTCTAAGGAGGCTATTTCCAGCAAATGAACAATGTATAGATTCAAATATACCTTTTTCATCATCATGGGTCATAGTGGAAAAAAATAAATTTACTGATCCTCACCGGCATGATCTCCATGAAGTTTTCTTCATAACTGAAGGTGAAGGAATACTAAATATAGATGGAGAAGAAAAAATAGTTACAAGCGGTGACGTCATTTATATCTCTCCTAATAAGGAGCATACCATTAAAAATAAGAAAGAAAATAAACTTATTTTTCTAACAATTTATTGGAACAAATAGGAGGAAAATATGAATAAAAGATATCTTATAACAGTTCCGCCGCCTACACCTAATGGAGACCTTCACATTGGCCATTTATCAGGGCCCTTTTTAGCTGCGGACGTGCTTTCTAGAATATTCAAATTAAATAATAAACAATATCAATATCCTTTTAGCACAGATAGTTTCCAAAGTTATGTAACTTTTAAAGCCTTCCAATTAGGGAAATCACCCAAACAAGTCAGTGTGGACAACACCAATAACATATTAAATACATTACAAAAATTAAATGTACATCTTGACTTTTATAATCCTTTTAGAATTGAACATCAGAAGTATACACAAAAATTGTTTGTGGACTTATATGAAAAAGGTGTTTTTATTAAGAAAACAATAAAGATTAATCACTGTGAGCAATGTAACCAATACCTATATGAAGCTTATGTGATTGGTGAATGTCCGCATTGTGCTCACCAATGCGGGGGGAGCTACTGTGAAAAATGTGGTCTGCCAAATGATTCTGAAACTCTTCAGTATCCAAAGTGTAAGAAATGCGGGAGAGACGCTCAACTTAAAGAATTAGATGTAATTGTATTTCCTATTGAAAAATACAAACCTTTTTTAAAAAACTTTTATAGGAAATATAATTATTTATGGCGTAAAAACACACAAAATTATACGAAGGAAATTATAAACAAACATTTAAATGATATTATTCTTACTAACATGAATGACTGGGGTATTAATGTACCAATAAGGGGATTTGAGGGACAAGTTATAAATGCTTGGTTCGAGATATTGCCAGGTCATATCAATAATTCTGATTCCCAAGATTCGCTCTGGAATAAGGAATCAAATTCAGAAACAAACATTATCCAGTTTTTTGGGTTTGATAATATTTTTTATTATTTAGTGATGTACCCTGCTTTACTTCATGCAATGAATAATAAGATTATTCCAAAATATTTCTATTCGAACGAATTTTATTTAATAAATGGAGATAAATTTTCCACGAGTAGAGGAAATGCAATATGGGGAAAAGATTTTATTGATGAATATACCTGTGATTTTGTACGTTATTACTTATCTTTAACCTCTCCGGAAACTCAACAAACCAGTTATCAGCCTAAGGAAGTAGCTAAGGAGTACGAAAATTTTAAAGAATTAAATATGCTGATAAGCACTATTGAATCTTTAAATCGAGAAATCACTGAGCCTATCGCTTTGTTATTGGAAACCTATACGGAACGTTTCTATCAGGCATTTCAACTTGAAGTTTTCTCTTTAAAGACTATTGCTACCTTAATAAAAGAATTTATTACTGAAATTAAAAACCTGAATGCACTGGATAATTTTCATATTCTAAAAAGTTTAGCTGTTTTCTCATACCCGATAATGCCTGATTTCTCCAAAACCATCACTGAAAAAACAAAGACCGCCTTACTGTGGAATGAATTATTTGGATCTGTTCAGCAATTATGACATACAATACTCTTTATTCAAATTCAGTTAACTATCAATTCGAAAAAATCACACCAAATTTCTAGAATAAGAAATTAAAAAGCGAAGTAAATTCAGCATAGACTAGATGGATGGTTAAGCTATACTAATTCAATTTTTTATGCACTACAACAGTCGAAAGAGGCTTTTCACTAAGAGAGAAGCCTCTGAAGTTTATAACAGACTTAATAATGCTTTTTCGTTGATTTCCATTATTCTATCCACAGATTTCGGATAACATGATAACATCATATATAACCTTAATTAAACCGCACACTAGCTAAGCATGCGGCATTGACTAGCAGGTGGCTAGAGCTGCTATCTTTAAGATATGAAGTCTTAATGACAGATTGCTCTTTATCATTTCCTGTTTCAAATAAGAATGCAACCCATTTATCACCTTATTTACAATGAATTTTCATGTGTTACCCTAGACCTCATTAGGTTCTCATAAAACTGTCAGACAATATTCTCCTGTAGTATAAAGGTTCGTTTACGTCTGTTGTTCAGTTGTTTTGTCAGTAGATGTGTTTTTGACTCTCTTTATAGAAAAGAGAAATCCTAAAGCAATAGCAGCTCCGACACAACTAAATAAGCAGCCAAGAAATAAATAAATTGTTGGTTTCGAATCTCCAATACAAACTGATGCTATTCCACCTACTGCTGGAAAAAGTGCAACCATGTAACTGCTTATTGCTGCCCCAATTCTTTCGATTAATTTTAGGTAGAAAAACCACGCAAAAAAAGAAGCTATTACTGTTAGATAAATAAGGGAGCTCAGATAGGATACCGATATAGGTAAAGTAAACTTCAGTCCCTGAAACAAACATATTATAAGAAGGAGTAAAGAAGCTACGATAAACCCAACACTGTTAGCGTATAAAGGATTAATTCTATTTCTGGCATTTACTGCTGAGCTTGCGTCTCCTATTGCTGTCAGTATTGTGCCCAACAGTGCTATCCCTATCCCCTTTAAATTATCCAAGCTCAAGCTCTCTGTAAGAAGAGGATAAATTAATATACACACACCAGTAATTCCTATTAAACCACCAATTAAAATACGAGGATGAAGGCGATCTCCTATGAAAACACGTAGAGCAACTGGAGTTAAAACAGTTTTTAGGGAGTATATTAAAGTCACTAAGGCAGCAGTACTCCAAATAGTTGCATAATATAAAAATAAGTAACTAAGGGCGAAGTTACATATCCCGAAAGTGACAAGAGGCCCTATATCTTTAAAGGATGGGCGTCCTTTTGGGCGTACTATTAAAGTAAGTATCACAAACATAATTGCAGATCCAATAATACGGTAAGTTAATGACACTGCCGGACTGACAGGAGCACCTTGTATTTTGACTGCAATGAAGTTCAATCCCCATGCTAAGAGGCAAAATACATACATGAATGGGATCATATTTGCAATAATCCTTTTTCCGTAAGAGGGATATCAAAATAATCAAAAGTTTCAACTAATGCGTTTGTTAGTTGTAGTAACTGCTCCTCTGAATGATTCGGTGTTACATTTACTCTAAAACGTTCTGTCCCTACGGGTACAGTCGGAGAGTTTATTGGTTGTAAATAGATAAGATGTTTCTCTAATAATCTTTTCGCCGCATCCTTACATTTTTTCGCGTTACCAATTAGAACCGGAAGGATATGTGTTTCACTGCAATCCAAAACTGGGATACCAGCCTCAGCAAGAAAATTTCTCAATAGTTTTGTTTTGTTATGTAGTTCATTTCTCTCTTTGTCAGAGGTTTTTAAATGTTCAATACTTGCATAACAAGCAGCCACAACACCTGGTGGTAAAGAAGTGGTGAATATGAAACCTGTAGCAAATGACCGGATAGCATCAATAAGTACATTTGTCCCAGTGACGTAACCTCCAATTATACCAATTGCTTTAGCCATAGTACCTTGAATAAAATCTATACGATTTGCTACTCCTAAAGAAGCTGCCATTCCAGCCCCCACGGGGACCATACATACCAATTGCATGTACTTCGTCAAGAAAGGTTAGCGCATTATATTTTTCAGCAAGATCTGCAATTTTTTCAATTGGGGAGATATCTCCATCCATTGAATACACAGATTCAAAAATAATAATTTTTGGTCGCTCATACGGTTGAGCAGTTAATAATGACTCTAAGTGTTCTACATCATTATGTTTAAAAATTTGACAATCTGCCTTTGTACTACGTATTCCATTAATAATTGAAGCATGATTAAGTTCATCCGAAAAAACAATACAATCTGGTAATAATCGCAACAAACATTGTAAAGTAGCATCATTTGAACTATAGCCAGTTGGAAATACAAGTGCGGCTTCCTTACCATGCCAATCTGCTAATGAAGACTCAAGTAAAGAATAGTGATAATGTGTACCCCCAATGTTTCTAGATCCTCCTGATCCTGCACCATATAATCTAATTGCCTTATGCATAGCTTCAGTAACAAGGGGATGCTGCGACATACCTAAATAGTCATTGCTACACCAAACCACTACAGAGTTTTTATCTTCTTTCCCATTTAATATAGCTGATGGATATTGTCCATTAATTCTGTTAATTGTTAAAAACTCCCGGTATTGACCACTTTCTTTTAAGGAATTTATTTTCTTGTTAAAGATTTCTGTATACATTTTTTCCTCCTTAATCCTTCACAATCGTTTATTAAAAAAAGGACTTTGTTTTCATGCTATTGTGATGCTCAATTTTCCAAAGTAGATACATAATAACCAATTAAAGTTTATTTCCTGTTAATTTTTTCTCCAACGAATCCCTCTCCTTTCTAAAATTTTGACTCAGATAAAACATAACATAAAATTTCAAAAATGTCATAAAAATCATTGGATATTAATGTTAAAATACCAATTAAAAAACTCCATACACTGGTTCTATATACTGAACATTATTTTATTGCAGCTTATTAGCTACTAATACATATCTCATGTCAAAGGAGTTTTATTTATCAAATATTGATTCAGAGAATGAACGCATTAGCGGTTATAGAAAAAACACTTTTTCAAAAAATGAAATAATTATTTATTCAATTAATCACTTTAACTGTTTAACATACGTTTTAAAATTTAATACAGCAATGGATTCCAAAAGAGACCTTTAAGTTGAGATGCGTTATCAAATGTTGTTGATATGTACCCAACAAAAGTGAAATGCACTCTGTGATTTCTTGATATAAAAACTCAAAAGAGCTAAGTAATGATTCAATTTTTGAAAATTCTCATATTCCTTAGCTGCTTCACCGAGACAAAACTGGTTTGTTTGACCTTAGGAGGATATAAACAATATGTAAAACAAAACCACTCCTGTAATTCCCTAATAAAAGCTTTATCCAAACTCAATTTCCTCCACTTGTTGAAAATCCACCTCCATTTTTATATAAAATTCATGGAGCAGAATTGTGCCGGAATAACCTTGTTATGTAGTGCTATCAAGCAATGCTGAATACATCACGAAATAATAAAAAAATTGTCAAATCCATAAAACTAACTAATCTTTGCTCCTGAATCAAGATCCTTTTTCAATAAGACATCGCGAGTTCAAGAAAACACCATCTAAAAACAGAAGGGTTACACTACGTTCATAATGTCCATACTCACATATTATAGTTTGCTGAAGCTAGTGTGACATCACTTCAAATTATGGACTGCTTGGGCATACAGAAACTGAAACCACTATACAGTTTATTTACGTATTACAAAAGAAAAAATAGAGGTTTCTCAAAAGTTTGCTAAACTAATGAGAAACCTCCATTTATTAAAAGTTTTAGGAACCTTTACGGCACCTAAATTATTTTCTGCTTACAAACCCTTGTTATATCAAGGGTTTTCGCCGTTTAATTACATCATGCCGCCCATACCGCCCATGCCGCCCATGTCAGGCATTCCTGCGCCGCCGGCGTTTTCTTCCGGTTTGTCAGCGACAACGGCTTCAGTTGTTAAGAGCATTGCTGCTACAGAAGCTGCGTTTTGCAGGGCTGAACGTGTAACTTTTGTCGGGTCAACGATACCTTTTTCGATCATGTTTACCCATTCGCCGGTTGCAGCGTTGAAGCCTACGCCGATTTTTTCGTTTTTCAGGCGCTCAACGATGACAGATCCTTCAAGACCTGCATTGTGTGCGATTTGACGGATCGGCTCTTCAAGTGCGCGAAGCACGATGTTGATACCTGTTTGCGCATCGCCTTCAGCTTCCACTGCAGCGACTTTGTTGTATACGTTGACTAGCGCTGTACCACCGCCGGATACGATGCCTTCTTCAACTGCTGCGCGAGTTGAGTTGAGGGCGTCTTCGATGCGAAGTTTACGCTCTTTCAGCTCAGTTTCAGTCGCAGCGCCGACTTTGATGACAGCTACGCCGCCGGCAAGTTTCGCAAGACGCTCTTGTAATTTTTCTCTGTCGAATTCAGAAGTTGTTTCTTCCACTTGAGCGCGGATTTGGTTGACGCGTGCAGCGATTTTTTCAGTGTCGCCGGCGCCTTCTACGATTGTTGTGTTTTCTTTCGTTACCACAACTTTAGAAGCGCGTCCCAATTGTCCGATTTCAGTAGATTTCAGGTCAAGGCCTAAGTCTTCTGTGATTACTTCTCCGCCTGTAAGAACAGAGATGTCTTCGAGCATTGCTTTACGGCGGTCACCGAAGCCAGGAGCTTTAACGGCAACAGCGTTGAATGTGCCGCGAAGTTTGTTGACAACGAGTGTAGCAAGAGCTTCCCCTTCAACATCTTCAGCGATCAGAAGCAATGGTTTGCCTTGCTGTACAACTTGCTCAAGCACAGGAAGGATTTCTTGGATGTTTGTGATTTTTTTGTCTGTGATTAAGATGTAAGGATTATCAAGAACCGCTTCCATCTTATCAGAGTCAGTCACCATGTAAGGAGACGCATATCCGCGATCGAATTGCATACCTTCCACAACTTCAAGCTCAGTTGTGAAGCCTTTAGACTCTTCGATTGTGATGACGCCGTCGTTTCCTACGCGCTCCATTGCTTCAGCGATAAGGCTTCCGACTTCCTCATCAGCAGCAGAGATCGCAGCAACCTGAGCGATAGACTCTTTGCCTTCGATCGGCTTAGAAATTTCTTTTAAGTTTTCGATTGCAACGGTTACGGCTTGTTCCATACCTTTACGCACGCCGACAGGGTTTGCTCCTGCAGTTACGTTTTTCAGGCCTTCACGGATCATAGCCTGCGCAAGAACTGTTGCAGTTGTTGTACCGTCACCGGCAACGTCGTTTGTTTTGCTGGCTACTTCAGCTACAAGCTTCGCACCCATGTTTTCAAACGCGTCTTCAAGTTCAATTTCTTTTGCGATTGTCACACCGTCATTTGTAATTAACGGAGAACCGAATTTTTTCTCCAGAACCACGTTGCGTCCTTTTGGCCCTAAAGTTACTTTTACAGCGTCAGCAAGCGCATCGACACCGCGAAGCATAGCGCGGCGTGCTTCTTCACTAAACTTAATATCTTTTGCCATGTTAACGAAACCTCCTCGAATTTTTAAAAGTATTTATTTGCTTAGCCGATAACAGCTAAAATGTCGCTTTCACGTAAGATTAAGTATTCAGTACCTTCGTATTTCACTTCAGTACCGGCGTATTTTGAGAAGATAATGCGGTCGCCCTCTTTTACTTCTAAAGCAACGCGCTCTCCGCTTTCCAACACGCGACCTGAACCGGCTGCCACGATTTTGCCTTCTTGCGGCTTTTCTTTTGCAGAATCCGGTAATACGATTCCGCTGGCAGTTTTTTCTTCAGATTCTACGAGTTCAATGACAACGCGATCACCTAATGGCTTTAACAATGTAATAACCTCCTCAATAGTATGAATATGTAATTTTAGCACTCAGCTCTAAAGAGTGCTAACACAATTATTATAATAAAGAATCTCACTTCCAATTTCAAGTCATAAGAATAAAAAATTTTCACGCTTACATCATTCTCTCTTACACCGATTTTCTCCTTTTTTCACGTCTGGTTCACTTGTGTTACAATAAGAACAAATAAGTTGATTTTATAGGATAAAGGAGTACATATCATTTGAGAAAACAGTATTGGTATATCATTTTGACATACGTTATCATGCAGCTTTCCGCATTGATCGGCATTCCTTTAATGTACAAATTCGGCTATGCGGGCGGGCATCCTACGAATGCGAATCTCACCATGGCTCAAGGGATTTATTCCGTCGTAAGCTTTTTTATCTGCCTGATTATCGTTCTCTTGATTTTGAGAACCGCGCCGAAGCAGACATTAAGAAACGGGAAGAAAGCATCCGCCGGCATGTCCGTTCTCTGGGCGGTCGCGGGAATATGGCTCGCTTTATTTTCTCAAGGTATCGCCGGAATGATTGAGCAGTATGTCTTTCACGTGAACAGCGGTTCCGAAAACACGAAAGCCATTCTCAACATTATTAAAGCCATGCCGCTCATGATTATCGTTTCTTCTATCGTCGGGCCGATTCTTGAAGAAATCATTTTCCGGAAGATCATCTTCGGTGTATTATATGAAAAAACGAATTTCTTTTTCGCCGGACTGATCAGTTCCGTCATTTTCGGCATTGTGCATCAGGACCTCACACACCTGCTGCTGTATACGGCCATGGGCTTTACCTTTGCGTTCTTGTATGTGCAGACGAAACGGATTATTGTGCCGATATTCGCCCATGTCATGATGAATACCATTGTCGTGGTCATGCAGCTCGGCCCCGCCCAAAAATATATTGAACAGCATAGTGAACAAATGCAATTAATTATTGGAGGATTGTTTGTATGAGGAACCCAATGACTTGGGGCTTGATTTATTTCGCAGTCGGCTGTATCTTTACGTATTTGGCCGCAAGCTCGCCGGGAAGCATGTGGTCTTTTTATTCCATACTGCTGATGGTTTTCGCCGCTTATAATATCAGCATCTCGTTTAAAATGTTCGCTTTCTCATTTAAAGTGAAGAAAAATCAAAAATAAAGAAAAGCCATTTCTCATCATGGAGAAATGGCTTTTTTTATGCTGATACGTCCTGGTCGGATTCGCTGCTGCCGGTCTGCCTTTTCCGGTACGCCGCTTTTGAGATCAGGATACTGATCTCATATAAAATGCAAAGCGGAATGGTAATCATCAAGTGAGACAGCAGCTCAGGCGGCGCAATCATCGCGGCGATCACAAGCAGCACAAAATACGCATACTTCCTGATCTTCGATAAAAACCTCGGCGTGATAACACCGAGTCTCGTTAAAAACATGATCAGCACCGGCATCTGAAACAGCAGTCCGAACGGAATCGTCAGCTGCAGCAGAAAATGAAAGTACTCGGTAATCCCGATCACCTGGTTGACATCCAGGTCATTCGAAACCCGCTTCATAAAATCAACGACCAGCGGAAATAAAATATAATAAGAAAACGACACACCGCCGACAAACAGCACGATCGAAATCGGAATATAGCTGAGTGTTACTTTGCGCTCCTTCTCATACAGGCCCGGGCTGACAAACGCCCAAATCTGATAGAGAATAATCGGCGAAGTCAAAATGATGCCGATGATAAACGCGAACTGCAAAAAGATAAACAGCGGATCCGTCAGGTTAAAAGCATTAAGGGTGAGCTCTTTTACTTCATCGGCTTTTTGAAGATACACAATGATAGGTTTTGCCAGAAAAAAGCCGGCAATAAAGAAAACCGTAAAGGATAACGCCACAATCAGCAATCGTTTCCGAAGTTCGGCAATATGCTCCACAAGCGTCATTTGATTCACTCTCATACGCGTCATCCTATCTTACTGTTCTTCTTTCTTTTTTTCCTCTTCTTCACCGGCTAATCCCTTAGTAGCGTTCTTAAATTCACGAAGCGTGTCTCCCGCCGCTTTTCCTAATTCGGGAAGCTTCTTCGGACCGAAAATAATCACCGCCACCACACCGATAACCGCCAGGCTTCCAGGACCGATCATGTGCAGCTCCTCCTTTCGCTATTCAATTTCTTCCAAAACAGAATAATGCTTTAAGAAATAAACCAATGATTGAAGCTCTACAGCTAAATCTATATGATGAATTCGAATGTGATCCGGCACATTCAAACGGGCCGGCGTAAAGTTAAGGATTCCCTTGATTCCGAGCGACACGAGCCGGTCGGTGATTGACTGCGCGGCAACCGCCGGAACGGTAAGAATCGCCACGGGTTCATCCTTAATGTGAAGCTCTAAATCATTAAGATCAAAGACAGGCACACCGCCTACCTCAGTTCCTATTTTACTCTGATTCACATCAAAAGCCATAGATATTTTGGTGTTATTATTTTTTGTGAAATTATAGTGAAGAAACGCCGTCCCTAAATTCCCGACACCGATCAAAATGACATTCGTCGTTTCATCCTGATCCAGTGTTTTTCTGAAAAATGACAGCAGGTAATCCACATTATAGCCGTATCCTTTTTTGCCGAGCGCCCCGAAATAGGAAAAATCCCGGCGGATCGTGGCCGAATCGACTTTTACCGCGTCGCTCAGTTCAGCTGATGAAACGCGCTGCTTTCCTGACGCGTGTAAATTCTTTAAAAAGCGATAATAAAGCGGCAGCCGTTTTGCCGTCGCCTGTGGAATTTTTGATTGATCCTTGTTCATGATTGGTCCTCCACTTTATACTCAGATGCATCTCTTTTAAAATCACCGTTTTTGCCTCCTGTTTTTTCCATGAGGCAGGTCGGGCCGATGACCATTCCTTTATCCAGCGCCTTGCACATGTCATAAACGGTCAAAGCGCAGACTGAAGCGGAAGTTAGCGCTTCCATTTCCACACCTGTACTCCCTTTCGTTTTTACGCTTGCCTGTATATGAAGAACGGCTTCGGAATCCTTTTCCTCCCAGCCGAATGAAATGTCGACGCTGCTTAAAGAAAGCGGGTGGCACATCGGGATAATCGCTGACGTCTGCTTTGCGGCCATAATTCCTGCCACCTGTGCGACAGCCAGCACGTCTCCTTTTCCGATCTCGCGGTTTTTGATTCTGCTGTACACGTCATGCTTCATGTGTACGCTGGATATCGCAGCGGCAGTACGGACTGTTGAAGATTTATCGCTTATATCCACCATGCGGGCACGGCCTTCTTCATTAAAATGAGAAAATCCATTCATATTTAAACTCTCCTTACTTCTGATCATACACTATTTTCTCCCTGATGTCTTATCCTATAATGTTCCAATTCTGATGTATTGTTTGCTGACAGCAGGTTGATAAGCTACACTTAACTTATTATAACAGAGGTGAAATAATATGATGATCTTACAAATTAATCAGCTATCCAAATCTTTTGGCGCTGATCCTATTTTAAACAATATAAAGCTTGAAGTCAGATCTCGGGATCGCATCGCCATAGTAGGCAGAAACGGAGCCGGCAAATCAACTCTCCTTAAAATTATCGCAGGTCACCTTTCATATGAAAAGGGTGAATTAATCAAACCGAAAGAATTAACGATGGGATATCTTGCCCAGCACACAGGCTTGGAATCCCAGCTTACCATAAAAGAAGAACTGCTGAGCGTTTTTGATTTCCTGAAAGCAATGGAAAAAGAGATGCGCTCTATTGAAGAAAAGATGGCCACGGCCGCCCCGGCGGAGCTTGAGACGCTGATGAAAACCTATGACAGGCTTCAGCAGGATTTCAAGGATAAAGGCGGCTATCAATATGAAGCGGACGTCCGCTCTATCCTTCACGGCCTCGGCTTCGGAAAATTTGACGATTCCGTGAAAGTGCAAAGCCTGAGCGGCGGTCAGAAAACAAGACTTGCGCTCGGAAAGCTGCTGCTGACCCAGCCTGATCTGCTTATTCTGGATGAACCGACGAACCATCTCGACATCGATACGCTTACATGGCTTGAGCATTATTTACAGGGATATTCAGGCGCCATTCTGATCGTTTCCCACGACAGATACTTTCTTGATAAAGTCGTCAGCCAAGTGTACGAGGTCTCACGGACAGAAAGCAAAAAATACCTCGGCAACTACAGCGCCTATTTAGAAAAAAAAGCTGAGCAGTATGAGAAAGACCTGAAGCTGTATGAAAAACAGCAGGACGAAATCGCCAAGCTTCAAGATTTTGTCGACCGCAATCTGGCCAGAGCTTCTACAACGAAAAGAGCTCAAAGCAGACGAAAACAGCTTGAACGGATGGACGTCATGGCAAAACCGCTCGGGGATGAAAAATCAGCCGCCTTCCGTTTTGACATTACAAAACAGAGCGGAAACGACGTCCTGCGCGTACAGGATGTTTCCATCAGCTATGACGGCCAGCCGCCGCTCTTGAAAAACCTGACCTTCGGCATCACAAGAGGCGAAAGCGCCGCCCTCGTCGGTCCGAACGGAATCGGCAAATCAACCTTGCTGAAAACCATTATGAATACAATCAGTCCGGAATCCGGATCGATCACGTACGGTTCCAATGTCACAATCGGCTATTATGATCAGGAGCAGGCTGAACTGACCTCGTCCAAACGCGTGCTGGACGAGCTGTGGGATGAATATCCGGACATGCCGGAAAAAGAGATCAGGACATGCCTCGGCAACTTTCTGTTCAGCGGAGACGATGTCCTGAAACCGGTCCGTTCGTTAAGCGGCGGGGAGAAAGCAAGAGTCGCGCTTGCCAAGCTGATGCTTCAAAAAGCAAACTTTCTCATCCTAGATGAACCGACAAACCACCTTGACCTGGACAGTAAAGAGGTGCTGGAAAACGCCCTGATCGACTACCCGGGAACACTGTTATTTGTCTCGCATGACCGTTACTTTATTAACAGAATCGCCACAAGAGTGCTGGAGCTGTCACCTGATCATGCAGAAGAATATTTGGGAGACTATGACTATTACACCGAGAAAAAAGCCCAGCAGCTGGAACTGGAAGAAATGAAGCGGCAGGAAAAGGAGCAGGCTCAGCCTGCCGGCAAGGTCAAACAGGATACGAAAAGAACTTACGAGGAAGAAAAAGAATGGAAGAAGAAAGAACGGCAGCGCCTGAGACGCATTGAAGAAATCGAAGCGGCCGTCTCATCCGCCGAAGAGAAAATCAGCGCCAATGAGGAGCTGCTGTGCGATCCTGACGTGTATCAGGATCATGAAAAGGTACAGACCATTCACGCGGAGAATGAAACTCTGAATCAAGAGCTCGAAAACTTATTAGCAGAATGGGAGGAACTCTCCTCAGAAGAATAGAAAACGTCAAGCACCTCTTTAAGGGGTGCTTTTTTATCCACAGCTATCCTCCTTGTCAGCCATGTAAGTAAGCGTTTTATACACACTATCCACAAAATTTTCTGACTTTATCCACTTTACTAACAACTTACAGCCCCTTATCCAGCCTGGATTTCTGGATATACTCACAATCCTGTGGATATGTTAGAATTATCTGTTAATAAGTAAAAAAAGCCTCACGTTTTACAACGTGAGACGATCAAAGGATGTTAATTCCAAACCGGGCTGTCCGTTCATATCATATGAGCCCCGAATCCCCTTTTCAAAAGCAACGGTTCCGGCAGCCGCAATCATCGCTGCATTGTCCGTGCATAAAGAAAGCGGCGGGATGACAAGCTCGGGATCTCCCGAATGGCTGAATTCCTGCTGCAGTGCGGCTCTCAGCCCTTTGTTAGCGGCTACGCCCCCTGCCAGCAGCACTTGTTTAACCCCGTATTGTTTCGCGGCCTTAGAGGTTTTTACCGTCAGTACATCAATGACACTCTGCTGAAAGCTTGCTGCAAGATCCTCCGGAGGAATCACCTCATTTTTTTGCGAGGCGTTATGAAGCGTGTTAATCACGGCTGACTTTAGGCCGCTGAAGCTGAAATTGTAAGACCCTTCTTCCAGCCATGCACGCGGAAGCGGAATGGAATCCGTTCCCACAGCAGCCAGCTTATCAATCTGCGGCCCTCCCGGATAAGGAAGCCCCATCGTTCTTGCCACTTTGTCGTAAGCTTCGCCTGCGGCATCATCCAGCGTTTCACCGATAACCTCGAATGAACCGTGCTCTTTCATATAAACCAATTCCGTATGTCCGCCTGACACAACCAAAGCAAGCGCCGGGAACTGAAGCTCTCCTATCAGCCTGTTTGCATAAATATGACCCGCTATGTGATGGACACCGACTAGCGGTATTTGATGGGCAAAGCTTAACGCCTTTGCCGCATTAACTCCGATTAACAGAGCTCCGACAAGTCCGGGTCCTTCCGTTACGGCAATCGCATCAAGATCATCAAAGCCCATCTCCGCTTTTGAAAGAGCTTCCTCAATCACAAGGGTAATCTGCTCCACATGATGTCTGGACGCTATTTCAGGCACGACCCCGCCGAAACGTTTATGGCTTTCAATTTGAGAAGCGACAACGTTTGAAATAGTTTCATTCCCGTTTTTTACGACTGAGGCCGCTGTTTCATCACAGCTTGTTTCGATTCCTAATACATAAATATCTTGTTTTTCACTCATGTAATGTCACCCACATTAATAACGCATCTTCCCCGTTATCTGTATAGTATTGTTTTCTGATTCCACCGGCCTGAAGACCGAATTTTTTATATAAGGATTGGGCGGGATGATTTGAGACCCTGACTTCGAGAGAGAGCCTTCTTGCCTTTTTTTCTCTGCACAATTCTATCGCAGAGCGAAACAGCGCTTCTCCCAATGATTGGCCCCGATATTCCGGCTTAATGGCTATGTTCGTAATCTGCGCGTCATCTATAATAATCCAGATTCCGCAATACCCCGCCAGACAGCCGTCCTTTTCAATGACAAGGTAGTGGGCATACGGATTTTCCAAAAGCTCATGATAAAATGAATCCTTCGTCCACGGAGAAGTAAAGGATGCTGTTTCAATTTCATAAATTTGATCAATATCTTCCGGCCGCATGCTTCGAATCGCCGTTTTCGTTTTCATCCCTATCACCCTATTTTTGAGATTCCATCCATTTCGCTTCAGCCTCTGCCAGACGCAAATAATCCGGAACAAGGCTGTGGACATCCGCTTCTTCTTTTTCCAAGCCTAAAAACGCCAGCTCTGACGGCCGCGGATTATGCTGTGCAGCCGTTCCTATCACTGCTTGAGATGTCAGCTCATGCAGAATGGTTTCTTCATGAATCGCTGTATCGTGCCCTAAAAATAAAACCGGAGACGCTTTTTCTTTCAGCATGCCGAGCCAATCAGTCAAAAGGACATTCTGATCTGGAAGAACGGATTGTAATCGGCCGTCCTGATATTCATAAAGTCCCGTATATACCTGTCCGCGCCGGGCATCAAATAACGGGCAGATCAGTCCTTGAAAGTGCCGTCCGTTAGCCGCCAGCACCTCCAGGCTCGAGACAGCGGAAACCGGAAGCTTCAGCGACCATGCCAATGTTTTTGCCAGCGTCACACCGATTCTGACACCTGTATACGATCCCGGTCCTTTCGCCACCGCTATTTTTGTAAGATCCTGCGGTGTCAGGCCGCAATCCTTCAGCAATGAATTGACAGCAGGCATGGCCCGCACGGAATGATTCTTTTTTAAATATGTAATATACTCCGCCATCACCGTTTTGTCACGAACGAGCGCGGCACCCAGCGTGTAATTTGACGTATCAATTGCCAGTATTGTCATGTTTATTTATCTCCTCACAAAGCGTTTCATACCGTGTTCCGCAAGCCGTAAAGGTAATGTCCCTTGCCTCATCACCGGCTCTCTTGATGACGATCTGCAGCCGTTCAGCAGGCAGCTGATCCTGAATTAAATGAGCCCATTCAATTAAACAGACGCCTTGTCCCTCAAAATATTCTTCAAGCCCTAAGTCTTCGCTTTCATCCTCCATACGATACACATCCATATGATATAGAGGAAGCGAACCGTCATGGTATTCTTTTATAATTGTAAAAGTCGGGCTGTTTACCACTCTCGTGATTCCCAGTCCTTCGGCAAAACCCTTTGTAAAAGTCGTTTTTCCCGCGCCTAAGTCGCCTTCCAGTGTCAAAATGTCTCCCGGCTTTGCCAAAGAAGCGGCAAGCTTGGCTACGGCTTTCGTTTCTTCGGGGTTTTTCGTTCTCCATTGTAATGTCTTCAAAGTGAGTCACCCGTCTTATTTAAAATGATTGTATCCTTTTTTCTCAAGGACGATTTGTCTCTGATCATTGGCTGTCAAAAGAACACATGCTTCCTTCCGTTCAGACACCGCCCCTATCTTCGCTATCGGAATGCCTGACTGAGAGCAGTAATCAAGCAGAGAGGTCCACTCTTGCTG
>NZ_CP113515.1:282500-707500 GCF_027721405.1 Bacillus sp. KICET-1
CAAGACCTGGTAAGGTTCTTCGCGTTGCTTCGAATTAAACCACATGCTCCACCGCTTGTGCGGGCCCCCGTCAATTCCTTTGAGTTTCAGTCTTGCGACCGTACTCCCCAGGCGGAGTGCTTAATGCGTTAGCTGCAGCACTAAGGGGCGGAAACCCCCTAACACTTAGCACTCATCGTTTACGGCGTGGACTACCAGGGTATCTAATCCTGTTCGCTCCCCACGCTTTCGCTCCTCAGCGTCAGTTACAGACCAGAGAGTCGCCTTCGCCACTGGTGTTCCTCCACATCTCTACGCATTTCACCGCTACACGTGGAATTCCACTCTCCTCTTCTGCACTCAAGTTCCCCAGTTTCCAATGACCCTCCCCGGTTGAGCCGGGGGCTTTCACATCAGACTTAAGAAACCGCCTGCGAGCCCTTTACGCCCAATAATTCCGGACAACGCTTGCCACCTACGTATTACCGCGGCTGCTGGCACGTAGTTAGCCGTGGCTTTCTGGTTAGGTACCGTCAAGGTGCCGCCCTATTTGAACGGCACTTGTTCTTCCCTAACAACAGAGCTTTACGATCCGAAAACCTTCATCACTCACGCGGCGTTGCTCCGTCAGACTTTCGTCCATTGCGGAAGATTCCCTACTGCTGCCTCCCGTAGGAGTCTGGGCCGTGTCTCAGTCCCAGTGTGGCCGATCACCCTCTCAGGTCGGCTACGCATCGTCGCCTTGGTGAGCCGTTACCTCACCAACTAGCTAATGCGCCGCGGGTCCATCTGTAAGTGATAGCCGAAGCCACCTTTTATGTCTGAACCATGCGGTTCAAACAACCATCCGGTATTAGCCCCGGTTTCCCGGAGTTATCCCAGTCTTACAGGCAGGTTACCCACGTGTTACTCACCCGTCCGCCGCTAACATCAGGGAGCAAGCTCCCATCTGTCCGCTCGACTTGCATGTATTAGGCACGCCGCCAGCGTTCGTCCTGAGCCAGGATCAAACTCTCCGATAAAGTAGTTTGACTGACTACGCACATTGCTGTGCGATTTATTTAAAACTTTGAATTAACAGGTACGTTTTGTCTTGTTTAGTTTTCAAAGATCATTATAATGGAGCGGGTGATGAGAATCGAACTCACGACATCAGCTTGGAAGGCTGAGGTTTTACCACTAAACTACACCCGCATTTGAATTGGCGCGCCCGAGAGGAGTCGAACCCCTAACCTTTTGATCCGTAGTCAAACGCTCTATCCAATTGAGCTACGGGCGCTTATCAGGCGACTTAACTATCATACTACCAATCAGTTATGATGTCAAGTGTTTTTTATTTCTTTACGAAGTCTTTTTTCTCGACCTCATTTATTATACACGCTTTTGAGAATTTGTAAAGTCTTTTTTTCAAAAGATCATTTTCTCATTTAGCGTTATCGCTTTGTTCATCAGCGACGTTTAATAATATACCACGCACTTTAAATTAGGTCAACACTTTTACGAAACTTTTTTCCCGCTTATTATTCCCTTCTATATAATAAGTAAAAAGCGGGATCCCCAGGAACCCCGCGTCTATTCAGATTACCCGCTCACCTCGGCTTCTGCGCTATTACGATCTGTTTTTTCATAGGCACGGAAGTTTTGTTCAAGCTGTTCGAGCGACAGACCTTTCGTTTCCGGAAGGAACCTTTTCACAAATATAACGGACGCTATCCCTAACAGGACAAAAATGAAGAAGGTTGCAGACAATCCGATGTTTGCGAGCAGGACCGGAAAAGTTAAACCAACAATGAAGTTCACGATCCAGAGGCAGAAGACAGTGACCCCCATACCAAGCCCCCGCAATCGCAGCGGGAATATCTCCGACAGCATCAGCCAGGTCACCGGAGAGACAGCCCCCTGCTGAAACGCAAGGAAAGTGACTGTTAATGAAAGAACTACATAAGGAAGAGCAGGCGATCCTTTCAGCACGACAGACAGAACTCCGATCAAAAGCAGCATCGCAGTCGTTCCGATGAGCCCCGTCATCAGCATCGGGCGGCGGCCGACTTTGCCGAGAAGCCATATTCCCACAAAAGTCGCGAGCACTGAAATCACACCGTTAGCGATATTGCCGATTAATGCGGCTTTTGTCTCGAAACCGGCATCTTTTAAAATTTGAGTTCCATAGTACATAATCGAATTCACGCCGGTGAGCTGCTGCACTACCGCAATTCCGATCCCGATAAACACAATGCGGCGCACCCACGGAACGGCAAGATCCTTAAAGGTCGCCTGCTCCATCTCAGCTTCCTTACGAAAGGCAGATTCAATCTCAGCGAGCTCAGCCTTCGCTTTCTCTTCATTCCTTATTCGCCGGAGAACGTGCAGAGCATCTTCTTTTCTTCCTTTAGAAACCAGCCAGCGCGGACTTTCAGGAACTTTCAGCATACCGAAAAACAAGAATACCGCCGGAAGGGCCGCGATAACGAGCATATAACGCCAAGCGTGAGAGGTATCACCAAGCACATTGCCGATGATAGCATTACACGTGAAGGCAAGCAGCTGGCCCGTTACAATCATCAATTCATTTTGGGTAACCATTCTCCCTCGGCTTTCCGCCGGCGACATTTCAGCCAAATATGCCGGAACGGTTACGGATGCTCCCCCGACGGCAAGCCCCAGCAGAAAACGGGAGATGATCATAACCGATACGTTAGGCGCCAGTGTACATCCAAGCGTCGCTGCAAAGAACAAAACGGCAAGGATAAGGATATTTTTACGTCTGCCGTTATAGTCCGACAATCTCCCTCCGAAAACTGCTCCGATCGCAGCCCCCAAGAGCAGGGAGCTCGCCACCATCCCTTCAGTCAAAGCCGTAAGATTAAGCTGGTCAGCTTCCGCCATAAACGGCAGCGCCCCATTAATTACACCTGTATCGTAGCCGAAAAGAAGTCCCCCGAATGTCGATACTAAAATGATGGTTCTTAAAAATGAATGCTGGCTGCTATTTTTATTCATCTTCAAATCCTCCTAGTTTTTACACAGAGATAATATCGGAATATTCAGTTATCAATATTTACACCTATAACGTCTGCATACAAGTTCTGACCGTCCAAAACAGTTATATAAGAAGAAAATGATCTGAAAGCGTTATCATTTATAGTGATTATTCGCTCTCCCCTCTCGTCAAATTGTTATTTTATAGTTACTTTGTAGTGAAGTTATAATGATATTATTGGTACTTATGTTATTATCATAATTTTAAAAGCGCTTTCAGTCAATGAATATTTCAGAAAATTTTATAACTTACCTTTATATTACCTATATATAATCAATTTATGTTTTACATCAACTTATTTTCATAACATGATCAATGAATTACCCCTATCATAACCAACAATTGATTATATAATGAAAACCCCCCAACTGCTAGGGACTGCCCCCCGTTTTTGAGACAGGGGTCAAAACACCTTTTAAACAGCCAATTGCCGATAGTTTATCGGTGATTGGTTGTTTAGTTTGGTTTGAATACGAATATTGTTATAATAATGAATGTATTCTATGACAGTGCGTTCTACGATGGCAGTCGTAGTTCGATCAATGCTGTTAAGATAGAACGTTTCAGACTTTAGCGAGGAATGAAACGATTCGATGGAGGCATTATCAGCGGGCGTCCCTTTGCGGGACATGCTCATGGTAATGCCTTTTGTTTTAACAGCTTTTTGATACTCGTAAGATGTATACACAGAACCTTGGTCACTATGTAACACGCAGTTCTCAGGCAGCATTGGTAGCTGATCAAGTGTGTCTAAGACAAAGGCTGTGTCCTGCTTATCCCCAATAGTAAAAGCAATCACTTCTCCATTGTATAAATCTAATATACTGGAAAGGTACAATTGTTTCTGTCCATAAGGCAAATATGTGATGTCCGTTACTAGTTTTTCAAGAGGACGATCAGACTGAAAGTTCCGATCCAATATATTATCGACCACGGCATATGGCTGCCCATCCTTCTTGCGCTTTTTCACCTTAACCCGACACTGCCATTGATTTTTCTGCATAATACGTTGAACCGTTTTATGGTTAATACACATTCTCTTTTTTAGTATGGCTGTGATTTTTCGATATCCATATCGATACTTGTGCTCTCGGCACAACGTGCCGATTTGTTTTTCCAAATGGCGCTTGGGATGATCCTTCATCAGATTCTTCTTCCAACGATAATAAGACGCTCGAGAGATACCTAAATGAATACAGATATCCTGTACGGTCATTGTGCTGTGCAATATTTCTACAAGTTCGACTGACGTTTCGCTATCAACTTCCTTTCCAATTCGTTGTACTTTTTTAAAACTTCATTCTGTTGTCTCAGGTAACGAATCTCTGCCTGCAGTTTCTCTAAATCGGAAGAATACTCCGGACCTTTTCCGTAAGTGTATTGCTTTCCAACAGGCTGTTCGAATCGATGTGTATCACCAGCCTTATACCATCTAACCCATGTCTGAACCTGTGTCTTATTCTTAATATTCAACTCCTGCAGGATCTCTTTCATAGGTACGCCTGCCAATCTCATTTCTACAGCCTTCTGTTTCACTTCAACCGGATAACTCACTCTTGTCCCCATAGAAAAAACACCTCCAAGTCTAATTTCGGCTAACAATCATCCGTATTCAAACTTGAAGGTGTTTTTATTTGTCTCATCTTATGGGGTCAGTCCCGTCCCGCTAGTTGGGGGGTTTTTGTTTTATTCTTCGTTTATTGTAACAATCGTTCTCCCTCTCGCTTCTCCTTTTAAAAGGGCAGGAAGCGTATCCGGCAGCTCTTCAAGTGTAATTTCCTTTTGAATAAAGGCCTCCAGATCTGCAGGCTTGAAGTCATCAGCTAAACGCTGCCATGTTTTCTTTCTTGTCTCCATCGGACAGAATACGGAATCGATTCCCAAGAGACTGACGCCGCGCAATATAAACGGGAAGACTGTAGCAGGGAGTTTCGTTCCCGCTGTCAGTCCGCTCACAGCAACTGATCCGCCGTACTGAATCTGGCTGAGAACTGAAGCAAGCGGCTCACCTCCGACCGGATCGACAGCCGCTGCCCATTTTTGTTTTTGCATCGGTTTTAACGTGCCGTTATACACTTCATCACGGTGAATGACCGTCTTCGCTCCGAGGCTCTTCAAATAGCCGCTTTCTTCTTCTTTTCCCGTACTGGCCTCGACCTCGTAACCTAAGGTTGAAAGAATGGAGACGGCAAAGCTTCCGACGCCGCCTGTCGCTCCCGTCACCAGCACCTTCCCTTTTTCAGGAGCGGCATGGTTTTCTTCAAGACGCTGGACGGACAATGCGGCAGTGAAGCCGGCGGTTCCGATCGTCATGGCTTCTTTAAGTGTCAGACCTTCAGGCAGCGGCACGATCCAATCTGCCGGAATGCGGGCCATCCCGCTATAACCGCCAAAGCGGGAAACACCTATGCCGTAGCTTGTCGCAATGACTTTGTCCCCCTCTTTGAAACGGGCGTCATCTGAGGAAACGACGATTCCCGCTAAATCAATTCCCGGCACGAAAGGATACGACGTTACGATCTTGCCGTCAGGAATGGCAGCCAAGCTGTCTTTATAATTCACCCCTGAGTAGCAAACCTTAATCAGCACTTCACCCTCGGGAAGGTCCTGAACCGCTAGCTCCCGTACGCTGACTGAAAACCGGTCTTCACGTTGATCGACTACTAACGCTTTAAATTGATCTGTCATCACTACGTCTCCTTAAAATGAATTGAATGGCTTTGGAAAAGCATAGAATAAGTTTGATTTGATTTCAAATGTCCTGCCCCGTGTAGTATGATCAAAAGTAAAAACAGCGAAAGAGTGGTTACGCATCATGTCTGATAAACAAAACAAAGATAACAAAAACAACAACAGCGGCAATCAGCCATTACCCGACATTATTCATACCGCCGTTTTCAAGGCGCCGATACAAGTTGTCTGGGATACGGTCTCCACTGCGGACGGCCTGTCTCTCTGGTTTATGCCGAATGATTTCACACCTCAAGAAGACAGTGAGTTTCAGCTGGAATCTCCGTTCGGTCCGTCTCCGTGCAAGCTGCTGGATATTGAAGCGCCGTACCGCCTGTCTTTTTCGTGGGATACGGAAGGCTGGATCGTTTCTTTTGTCTTAAAGGAAACGGAAAGCGGAGATACGGAATTCACTCTCATTCACGGCGGATGGAAAGAGCCGGAAGCCGTCATCAATAAAGTCAATCGGAAAAGCTCCGAGATTCACAGTACGATGGATCAAGGATGGAACGGGCTTGTCAACACGAAACTTCGCGGGGCGGTTGAGGCTTAACACAAAAGGACGGACACGCTTTCCGTCCTTTTTTTGATGCCGATACATAAAAACTGACTTTGCAAAGACACTAACAGAAGAACCGAAAACTTCTTTCAGGGGGCGCTGTTTATGTATTATTACAAAGAAGAGCTGATCAATATCATTAAACCGGACAAGCCGGACCCGGCCGCGGCCAAGGTGCTTCAGGAAATTTTAGGCGGGCACTACGGAGAAATGCGGACGATGATGCAATACTTTTTCCAAAGCTCTAATTTCAGAGGAAAAGAAAAACAGTTCCGTGACCTGCTTCGCGGTGTATTTTTAGAAGAGATCGCACACGTTGAACTCGTCCAAAGTACGATCAATGCACTGCTAGATGAAAGCGGCGCTGAGGGCGCCGGAAATCAGGCAGCAGATCAGGCGCCGCTTGATGAAGCGGTGAAACACGCCAATCCGCACCATTTTATCATCGGGGCGCAAAGTTCTCTTCCTGTAGACGCCGGCGGCAATCCATGGAACGGGTCTTGGGTATACAACCACGGGAATCTGATTTCCGATTTATTGGACAATGTCGTGCTGGAATCAACCGGCGTGCTGCAAAAGACACGCATTTATGAAATGAGTTCAAATCAGACGTTCAGAGAAACACTCGGATTTCTGATCGTCCGTGACAACGCCCATCAAAATGCATTTACAAAAGCGTTGGAAACACTGGGTGTCGAATGGGGCAAATTATTTCCCGTGCCGAATTATGATATTGAAAAATACCCGGAATGCCGGAAATTCGTTGAGATGGGTTATCATAATACCCAATTTAATTTCAGACTGGATCCGACACGGATCGGAGAAATTCTGCAGGGAACGACGCCGAGCCGAAACGGCGGCGAATTAAGTGTGTCCGAGCCTCCTAAAGGTTTCCCCGTGCCGGAACTTCCCGAGCTTCCGAATGAGCACAGCCCCGGACTGAAAGATATGAACTTGTAACAAAAAACGCCTGTTTCGGGCGTTTTTTGTTTTTCTGAATATGAGGTTTGAATGTGTTTAAAACGGGGAATATAAGCCGGGAGATCTTGCCATACGGCCGTTATTATAATGTGAGCACATTGCTGTACATACTTCGTTTCGAAAGTTGTCCTAATTTTCCAGCCGGCCGGCTGGGTATGTTTGAATGATAATGGGAATTATGTAAAGAGAACAATGTCTTTTCTAAGGAGGCAGCGAATGTCTAAGCAAGGAAACTTCCAGAAAACTATGTCACTTTTTGATCTTATTTTAATCGGCATGGGAGCCATATTCGGTTCGGCATGGCTGTTTGCCGTCAGTAACGTCGCCTCTAAAGCGGGCCCATCAGGCATTTTTTCCTGGCTGATCGGCGGGGGAATCATCTTATTGATCGGCTTGGTTTATGCGGAACTGGGCGCCGCGCTGCCGCGGACCGGGGGAATTATCCGGTACCCCGTATATTCACACGGACACCTGGTCGGATATTTAATTTCCTTTGTCACCATTGTGGCATACACGAGTCTTATTTCTATAGAAGTCACGGCAGTCCGCCAATACGTGGCGTATTGGTTTCCCGGTTTGACCGTAAAAGGCTCCGATTCTCCGACGATTGCCGGGTGGATATTGCAATTTGCGCTGCTCTGCCTGTTCTTCCTCCTCAATTACTGGAGTGTCAAAACCTTTGCGAAAGCAAACTTCATTATTTCGATTTTTAAATATGTCGTACCGATTACGGTAATTGTGGTACTGATTTTTCATTTTCACCCGGGCAATATGACCGTTCACGGATTCGCGCCTTTTGGTTTTACCGGAATTCAGGCCGCGATTTCCACAGGCGGCGTCATGTTTGCATACCTTGGGCTGCATCCGATTGTGGCTGTCGCGAGTGAAGTGCAGAATCCGAAGCGGAACATTCCGATCGCATTGATTGTCTGTATTATCGTTTCTACTATTATTTACACCGTGCTGCAGCTCACTTTTATCGGGGCGATCCCGGCGGATACCCTGAAGCACGGATGGCCGGCTATCGGGACTGAATTCTCCCTTCCGTTCAAAGATATCGCTGTTTTGCTCGGTTTGGGGTGGCTGGCGACATTGGTCATTTTAGATGCGATTTTATCACCGGGCGGTAACGGAAATATCTTTATGAATACGACTTCACGTCTCGTCTATGCCTGGGCCAGAAACGGAACATTATTCAGCATTTTTTCTAAAGTCAATAAAGAAACCGGGACACCGCGTGCCTCCCTTTGGCTTTCGTTCGGTCTGGCTGTTTTTTGGACGCTTCCGTTCCCTTCTTGGAACGCTCTTGTCAACGTATGCTCCGTCGCATTGATTCTGTCTTATGCGATTGCGCCGATTTCTTCTGCGGCGCTGAGAGTCAACGCGAAGAATATTAACAGACCGTTTTATTTAAAAGGGATGAGCATCATCGGACCGCTGTCGTTTATTTTTACCTCTTATATTGTATATTGGTCCGGATGGCGCACCGTATCCTGGCTTCTCGGTTCTCAAATTGTCATGTTTCTGATCTATCTCTGTTTCAGTAAATATGCTCCCAAAGATGATGTCAGCATACGGCAGCAGCTGAAATCAGCATGGTGGATCGTCGGCTTTTATGTCATGATGCTGATTTTCTCCTATCTCGGCTCGTTCGGCCACGGATTGGGCATTATCAGCAATCCGCTTGACCTGATTCTGATCGCCATCGGCTCGCTCGGTATTTATTACTGGGCAAAATATACGGGTCTGCCGAAGGCTATGATCGACAGTGATAAATGACGAATGCCGGAAAGAAGTATGGTCTTCTTTCCGGTATTTTTATTTTAAAGGATGACAAAAAAGCGAACATGCGATAAAATGAATGACAGTCATTCATAAAAGGAGGAACCCCTCTATTGGCAAAACAAAGCTCGGGAAAATACGAAAAGATCCTGCAAGCCGCGATTGAAGTCATTTCTGAAAAAGGATTAGACAAAGCATCCATTTCAGAAATCGTCAAAAAAGCCGGCACGGCCCAAGGTACGTTTTACTTATATTTTTCTTCTAAAAACGCACTGATATCCGCGATTGCAGAAAACCTGCTCGACACTACGCTGGACAGAATAAAAGGGAAAACGGACGGTTCTGAAGATTTTTGGACGTTGCTGGACATTTTGGTAGATGAGACATTTCACATCACCCGGCTTCATAAAGATATTATCGTTCTCTGTTATTCCGGTCTTGCCATCGATCATTCAATGGAGAAATGGGAAGCCATTTATCAGCCTTATTATTCCTGGCTGGAAGGCGTGATCAATACGGCCATTGAACAGGGTGAGGTCCACAGCGGCATTCATGTCAGATGGACGGCCAGAACGATTATCAACGTTGTCGAGAACGCGGCTGAACGGTTTTATATCGGCTGTGAACAGGATGTCGATCTCGAAGTATATAAAAAAGAAATATTCAGCTTTCTCAAAAGAAGCTTGCAGAAATGATTGGCAGAGACCGATCATTTTTGACCGCCGTAAAAATGACTGACATTCATTCATAACTGAGGTGACTGTATCATGTATTGGCTGCTTGTATTGATAGCCGGACTGTTAGAAGTCGTTTGGGCGTCCGCCCTGAAGCATGCGGACTCGCTCTTTGATTGGATTGGTATTTTCCTTCTGATTGCCGTCAGCTTTCTGATGCTGATCCGCTCTTATAAAAAAATTCCGATGGCTGCCGCATACACCGTTTTTGTCGGAATAGGCACCGTCGGCACATATGTAACGGGCGTCATTTTAGGCGAATCGTTTTCAATCGGGCAAATATTCTTTTTGGCTTTGCTGTTGTCCGGCATTTTAGGAATGAAGGTATTTACGAAAGAAACTGAAACAAGGGGTGAACATTAATGGCATGGCTGCTGTTATTTATTGCCGGAGCGGAGGAAGTTGTAGCGGCCGTTGCCATGAAACATATTGACGGTTTTAAAAAAAAGTGGCCGCTGATTGTCATGGTAACAGGCTTTATGCTTTCATTCTTTTGCCTTTCCGGAGCGATGCAGGTTCTTCCCACAGGTGTCGCGTATGCGGCTTGGACCGGCATGGGAAGCATCGGCGTTTCGGCCGTGGGCATACTTTGGTTTAAAGAAAAATTCAATCTGTCACAATTGGTGTCTCTGGGGCTTATCCTCATCGGTGTCATCGGCTTAAAACTGACAGCGTGACGGCCTGAGACAGCTTTTTAAATAAAAAACAAAGGACCCTAAGCGGGCCCTTTGTTTTTTTATGCTGTTTTGATCTGTTCCGCTTTTCCCGCTCCGACTCCGAAAATGAAGATCAGAACGGAGACTGCGATCAGCATGAATAACGGAACCGTCCAGCCGTGCGTGATGTCATGCAGCAAACCGAATACGAGCGGCCCGAACGCGGCAAGCAGGTATCCGAATGACTGTGCCATGCCGGAAAGCGCCGCGGCTTCATGAACGTGCCGGGTCCGCAGGCTGAAGAACATCATCGCCAGACTGAACGCACAGCCTCCCGCAATTCCGATCAAAATGACCCATAGCGGAGTGAGAGCCGGGCTTCCGAAAAGAACGCCGGCAATGCCGATAAGGAAAAATAAAGCCGTCAGTCCGGCGAGTGCGCGCTGATTTTTCATTTTAGCGGCAGCGATCGGCACGATAAAAGTAATCGGCAGGACTGAGAATTGCATTAATGAAAGCATCCATCCCGCCTTACTTGAGCTGAGTCCATTCTGCTGAAGAATTTCCGGCAGCCAAGCGATGACGGTGTAAAAAATAAGGGATTGCAGCCCCATGAACATCGTCACCTTCCAAGCCAGCGGAGACCGCAGCAGACTGCTTTTCTTCTCTCCGTTTGTCCCAGTCGTGCGGACGGGCAGTTCGCGTCCTCGCATTTGCGGAATCCACATGACAAACGCAATGAAAGAAAGGATAGCCCAGCAGCCGAGCGCGCCTTTCCAGCCTAACCCCGCTGAAGAGGCGATCGGCACGCTGATGCCGGATGCAATCGCGCCGCACAGATTCATAGAAACCGAGTAGACGCCGGTCATGATGCCTAAATTTCCGGGAAACTTATGTTTAATGAGACTCGGCAGCAGGACGTTGCATACGGCGATCGACAATCCCAACAGGATCGTTCCGAAAAAGAGAGTGCCGATTCCGGCGATGGAGCGCAGCAGAGTTCCGGCTGTCAGGACAATTAATGATGACAGTAAGACAATCTCGGTCCCGAAGCGCCGGGACAATAAAGGTACAAACGGTGACAGACATGCAAAGGCCAAAAGCGGCACTGTCGTAATGGTGCCGGCAGCCGCATTGGTCATGCCGAGGCTGTCCCGAATTGAGGAAACGAGCGGTCCGACCGATGTCAGAGGCGCTCTGAGGTTGGCCCCTATCAATATGACTCCGATGACCAGCAATATCAGTTTTTTACGCTGACTTGCTTGCAGAATTTGATGTTCGTCTTTAATTTTCATGTTCATCCTCCATGTGTATTGTATCTTTAAATACTCTGATGTATTGGTTGACGGCCTCCATGGCCTGATCCGGTTTCTGTCCGATAATCGCGGCGGCAAGCTGGGTGTGGATCCGGATAGCAGGGGTGATTTCCAACAGGTTATGGACTGACGCACAAAGCGCCTCCGTCATATGCTCGTATAGATCAGAAAGCATGTTGTTATGGGCCGCCTGTACAATGGTTTTGTGCAGCTTAATGTCGGCTTCGGCATACCGTTTTCGATCTTCATTTTGCAAGGCCGCTTCACATTCATCCAAGCATGCCTTCAGTGCTTTCAGGTCTTCGTCATTACGCCTTTCCGCCGCCAATCGTGCAGCTTCTCTTTCGAGTGCGTACCTGACTTCTAATGTTTCAAGCAAATTTGATTTTTTAATATGGCGGTAAAATGCCGCGCCGAGAACACTGGATGAGCTGACATACGTACCGCTCCCCTGCCTTGTCTGAAGCAGGCCGGCATGTACGAGCGCTCGAATGGCCTCACGCAATGTGTTTCGGCTCACATCAAATTGCTTCATTAAATCCAGCTCAGGGGGAATGCGCGTCCCGACCGGCCATTTATCCGATTGAATTAACGATTCAATTTGCGCCACCACTTGTTCTACGAGCGACAGTCTGCTTGTTTTGGATATCTCCATCAAAACACCTCTGAAATTTGTAGGATGATTCTATCATTGGGTAATATAACATAAAAGAAGCGAAGATGTAAATCAGCGGCAACAAAAAAAAGAGTGAGTTTTTCTCTCACTCTTCGGCGCTTTATGAACGTTTTATATTGACTGAGGTCACGACAAACTTGTCATGACGGTGGCGGGAAAATGAATATTCAAAGGGAGTGCCGTTGTCCAAAAAGCCTACATGCTCGACTTCAAGTATCGGGTCATCCGGCCGGCAGCCGAGATATTGCTGATCCATATCATCCGACTTGCACGCTCTGATTTTTCTGTGTGAGCCTGCGATTTTGAGCTGGAGTTCCCGCGTAATATGATCGTAGATGGAATGGTTGAGCACCTCGTCATTAATGCCGGGTATAAGGCTCGCCGGCATGTACGTTTTTTCAAGAACGTACGGTTCGCCTTCAACGATTCTGAGCCTCACTACATAATAGACGGGAGTCTTTTCATCGATGGCCAAATGTGCGGCGACATCTTGAGACGGAAACTGCACTTCAAACCGGATGACCTTGCTCTTGATATCTTTGCCTTTTAACAAATTGCTCAAGCCGAGAATTTCGTTGCTGACTACGTGAACGTGTTCATCCTGCATGGCTGATTGAATGATAAACGTGCCATGCCCTCTTTTTCTGAAAAGCATCCCTTCAGCCGCAAGTGTATCAAGCGCCCGCTTCATCGTCATCCGGCTGCACCCGAACTCCGCAGCGAGCGTCTTTTCATCCGGGATCGGCTGATCTATATCATATACACTGCTTTTAATCCTCTTTCTCATTTCGTTGGCGATTTTTTCGTACTTATTCATCGGTTTCCTCCGGCTGTATAATGTTTGATCTGTATAGACTCCTTACGGTTATCATAAATTTTTTTCCCTGCTTCATCAATGACGTTACAGCCGCCGATATTGAAATTTGAAAGGATTTCCTCGAATTTTCTATGGAATCTCCCTCACCATTATGGTAGAATTTTTTGCAGAAACGGACACAACCGAATATTGCATACATTGTATAACCTCAATGATATGGTTTGAGGGTGTCTACCAGGAACCGTAAAATCCTGATTACAAAAATTGTCCCGTACACTTTTTGTAATCAGGATTTTTTATTTTCTAAAAAATAAAAAAGGAGTATCTGTACATGAATTTCAAAGTATTTCTGCTTGCAGCATCTACCATCGCAGTCGGATTGGTTGAATTAATTGTGGGCGGTATTCTTCCGCAAATCGCTTCCGACTTAGATATATCCATCGTCAGCGCGGGGCAGCTGATCAGCGTGTTTGCGCTCGGTTACGCGGTATCCGGCCCGCTGCTTTTGGCAGTGACGGCAAAGGCTGAACGAAAGCGGCTTTATTTAATCGCACTGTTTATTTTCTTCCTAAGTAATCTGGTCGCTTATTTCAGTCCCAATTTCGCCGTACTTATGGTGTCACGGGTGCTCGCTTCCATGAGCACAGGGCTGATTGTCGTCCTTTCTTTAACGATTGCTCCTAAAATCGTGGCACCTGAATACAGAGCGCGGGCGATCGGCATCATTTTCATGGGGTTCAGCTCCGCAATCGCTTTAGGCGTGCCTGTCGGTATTATCATCAGCAATGCCTTCGGATGGCGCGTTCTGTTCTTGGGAATCGGCGTATTATCTCTCGTTTCCATGCTGATTATCAGCGTCTTTTTCGAAAAAATACCTGCTGAAAAAATGATTCCGTTTCGTGAGCAGATCAAGACGATCGGGACCGCCAAAATTGCCAGCGCACATCTTGTCACCTTGTTTACATTGGCGGGGCATTACACACTCTATGCCTACTTTGCGCCTTTTTTGGAAAGAACGCTTCATTTGAGTTCCGTTTGGGTCAGTGTATGCTACTTTTTGTTCGGTCTGTCAGCGGTATGCGGCGGCCCGTTCGGAGGCTGGCTGTATGACCGCTTAGGGGCATTTAAAAGCATCATGCTTGTGACCGTTTCTTTCGCTCTGATCCTGTTTATTCTTCCGCTGACAACGGTTTCTTTAATCATTTTCCTGCCTGCGATGGTGATCTGGGGATTGCTCAGCTGGAGCCTTGCGCCGGCGCAGCAAAGCTATTTAATCAAAATTGCGCCTGAGTCTTCCGATATTCAGCAAAGCTTCAACACGTCCGCTTTGCAGATCGGCATCGCGCTCGGGTCAGCCATCGGCGGCGGCGTGATCGGACAAACCGGTTCAGTCACAGCAACAGCCTGGTGCGGAGGTTTGATTGTCATTATCGCTGTCGCGTTAGCTGTATTCTCTTTAACGAGACCCGCTTTGAAAAGAAAATCCGCATAAATGTGAGACCGCAAAAAAGCCAAAGGAGTTCCTTCGGCTTTTGCGGTCTTTTTATTTTGCGGCAGCAAGCTCGTCTTCTGTCACCCATTTATGATTGGTTACTTTTTGGCCGCCGTCAGTCGGTGTATAGTCGACCATATAAACGGTTGTCTTTTCGGCTGAATCAATAACGGCTTCGGCGCCCTTCATGCCTTTCATATGGGATGCCTCGATCACGGCCTTGTCACCCGGTTTTAACGTTTTATCACCGGCGCCCTTCAGCTCTTCCTGAATGACCCATTTATGATCTTCGACGCGCTTTCCTCCCGTTTCCGGAGTGTAAGATACACTGTAAACCGTTGTATCATAAGCACCTTTTACGGTTCCTTGCGCATTTTTCATGCCTTTCATATGAGAAGCTAAAATCATGACGTCACTGCCGACCTTATAAGTCGGATTTTCGGCCTTCTTTAAACCTTTCGGCACCTCGGATGAACCTGAGTGATTCATGTCTTCGTGAGAGTGCGTTTCTTTGTCTTTCGCTTTTTCGCTTCCTCCTGAAGATTGGCTGTTGCATCCGGCAAGCGCCAGAACGGGGATCAGGAGAAACATGCTGAATAAAAATAGTCTCGCTTTCATTTCAAGAACTCCTTTGCCTTTTTGATTTTTCACTTTCCCTTTCGTTTCTTCGGTAAAACAAAAAGATGGCCTGTCATTTCTCCTAATTCTTCAAATCTCTCTTTATTGCCTTTCATCAGGTGAAATTGTTCACAAAATGTACACATTAATGGAGATGCAGTATAATTCAATTATCAGATAATAGGGGGAACTCATCATGAAAACGAAGGTTTTTGCGGTGGTATTGGGCGCTGTTTTAATGATTGCGGGGTTGGTTTTGGCAGAAGTTTCGCTTTATATGGAATACATCACAATGCTCGGAGCTATGATTTTTTCTTCTATATTTATGTCAGAGCCGAAAAGAAAATTTCGCGTCATCAAAGGGGTTTGACTTTTCTATTACCGCCGTCTTCTCAGGACGGCGGTTTTGTTTTGCATGTCACTCAGTCTATCCGCACAGCCGTTTCTTCTGTGCCGTCCTGATATAAAACAAAATGCGGGGCTGTTTGTGCTTTATCACCTGCAAATTCAATTTCAAGCGGCAGCGCCCTGACAAAATAACGGGTTTCCGTCATTGGGAATAATTCGAATGGTGTCTGCCCGTCTATTGTAAGATACAATCGGTTTTCTTTTACCGCCACCGATGCATGTGTGTCATCCTGAAATGAGTAATTGCCGGTAAATCTGCTGTAAATCGCAGGATCGATATCTGCTTTTTTCTGATCTGCCGGACGTTTCGGAATCACGTATGGCTGATCAAATAAGATGTTTACAGCCGCGGCAATTACAGCTTGTTCAAATTGATACGATTGTTCCATATTGCTGAGATAAATCAGTGTTTTATTCTGGTCAATATACCGGATCATCAGAGTTGAATAGCCCGGCCAGCCTCCGTCGTGACTGATAACCTTCCCTTTTTGCCGGCTGTTTTGAATCATCCAGCCAAATCCGTATCCGAATTGCTCTTCTTCATTCCAATAGCCCGGTGTAAACGCTTGATCTTTAGACTCTTTGCTGATGATTTCTTCCGTATAAAGAGCCTGATCAAACAGATATAAATCTCTAATAGCGGAGTTAACGGTTCCGTCACCTTGAATCCCGTCAAGAAAGACGACATAATCGGTTTCCTCAAGTTCATCCGGCAGCACATATTCTCCGGAATGAACATCATACACATAGCCATATGCATAGTTCGGGATGTTTTCTTTACTCAGCCTCCTGTTATAAATCCGCGTATCGTGCATACGAAGCGGATGAAATACGGCTTGTTTCATAAATTCAGCAAAACTCATGCCTGATACAATTTCTATAATAACCGCTAACACCACATACCCCGTATTACTGTACAGCCACTCCTTGCCCGGCGGGAAATAAGCATCCGGCTTATGCTGCTTAAGCATATCGATCACATCTTGATTAACGGCAATTCTGTCCCGGTCCCAATGTGTTAAGAACAACTCCATATAGTCCGGCAATCCTGACGTATGATGGAGTAAATGCCGAATGGTAATGCCCGGATAAGGAAAATCAGGAAGCCATCGCTCTATCATATCGTCATAACGCAGCTTCCCTTGCTGCTCTAAAATGATAACGCCCAAAGCTGTAAACGGCTTCGATACTGAGGCCAATTCAAAGACCGATTGGTCATTCAGCATCCTCTTTGTATTCAGTTCTGCAGCGCCGAATGACCCCTGGTATAAGATGCGGCCGTTTTTCGCTGCCAATACAGCGCCGTTTATTTCATGCCTTTCGTCTAAAGTGCTGAAAAGCTGTTCAAAAGCTTGTTTTTTCTTATCGTTCATTTCACGAACCTCCATATACAAGCTGATTTACTCTTTTATACGAACGGCCGCTATAGAAGTTTCAATATTTTCCCTTCTCGAAACACCAGTCAGTATACTGCCGCTTCAGGCAGCCGCGGAGGTTTGATGAATGTCTTTTATTCACACAATACTGTGCAGGCTTCAAATTCAACATGCTTCTCGTCTTTATTTGCACCGGCAATTTCCATGGTCGAAAACATCGCACAGACGACGGCTTTGTATTCGTTCATGACGGTTTGAATTTCAATCAGGAACCGTTCGGATGAAGCCGCGTATTCCGTTACGTACTCTTTCATTTTGCCGATAATATCATCTGCCTGACGGCTGAAGCCGGCCGCCTCCAAGTCACTCTCAAACTGGTTTTTGTTGATCATATGAATATGCATTTTTTAAAGGCTCCTTTCAGCAGCATTTTGTGGTTATATCTACTGTAAAGGACAGGCTTGGATAAACTTTTAATAAAATATGAACAAAATATGAATTGGCTCATCGGCCTGACCGGCGGGCTTTCGGCTGTGCTCCGTTTCATTTGGACTACATGAAATAATGACTTCTTTACTCTGTTAAAAACAGCTCATATATGATCTAATACCAGTAAAATGTTTAGGAGGCGGCCTATGTCAGCAGCAGGAAATCGGCAAAAATTTTGGGTCATGGCGATGCTTATAGCGGTCTTTGCCGTGTTCGTTTTCTCTTTTTCTGAGAATCATTCACAAAAGGACTGGCACACGGCGGTTGACCAGGCGTCAGTGAATGTCTTCGGCCAGCAGATCTTTGAAAAAGACCGTCTGGCAAAAACACTCGACGCACGTGAGGCAGAATCTCTTCTGACTCTTGTGAAACTTGCAAATGAAGAACATCACATCATCTAAAAGCCATTATAAAAAGCCTGTTTCCCTTTTGCAGAGGAAACAGGCTTTTTCCATGTATTATTGAGCATGTTTTTGTTCAATAAACCGATCGATCCGGGCCAGAACATCCTTCATGTCCGTACATTCTTTAAAGCTTTCATTAATGGCTTGAATGCCTTGTTTGTATTTTCCGTTATGCAGCACTTCTTCCGCGGCAAGCTTTACCTTTTCAGCGCTCACTTCATCTTTTTGCACGGTATAGCCTGCATCCAATTCAGTCAGGCGGCGCGCAACCATCGGCTGGTCTTTATCGTGCGGGATGACGACCAGCGGCACTTGATAATGAATGCCTTCATTTACACTGTTCATTCCGCCATGCGTGACAAACACGTCGGCTTGCTCCAGCACTTCAAGCTGCGGCACGTACGGGGCGATGATAAAGTTTTCCGGCGCCTGTTTGATTTTCGACAGATCGGCTTTTTCCCCGGCGGCAATGACTACTTTTCCTTCAAAATCTGAGAACGTCTATGCACAGATTGAAAAACGCTTCCGTGTCCCCGAGCACCGTTCCCATTGAGATATAAATGACTTTTTCATTCTTTAATGAGTCAATCGGGAAGTCGACGCGCCCTTTTCTCTTCGGAAAACTCGGACCGATAAATAAATACTCATCTCCGAATGTCTCACTTTCGGGCTGAAAATACCTGCTTGTATAGACGACGTTCAATTCACCTGTGTTGTTCATAAATTGAACCATGCTGTCAGGGGCGACACCGTATTTGTCTTTCATCTCGGCCAACAGCTCTTCACATTCCCTGTCCGGCTGAAACGGCACGCCCGATTCCGGATGGAGCGGCAGTATTTTCAGACGGTCTTCATTGAACAGGAAGGATGCTGAAGAAGAGATGCCGGGGATGTTGAGATAATCCCGCACCAGCTCTCCCGCACCGAATTTATCATAATAGACGGCGTCGAATTGAATGTCCTCTGCCAGCCGCTGCACAATATGTAAAATCTCCAGTGACGTTTTGATATGAACCTTTAAAAATGCAAGTATACCGGACGGACTGCCGGGATCAATAGGTGTCATTCTGAGCAGATCGCTGTGAAGATGAACTTTCGCCCCTACTCCTTCCAGTCTGCTTTTGTATTTTTCCGTTGAGATATAATGAACGTGATCGCCCCGTTCGCTGAAGGCCTTTGTCATACCCAAAGTCGGGTTTACGTGTCCTTCTGCGGGAAAATTGATCATCAGAATATGTTTCGCCATTTTTCAAACTCCTTTGCCTTTTTTGCGTCTCTTCCATATCCATCATAAATGACGCGGAAAAAATCATGCAAGGAACATCCGTCAGGTCTTTATGACGGTTCGATGACATCGGCAAAAAAAAAGACAAGGCTTTTCACCTTGTCTATCGTGATGATTCGTCTGTTTCTCCCGCTTTGAGCACGCCTTTCAGATGTTCTTCATCATGCTTGAGATGCTCCGTCATATATTGCACGGCTTTTGTTTTATCGCCCTTTTTTATTTCTTCAAAGACTTTCCGGTGCTCATGCAGGATAACCTCCGCACGGTCATCGCCTTTAAAATTAAGAACTCTGCAAAAATGAATCAGCACATTGACATGCTCAAGCAGCATGGCCAGCCGGCTGTTGCGGCTGAAATCCACAAGGAGCCGATGAAACGACTCGTTTAAGGAAATAATCTCAGTCTCTTTGACGCCTTTATTGATGGCTTCTTCCGTCTCCCGCAGCTGTTTTTCAATGAGGTCCATTTCACTCTCAGCCGCTTCATCAATAACGAGTTCGACCGCCAGTGATTCAAGTGACATTCTGATTTTATAAATCTCTTCAACATCCTTAACGGACAAAGAATAAATGACAAAGCCGTTTCGATCGTCTGCCGTCAAAAGCCCGTCCTTTTCAAGGAGCCGCATGGCTTCTCTGACCGGCGACCGGCTGACTCCGAAATCCTTGGCCAGCTGAGTCTCATTCAGCCGTTCACCCGGTTTAAAAATCCCGTCAAATATCATTTTTTTCAATTGGGAATAAAATTGCAGATAATACGGGATTGGCTTATCTAATTTAAAATTATCCATCTTTCCTACCTCTTCATACAATTTAGGCCTTATTGTTACCAAGATCATATAACAGTTTATCTATGGAAGCAACATTCCCGAGCTTGTCAGCATATCGGATGTGGCGTAATATGGAATTATGATGAACGACGGTCGACGGTCTGCCGCAAACCGAAAACAATTCATTCAGAGGTGACGGAAACATGAAAACTTACAAGATTGCCAGCATACCGGGGGACGGTGTGGGGAAAGAAACAGTTCCGCAAGCGGAGCGGGTGTTGAACGCGATCGCCGAATTACATGGAGGCATTGCCTTTGATTTCACTTCTTTTCCGTGGAGCTGCGAGTATTATTTGGAGCACGGGACTATGATGCCGGATGATGGATTAGAAACGTTACAGCACTTTGATGCTTTGTTTTTGGGAGCGGTGGGGAATCAAAAACTCGTCCCCGATCATGTTTCGCTGTGGGGGCTGCTCATCAAGATACGCCGGGAATTTGAACAGGTGATTAATGTGCGGCCGGCGAAGCTCCTGCCGGGAATCACTTCCCCCCTCGTTAACCCGAAGGATTTTGATCTGATAGTCGTCCGCGAAAACAGTGAGGGCGAGTACAGCTCTGTCGGCGGCAGAATCTATCAGGGTGAGGACGAAATCGCCATACAAAACGCGGTCTTTTCCCGCCGGGGTACGGAAAGAGTGATGCGGTATGCTTTCGAACTGGCGGCAAGTCGGCGGAAACACGTCACAAGCGCGACGAAATCAAACGGTATTATTCACTCGATGCCGTTCTGGGATGACATCTTTAAAGAGGTCAGCCGGGAGTACGCCGGGATTGAGACGGATTCCCAGCACATCGATGCACTGGCGGCCTTCTTTGTCACGCAGCCGGAACGCTTTGATGTCATTGTCGCTTCGAATCTGTTCGGAGATGTGCTGACAGATATCGGCGCGGCGATTATGGGAAGCGTCGGAATCGCTCCCGCAGCCAACATCAATGTAAACGGCAAATATCCTTCCATGTTTGAGCCTGTTCACGGCTCCGCCCCGGATATTGTCGGAAAAGGAATTGCCAATCCTATCGGCCAAATATGGACGGCGAAATTAATGCTCGATTCATTCGGAGAAGAGGAACTGGGCCATCTCCTCTTACAATCTATTGAAACGGTCACAAACAGCGGCATTCTGACTCCTGATGCCGGCGGAAAGCATTCAACGGAGGACGCCCCATCCGCCATTATTTCTTAAATCAAGAACAGATAAGACGAAAAAACCGCGGGCAGGAAAACTGCACAGCGGTTTTTTCGTCTCAGACGGGACGGAGCGCGCAGAAACAGGCCGATTCACCTGTGAAGCACGCAATACGGCCTGATTGATCCTTTTCTACAGAAAAAAACCGCTGTATATCACGAGGAGCATCCAGCATCTGTTTTTCCAGTAATGCGGCTTTCTCTTCAGTCAGGCCTGCCCGTTCACACCAGACGGTAAATTGAAATGGTTTCAAAAAGCAGACAGCGGATTCAATCCGGAAGCCGGCTGTCTCCAGAAAACGGAGCCATTCTGTTTTTTTCCACGCCCGAAAGTGGCTCTGATCCCGTTTCTTTTCAATGTCATTATAAAAATGGTCATATTCATCCTTTTCAGGTGCGGTATTGTCAATGAGAAGCAGTCTGCCGCCCGGTTTGACAACCCGAAACGCTTCATGAACAAAGGCTCTGACATCGGGAAAATGATGCGCCGCGATTCTGCATGTGACGATATCGAAAGCAGCATCGGCAAACGGCATCTTTTCAGCATCGCCTTTTTCGAATGACACGTTCGTCCATCCGTTTCCGGTTATAAATGCTTCAGCGGCTGCTAACATTTCTTCCGTGAGGTCATATGCGATAACAGAGCGTACGAGAGGAGCGAGAGCGTTAGCCGTATGTCCGCCTCCCGTCGCGATATCCAGCACGTCCATATGCTTTTCGGCACCGGAAGCTGAAACGAGATACGCCAAATCCTCTCCTGCGGCGTGTCCTGGACTAGTCACATATTTCGCGGCGTTTTTGGCAAATTGCCGCTGCGCCTGCTGTTTAATTGAATCCTCCATTATACTCGGGCCCCCTTTTCTTTCTGATTGCTGCCTTAATCAAAATAAACGGGTTCGTCCGGATGTTTGAGATATGCAAACATCCTTTCAACCTGACTTTCCGTATTGCGGGCTTCAGATAGCGGCGGCAGTTCCGTTTCCGCAAAAAAGCCGGCCGCGCTTGTTTCCGTTCCCTCCCTGAGCCGGCCGCCGATGATCTCGCATTTGATAAACACTTTGTAAACGTGGGCGGCGGACGGCGGATGGGAATGGCATTTCTTATCCATTACAGCTAACAGTTTAACGGGCTTTACGTCGATTCCCGACTCCTCTTTTACTTCTTTGACAGCGGTCTCGCCCGGAGAAATCCCGATATCAGCCCATCCGCCCGGCAGCGCCCATCTGCCGTCGCTTTTCTCTCTTACCATTAATATGCTCTGATCTTTAAAAACTGCCGCTCTGATATCAACTTTCGGAGTGGGATAGCCCGTGTCACCGGCGAATACGTCTTTAATGATTCTTTTGTCGATGCCGGTATGATGCGCCATGATATCCACGCTTATTTTTCTTATTTCTTCAAATCTCTCAATATCATATATGTCTTTGGAATAAGCCAGCCCCGCTTGCGCCGCGGATTGAAGCTGTTTTGCCCAATCTAGCCATTTTGGCTCCATTTTTTCACCGCCTGTTATATTAATTGACGAAAGCTTGAGGGTCCGGGTATTGCACCTTGAGAGTACCGGTGCCCATGATCCGTTTCTGCTCCTTGTTTTCTGTTTATGGAGGGGCGAATCCTGCCGGGAAAACAGAAAAAAGCCATTCATTTGCTGAATGGCTTTTTTTCATTTTCTATTTTTCTTTCATGACGAGAACGACGCCTGAAACAATAAGGGCCGCCCCGATCCAGAAGGTTCCTCCGATCGTCTCTCCCAGCAGCAGCCAGCCGAGCAATGTCCCGGAAAGCGGCTGAAAGAAGAAAAACAGACCGCCGCTTGCCGCATTCAGTAATTGCAATCCGCGATTCCAAAGCATGAACGCGCAGGCGGTTGAGATCACACCCAAATATAAAAGTCCGCCCCATATCTCAGGCCGGGCAAGCTGAGACAAAGGAATCTCCCGAAGCGGGCCCGCTGTAAACGGGGTCAGGATGACAAATGCGACGCAAATGGAATACGTTGTGACGACAAGCGGTGAGTAATGGCCGGGAACCCGTTTCATCAGCACGGACATCAAAGCCCATGTCAGCGCCGCAGCCAGAAGCGAGAGACCGCCGAGCTGGCTCGACATATCGAGATCTCCGTTCCCCACAATGAGCAATACTCCGATCGTCGCCAGCCCTGTCGCTATTCCTTTTTTCAGCGTTAACCGCTCTTTCAACATCAGCCGGGCAAATACAACCATAAATGCGGGAGTGGATGCCGTAATAATCGCACCCATCTGCGCGGTTGATAATTTCGTGCCGATTTCCTGCGTGACGATCGAAATCGTGTTGCCGATCAATCCGATCGCAGCGATCAGTAATAAATCACGTTTATGAACTTTCCAGGATTGGCGTGTAAACAAACTGAGAATCAAAAGCGAAAGAAGCGCCACCGCATATCTCAGCCATACCAGTTCAAGCGGCGGAATGACCGCTACCACAACTTTTACAACGACATACATACCGCCCCAGATACTGGCGGCCAATGCCAAATAAATCGAACCGAACAATGTATTTTTCAATTTGATGCACCCTCCGTTATCATATTAGGTCACGTCATATGCCCTAACGGAGAGAAGCGCAGTCACTTTTCTCCATTAAGGGCGGAGAAGTGCTGCCGGTACATCATGTTCAAATAAGGGCGCTAGAAACATATCGTGTTTCACCTCAATTGCAATCTGATTTTTCTCATTATACAAGGTTTGTTAGAAGACGTAAACGAACGGCGTCACCGGCTTTATCGATTGCGGACTTGCAGCTGGATTCTTGTGATCTGATTGTCAAACCCGTCCGCCACAACCTCATCAAGCATATATTCTTCATATGCATAATCGCCCATTTCCAGCCCATACTCTTCAATAAACTGCATGATGCTGCGGTAAGCCGCTTCCGCTTCATCCCCTATTTGGTACCCGACGGCATAAAGCCCTTTCGGCTTAATATGGAGGTCTCTATTCTCTATGCCTTCTTCTGTCTTCATATAAAAATGGGTGTAGTTGTAGAATTCTTTTTTCAGAATCTGCTCCCGCGCAAACAGTCCGCCGACCGGGTGCCCCTGATCGAGCTCATGTACCCGCATATAACGGATCAATTCGGAAATGGCGGCAGTGTATTGCCGTTCTGGCAAATGGAGTACGGGTCGTCCTATCATAAGTGTCTCTTCATCTAATCGCTGCAATGAGACGGAGGAAAAGTCTGTCTCCAAGGCTTGTTCGGTCAGCTTCACCTTTGTCTGAATCATCCTTTGCAGGTGCTCCAGCTTTTTGATTTTGCTTTCGATTTCTGAAGATTTCTCTTTTAAAAGTGTGATGATACCCTCAGGGGTTTTGTCTGTTAAGAGCGGTTTGATCTGCTTCAAGGGCACGCCGACCTCCTTAAACAGGCCGATGACCTGGAACAGTTCGAATTGATGATAGGAATAGTATCTGTATCCGTTCGCTTTTTTGATTTCCGGAGAAAGCAGGCCGATCTCGTCATAATGGAACAGGGTTTGTTTTTTTACGTGGCACAGTTTTGCAAATTCACCCGTTGTGAAGTATTTTCTGACGTCTTCGCTCATAATGCCTCCTTGACTATACGGTAACCATATCCTTTATGATGATCATTGTATCCGAGAGAAGGCTGATTCACAAATGGCTTACGCAATGAAAGCTTTACCGTCTCAAAAAAAGCGGAAGAGGAGTAACAAGTATGACGATTGAAATCAGAACAGTCACGGAAGAAAACCGTGCCGATATACTGGCGCTTCATGTAAGTGAAAGCCAGACTTCATTTATTGAAACCGCGGAAGAGTGCTTACAAGATGCTGAGGATTGCCGGCATTATCAGCCGGCCGGTCTTTATGTTAACGGGGAATTGGTCGGCTTTGCCATGTACGGATGGTTTCCGGAATATGATGAGGAAAATGAAAACGGAAGAGTGTGGCTTGACCGTTTTTTTATTGATGAACGTTATCAGGGACGGGGATTGGGCAAGCTGTTGCTTGATGCCCTTATCCGCCATCTCGTTCGAATATATGATTGCAGACGGATTTATTTAAGCCTGTTTGAAGATAACGTGCATGCATTGCGGCTTTATCAAAAATTCGGCTTCTTATTCAATGGAGAGCTGGACTCAAACGGGGAAAAAGTGATGGTGAAAGAGCTGTAAACCCTCTGTATAAAAGCGATTCGTCTTCTTGCCAATACCTTAAATTTAAGGTAACATAAAGATATCAGACGACGGTCGACGGACTACGGTCGATTATTAGAACCTGATACAGCGGAGCGGAACATGGTGATCAGGCATCTAAATGGAGGAGAAGATTGTGCTTATTATACTCGTTATGTTTCTTCTCGGGATTATTCTCGGGTTTATCGGCGCCGGGGGAGCCGGTTTTGTCATTGCACTTTTAACTATACTGTTTCACGTACCGATTCATACGGCTTTGGGCACCTCCCTCGCCGGAATGGCTTTCACAAGTTTGTCGGGGGCTTTCAGCCACTACCGTGAAGGCAATATTCAGATGAAGATCGGCCTCATCGTCGGCGTTTTTGCGGCATTCGGTTCGTTTTTCGGGGCAAGGCTTACTTCTCTTATCCCCGCAGATTTGCTGCATTACTTGACGGCGGGCATGCTGTTTTTATCTGCTCTGCTTATTTTAGTCCGGTTATTTCTTGTAAAAGAAACACAAGAAGATTCCGGACGGCAAAGCAATCTGAATATATGGGTGAAAGCCGTTGTACTCGGTGTCATCGCAGGAATCTTGTCCGGAACGTTCGGCATCGGCTCTGCCCCTTTCATCCAAATTGGCTTAATGATTCTTTTGCGCTTATCCATCCGCCAGTCGGTCGGCACCACCATGCTTGTCATTATCCCGCTTGCGGTCGGCGGAGGACTCGGTTATGTGACGGAAGGATTTGTCGATTATATGCTGTTGGTCAAAGTGCTGATCGGAACGATGTGCGGCGCATATGTCGGAGCGAAATTCACCAACCTCGTGCCGAAAGTCATTCTGAAATCAGCCATCTTTTTAACACCGGCCATCGCCGGTCTCATGCTTTTATTTTAAACTGAAACGGGAGGCGGCCGCCTCCCGTTTTTTTCTGTTCTTCACCTGTTTTCGAAGAGCTTTTTCAGCTTTGCTTCCGTTTCGGTATGATCTACCGGCGTATACACACTGCAGCGCAGATCACTATTGCCCTGAACCTGAAATGAAGTCAGGTTAAAGACCATTTTTCCCGCCTTCGCGTGGCGGAACTCAATTAATACTTCGGGTGCCGAGCTGACTTCGCTCTCATTCCACAGCGTATGAAATTCCGAATACGTTTTCTCCATTTCTTCTATAAACTGAGAATACCACGTATCAGCTACATACTGGCCGTAATACGTTCTGAAAATGGCGATGAATCCTTTCACAAAGTGCTCCCAGTTCACGGCTAAACTTCTTAATTCTTTTCTGGAAAACAATAGCTCTATGAGATTCCGTTTTTCAGGAGGAATTTGTTCAAAATCTAAAAACACGTGAGCCGCGGCCTGGTTCCATCCTACGATATGACACCGCCTGTCGGAGATAATGGTGGGACAATAACGGAGCTCCTGCAGGATTTTTGAAAGCGACGGGCTGATAACCGCTTCTTCCTCCGCGGTAAACGGCTGCTTCACGCCCTCCTCAATGGCAAGCGCGTATAAATAATTTCTCTCATCTTTGTTGAGCTGCAGCGCGTCGGAAACGGCGTCCAATACGGCTGCGGACACTTTAATGTCTCTGCCCTGCTCCAGCCACGTATACCACGTGGTGCTTACGCCGGCTAATTGCGCGACCTCTTCTCTTCGGAGTCCGGGCGTTCTTCTCCGTGTGCCCATCGGCAGCCCGGCCATCTGCGGAGAAATTTTGGCCCGCTGCGTTTTTAAAAACTCTGAAAGCGCCTGCAATCTTCCTTCTGGTATCATACCGAATCTCTCCTCTCTTACCCTGGTATTCATTATACTAGGATAATCAACAACTTGTAATAGGATAATTGCGAGTTACAATAAATACATACCGAAGGAGGAATGACCATGAAAAGAGTTGTGATCACCGGAATGGGAGTGATTTCACCTCTCGGCAATGATGTGCATACATTTTGGAAACACCTGACGGAAGGAAAATCGGGAATCTCTTTCATCGATTCGTTTGATGTCTCCGGTTCAAAGACAAAAATAGCCGGCACCGTCCGTGATTTTGACGCAGAAGAAAGATGGGGCAGAAAAGAAGCGAGACGGCTTGACCGTTTCAGCCAGTTTGCTTTAGCGGCAGCGGAACAGGCGCTTGAAAGCTCCGGGATTCAGCTCGATCAGATTGACCGTGAACGCCTCGGCGTGTACGTCGGTTCGGGAATCGGCGGCATCACGACTTTGATTGATAACGTTCATACTTTAAATGAACGGGGAGCGCGAAAAGTGAGCCCGAGCCTTGTCCCCATGATGATCTCAAACGCGGCCGCCGCTCAAATCAGCATCAGATTAGGCGCGCTCGGCCCCTCACTTTCTCCCGTCACCGCGTGTTCCATCGGCAATACGTCGATCGGGGAAGCATTCAACGCCATTCGGAATGATGACGCAGATATCATGTTTGCCGGGGGAGCGGAAGCGGCGATTACGAATTTGTCATTAGCCAGCTTCGGCAATGCCCACGCGCTGTCAGCGAGAAACGAAGACCCCGCCGCGGCAAGCCGGCCGTTTGACGCGGATCGCGATGGGTTTGTCATGAGTGAAGGCGCGGGCATCTTAGTATTGGAATCATTGGATAGCGCAATCGGCAGAAACGCCCCGATCCTCTGTGAGGTGCTCGGCTACGGCGCAAGCTCTGACGCCTATCATATGGTAGCCTCCCATCCGGAAGGAACGGGCGCTTACCTGGCGATGAAAAACGCTTTGAAAAAGGCGAACGTTTCAGCGGAAGACATTGATGTCGTAAGCGCCCATGCGACAAGCACAAAAGCCGGAGATCTTTCTGAAACATTGGCCATCAAGACATTATTCGGGGAGCTTGCCTATGACATTCCGGTTACGGCCAACAAATCAATGCTCGGCCACATGCTTGGCGCGGCAGGCGGCGTTGAAGCCATCGCTCTGACAGAAAGCCTGAGACACGGCATCATTCCGCCGACGATCAATCTGCAGCACCCTGATTCGGCATGTGATTTGGACTATGTAGCAGACGGGCCCCGCCAGCAATCGTTAACGATCGGCCTTTCCAACTCATTCGGCTTTGGCGGGCATAATTCGGCGATCGTGCTGAAGAAATATGAATAGCGGGCATCAAAAAAAGGAGTGAATCATTTCACTCCTTTTTTGCTTTCTCCGGTTTTGTTGTTAAGGCGAAAAAAGCGATGGAACCGATAACGGATGTCGTGAACATAATTGCCCCCATCGGCACGGCCGTCGCTTCATTCATCCCCACAAGCGGCGACACGATGGAACCGAGAAGAAGCGGAAGCATGCCGAGCAGTGCGCTTGCGCTTCCCGCGCGGTGTCCCTGCTTTTCCATCGCCAATGTAAAGGTGCTTGTCAGCGTCATGCCGATCGTAATCATATAAATAAAAATGGAAATCACCAGTGCCGCCAGCGGCCCGTGAATGATCGTCATGACGAGCAGAACGGCAGTCGCCGTCATCGCTGTAATCACGCCGATTCTCAGCAGGCTTTTTTCGTGAATAATCCCGCCGAAACGGCCGATGATAAAGCTTCCGGTAATGATCGCCAGACCGTTTATGCCGAATAAAACACTGAATACCTGAGGCGATACTCCGTAAATATCCTGATACACGAAAGGCGTTCCGGAGACATACGCAAAGCTCCCGCCGTGAATAAAACCGACCGTCAGCGCATAGCCGATAAATGACCGATCCTTCAGCAGGCTTCCCATTGTCCGCACGGAATTTCCGATGGAGCTCGGAATCCGCTTTTCCGGCGGCAGGGTTTCTGTCAGCTTGAGCGCAATGATGATTACAAGCAAAAAACCGATAAACGTTAAAAAGAGAAAAATCGTATGCCATGATGCAAACGGAAGCAGTAAAATCGCGCCTCCCGTCATCGGCGCCACCATCGGCGCGACGGCGGTAATGACCATCAGCAGCGAGAAAAATTTAGAAAGCTCTCTTCCCGTAAACACATCTCTGACGATTGCACGGGATAAAACGAGTCCTGCCGAAGCGGTGAACCCTTGAAGAAAACGGGCAATCACTAGTGTTGCAATGTTCGGTGCAAGTGCGCAAAACAGAGAAAACAACGCAAATAAAAAAATACATAGTAATAACGGTTTTCTTCTTCCCTTCGCGTCACTTAACGGGCCGACAACAACCTGTCCGATTGTCAGCCCGATCAGACATGCGGTTAAACTGAGCTGGACAAGCGATGCGCGGGCGCTTAAATCTTCAGCGATTTCAGGGAAACTCGGCAGATACATATCTATATTGAGCGGCCCCAGTATCGCAAGCATTCCGAGAAGAAAAGCCAGCGCAAGCCGCTCCTTACCGGTCGGATTATGCAGCATATCGTTCCCACCTTTCCTTTGTCAATCTCTCAAAACATTTGTATATTGTATCATAATTTTTTCTTTATTTTTAAAAGTTTTCAAAGGGCACAAAAAAACCAAGGGCTGTAACAGCCCTTGGTTCCGGGTCACGCATAAAAGGTTTTACGCGTGTTTTTCTTTAAAAGCTTTTGCGTATTGATCAGCCGCTATAATGGCATCCGCCACGTCGTCAGCCGTCACGTCAAAAGCGGCATGAATCGTTTCTTCTTCAATCGTCGCGGCTTCTGCCACTTTCATAATGTCCTCTTTAGATGCGTCTTTCAATTTGATGTCTTCAAGTGTGACAGGCAGCCCCAAGCTGATATAAAACGCGATATACCGCTCAATTTCCTCAAGCGAACGTTTTTCCAGCGCCAATTGAACGAGCGTGCCGAATGCCACTTTTTCACCGTGGGTCAAGTGATGGATTTCACCTTCAAGCGCGGTAAATCCGTTATGAATGGCATGTGCCGCAGCTAAGCCGCCGCTTTCAAATCCCAGTCCGCTCAGAAGTGTATTGGCTTCAACCACCGCTTCCAATGCGGGCGTAACGGCTTTCGCTTTCACAGACTCATAAGCGAGACGGCCGTATTTGAATAACACCGCTTCACATTTTTCCGCGATAGCTTCTCCGGCGATGGTAGGAATTCCGCCTGCCATCGTTTTACCGCCATTGGCGATGACACTGCGCGCCTCTATCCACGTCGCCATCGCATCGGCAATCCCTGATGCTAAAAAGCGCGGCGGAGCTTCCGCGACGATTTTCGTATCGACCAGAACCAGGTCAGGATTCTTATGATAGAAACGATAGTTTTCGAACGCGCCTTGTTCAGAATACACGACAGACAGCCCGCTTGTCGGAGCATCCGTTGAAGCGGCCGTCGGCACGATAACGGTGTAGCCGTTTATTTCATCTGATACGGCTTTGGCGGTATCAAGCGTTTTACCGCCGCCGACTCCGATGACAATAGTCGCGCCTGCTTTTTCTGCGATGCCGGCAATTCTTTTCATTTCTTCCTGGGAGGCTTCGCCGTTGAAAACCGCCTCTTCAGAAGAAATATTGCTTTTCTTTAATTCAGCCGTCACCTTGTGGCCCGCGATATCCCATACGGTTTTGTCCGCAATGACGACGGCTTTTTCACCAATGCCCTCCAGATGTCCGCCGATCGTTTCAATGGCGTTTTTTCCCTGCACGTATTTGGCCGGACTGATAAAAATTCGTTCCAATGTCATCATCCCTTCTTCGTTGTCTTTCATTACATTTCTCTTATTGATAGAGCAGAAATGAAAACTCTTCTGATATAATTCCTCGTTTTAACTTGATTTAAACCTCATATACACTGCAGAAAAATCAATTTTCACGGCATTGACAAGATGTGAAGGTGTCTATATAATCTTCGATATTGAAGCTGATCATTCTTTACTGAATGAACAAACGAGATTGTGAATGATTCGTCTTAAAAATTATTTAGTTCTGCTGGATAATTTTTGAGGCGTTTTTGTTTTTTATATATTTTTGACTGCAGAGGAGGTTTGCACATGAAGAACATTTGCAAGGATATACTGATGATTATGGCCGGAGCCTTTCTTATTGCGGCGTCCGTGGAATTTTTCGTCATCCCGAATCATTTAGGGGACGGCAGCACCGTGGGAATCGCTCTCGTGTTATATTATCTTTTCCATATACCTGCAAGTATTACGACTCTGGTTGTAAATTTGATTTTTATCGGGCTGGCTTATAAATTTTTAACGAAAAAAACGATTTTATACACGATACTCGGTACGGGGATGACTTCTGTTTTTCTCAGCATCGTCAGCTTTATTCCGTTCGGCGTGCACGACATGGTGCTTGGGATTGTATTCGGCGCTCTGCTGATGGGAGCGGGGCTGGCATTGATCTTTATTGCTGACGGATCTACCGGCGGAACCACGCTTTTGGCGTATTTATTAAATTACACAAAGGGCTTTAACATCTCCAAAAGCATGTTTTATATGGATTGTGTCATCATTTTCGCATCCGTTTTAGCGATCGGCATCAATCACATGCTGTATACGTTTATATTCGTATATCTGTGCGCCAAAATCGTCGATATTGTCATTGAGGGTTTCCATAATAAAAAAGCCCTCACCATTATGTCTGACCAATACGAAGAAATCGCCAAAGCCATCACCTCTGAGTACGGCAACGCGGCGACGATTTTTTACGGATACGGGTATTATGGCAGCAAAGACAAGCGCATTATCTATGTCGTCATTAAAAAGAACGAATTGCTGAAAATCAAAAAACATGTTCAAAAAATTGACCCGAAATCATTTATCGTTATTCATGAAGTAAAAGAAGCTGTCGGAGGGCAATTCGGGTTTACAAACCTGCCCGCCGCCGCAAATGAAAAATAACCGCCTGCAGTGTATAGCTGCAGGCTTTTTTTATTCGGCTCTTCCCCGCTCAAAGGTTTTTACATCTTTCAATCGAAGTAGTAAATGAAATCTTTTTGATGGAGGAACATAAAAAATGAATATCAAAACTGACAGGCTCGTCATTCGCACATTTGAACCGGAAGATTGGCAGGATGTCTATGCGTACACATCAAATCCGAATGTCATGAAATATATACCAGAGGGTGTCTTTACCGAAGATGATGCCAGGAAATTCGTTACTGAAAACAGCGGTGAACATGCCGGGAAGTTTCCCGTTTTATTGAAGGATGAGGAAACGGTCATTGGCCACATTGTTTTTTTTCAGTATTTTGGCGATCATACGTATGAAATCGGCTGGGTGTTTCACCCGGAATACCAGGGCAAAGGATATGCTTCAGAGGCGGCGCGCGCCGTGCTGGCATTCGGTTTTAACAAGATGAAATTACACCGGATCATTGCGACATGTCAGCCGGAAAACACGGCTTCGCACCGGGTGATGGAAAAGATCGGGATGAGACGGGAAGGATTTTTTAAAAAATGCATCCCCCATGATAATGAATGGTGGGATGAATATTATTATGCCGTTTTAGAAGAAGAGTGGGAAGTCTCCAATCTGGAATAAAAAGGCTTATACCCTTTGCTTTTACAGATAAGTGTGTGCTACACTGTTTGTAACAAATACGAAGGGATGATGGGTGGACAATGATTAACTAATCTTATTTTGACCGTTTGAAATCAAATATTTCAAATCAGAAAAAATAGGATTAGTCTGCCCATTTTCTATACGATACGAAAGCTATGTGAAAATAGCTTATTTGATCATGCACAGGTACGGCTAATCCTTCCAAATCAATTGGGAGGATTTTTTTGTCCTCCCTTTAAAGCGAGGGATTGACATATGAAAGAAATGTTAAAAATAAGCGGCATCAGTTATGAAATCAACAGCGTTCCCCTTTTTGAACAGATCAGCGCGAGCGTTCAGCAAGGTGACATCATCGGCGTTATCGGTAAAAACGGCGCCGGCAAATCGTTATTGCTGCAATTGATCTGCAATCAAAAAGCGCCGTCACAAGGACAGATTCAGATGAAGCAAGATGTGAACATATATATGGTGGAACAAGAAACGGAAGCTTATGATTCCGGCCATCCGGAGCCTGCGGAGGCAGCCTTGTTAGAAAAGTGGAACGTGCCCGCACGTGCCTTTTCGCAATTGAGCGGCGGAGAAAAACTGAAAGCCCGTCTTGCCAAAGGTTTCTCCTCCTCAAGCAGCCTTTTGTTATTAGATGAGCCGACGAACCACCTCGATCAGCACAGTTTAGAAATACTGCTGAATCAGATCAAGAATTACAAAGGCACCATTATTTTCGTTTCGCATGATCGTGCTTTTATAGATGCAGCGGCGACAAAAATCTGGGCCATCGAAGGAAAGAAACTCATTGAACATAAAGGGAATTATTCAAGCTATATGGAGGTCCGCAAACAGAGAAGGCTGACACAGCAGCGGGAATATGAGAATCAGCAAAATATGATCAGACGGATTGAAGCTCAAATGAACGAGCTGAGCGCCTGGTCGAAAAAAGCCCACGCCCAATCAACGAAAATAGAAGGCTTTAAAGAATACCATCGTGTAAAAGCAAAACGCACGGACGCCCAGATTAAATCAAAGCAGAAGCGTCTTGAAAAAGAGCTTGAAAAAGTGAAAGCAGAACCGGTTGAAGCGGAGTATGAAGTCCGTTTTTCCATTGAGCACCGCAAAAAAGCGGGAAAGCGTTTTTTAGAAGTAAGGGATGTCACAAAGTCATATGACGGCCGAACGCTTTTCAAAAACGTGAATTTCACTGTGATGCACGGTGAAAAGATCGCGATTACAGGCCCGAACGGCAGCGGGAAAACAACATTATTGAAGGTCATCCTCGGTCAGGAAAAAGCGCAGGGCGGCATATGGATATCTCCGTCTGCAAATGTCGGATATTTAACCCAGGAAGTATTCGACCTTCCGCTTGATAAAACCCCCGAACAGCTTTTTTACAAAGAAACGTTCGAAGCAAGGGGCAATGTGCAATCCCTCATGAAGCATTTAGGATTTACCGCAGCGCAATGGACGGAACCCATCGGCAAGATGAGCATGGGAGAGCGGGTCAAATGCAAACTGATGGCGTTTATTCTGGAGGAGAAAGATGTGCTGATTCTGGATGAGCCGACAAACCACCTTGATCTGCCGTCACGCGAGCAGCTTGAAGACACTTTGGCCCGATACGACGGAACGCTTATCATCGTATCTCATGATCGCTACTTTCTCGAAAAGACGACGGACATCCGGCTTGATATCTCAAACGGCAGCGTTCGAAAACAATGGAAAGAATCTCCCTCCGTCAGGGACGATGCTGAAGAACTGCGATTAAAGCTTGAAACCGAACGGCAGGAAGTCCTCGGAAAACTCAGCTTCATGACTCCGGCTGATAAACAATATCGTGAGCTTGATCAAAAATTCAAAGAGCTGACGGAAGAAATCAAGAAATTGAAATGAATGTAAAAGCCCGTGATTGTCACGGGTTTTTTTTTTGAAAGTTCACGTATCATGAAGAATAATTTCAAACTGATTTGTACAACCTACGTTCAGATTTATTATGAGCATGGTTCAGGGGGGCAAAGAATGGCCAAACGCATCGGAATTACGGGAAACATTATGGCTGATCAATCCGGTCCTTTCCCGGGTTATAATCGGGCATATGTCAATAATGATTATATTCAGTCTGTTTCTGAGGCCGGCGGTGTGCCGTTTATACTGCCGGTGATTCAAGAGACGACGCTTGTAAAGGAACAGGTCTCTCATGTTGACGGGATCATTCTGTCCGGCGGTCAGGATATAGACCCGCTGTTTTACGGTGAAGAACCTTTACAGGCTTTAAGAAAGACCTTTCCTGATCGGGACGCCTACGAGAAGGAGCTGATTCTCACGGCGGTTGCTTTAGAAAAGCCGATTCTGGCCATCTGCCGGGGGATGCATATGTTAAACGTCACTTACGGGGGAACTTTATATCAGGATCTGACACACGCTTCATTTGCTGAAATCAAGCACGATCAAGAAAAAGATCCGCCGTTAAAAACCCATCATGTTTCCTTTGAAAAAGGGACACGTCTCCATTCTTTGTTTGGCGATTCAGCGCGGGTGAATTCATTCCATCACCAGATCATAAAAGAAACGGCGCCTTCGTTTAAAGCCGCGGCTTATGCGAAAGACGGGGCCATTGAAGCGATTGAACGGACGGGTGAATTATTTGTCGTCGGTGTGCAATGGCATCCTGAAATGCTGACAAAAAAACATGAAGACATGAAAAAGCTTTTTTCTCTTTTCATGAATGCGGTCAGCACATAAAAAAAGCAGATCATAACGATCTGCTTTTTCATTTTATTCTTCCGGTTTCTCCGGTGTTTTGCCTTGTGTCAGCTTATGGCCTTCGATATCCACATTCGGAATGATCTTATCCAGCCACTTCGGCAAGTACCAGGCCGCATGTCCCATCAGCTTCATGACACTCGGAATAATGGTCATTCTTACAATGAACGCATCAAAAAGAACACCGAAGGTCATTGCCAAGCCCATGGATTTGATCGTAGCTTCTCCCGCAAAGATGAATCCCGCAAAGACGAAAATCATGATCAGTCCCGCCGCTGTTACGACAGGTCCGCTATGTTTCAATCCGGCATGGATGGCTTGTACCGGATTTTTTGTTTTGACATATTCTTCTCTCATTCTGCTGACAAGGAATACTTGATAATCCATCGCCAGTCCGAAAAGAATACCGATCGCTAAAATAGGCAGGAAGGCGAGAATCGGGCCTTTTTCCGGAATGCTGAGCAAGCCGGTGAAATTCCCATCCTGCAGAACGAATACCGATAAGCCGAGTGTAGCGGTCATCGTCAGCAAAAAGCCGACGACGGCGGCAAGGGGCACGAGAAGCGAGCGGAAAACAACGGTCAGCAATACAAACGCAAACCCGACAATGAGAATGGCGAATTCCGGAATGGCATCGTTTAACCGGTCTGAAATATCAATGTTTACCGCGGTTGAACCGGTGACGAGCAGGCGGATGCCGTTTTTGTCTGATCGTTTCCGTATATCCTGCACTAACTCTTTCGTTGCCTTATCATTCGGCCCGGTTTCAGGCACTGCCGTAATAATGGCATAGTCCCCTTTTTCGTTCGGCATGGCCGGTGTGACGCTCGCCACATTGTGCAAGTCCTTCATTTCGTTCACGGCGTCTTGAAAAGCTTCACTTTTGTTCCCCTTGACCCCTTTTGCATCGGCAACAATTGTCAGCTTGCCGTTAAAACCCTCGCCGAATCCTTTAGACAACAGATCATAGGCGCGGCGATCCGGGCTGTCTTTCGCTTTCATTCCCGCATCAGGCAGCCCCAGCTCTAAATGCATGGCCGGCAGACTGATGACGGCTAAAAGAATAATGCTGAAAATGCTTAACAGAATAGGCTTCTTTGTAACGAAGCGCCCCCAGGCATTCGTGTCGGCGCTTTTCTTTTCTTTCTTCTTGTTTGATTTCGGAATCATCCGTTTTCCTGCGATTGACAACACCGCAGGCACCAGCGTAACAGAAGCCGATACAGCCATCAGCACACTGAGTGCCGCAGTCAACCCCATGGCAGACATGAACGGAATGCCGACAACGGTCAATCCGCAAAGCGCGACGATCACGGTCAGTCCCGCAAAAACGACGGCGCTGCCAGCCGTTCCCGCGGCTTTCGCGATCGATTCATTTTTTTGTACACCTTCGCCCAAAAACTGACGATGCTTCGTAAAGATAAACAGCGCATAATCAATCCCGACGGCCAGTCCGATCATTCCGGATAATGAGAGACTGACCGAGGCTATCGTAAAGAACTGTGTCCCGATTAACGTCAGCGCGACGCTTACGCCTAACCCAATCAGGGCCGTGACAATCGGAAGCCCCGCTATGACTAATGAACCAAACGTAATAGCCAGTACGACGAATGCCAGCACAACGCCGACAATTTCAGATACACCGCCGATTTCAACACCGGCCCCCGGCACATCGCCGCTGAGCTCCGTCTGCAGACCTTTGTCTCCTGCGGCGGACAGACTGTGTTTAATATGTGAAACAGACGCATCCGTAATGTCATCCGCCGCTTTTTTGTACGTAATATCGGCATATGCCACTGATCCGTCTTTAGAAATGGTTCCTATCTCAAAAGGACTTGCAATCGAAGCGACTGAATGATCTGTTTTGATCTTCTTTAATGTCTCTTCAATCGCTTGTTTTTCCGGTTTTGACGTCAATTTCTTCCCGTCTTCAGCTCCGAAAATAACCCGTATGCTTCCTTTATCGGGACCCTTTGAAAATTCTTTTTGAATCATATCCATCGCCTTTTCAGAAGGTGTGTCGGGAATTGACATATCCTCAGAAAAAGCAGGTTTTAACGAGATGGCGATCACAATCGAAGCGATCAGTATCACGAGCCACGCACTGATCATTTTTAATCGATTGCGGGCAGACCATCCCCCTAATTTATATAAAAAACCAGACATCGAATACTCCTCTCCAATCATTACTTTCTGCCTAATTGTAGTTCACATTCACATAAAAAAAACGTACATAGGGGCATGTACGTTTGGGCAGTTTTTCATTATATATTCAGTTTCAGAATGCCTTTTTGCATGGCAATGGTGACGGCTTCCGTCCGCGAATCAGCGCCTAATTTGTTATAAATCGATGTTAATCTCGCTTTTACCGTCCGCTCTGAGATTCCTAAATCGAAGGCGATCGCTTTGCTTTTATGTCCTTGCGCAACGGCTTGCAGAACTATGATTTCCTTTTCCGTCAGCTGTGTTTCATTGGCATTTGCCCGTTCCATTTTCATTTCCCGGAAACGCCGCAAGATGTCCGGCTGCAGAAGCACTTCTCCCCTGACCGCCGCATCCATCGTATGAAATAAGGTTTCTGAGCTTGTGTCCTTCAGCAGATAACCGTTCGCGCCTGATTCGATGCCTTCTATCATCAGATGATCTTCATTATAGGTCGTCAAAATAATGATCGGCACATCAGAATGCTCTTTTATCTGTTTAATGGCTTCCAGCCCGCTCATTTCCGGCATGTACAGATCCATGAGAATGACATCGGGCTTTAGTTCCTCTGCGAGGCGGACGGCGGTTTTCCCGTTTTCCGCTTCTCCCGTTATGGTGTAATGGTCATTTGTTTCTATCAAAAGCTTCAGACCTTCTCTGACGACAAGATGGTCATCTGCTATTAACACTTTATACATGTTCCGCCTCTCCCTGAATTGGTATGATGATCTCAATTTGAGTCCCCGCTGATCTGGCGCTTGTTATACGGAAAGTGCCGTTCATCATATTGACGCGTTCTTGTATCCCAAGCAGCCCGTAATGTCCGCTTTTTCTCATTTCTGTTCCGGCATCAAAGCCTTTCCCGTCATCTTTGACGGTTATGCGGATCTGTCTCTCTTCTTCCCGAACGGACACCCAGACATTTTTTGCTTCTGCATGCTTGGCGGCGTTTGTCAGGCCTTCTCCGATCATGTAATGGCAATTCTCCGCCGTATGAACGTCAAGCACATGATGCACGCTGTAATCTAAAAAACAAGACAGCCCGGAGGCTTCTGTAAAATGGTTGATTTGTTCAGTGATGCTTTCTTTTAAGAAGCCGATCTCTTCTGATTTGCTGCGAAGGTTGTCAATGGCCAAGCGCGCATCAGCCAATGTGCCCTTCACTCTTTCCATTGACTGGCTGATGATGTCTTTCGCTCTGTCAGTGTTATCTTTCGAAAGATGAACTTGCACCGCTTCAAGCTGCATGTGCAAGCTGACCAATCCTTGGGCAAGCGTATCGTGCAAATCTCTCGCCATCCGCTGTCTTTCATTCTGAAGCGTCAGCTGTTTCACTTGCCGGTGAGCGAGCTCTAATTTTTCAAGCGTCATCTGTGTTTTTATTTTTTCATCAACTTGCGCGAAAAATGTGGCCGCATACGTGATAATCACGATCATGATGGGAGCGGCGATAACGATGAAACGCAGCAGATGATGCGGATGCTCCTGATGCAGGGCTGTTATGGACATTAAAATGAAAAGATAGAGTATGAGCAGCGTTTTTCCCTTATCCGACATTCCGATAATCTGCCCAATTAAAAAGGCATAGAGACCGATCACCAGCGCGATATAGCCGCCGGTCATCAAGTTAGCCGATGTATATATGATAAATCCCTGTATGATGAAATAAAGAAACGTCTTTTTCTTCACCCAGCGATGGGAATGCCAGTGCAGCACGGTAAAAATGACGATCAATATCGTGAATAACAGCTGCAAAAAAACCGTCCAGCTTTCATAAATGTACTGCAAAGAGACTGATGCGGCATATACCATTAAAATAAACGCCAGACCGGGCACCCGAAGCGCAAGCATATGCAATGAGCGTCTGTCACGGGAGACGTAGTCTTCTTGATGTTTTGTACCAAACAATCTCTGTCCACTTCCTTTTAGCCGACCGGCCTCACGAGGTTTTATTCTATTTGTCATCATACCATATGTGCCTTCTTCTCACCTTCCCCTTCTGTCCCTGCGTGACGGGTGAAAGAAAAAACAGCCTGCGGGATTGTTCGCAAGCTGTTTTTGTTCATATCTTTTTTATGACCTTCCCCGGGTTTCAGCGGTCTCGTCTCCCGCGCGGCAAAACCGCCCGCGCATCAGAAAAACGTTCATGACACCAACAGCCATTCCATGTGAACAAGAGGAAGCGATTGTGCTTCCTCTTTTTTTTGATGCACCGTCAGGCTTTTTCTCCGCTTTTTCTTACAAACAAAATTTGTAAGACTAGAGCTCTTTTCTCAGGGGAAATTAATTACGTATTTTTAGAAAGGGAGGTTTCAGACGATTATGGAAAAGCGTGAATTAGCGGCTCACGAGTCGCTGGACTTACATGAAATCATTAACTTCAAGACGCTTTGTGTAGCGAAATCCAAGCTCATGCAAGGGCTTGTGTTTGATCAGGATCTGAAAACGTTAATGGAAAAAGACGTTCAGCAAGCCTCTCAAGACCTGGCTGATCTGCAGGCGGTTTATGAACGGGCAACGTTTCAGGCTCCCGTTCCTCAAAACCGGCCGACTTCGATCATCAATTGAAAGGAAGGTAAGCATCATTGAATCATGACCATTTAGATCCGATCAATTCATTACATGTCCCTGAACTCGCGGATATGACATTCGCAATGGATTTTCTCATACGCGCCAAAGAAGGCGTCAGAAATACCGCCGTCGCTTTAACAGAAACCGCTTCACCTGATGTAAGAGCTTTGCTGCGCAAACAGCTCATGCAGGGAATCGCGATGCATCAGGAGATAACAGACTTGATGGTCAGCAAAAAGTGGTTTCACCCGCATGATTTGAGCGAACAGTATAAATTGGATCAGCTCTCTGCAAAAAATACCCTCATGGTCGGAAATATGAACCTGTTTCCCGTTGAAACGAACAGAAAAGGGATGTTTGACCGCACACCTGATGAACACTAACACTGGAGGTATTACAGCATGAAGGCCGTAACGTATCAAGGAGTGAAAAACGTCGTTGTCAAAGACGTGCCTGATCCGAAGATTGAAAAACACGATGACATGATTATAAAAGTCACAAGTACGGCAATTTGCGGATCAGATTTACATTTAATCCACGGACTCATCCCGAATTTGCATGAAGACTACATCATCGGCCATGAACCGATGGGCATCGTGGAAGAAACCGGTCCCGGCGTGACGAAAGTCAAAAAAGGCGACCGCGTCATTATTCCTTTTAATATCGCCTGCGGAGAATGCGTTTATTGTAAGAATCACCTGGAAAGCCAGTGTGATCAATCAAATGAGAACGGCGATATAGGCGCTTATTTCGGCTATTCAGGAAATGCCGGCGGCTATCCGGGAGGCCAGGCCGAATATTTGCGCGTTCCATTTGCGAACTTTACCCACTTTAAAGTTCCCGAAACATGCGAAGAACCGGATGAGAAACTGAGTGTTATTTCCGATGCGATGACAACCGGCTTTTGGAGCGTCGACAATGCCGGCGTAAAAGAAGGCGATACAGTTATCGTTCTCGGCTGCGGGCCCGTGGGCCTTTTCGCTCAAAAATTCTGCTGGTTAAAGGGAGCGAAACGCGTAATAGCCGTAGACTATGTCAACTACCGTCTCCAGCATGCGAAACGGACGAATAAAGTAGAAATCGTGAACTTCGAAGACCACGAAAATACAGGCAGCTACCTGAAGGAAATCACCAAAGGCGGCGCCGACGTTGTCATTGACGCCGTCGGCATGGACGGAAAAATGACGGATCTCGAGTTCCTCGCCAGCGGATTAAAACTTCAGGGCGGGGCGATGAGCGCATTGGTCATCGCGTCCCAAGCGGTGCGAAAAGGGGGAACGATCCAGATTACGGGTGTGTACGGCGGCAGATACAACGGGTTTCCCCTTGGCGATATCATGCAGCGGAACGTCAATATCCGATCAGGACAAGCTCCGGTCATCCACTATATGCCGTATATGTTTGAATTGGTGTCAACCGGCAAAATTGATCCGGGCGATGTTGTAAGCCATGTCATTCCGCTCAGTGAAGCGAAGCACGGCTATGAGATGTTTGACACGAAAACAGATGATTGTATTAAAGTTGTACTCAAACCTTAAAGAACGGAGGCTACAGAAATGGCCAGCGCCTTACATGAATTACTCGAAATTCAGGAGATGGCTTCTTTTAAGTCACTTTGTCTGACGAAATCCAAAACCATGAAAGCGCTCGTATCCGATCCGCAGCTGAAAGAAATCATGCAGCAGGATGTGGATACATCAACAAGGCAATTGCAGGAATTTGCCTCGATTTTATCTGATGCACAGCATGAAATGAGGAGATGAATCACGAATGAATCCGATTATTGAATACTTGACGGGAATGAATGCACTGACAGACCAAATTGTCGCAATGGATTTATTGAATTCGGCAAAAAGCGGTGTCAGAAACTATGCGATGGCGGCGACGGAAGCCGGAACGCCTGAAGTGAAAGCGATCCTCACCCGGCACTTAGAAGAAGCCCTTGACATGCACGAGCAAATCTCACGCTATATGATGGAAAAAGGCTGGTATCACCCGTGGAACACAAATGAACAAGTCCGGCTCAATTTGCAAAATATTGATACTGCGCTCCGCCTGCCCGTCCTATAAATTGTTTTGCTGCTGAGACAGCACCCCTGACTCAAGCTTCAGTATTTCAAACTGTGAGCTGCCTTTTACAGCGCCCAGGCGGCTCTCAGTTTTTTTATGCCTTCTTGTATATTGGTTTCAGAAACCCCCGCGAAACCGAGAGAAACTGTTTTTTCAGGGAGCTGTTTTTGATAGGTGAGAGACACGGGATAGATTTTGACTCCTTGTTCCTCCGCCTTTTCAATCAGCTCTTTTTCACTGAAAGGCAGCTGAACGTCAAGTAAAATCCGCAGCCCGGAATTTTCTCCGCGAATCCTGACGTATTGTCCCAGCTCGCGCCGCACGGCCTCTAATAATACCGCTCTTTTTTTCCGGTACAGCTTTCTCATTCTGTTAATATGTTTCTGCCACTCTCCGCTTTTGATAAATTGAGCCAGCGTCAGCTGACTGTGGCAGGAGACGGTCTGCTTATATAAAGAAGCGATTTCCCTGCCTTTTTCGATAAGCGGCAAAGGAAGAATCATATAGCTGATGCGAAGCGAAGGAAGCAGAGATTGGGAAAACGTTCCCATATAAATAACACGGTGATGCTGATCAAGCCCTTGCAATGATGGGATCGGCTGGCCGGTGTATCGGAATTCACCGTCATAATCATCTTCTATAATGAACGATTGATGTTCCTTCGCCCATTTCAGCAGCTGAATCCTTCTGTTTACCGGCATAATCGTTCCTAACGTAAATTGATGAGAAGGCGTGACATATACAAGACGCGGCCGCTCTTCATTCAGCTTCCGGATACAGACTCCTTCATCATCGACGGGTATCGGAATGATCTTCATGTGATTGGCTTTAAAAATCTCCCTCGCTCTCGGAAAACCCGGATCTTCATATCCGATGGATAGATTTGCTTCAAATATTTTGCACAGCATTTGCAAAAGAGCAGGGTTCCCGGCGCCGACTATCACTTGTTCAGGACGGCAATTCACGCCGCGCGACTGATATAAGTATTCTGAAATGAGCGTTCTCAGTTCAAGCTCGCCCAAATCATCCCCGGGCCGATACAGCTCGTGCCCATATTGATCTAAGCTTGCAACCATGCTTTTGCGCCATGCCGAAAAAGGAAAATGAGCGGCATCCACAGTGCCGTAGTGAAAATCAATCCATTGGCGGTCTTCCTTCGCCTTTGTTTGAACAGGCGAAGCACCCGGCTTTTTCACATAGACGGCGTCCGAGTCATAATCGGCAAACCATCCGCTTCTCGGCTTACTGACAATATAGCCTTCGGCGGCAAGCTGTTCATAGGCACGCTCCACAGTCGTCTGACTGATGGAAAGCTGACTTGACAAAAGCCTTTTTGAAGGAAGCTTCAGTCCTTTAGGAATACGGCCCTGATGCATATTTTCCTTAAAATGCCGATAAAGCTGCTGATAAAGCGGAATATCCAGATCTCTATTTAAAAATGGCGTGATATCCATTTTTACTCCCTCCAAACTGGCATTCTTCTTTTTATAAAAACTGGCCATTTGTATATGGCCAATTTCAGTTTATAGTCATTATAAACTTTGAAAATGGGTTTAGAAATATATATTGGAGTGATTGGAATGAATAAGGCCGCAAACGGCTGGATTAACGGATTTATCGGCGTGCTCATTTTCAGCGGCTCGCTTCCCGCGACCCGCTTGGCTGTAGCGGACTTTGACCCGGTATTTCTCACCGTATGCCGCGCCGCGATAGCCGGTATATTGGCAGGCGCTCTGCTCCTCATTTTTCAGGAGAAACGCCCTGCCAAAAGCGACATCATTTCACTACTAACAGTAGCGCTCGGCGTCGTGATCGGTTTCCCGCTGCTTACAGCATTAGCGCTTCAGCATGTCACATCCGCTCATGCCATTGTCTACATCGGGCTTCTCCCGCTTGCGACGGCGATCTTCGGCGTACTGCGAGGAGGCGAACGGCCCAGACCGGTCTTTTGGATTTTCTCGGCTGCCGGCAGCATCCTCGTAGCCGGATATGCTCTGCTGCAAGGAGGGGAATCCTCTCCGCTCGGTGATACGTACATGATCGCTTCGATTATCGTGTGCGGTCTCGGTTATGCTGAAGGCGCCCGCCTCTCCCGGCGGCTTGGCAACTGGCAGGTGATCTCTTGGGCTCTCGTTTTATCGCTTCCCCTTATGTTCATCCTGTCTTTCTGCTTCATGCCGGACTCATGGTCAAACATCGGCGCGCCCGCACTGCTCAGTCTTGCATATGTCTCAATATTCAGCATGCTGATCGGCTTCGTATTCTGGTATCGCGGACTCGCCCAGGGAGGCATCGCCGCGGTCGGACAGCTGCAGCTTCTGCAGCCTTTCTTCGGGCTGTTACTGGCCGCCATGATTCTCCATGAAAAAGCAGGATGGGAACTTGCGGCGGTAAACGTCGGCGTTATCGCTTGCGTGGCGGCCGCCCGGCAGTTCGCAAATCAATCAGAAAAGGCCGAACAATGAACTTGTTCGGCCTTTCATTATGTTCCGCCCATAGGCAGCAGAAGTCTGCATCTCTTTCACATGATCCGAGTATTTTTCAGGCAGGCTGAACTCCCTTAAACGCATTCATCACAAGATCATGCACATAGGAATCATTCACCTCATCACCTGTGATCAACAGGCGATAGAAAATCGGTCCGTAAATGAGATCGATGCTTACTTCAATATCAAGATTCTCTCTTAATTCACCTTTCTGAATTCCCTTTTCCAGAAGGCCTTTCGCTTGGAGGCGGCGGGGCTGGAAAAATCGCGTGCGATATTCTTCCGCCAATTTTGCATCCAGCTGCCCCGCACCGATTAATTCCTTAATAACGGTTCCTTCCCGGCTTGTCAAAAACCTTGCTAAATTCGTGGCGTGGGTCAATATATCTTGCACTGTTGATCCTGTATCGGGCACAGGCAGTCTGTCCGTAGCGGTCGAAAGAAAGCTGTCCATGATAACGGCAGCCTTGTTTGACCACCATTTATAAATCGTTGCCTTACTCACTTTGGCACGCTCAGCAATTTTATCGACTGTCACCGCGTCAAATCCATTTTCCAACAATAGGTCATAGGCTGCAGAAAGAATCGCCTTATGTGTTCCTTCATCGCGCGGCCGTCCTCGTTTACTCTGCACATGAATCATTCCTTCCCGAATTATAAACGATACGTTCAGTATACTTAACCTGTATAAAAAAAGAAAACAGAAACCCATTTACAAAACTGAACGTTTAGTATATTATTTTCTTATAACAAAACTAAACGTTCAGTTTACAAAATAACTTGAGGGAAGTCTTGATGAAATGCAGACTCCAAAAGCCTCTGCGTAAAGGAGATGAATCAGCAAATCATTTATCAAGCATCATAAAAACCACTTAAAAAGGAGTTCATTCATATGGCTAAAGAAAACAAACAGACAGCAGATCAGGGAATTTCACCTGGTTTAACCCTTCTTCTCGCAATGGCATGCGGTATCATTGTCGCTAATCTTTATTATGCACAGCCCTTGGCAGGATTCATTAGTGCGGCAATCGGACTTTCTCCAAGCAGCGCCGGACTGATTGTCACGCTGACCCAAATCGGATACGTTGCCGGCTTACTGTTTCTCGTCCCTTTGGGAGACATTATCGAAAACAAAAAACTTGTCGTTGTATCGCTCCTTCTAAGCGCAGCCGCTTTGACACTGACAGCATTTGTGAAGCATGGAACACTGTTTTTAGCCGCTGCGTTTTTCATCGGACTGGGATCAATCGCGGCCCAAGTGCTAGTTCCGTTCGCATCATACCTTGCACCAGATGCCGCACGCGGCCGGGTTGTCGGCAATGTGATGAGCGGCCTGCTGCTCGGTATTATGCTTTCCCGTCCGATATCCAGCCTGGTCGCTGATATATGGGGGTGGAATGCCATATTTGCTTTATCCGCCGCGTTAAGTGTTGTCCTGGCAATCATCTTATCAAAAGTGCTTCCTGCCAGAAAACCAACAGCAAACACAAGCTACACCGTCTTACTCGGTTCAATGTGGAAGCTGCTGCGCACGACTCCGGTCTTACGCCGCCGTGCCATTTATCATGCGTTTGTATTTGGAGCTTTCAGCTTATTCTGGACGACTGTACCTTTATTATTGTCCGGTCCTGCTTTTCATTTTTCTCAAAAGGCAATCGCGCTGTATGCATTAGCGGGCATTGCGGGTGCAGCGGCTGCACCGATAGGCGGCCGTCTGGCTGATCGCGGCTTGACCCGGCTTGCCACCGGAATCGCTCTCGGTGTTGTCATCGTTTCTTTATTACTCCCGCTCATGATTCAGAGCAGCTCCCCCGTCGGAATAGCAGTTCTGGTGGCCGCTGCTATCCTGTTGGATATGGGGGTATCTGCCAATCTCGTACTCAGTCAGCGTGCCATTTTTTCGTTGGCACCTGAATTTCGCAGCCGATTAAACGGATTATTTATGGCAATCTTCTTTCTCGGCGGTGCTGCAGGATCATCAATCGGAGGATGGGCATACGCCTCAGGCGGGTGGAGTATCACATTATGGATTGGAATCGCTTTTCCGGTCATAGCATTGCTTTATTTCACCACGGAGAAATAAGCCTTTCACCAAAAATAAGCCGTCAGGACCAAGCTGACAGCTTTTTTTGGTGTATTCTTCTTTTACATCCAGCCGAACAAAAAACGGATTCATAAAAAGATGATATTGATTCTTTACGCCCCGCTCACATAGAAGAAACAGTAAAACCATGTCATAATATGTTAAGAAATAATTGCGCCATAGGCAGGTGAACACATGAAGAAGTATTTATATAAACACCTTTTGTTAGCTCTCGTTTCGTCCGTTTGCTTTTTATTGGTCTTTTATGTGGGTTTAAAAATGACACAGGAAGACACACCGCCGTTGTCTTCTTACCCGTTTTACCTTTTTATTTATCTTTACATCGCAGCCGGATATTTGACGGTCGGCCTTGTTTTAGCTTGTATGACTGATATCTTGAAAAACCGCTGGACATTGAATAAAACGTCTTCCATTCTATTGAAACTTATCGTTTACTTCCTCATACCGTATGCTATTTTTCATTCTTTCTTCATTTTAATGGCGCCGTTGATTTATGTGCTGTTTGAGTCGTTATTCATTCTGAGAAAAGCTTCGTAACCTGAAAAAACATACCGCATGCTGCCGGTATGTTTTTAGTATGCTTGTCAGTTGTTCGCAGTGATCCGTTTGATGTTTTCTTCCATCAAGCCGGAAATGAGCTGTTCGTTTGTATGAGGAATCTGTTTGAGCTGTTGTACGACCAGCCCTTGTCTTGCGGCTGAATGATTTTGACTCAGCTTTGCTTTCCCCTCTATTTTGCTGATTTTGATTTTAAAACCTTTTACCCCTTTGTTCATGCCTGCCAGCAATTTCGCATCGACATCCTCTAATTTGTACGGGCTGTCGGGGCTTTCGTATTTCAATACGAGATCACTCATCGACTGCACGGTTTCTTCCTCATCCAAAAGCTCCGCCTCTCCGTAAACATGAACCGCCACATAATTCCATGTGGGAACAGCCTGATTCGTCTCATACCATTTAGGCGAGATATAACAATGAGGCCCTTGAAAAACGGCTAACACGTTTTGGCCATCAATCTCTTTCCATTGGGGGTTCGGCAATGCAAAATGACCGTATAAGCATTCGTTATTCTTACTCATCATCAATGGCAGGTGGGTTGCATACGGCATGCCTTCCGCCGTTGAAAACAATGCTGCGAAACCATACTCTTTGATTACATCGCACGCTTCAGCTTCACTCAGCTGAAATGGAGCGGGAATATACATAAAAACTCTCCTCTCTGAACATGGATTGATAAAGCGCTTTCCGCTATAATAAGATATCAACTGACATTTAAAAAGGTACAATTTTAAATAAATATACGTGTCAGAGGAGAACATCTGATGAAAAATATGATTTTCGCTTTCGAAAGCGACACCCCGAAATACAAACAAATTTACGAGCAATTTAAAACATTGATTGAGCAGGGAAATATTCAGGCAGATGAGCGGCTGCCTTCAATTCGGGAGCTGGCAGATTCCCTGCGGGTAAGCCGCAATACAACGCTGATGGCCTATGATCTGCTTTTAGCGGAGGGATACATTCGCGGAGAAACACGCAAAGGATATTTTGCTAATGAAATAGAACCCTCTTTATTTCAACAAGAACATGATGTTGTTTACGCTGAGAAAACCGAATCAACTCAGCCGATCCTGATTGATTTTCGCGCCGGAGCCGTCGATCAAAAGCATTTTCCTCTGAAAACATGGAGAAAATTATACAATCAAGTTTTGACATCAGAGAAAAGCTTCCTTTACGGTGAACCGTTCGGCGAGAGAGACCTGCGTGAACAAATTGCCGCTTATCTCTTGGAATCCCGCGGAGTGAAAACAGATGCGGATTCCATTATCATCGGCAGCAGCACCCAGCAGATGCTGATATATCTCAGCCGGATTCTGAAAGAGGATTTTTCGGGAATGATCGTTGAAGACCCGGGATTTGACGGTGCCAGAGCGGCTTTTCAATTTCATGGGCTTTCTCTGGAGACGATGCCTGTCTATGAAAACGGAGCTGATTTTTCTCAATTACATGCAATGAAAGAAAAATTAATCTATGTGACCCCTTCCCATCACAGCCCTTACGGCGTAAGCATGTCCATTCAGCAGCGCCAAACTCTGATCAATTGGGTGAATCATAGAGAGGGTTATATTCTTGAGGATGATTATGACAGTGAATTCCGTTATACACAGCAGCCGTTTCCCGCTCTTGCTTCCATTCAATCAGACCGGGTGATTTATTTAGGGAATTTCTCAAAATCCTTTCTTCCTGGCATCCGCATAAGCTATATGGTTTTGCCGCAACGCCTTTTGCACCGGTATAAAAGACGGTTTATTCATTTCGAAAGCACCGCTTCTTCGCTTAACCAGCTGACCATGGCTGAATTGATGAAGGCCGGTGAATGGACCCGCCATATTAAGCGCATGCGCATTGTTTACAAGCGAAAAATGCAGCACTTGATTTCACATGTAAAGCAGCAGTTCGGCGATCATGTGACGATCATCGGCGAGCAGTCGGGATTGTATATATTGGTGAGAGTTCACCTGAACTATACAGAAGAAACATTAATCGAACGCGCTTTTCAGTACGGAGTGAAGGTGTACCCTACCGCCATTTATTTCGTTGCCCAAAAACCCGAACCGCCGACTATAAAGCTGGGTTTCGCCCATCTCGATACGGATCAGATCACACAGGGCGTACAGCTTTTGAGAAATGCTTGGCTGTCATGAAAGAAAAAAGGCGCCGAACGGCGCCTTTTTTTATTTCGTATTTCTTGTGAATTTCGGCAGTCCAAATATGATGGCGGCGATGCCGCAGATTCCGATTAAAACGGGATAGAAAGAGTATGGCAGGATGCTGACTGGTGAAATATTCCCGAATTTCCCGGCTGATAACAGCTGTGCGCCGTAAGGAATCAATCCTTGAATCATGCACGAAAAGATATCCAGAATACTTGCCGATTTTCTGTTGTCGATGTTGAATTTATCAGCGATATTCTTTGCAATCGGCCCGGCTGCGATAATCGAGATCGTATTATTGGCCGCAGCCAGATTCGTCACGCTGACCAGTCCGGCAATGCCGGCTTCGGCGCCTTTTTTCGAACGGATTCGTTTCGTGATGAACTCCAGTAAAAAGTCGATCCCGCCGTTTTGTTTCATCATGCCGACCATCCCTCCGATCAGCATGGACAGGATGATCAGATCGCTCATTCCGGCAATTCCATCCGTAATCGCCTTAAAATAAGAGTCAAGCGTCAGGCTGCCGCCCGCTAATCCGATGATTCCCGTCAAAACCAATCCGCCGAATATGACAGCCATCACATTAATACCGATTAACGCAAAAACCAACACGGCGACATAAGGAAGCACCTTAATCCAGTTGTAAGATTCAGCACCCGTATGGCCGGCGTGGCCTGCCGGAATAAAAAATAAGATAATAACAGTCACAATGGCAGCAGGCAAAACAATCAGAAAGTTCGTTTTGAATTTATCCATCATTTGTGTTTTTTGCGTCCGGACTGACGCGATGGTCGTATCGGAAATAAAAGAAAGATTATCTCCGAACATAGCTCCGCCGACCACAGCCGCCATTGCAATCGCGCCGGAGATGCCAAGCTCTCCGCTCAAACCCGCGCTGATCGGCGCAACCGCCGCAATCGTGCCCATTGATGTTCCCATCGATATAGAAATAAAACAAGCAATGATAAACAGCCCCGGCAGCAAAAACTGCTGCGGAATAATGCTCAAAGCAAGATTGACAGTTGAATGCACCGCTCCCATCGCCTCAGCCGCTGAAGCAAAGGCACCTGCCAATATAAAAATCATAACCATAATGATAATATCAGGATGTCCCGCACCGGAAGCGAACCATTCTATTTTTTGATTGAGCGATTTCTTCCGGTTAAATAACAGCGCAAAAGCTGACGCAATAATCGCGGCAATCAAGATCGGCAATTTATAAAAATCTCCGGTCACCAGACCAGAGCCGACAAAAAGCCCTACGAATAAGACTAAAGGCAATAACGCCCAAGGATTCTTATGATTGTTCATCTGGGTAAACCACCTCTTTTCAGCATTAAAGTCGCTAATCACAGTCTAAGCAACATTTCACACTTTAAAAGTCTGCAGTAAAAAAGTCAAGCTGAAAAAAGGATAAGCAATGATTGATAAGATAGAAAAAGCTGTTTTGTTTCCTCTCTTTAGAAAATAAAAAAACCAAGGCTCGTTTCCTTGGTACATTTCATGCGGCCCGGCGTCCGGGACACCTTCTCTTCATTCAGAAATACATTCAGCTTTCAATCTGTTTTTAAGTTTCGCTTCATTTTCAAGGATATCTTCGTAATCCTCAATCTTCCTGTTTAATCGTTTTATGGTTTCATCAATTTCCCTCTGTTTCTCCGTCAGCCTTTTCCTTTCATTTATCAGGATGTTTTTTCGGGGTTCGATCGTATGATCGGCTCCTTCAATAAATAAAGCGGTATATTCAATCAGCGCCTCAATCGACAGCCCGGCACTTCTCATGCATTTTATAAATTGAATCCAATTCACATCATCTTCGTCATAATCGCGGATGCCGCTTTCATTGCGTTTTACCGGAGGAATCAGTCCTATACTTTCATAATACCTAAGCGTTGCGGCTGATAACTCAACCTGCTTTGCAGCCTGCGCAATCTTCATATTCTTACCACCCGTCCTTCATACCTTTCATAAGCGTGCCATTATAGAATATCATTTCATAAAAAAATAAACCAAACTCCTTGACTTAAAGTCCGCTTTAACATTTAAAGTAAAACCGAACAGAGGATTCATCACTTTATCTTGGAAAGGAAGATAACCATGTGTAATAATCATCCGACTCGTGTATTAAGCGCTCCGCATGCAAAAGCTAAATTTGAGCAGACGACGATTGAGAGAAGAGCATTACGGCCGCACGATATCCTGATTGATATTAAGTACAGCGGGATTTGTCACTCAGACATCCACAGCGCATTCGATGAATGGGGCGGCGGAATCTTTCCGATGGTTCCCGGGCACGAAATTGCCGGAGTTGTGGAAGCCGTGGGTGAAGACGTCACCACATTTGCCGTCGGCGACCGTGTGGGTGTCGGCTGTTTTGTAGACTCCTGCGGGGAATGTGAATACTGCCTTAACGGAGACGAACAATATTGCACAAAAGGCGTTGTTCAGACTTATAATAACCTGGACTACGACGGAAACCCTACATACGGCGGCTACAGCCAGAAAATAGTTGTCACTGACAGATTCGTTGTCCGGATTCCCGATCAGCTGGATTTGGATGCTGCCAGCCCGCTATTGTGCGCGGGCATTACCACGTATTCTCCGCTGAAACACTGGAATGCCGGCCCCGGCAAAAAAGTGGCGATTGTCGGAATGGGCGGGCTCGGACATTTAGCCGTTCAATTCGCGCACGCTTTAGGCGCAGAGGTCACCGTCCTCAGCCGCTCAATGAACAAAAAAGACGAAGCGCTTGAATTTGGAGCCGATCATTACTTTGCAACAAGCGATCCGGATACATTTACTGAGCTGGCCGGACGTTTTGATCTTATTTTAAATACAGTATCCGCGAACCTTGACGTAGATGCCTACTTATCTCTGCTTCGCATTGACGGTACATTGGTAAATGTGGGGGCGCCCGCTAAGCCGGATTCATACAGTGTGTTCTCTTTAATCACGGGCCGCCGCAGCATTGCGGGTTCACTCGTCGGTGGTATTCCGCAGACTCAGGAGATGCTTGATTTCGCCGCCGAGCACGGCATTGCTCCTAAAATTGAAGTGATACCGGCCAATCAAGTCGACGAAGCGTACGAACGGGTTCTCCAAAGCGATGTCCGCTACCGTTTCGTCATTGATATTTCAACTTTATAATCGATATAAAAAACATACCAATATTTGTTGGTATGTTTTTTTCTGTTCAGATTATTTTTTATTTCAGCAGCCATCCGGGCACCGCTTTTATATAAACCAATTCGCCTATCAGCTCAACAATCGTCTGTGTGACGATAACAGCGGCGGCCAATGAGGCCCAAGCATCCGGCAAAGCCAGCGCTAACGGAAGGACTGCGAGTGAATTTCTTGTGCCCGTGCTGAAGATCAATGCTCTTCCTTCACCTGTATCCAGACAGAACGCATTTGCGATAAACCGGGAAACAAACGGCATAATGAGCAGGAATAACAGATAGATTGGGATCACACGTATAATGATGTCAGCATCACTGATGACCTTGCCGATTTGTGTGGCGACGACCGCCAGTAAGACCAGAGCCATAAAAGGAACAGGCAGCCACGCCGTCCATTCCAGCACCTTTTCTCCCGCCGGCTTCTTATCAGCCCATAATTGAGTCATCACCGCCGCCAGCAGCGGCACCGCTATTAACAATAAGAATGCTTCCAGAAACGGTCCCGCATGAACAGCCCCTATCACTTCTTTCCCGATAAACAGCCGCAGGTATAACGGAAGCAATACCATCTGAACGGCGAACAAAACCGGCGTGGAAGCCAGTGTTAATCTCTCATTTCCTTTGCCGAGCTGAGTAAAGACGATGACGTAATCAATACAAGGTGTAAGCAATACCAAACAAACCCCTAATAATATAGGAGGAGATTGAGGAAAAATGGCGGTTAACACCCATACAACGACAGGTACAGCTAAGAAATTACCGATCAGTAAAGCCGCCATAAACTTGAGGTTTGACAAGGCTTCCCTCAGCTTCAAGAATGGGATTTGGGCAAACATGGCATACATGAGAACAGCGATAAACGGTGATATCGTCCATCCCCAGCGAAGTCCTGAATCTTTCCCGGCGATCCCCGCTATTCCTCCGATCACAAGAGTCACACCATATATCCAAATTTGCTGTTTTTCTAATGTCTCTCTGGTTATTTTCATTGGCTGACACCTCTTCCCCGCCCATTATACCTTCTTTTCTGCCGGAATTAAAAAACACCAAGGGTCTGTGACACTTGGTGTTTTCAGGACGCGTGTTATTGTTGTCAAAACCGCTTACGAAAGCTTATTTGTGTTCTCTGTCCTGCCAACGAATAAGGTGACCGCAACACTGGCTGAACTGACCAAAGTTCCCAGGACGGCAGCAAGAATTGTCAAAAAGCCATTGGGGATCAGAAATCCAATCGGAATGAGCCCCGCAAACGTGAGGACGATAAAACATTGATAGACTCCGGATATGATTCTCACAACCAAGCTGCCAAAAAAGGACATGACGAATGGCGGAATGAACAAACATAAGATGATTCCGAGCGAGATCAATAAAATCATAGGCTCGTCAAAAGAAATGACACGATCGCCGGGAGACTCTTCAGCAGCCGCGAATACAGCAAATATAGACATTATCAGCGTAAGAAAAACAAGAAAAAACCTTTTCAGCAACGTTATGACTCCTTTTTTATAAAAACGGGTATCTTTTTTTCAATCACGATAACCATTTTATGTTATCAAATGAAATAATATGAAGTCAAACCGAGTTCTGCACCTGATTTATCGGTTCTTATTTTTTTGATAATTTCCATATAATTGTCCGCAAGCAGCATCTATATCAATGCCAAATTGACTTCTGACGGTCACGTTAATTCCTGCTGACTTTAATTTTTTATAGAAGTTTACAACTTGTTTCTCATTTACTTCTTCAAATCTCATAGGTGAACTAACAGTCGGGTTATATCTAATGATGTTTACATGGAACAAGTTCCCTCTCTTATATCTGCTTCTTAAAAGACGTACTACTTCATTCGCATGATCAATAGAATCATTAACTCCCGGCAGCATAATATAAGCAATATAAACTTTTCTTGAGGTCACACGTATATGCTCATCTAATGTGTCCATTACCTCCAATAACGGGAAGCGTTCATTAATCGGCATTAACTTGCTTCGCTGTTCATTAAAAGGAGAATGTAATGAAAACGTCAGGTTGACCTGCGGATAATCCTGAGTGATTTTTTTAATGCCCGGAATAATACCTATGGTCGAAATAGATAACCGACGAGGGCTTAAAGCAAACAACTCGGGATTTGTAAGCACATGTAAAGCATCAAACACTTGTATATTCGCTAATGCTTCTCCCATTCCCATAAAAGAAATACTATCAATTGAATGTCCTTTTAAGTGAAAGTACAAAATTTGGTCAGTCATTTCATCTGATGTTAAGCTGCGTTTTAAACCAATATCTCCTGTTGCACAAAATGTACAGCCAAAATGACAGCCGCACTGCGAGGATATACAAAATGACTCCCAGCCAGCTTTATATTTCATATTGACCGTTTCTATTTTTTCGTCTCCTGAAATTTCAAATAAGACTTTTGTTACTTGCTCAGAATGCTGCACTTTTAAAGCAGCAATATTTAAAATTGACTCTCCAAACTCATTCATTAACAATTTTCTCAAGGATTTAGGAAGAACCGTTATTTCATTAAAATGATTTATTCTCCCTTTGAACACAGCATTTTTGATTTGATTCATTCTAAAATCAGGAAATTTATTTTGCTTCAGGAACTCTTGAATTCTTATATACTTGTTTTTTTGTTGCATGTTTTCTCATCCTTCCATAAAACTCTGGTTTGTTTGAGTAAATAGAAGGGAGTGATCATCTAACCTTTTTTTAAAATCAGGCACAAAAAAACACCGACACAATTATCGGTGTTACGCTTAAATAACATCATGCACAAATAAACAAGGACATTATGTCATTGGATTATCGTTTATTTGACATAGAGAAAAAGCACCGATAACTGTTTTTGTATGATGATTTGGCTTAAAAAAGGACAGACTGCTCCCTTTATCCGCCAAGATGTTTCCAATTTTTGCATTTTTACCATACAAAATTCCATAAATCGTTATCATCGCTTTCACCTCTTTCTTGTCAATATTAGCAATAATCACCATATCATAAGGGTTCCCTTATGTAAAGTTAAACAAATGCTTACGCCCCCGCTAATAACAGTATTATAAAACTTGCTTATTAAGCCTAATCCAAGTACAGAAAGCGCGCTGATCACATGTTTCACTTATCCGCGACGGAACATTTCTTATATAATGGGTGACCGGCAGCTGCCTGCTTGAATCCCAATCTTCTTATAGTGATTTTTTATATTCATGACAGTATGATGATTTGTCACTTCAGCAATCAGATCGTTTATTCGATCCAGATTAATCGGTTTATTTTCTGATAAGCTGCTGAAGCTTTCTCTGATTTCTTCAGGATAGACATTTCCGGCCATGCTTGACAGGCCGTTACACCCGTTACTCAGCATCTTCGGAAATTCAACGTCTCCTGCCGCAAACAAAATAAAGTGATCAGGGAACTCTGTTTGTTTATGACGCAGAACGTCTCCTCCTTCTTTCAGCCCCCTTATCCCCGGATGCCGGCTTATTAAGTCTTTAAGCGCTTTCTCACTCAGATTAAAACCGGTCCGGCCGGGGTTATTATAAAGCACAGCCTCTTTAGAGGTATGACTGAGAAGTTCGTCAACGTAATAAACGGCTTGCTGCTGTGTCGGTCTTATATAAGGAGGAAAACCAATCAGTACAGAATCAATATTGGTTTTCTCGATGTGTTTCATCAGTTTGACGGCATCACTGGTTCTTACGGCTGAAACACCGAACATCAGTTCAACATCTTCAAATTTTCGCTGATTAACATACTCAATGATCTGAAGACGCTCATCTATGCTGAGTGAATGCTGTTCACCAGTCGTGCCGCATATGAGTAACGAATGGATACCGCTGTTTTTCAAATGTTCGACAATAGCATCAAATCCTTCTAAATATAAACTTTCATCTTCATGAAAAGGCGTAGGGATAGCAACATTAAAATTTCGCATGAGAATGTCCTCCAAGTACATATTCTTGAATATCTGCAGAGTATCATATAACACTGTCTGACATTTAAAAAGGTACAGTTTCAGAAAACTCGACATGTCAGATGTAAAGCCGACACACAAAAAAAGCAGGCAAAGAGAGCCTGCTTCATAGCTTCGTCTTACAGCGGCCCATTCCCCGGATGGCTTGACAAATATGAGTAATAAGGCAAACTGATATAAAAATTGTGCTAATGAGGCGGGGTTAATGATTTTAGATTTAAAAGGTGAAACGCACATGGATCATCTTGTGGGAATGCTGTATTCTGCCGTTAATGAAAATGACAGCCGCTTAATATCCATTGTGTCAGACATGTCACAGCAGGAGATTGATTATAAAGGACCAAATCAAACATACAATAGTACAGCTCAGCTAATAAGACACTTAGCATATGTTGATCTCAACTGGATATTCAGAATAAAGGGTGAACCAATACCAAAGCAGCTTGAAGAGAAGTATGGACCAATGTTAGATCAGAACAATAAGATCCCTTTCATTTCCGGTGTTTCATTAAAACAAATTCTCACTGATTATGAAGAAGTATTCAGCATGTTTAAGTCTGTTTGTTATCAGTTAACTGACGAGCAGCTGAATCATACAGTAGATTATGAATCAGAAAAACAAGCAACCATTCAATGGGGAATATGGCATATGGCAGACCATAATAGATATCATCAAGCTCATATTCATCAGCTTCGCAAATGGTATGAAGAGAAACAGAAACTTGGCAGTTAAAGCCGCTTATTAGGATGAGCAAGGATAAATTCATTACAAATGTCTATTTTCACTGACTGCCAATCAATTAAAATGGTCAGACAAAAAACCACATTTGCTGTTGAAAAGTTGTGGAATAAAGCATCGCATCAACTGCACTATGACAAGCTGAAACGTTAATATTTTGTGTTTCAGCCATTCAATCGCTTTATTTCATCATGCTGTCCCAATACCATTTTTTTTATAGTCTTTGCAGCGCAAAGTCCTCTGGAATCCTATACTAATCTTCCGCAGCCGCTGCATCTGCCTTTGTCACATGAACTGTACCAAACGGATGGTTGGGAGGAGCATAAATTGAATATAGTTTTAACGGCGTATTACCCGTATTAATAACATTGTGCCAAGTGCCGGCAGGGACAACAATGGCATAATCATCATAGACATTTCTTCGGAAACTTAAATTATCTTTACTCTTGCCCATTTTAACTATCCCTCGGCCTTGCTCAATCCGTAAGAATTGATCTACGTGAGGATGGATCTCCAAACCGATATCTTCTCCAATACCAAGACTCATCAAAGTAATTTGAAAATGCTTTCCTGTCCATAGGGCCGTACGGAACGTATTGTTTTGTTTTGCGGCTTTATTAATATTCACAACAAATGGTTTTGGTCCATAATCTTTCAAGAGAAGGTTTCTATCTTCGTATGAAGGATCATAGTTATTTGGAACAGTCCAATAAACAGATCTTCCATCATTATACATCGGTACATTCACACAATAATAACATTGATGCGAAAAAGGTATATAATACATTTTTCATCCCCGCAATTTTAAATTTTTGTGATATTATCCTATGCTTTTTGTATGAGAGTGTGCCGCACTAAGAAATTCCCTTGTTCAGCCTAAAAGACTGAAGTAAGTAGAAACGTTTTGGCCACAAAATCCGTTTGCATAAAAAATACCAACTGAATATGCGCGGACTAAAATAGTTGCACTGATGGATTCATTTAGGCACATGCCCTTATCAAAAACAATCTGGGTGCATATCCTGCTCCTAAAAGTCATTCATAAAGGGAGTTTAGATATGTATTATGATTATTATCCGTATTATGTATATGATTACAGACAGCATCCTGATTTAAGTCAGGCAAATCATAAAATGCGAAGCCATTTATCTGCGATTCAACAAATTCCAATACACTCGTCCTCCTTTCAACAATCAATGGCTGCGGTAGTGAAACACTTGCAGGCTGTCAGCAGAGCACTCGCTCTGGGATGCGGTATGAGTTCAGAATTCAGATTTCTTCCAGACACTTGGGGATTACGAGAACTTCATATTGTACACGCGAAATATCTTACTCCGTTGAGCTATCACGTTTATTCCGCTTTAGGCGCAGCAGAGCTTCTCGCCTCCGGACAAGGCCGGGCTCCTCATTTTCCTCTTATGGTTGGCTGCATGAATTCAATACTTCGTCTATGGTCAAACTTCCCCGCCGCGATAGCAGACCTGCGAAGAGCAGCCGGTCACCAATACGCGTCATCTGTAGACGAGGCGGAAAATCTCCTAAGACTAATGGTTCCAGCCACACAACAGGCATTATCCATCAGTCAATCTGCAGTGAGTCCGGCTATTTGGCAGGCTTCCTTACGTGCCGCGCAGTTAGCTCGGGAAGTACGTCAGAATGTTGCACAATCAATGAGTCAGGGATCTTCTTATTAATGATTTTTTCGGCTTTACACAGTCACATAACCGGACTTATTCAACACAAAAAAGAGCAGGAAACCCGTAAGTTACTGCTCTCCTCAGTCTATCCGCCGTTCATTTGTTTTACAATGTATTCAGCATCATTTCCTACACCTTGAAGCAGCGCTGAACCTGGCCTATGCTGCCAAGGCAAACCAATAAAGTACAATCCCTCCGCAGCTGAAACACCCCGGTGATGTATAATTCGGCCTTCCTTATCCAAAACACCTTCTATTTTCATCCAACAAAGCGGATTCTTAAAGCCAGTTGCCCAAATGATATTGTTTACTTCTAATGAAGATGAATCTTTAAAAATGATTTCATTTTGCTTTCCGGCTATGACTCTTTGTTTTAAGATGATCTTCTTCTGTCTTATTGCATGTTTTAATTCATACCCAAATATGGGGTCGCCTTTCTTTTGAATGAACTTGCCTACTATTGATGTATGACTTGCATGTAAAACTCCTAATTTATCAAACCACCAAAAGATGCTTCTTTTTCCAATCCATAAAGGGAAATAAGCCGGTTTATTACTGCAAGCCAAATATGTAACTCTTTCTTTGGATAATTCAACAGCTATCTGAGCTCCGCTATTCCCGCCGCCGACTACCAGTACATTCCCGGGCGCCAGTTGTTTTGAATGTTTATATTGTGAAGAATGTAATTGATGAATATGATCGGCTACATCCCTTGATATTGATGGAATGTTAGGGGTATGAAAAGGACCTGCGGCCATCACAAGATTTTTCGTTTGATATTCTTCCCGGTTTGTTTTTATTAAGAAATCGTTGTTTAATTTTTGGACACTTATTACTTCTGTCCGTAATTGGATCGGGATATCAAATCTTTCTACATATTTTTTCAGATAAGCAGCAATTTCATTTTTTGAAGGGAGTCCATGCTTGTCTCCTTCAAGAGGCATTCCAGGCAAAGAGCTGTACATTCGAGAAGTAAATAAAACCAATGAGTCATACCGCTTGTTCCAGCTTTCTCCCACTTCATGACTTTTATCCAAAATGATAAACTTTTGTTTCGACTTCTTTAGATAATATCCTACTGAGATTCCTGCCTGACCGGCTCCGATTACTATCGTGTCGTACATATGAATCCCCCCTCCGGTTTTATCCTAATTGTCAGCAGACAAGTGAGTCCCTATTTCCTCCTTTAATGATGATGATGATGGTCACGCGGATTCTCAGTTTGGGCCTGACAAAGAATCGTATTGTCGTGATTATGCGCTGCTGTTTCCATTTGAATGGTTACATGTGTAATGCCTTTGTCTACAAGTTCATGTTCAATTTTGCGTAAAATACTTTCGCTTTCAGAAATGGTCAGTTGATCGTTAACAACAGCGTGGCAGGAAAGAGCATTCAATCCGCTTGTGATAGACCATATGTGCAAATCATGAATGCTTTGAATTCCTTCTGTCTCTTCAATTGTATGAATGATGTCAGTGACATCGATATTTTCCGGAGTTCCTTCCATTAATACGTGAATGGAGTCTTTCGTCACATGGTAACCGCTTCTCAGAACAAGAATAGCCACAATGACACTGGCCGCTGGATCTGCCCAGCTCCACCCGAAGAAGATGATAAGAATCGCAGCCAGTATGGCACCTACAGATCCGAGCATGTCACTTATCACATGTAAGTAAGCCCCTCTTATGTTCAGGTTATTCTTTGTATCTCCGCCGTTCAGCATAATCCAAGCGACCAATATATTCACAGCTAACCCGATGATACTAATCGTCAGCATGCCGGTTGTTGCTACCTCCGGCGGATGAGAGAAACGTTTGATTGCTTCATAAATGATATAAAGGGAAATCACTATTAATGCAACACCGTTTATCACAGCTGCGAGAATCTCAAATCGTTTGTAGCCGAATGTCTTATGATGACTTGCCTTTTTTTCGGCCAATTTAAAAGCAATCAGAGCAACCATTAATGAGATCGAGTCACTCAGCATATGGCCTGCATCTGACAAAAGCGCTAAACTATTGGTTAAAAATCCGCCTATCGCTTCTATTATCATATAACCTGTAATCACGATAAAAGAGATCAATAAAACCTTCTTATTGGACCCGCCAGCGTGATTGTGATTGTGACCCATAAAAATCTCCTCCTTATCTCATACACTGCATTTATTATTTCTTTTCTGTTATGAAGCATTCTAACATGGACACAAAAATAACCGTATATGATTATGTGCTCATATATGAATATATAGGTTCTTTACTGAAATGTCAAAATATTTTCGGTGAAAATGTCCAATACTTTATATTGCTCTTAATCAATGATTGCTATGAAGCCGCGGATTACAGTAATTACTTCAGGCGCAGACAATTTAGAAAAATCGCTGCACTTCTATCAGGATGGCTTGGGTCTGCCTACAGAAGGAATAGCCGGTACAGATTTGAACATGGCGCAGCTGCTTACTTGCAAACGGGACTGAAACTTGCCCTTTGGGACCGCAAAAACATCGCACATGAATCAAACGTTACGTTAACTGCTCCAAGCCCTGCGGAATTTACATGAGGACATAACGTCAGCAGTAAAGCTGAAGTCGATAAAGTCATGGAACAGGCAAAACAGGCAGGAGCAACGATAACTGACCCCGCTCATGATACTTTTTGGGGCGGATACGCCGGTCACTTTCAAGACCCCGATGGACAGTTATGGGAAATCGTTTGGAATCCGCACTGGGATATAAGTGAATAACCACATTTCAGAAATGAAAACAACAATAAAAACACACCTGAATGTTCTGGTGTGTTCCAATAATAATGTTTAGAATGCAAACGCAGCATTTTATTTTGTTTCCCAAAACGATCAAACTATTTATACGATGGCGGGATGCTTTGCGGAAAACGGAATACATTTTCGGGATCGTATTTCGCCTTTATTCTTTGAAGCCTTGCAAAGTTTGAGCCATAATATGCTTTTCCGAAGTTCTCGATATTCTGATCCGGAACATTCACATATGAACCTGTTACATATGGTTTCATCAGCTGACGCACTCTTTCAACTGATGCAAGATTCGAAGCTTCTTGTGATTTATTTTTCCAACTAGCCGTCCATTCCGTATAAAACAATGGCCGGCGCCAATAGAAGGCTGTTTCACTGCTTGGAACTCTGCTTATCGCGCCGCCCCAATTGATAAAAAAGAAATTGGTTTCTGTCCCAGTCGCTTTTTCTAAAAATTGTCTCATTACTGCAATAGGTTCTTCCGGCCAAAGATTGAGCGCCCACGCCGAGGAGAATTTAACACTCTGATCAGATCTGCCGGGAATCGGTTCGTCAGGATCTAAGAAATCTATACAATCCGGGTAGTATAGTGTTTTGATTACTGTTTGTGCCGGCGTTCCGGCATTTAATAAAGGTTTTAATAATTGAACCAGCTCTGGTTTTGAACCGAGGAACAATCCTTCCGCATGGCACAAGCCATTTACTTTGCTGTAAATCTCAAGGTAGCATCCTAATCGTTCGTCTGTAAACGGCGCCCATTTTTGCCACGCTTTAAATACCGTTTCTAACTGTTCCCACGGCCAAATAATATTAAAGACGGTTGCGGTTTTAGGGGCACGATGAACTTTGAACGTATATTGGGTGTTATATCCGAAATTGCCTCCCCCGCCGCCTCTGGAAGCCCACAGTAAATCTTCATTGCGGGATTGATTTGCTTGAATAATCCTGCCTTTGGCATCTACCATTTTCAGTGCGAGAAGGTTATCGCTTATCAGGCCGATCGATCGTGAAAGCACTCCAAATCCGCCTCCCATTGTGATTCCTCCGATTCCGACGGTTGGACTGTCTCCGAACGGGGCCATAAAACCTTCCCGAGCTAAACCTTTTACAAGCGGGCCGACGTGAATGCCGGTTTGAACGGTTGCTACCGCGTTTTTTTCATCTAAGAAAACTTTATTCATGTCACTCACATCAATAACAATCCCATCACTTACCGTGGAAAGATTTTTATCCAGAGCATGGCGGCCGCTTCTGACACGCATAGGCACATTCTTCTCACGAGCCCATTTAATAGCATTACTTACATCGTATGAATTTTGTGCAAAAACAAAGACAAGCGGACAGACATCAACATAAGGGTTCCAATTCTTAACCGCCTGTGTATAGCCGGGGTCCCCTTTGAAGATGACGCGTCCTGTTAACTGTGCTGATCCCATCTATTTCACTCCCAATAAGCATTTGATTCCGATACCAGTATATGTAGGAATTGGACAAATTCTTAGACAGATGATCTGCAAACTTAAAAATAGATACCTATACGCGAAGATGATATAAAAACAAAAAAAGACAAGAGCGGCAAGCTGCCGAAACTCTTGTCTCTCCTGCCTTTTTTATCATGATAGGCACTTACATTTATTGGCGTGGTATACCAACCAAACTATGGAAGTCCATAGAAATTTATGTTTGCCCTGCTATGCCTGGTTCTGCTGAGACACCGGCTGAGCAACCTTTCTGTTTGATCCCCCGACAAGAATCTTTTTCTTTATCGTTTTTGCACCCCTGTACGGGTAAAATCAATACACATTGAATCTTATCATTTACATGATGAAAAGCTCTTATTTTTTCTTCTTGTGCTTACGTTTGCAATCATGTTTTTTCTCTTTCTTATGACGTTTTTTACATTTCGCTTTTGCTGCTAATTTTGCCGCTTTTACCTTTGCTTCTGCTGCTCGGGCTCTTGCTTCTTCCGCTCTTGCTATTGCCTCTTCCGCTCTGGCTCTCGCTTCTGCTTCTCTTGCTGCTTCCGCTCTTGCTTCGTCGTCCGCCATATCAAAATCATGGCCAAGGTCACAGGCTTCGTTGTATGGCTTTTTCTTCTGAACGTACTGTTGATCTTCACCTTCGTTATAATACATTACGCCACTCCTTCTCGCATTTTTTAATCTCTTCATACTATGTAAATAAAAAACCCCAGCTTGGACTATTATGTTGATGAACCGGCACATTTTAGGGCAATTTTCATTTTTCGATACAACAGATTCTGGATGCCTGACTGAAACTTGATTGATTTTTGGCAGGTTTAAGAAGCAGCATAAAAAGAGAGACTGCGAAAAAAGGATGCTGCGCGCTGCAGCATCCTTCTGTACCAACTTTTTGTGTTTTTGACTTTTAGTTTGCTTGCTGTGTTTGTTTTACTGGTTCTTTGCTAAAAAGTCCGACAATGTTCCACAAGATAATTGCAGCAGCTATGATTAAACGAGCCGTACTGACTTCTTGGTTAGTAAACAATTTATAGCCATATATTGATCCCAATGCTGCTATGCAAAAAATATTGAACCATTTACTCCAACGCAATTAGAAAACTCCTTATAAAATGATTACATTTCCAAACAATGTATTATAATATTAACAAAATTTTTCAATATTTAACCTTAAATTTTTCTTAATTGGTTTTCCTGATCATTTTCTCTAATCGTCATTCGGTCTTTCGGATTTTTGATCGTTTTTTTGTTACAGGCTAGACCCAGACATCATTTTCAGCTGTTTGATCAGTTATTTCCTGCCCGGTATTCACAACACCTTTAGGTTCTGCAAGCAAAATGTGACACTCTGATTCTGCATAAGGTTTATGTTCAACATTTTTCGGAATGACAAACATTTCACCTTCATTTAATTTTACTTCTCCATCACGAAATTCAATGATTAAATTACCCTTAATGACAATGAAAACTTCATCTGTTTCGTCATGCTTATGCCAAACAAAATCCCCTTGTACTTTAACAAGTTTAAATTGATAATCATTCATTTCAGCGATTACTTTTGGAGACCATTGATCTTGGAACGCAGCTAATTTCTCTTGGAAATTAATCGGTTTATATTCCATTCTTTCCCCTTCCCATGTAAAACTCAATCATTTAACTAGTCCCAAATTAAAGGCCTGTCAACCTCAGCAGTTCTGAGATAGTCTAAAAGCTGACCGGTATGTACGGACTCATGGTAAGCGATTCTTAATAACATGTCTCCTAGTTCGCGAATATATCCAACATCAGACCTGTCAATCTTTATATTTGTTAAATCTGTTTCGTTTAACGATTTGATGAATGTCAAAAACTCGGCCCGATACGGTTTTGCGAATTCTAATTCTTCGGTTACTGTGGTAAACGTTTTTGATTCATACGGGTTTTTAGATTCCTCTGAAGACTCATTCATTTGTTTTAGTAAAATGTGATGATAAAGAAATTCCGCTTCTACTACATGTCTTATCATTTCCTTACACGACATTGCTTCGGAATCCGGGCGCCAGTCCATTTTTTCCTCAGGTATAGCTGTCCATAACTTGATGCTTCGCCGTCTTACTTCTTCAAAATGTAAAACAATAAGGTCAATCGTATTCAAGTGTTTTCCCCCTTTTATTTTTAAATAATTCTCCTTTTTCCCGGAAAAAACCTCTTTAAATAAAAAACATATTCTTTCCCGACTCGCTGGATTGATAATCAAACCATTTTTAAGATAAGGAGATATTCATTCATCCATACAATAGACTCTGGGTGAACATATACTGAATGATAGTTTTCATCAGAAAGGAGAAATCAGCTTTGGCAAAATATCGGATCATGACCTTTGACGGGGGCGGTACCTTAGGTGCTTTAAGTTTACAACTATTGAACAGACTGGCTGAAGAAAATCCAGCATTAATAAGTCGAACCCATGTATTTGCGGGAAATTCAATCGGTTCATTTACTGCCCTTGCATTAGCAAGCGGAAGATCTCCGAAGGAAACACTTCAGTATTTTGAGGATGAAATCCTGCCCGCATTCAGCACTTCCCGGCCGGGCGGACCTGTTTTCAATCAACAATTACCATATTCCGGTTTTATTAAAGCGGTACGAAACTTTTTCCCGCCAGGACTTCGTCTTAAAGATGTAAGAAAACGAATTGTTGTCCCTTCATTCAAATTATACTCCCCAGCACTGGATCGTTGGACGCCCGTATTATTTCACAACTTTCCCGGCTCTCCCTATTTAAATGAGAAAGTGAGTGATGTCATACTGCGGAGCAGCGGTGCTCCCGCAACGCAACGAGCCTATCAAAACTACGTGGACGGATATGTAGTGGCAACGAACCCCAGTACGGCCAGTATCGCGTTTGCGGTTGGTAAAGCCAACGTGCCACTGGATCAAATTGCGGCGCTATCCATCGGTACAGGTGAAGCCCCGACTCGGTTAAGAAGAGATACGAGGGGATGGGGAATGGTGAGTGCGGATAACATACGTCCCGAAAATCTGAAGAACCTTCCTCCAAATTGGGGAGTCCTTTTGGACAGGTCGCCTAATGAACCTTTACTGCCATTTCTTCAGATGATCTCCGGCGGAAATGGCTACTATGAATCCATGGTCAGCGCGAATCTGCTGGGAGATCGCTTTTTCCGGTTAGATCCGCGGATTCCTAACTTCTCCAAAACAGACCCTTCCGTGGTTCCCGCTGTCATTGAAATTGCGAACAAAACCAACTTACAGCCTGCTAATACTTTTATAGAGAAAAACTGGAACGACAGCCACTAAGTAAGTCAGAAGTTTACGTCATCATACAATGAACAAAAAATACCAAGGGACTCAAAACCCTTGGTATTATTAATGCGGCCGAGAGGGTTTGGACCTTCACGGGGTATTTATACGCTGGGCATTCGATAAAGTGAAATCTTATTACCGCCCGGCATTTCAAACACTGAAGTTAAACATTACAACCAACAATCGGGCCATTTAATTGAATAGGACTACTCAAAAGTCGCTTCCCATTACGTAAGAAAAGCGACTTTTTAGATTTGATTTTCAAGTTCCTTTGACAAATTTTGAAAAAACCATTGACTATTCAGTTGAACTGTATTAAGTTTAACTATATAGTCAGACTGAATAGAGGATGAGGATATGAAACATAAATTATTACCGCTGTCTGAAACCATGCATTATATTTTATTAGCTCTGCGGGAGCCGCTTCATGGCTATGCCGCCATGCAGAAGATCGAGAAGATGAGTAACGGAACTGTTATTTTAGCAGCCGGCACATTATACGGCGCGATTGAAAACTTGAATAAGCATGGCTGGATTGAACCTGTTGGAGAGTCGGGCCGGAGAAAAGTTTATATGATAACTGCGGAAGGAAGCGCCATTTTGAAGATGGAACAAAACAGGTTACTGCATATTTTATCCCTGCACGAAGGAAGTGAATCGAATGAAGAAATTTAAGATGTTTTTTGATATTGAAAAAGAGGAGCAATGGCTGAACGAGCAATTACAAAAAGGCTATCGCTGTACAAATATCAGCGGATTAGGAATATACACTTTCGAAAAAACCGACAAAAAATATGTGATGAGACTGGATTATCAAGATTATTTATCAAAGAAAAAATTCGAAGATTACAGAGAGATATATGAAGACTTCGGCTGGAGTTATATAAATGGCCCTTGGGGGCTTGGAACTCGATATTGGCAAAAAGAAGATGATGATCAAAATGAAATCTTCTCGGATCGCCAATCAAAGAGTAATTATTATAAAAGACTAATGAGTTTTTCATCTTGTTTTGGGTTACTGTGCTTGTTTTATTGTAATATGATTTACACGAATTCAGGTTTGTATTTAGCTGAAGGTCTGTGGAGTATGGAAGGCGCAATGTTTTGGAAAGCATTTTTATTTGAAACTCCATTTGCCCTTTTAAGGTCGCTTCCCGCTCTTATGGCCGTTCTCTTTGGCTGCAGTTTCTATAAAGCGTATCGAAAATATTCAATGTTAAAAGAACAATAACGCGGGGAAGTTACATTTAAAGAAGTAATCGAGGATCATGTATCTGCCGAAGCCGGGCGCTTTAACGGAAAAAAGCGCCCTGAATTTGCTGATAAATCAGACGGCTTATTTTGTTAATAATACATACTTATTTATAATGGCTTGAGCGAGACAAGCTTATGAATCAACAAAGGTAAGTTCGCTGCTTTTTTGATCCGTGACCATATTTAAATCCGTACATGCAATGATAACCGTATCAACCTTTTCTGCTAATTCACGGTGTAATTCATCATATAATGTACCAGCCTCATCGATTTGACCTTGTTTAATCTTTTCTATTATGTGATCGACATAGATTTGCCAACTATCTTGATGTAAAAAATCATAACCTTCTCTGTTTAACGCTTCTTGAAATATTCCAGATTGAACCGTAGGAACGGTGGCTAAAAGAGCTGCTTTTTTTGAGCCTTTAGGTATTTTTTTTATGGTTTCATCAACCATGTTTAGTAAAGGGACTGAAAGCGATTTTTTTATTTGATTAAAATAAATATGTGCGGTATTACATGGGATTGCAATAAAATCAACACCCGTTTTTTCAAGCTTTACAGCCCCCTCAATAATTGCCTTTTCCATGTCCGTATGATTGAGAGGTTTATTCATATAGAAAGGAGTCGGACAAGAATAAATCATCATATGAGGAAAATCCATGTCGTGTATTGCTCCATATATTTTTTGGCACTCGACTACTACCTTATCTACAAATGGCCCAGTAGATTTCGGCCCCATTCCTGCCAGTATTCCAATCATAATTGTCCTCCTCTGTAAAAATGTGTACGAATACGATCACGATGAGTTATTCTTGTGTTACACATCTGAATTTGCTCTCATTTCTTTTTGGCTGTCTTCTCCTATTTTATCATTTCATTAATCGAATTATCATATCTCATTCCGCCGCACGCAGTCAGCAGAATAACCGATACACTAAGGAAAATAAAAAGACTCTTCAAAGGATGGCTGGCAAACCGGACGACTTCCTATAAGCAGCGGACTCTTTTGGCCACAAAACACATGTTTTAAAAAGAAATAAAAAATACCAAAAGTTATCAAAAACCCTTGGTATCATTGAGATGCGGCCGAGAGGACTTGAATCTCCACGGGTTATTCACCCGCTGGGCCCTCAACATTTCATTGGTTATGAAAGCGGGAATCCCACAGGCTCCCTCTTGTTTTGATGTTGTTTTTTTAAAAAAGTTATTGACACCAATAAATGACCATGTTATCATTAAAAATTTGATATCTCACTCCATATATGATAACCTTAAGTTAAGTTCCTATATATGGAGGTGGATGATATGTTTCAAATTGGCGATAACATTGTTTATCCAATGCACGGAGCAGGTATAATTGAAGCCATAGAAGAAAAAGAATTCTTAGAGGAAAAACAACAGTATTATGTCATAAGAATGTCAATCAGTAATATGACAGTTATGATTCCAACGCGTAAAATATTGAGTTCGAATATACGACCAGTTACCGATATACTTGCATTAAAACACATTATGCACATTTTTCAGCATGGAGAATCAGATAGGTTACTGCCATGGAAGCAAAGGTATATAGTAAACACGAACAAAATAAAAACGGGTGAAATACAAGAAGGCGCTGAAGTTGTACGTGATTTAAGACGGATGAAGAAAGAAAAAGCACTTAATTCAAGCGAAAAAAAAATGCTGGATCATGCATATGAATTTTTGATTAGTGAACTGGAAGTAATTAAAGGAATCACTGAAAAACAAATAAAAAGTTTCTGCTAAGGTTAATTTTAAGTTTTCGGAATATTACGATTAGATGTTTAACTTCTTCAACTTACTTTTAAAACATTAACCCCTTTTATTACCCCAACAATCTAATCTGTTTTATTTTTTTCTTCAACGAACATTTGAATTTCGATGAAATAGTCACTTGATTTTTGTAATCCTGATTCACACTGGCACGGACAAGGAGCCGTAAGGATGGAAGAGAGGCAGGGCTTTCATTGTTTTAGGTCTAAGTGATTATTTCCGGAAGAAAAAACAACCACTCTCCTCTTTATCTTTAAGAATTTCTTACATCTCTTGCGACAGTGAATAGCAGTTGTTTATCTTCTTTTCATATTAGAGATATGCGAAATGTAACAAAGAATAACATACAGATATATTGAGAACATAAAAACAAATCATTTATATATATTCCACATATCGTCAATCCGGTATGTTATACTGTAAACAATCCTTTGAGGTTTTAAACCTTTTTCTTACCTTGTAGCAACTGTCCCTACTCGAACGTTGAGTAGGGTTTTTTTTATTCAGTATGATACAGAGAACATAAAAAAACAGGCCCTGTATAAAGAGCCTGTTTGTATAAACGATTAAAGATTAAGCAGTTTTTTGAACGTTAGCAGCTTGAGCTCCACGAGCACCTTGCTCAACGTCAAACGTTACTTTTTGACCTTCGTCTAAAGATTTGAATCCGTCACTTTGGATTGCAGAAAAGTGTACGAATACATCGTCTCCATTTTCACGTTCGATAAATCCAAAACCTTTTTCTGCATTAAACCATTTAACTGTACCTTGTTCCATTTTTGTTGCCTCCTAGTGTGTTACACATTGTATTACTATCCTTGCCCAAAGTATCATCAAGACGAAAAGTCGATATTCATACTATCCTTTACACGAACAAAAATAATTCCCCTTTATCATAGCACGAAACGGAAATAACTGCAAATTAATAATGTGTTCATTCATGTTTTATTTGTTAAACCTGTCGATACCAGTGCAAAATAAGATGCCTGTTAATAGCTATGGTTTGAAAACACCGTGAAAATGAATCACGAATGCCTTCAAACCCAGTACTTCATATTGATTGTTAAAGGTTTCTTTAAAAAGCTCAGCTGTTTCTTGTTCAAGTACAAGATATTCTTGACTGTTCACTGGTATAGCTTTGTTTCTGCACAAGTTTCCAAACGATCACTCAAGTATACCCTTATTTTAACGGTATTAACTTGTCATGTTTGTTCCTCAAACAATCAAAGTTTACGGTCTAAATAAACTGATTCACATAGGGGAGCATGGAGAGAGTTTGGCCCGATAAAGAGCTGGGTATAATCTTCATACGCTTTTTGTATCCCGGCTGGCCATTGCTAATAAAGATTTAATCGAGATGGAGATCATTTTCTGACCTTCAATAATTTTACACAGGATTAGGAAAGATACTTATCATACATGGAGTATGACAGCTGGGACTTCAAAGGCAATAAAACGTTTTCTATACGCAGATTAAGAACATCAGGGAAGGGGAAGCTTTTAAAAATGAATGAACAAAACCTAAGGACTTTGAGAAAACTGGTTACCCCTTATGAAAAGTCCGATTTACAAAAAAGTATTTATCAAATCATTAACACATTGGTGCCATTTTTCCTGTTATGGTGTTTGGCCTATAAGAGCTTGTCGATTTCTTATATCCTTACATCAGCGATTTCTGTCGTTGCGGCAGGTTTTTTAGTGAGAACCTTCATCATCTTTCATGATTGCTGCCACTATTCCTTTTTTAAGAACCGAAAGGCGAATCGAATCCTTAGAACAATTACAGGAATTCTGACTCTGCATCCGTTTGATCATTGGGCACACGATCATTCTGTCCATCATGCGACAAGCAGCAACCTGGACAAACGCGGTACGGGCGATATTTGGGTACTGACTGTTGAGGAATATAAAGAAGCCTCAACTAAGACAAAAATAATGTACCGTTTGTACAGAAATCCGTTTGTTATGTTTATTATCGGACCGATTTACGTCTTCGGGATTACCAATCGTTTTAATCGTAAAGGGGCAAAACGCAAAGAACGGATGAATACATATGTAACGAACCTGGGGATCGTCGCTTTGGCAGCACTTTTATGTTGGGCTATCGGCTGGCAAAACTTTCTGCTGGTCCAGACGCCAATTTTTATGATATCGGGATCCCTCGGAATTTGGATGTTTTATATTCAGCATACGTTTGAGGATTCATATTTCGAAGAAGATGAGCATTGGGAATATGTAAAAGCAGCCGTTGAAGGAAGCTCTTTTTATAAGCTTCCAAAAGTCATGCAGTGGCTGACAGGCAATATCGGTTTCCATCATGTTCATCATTTAAGCCCAAGAGTCCCAAACTATAAGCTTGAAATCGTGCATAACAACACTGAACCATTGCAAAACGTTCCGACCATCACACTGGCAAGAAGTTTTAAGTCGTTAAAGTTCCGTCTATGGGATGAAGAAGGCAAAAAATTTGTTGGTTTTAACCACTTAAAAAAAACTTCTAAAAGCCAGGTATCAGCTCGGCTAAGAACGGATTAAATAAACTCCCGTAATCGGTGATAATGGGCAGTGTATCTTGCAGAATAAAAGTGCAGACTCGCGCAAAGATTTTGTGCAGAGGTCAGCACTTTTTTAATGCCACATGCACTTACAACAAAAAAATACCAAAGGTGTCAAAACCCTTGGTATCATTGAGATGCGGCCGAGAGGACTTGAATCTCCACGGGTTATTCACCCGTTGGGCCATCAATAAAGTAAAACTGTGTTTTCTGTTATAAAACCTTTGAATATTCATATTGTGGAGTAAAAATGGAGTAGTTTTTCATTTCCAAAAAGTTACATGACATATCATTGGTGCCATGTATCTTAAAATAGCCACCGTTTTAAAGAAAAAAGATCCTTTTGAAACTGATCTTTCCCAATCTTAGATTGACCCCATTTATGACAAAAGGACAGGATCGTTCTAAAGATAAGAAGAGGAATGGATCATAATTATTCTTTACCGATCGTTCTCAATATGTTATGATTACCATCACAAGGAGGGGAATTTAGTGGCTAGAACCAAGGAATTTGATGAAGATGCAGTACTGCTTAAAGCTGTTCGTTTATTTTGGGAACAAGGGTATGAGAAAACTTCCATGACAGACTTAGTTAACCATATGGGAGTGCACAAGAGAAGTTTGTATGATACCTTCGGAGATAAGCATTCGTTATACATTAAGGCTTTAAACCGTTACACTCAATTGCAGTCGGAGAAAAAAATCAATAAAGAGAATCTTACTGCAGTTGAAGCAATCCGGCAGTTGTTCGATAGAGTCATTACTAGAGGAGAAGGCGAATACCCTAAAGGATGTTTGATCGTAAACACAGCAGTTGAACTGGCTCTGCATGATTCCGAATGTAAGGATTGGGTAGATCAACGATTAACCGATACAGAGCGTCTAATCCGTGAACTCATTGAGGCAGGTCAGCAGTCCGGAGAACTCGATAAGAGGCAAAACGCGGAATTACTATCCCAATATATAAATAATGCTTTAATCGGGCTTCGAGTGATGATCAAGACAACAGATAACAGAGATAAATTAGAGCAGATCGTGGATACGACATTATCCATTTTAAAGAAATAATTTTTTACCCTATTAAGAACGATCATTCTCAAATAAAACGGATTTACTAATAAAGTGCGAGGAGAACGAAAGATGAAGAGAATGTTTTGGATTATTCTGATGATGTCTTGCGGAGCCACTTATATTTCATCATTATTCCCTATATACGGGAGTCACTATCAAATGAGCAGCCTAGAGATTACAATGTTGTTTGCTGTTTATGCCGTTATCTTGGTTCCGACCTTGCTAATCGTAGGAGCCAAGGGGAGCTCCTGGGGATTAAAGAAGGTCCTTCGCATCAGCATCTGGCTATCCATCGCGTCAACGTTGCTTTTCATAGGGAGCCAGAACGTCTGGATGCTATTTGCGGCACGGATTTTGGAAGGCATTGCATATGGCGCTTTTACAGGAACGGCCACCACATTTTTATTATCACAAACCTCTCGCCAGCATCTAAGTACTGCTATTAAGTTATCGGGAGTATTCGTAAACGTTGGATTCGGCATGGGTCCGGCTATATCCGGTCTAGTGTTGCAATATGTGCAGGTTCAGCCGCTTCGAATGCCATTTTGGCTTTTGCTTGCCATGCTATTGAGTTCTTTGGTACTTCTGGAAATGTTACCGAGTCTTAAAGAAGAACCAAAACCGCTGAATACAAAAATTTCGCTCGGTATACCGGAAAATATACGAACCCATTTTATTTCATTTATTGGACTTCCGGCTTTTACATTCTTCATGTTAGGCGGAATCGTATTTTCCGTCATTCCTTCCTATGTCAAAAACGTCATTCACTCCTCTAATCTCTCATTAGCAGGTGTGTTGGTGTTCATACTCTTAGGCGTGGCTGCCTTGATACAATTCTTCCCGTGGGTACAGAATCCAGTTAAGCGAATGCGCATCGGAATTGTATTGCTGGCCATCGGTCCGTGGATCATTGTTTTCTCCGGACAGACAGGCGATTTATGGATGCTCTGGATTGGAATGCTTATCCAAGGGGTCGGCGCCGGTTGGTCGTTCCAAGCAGCATTAAGGTTTGCCGGACAGCTGCCTAAGCCGGAAGAACGACCGAGAGTAATATCAGCATTTTATTTGTGCGCTTATTCCGGATTCATTATCCCTCCAATTGGAGTCGGCATTTTGACCAGTTTCTTTAGCTTGAATCACTCATTAATTGTTCTAAACACATTTGCCGCACTAATCGTTATTTATGTCTTGATCTATTCAATCAAGTTTAATCAATATTATTCGAAAGTGACATTATGATTAAACTACCATGAAAATAAACTTCTGTAATTTAGAAGTTTTGACGGACCCCTTACCGTACTTAATAATAAATATCATGTTGATAGATGTATTTTAAAAAAGCCCACTCACGAAAACGAGTGGGTTTACAAAAGCTCTAACTAACCCACAAAGGTTTTAGTCAGAGCTATTTATACATATTTTTTTGGTCCAACTCACTAAGCACCTACTCTATCCTCAACTCGAATAAATCAGCTGCTCTGATTGCAAAGTTTTCAATGTCTCCGTACATTCTTAGAAGGAAGATACCATTAGCGATGACACTAATGGTACCCTTTGTTTCTACTCAATCACTTATTCAGCTTCTCCAACAACTGTAAAGCGTTCATTTATATGTTTTGGATTTTCAATTTCATCCAATACTGCAATTGCATAGTCTGCATAGCTGATATAACTTTCGCCTTTCGAATTCACAAGAAGATGATCTTTTCCTGACTGATAAAATCCAGTTCTTTTCCCGTCTGGGTCAAATACCGCTGAAGGACTGATAAATGTCCAGTTAATATCAGAAGTTTCCTTTAGTTCTTGCAAGTTACGACCTTGGCCTTTAGCTGTTGGAATAAAAATCTCCGGGAAATCAGGTGTATCCATTACACTGACAGTTTTATTTTCGTCTACATAAAGACTCCCTGCTCCACCTACAATTACGGCTCTTGTACCCGTTCCTTTTAATGCCCTAATTAATGCCCGGCCAGCATCTACATGTGCCTGTTCTTCTCCTAATGGAGCACCGAAGGCATTAACTATTACATCTAACTTTTTTAGATCATCCGATGTAAGATCAATTATATTTTTTTCAATGATTGAAATCTTTTCCTCTTTAAGTTTTGCAGCATCTCTTACAATTGCAGTTACTTCATGTCCCCTGCTTACCGCTTCTTTCATGATAAGACTTCCAGCTTTTCCGGTTGCACCAATGATTCCAATTTTCAATTTAAAGTCCTCCTAATCATTCAAAATTTTAAATGTAACCATATTGATTACATGTAATAATTTTAGTTACACCTTATTTATTTGTCAATACTTTTATCATCTTGTTAATTGAGCATATTAGAGTAAAAGAACTTGTAATACATTCAGTTACAAGTGTACTATAAAGAGTGTAACGTAATTAGGATGGTGAAGAAATCATGTCTATTAGCAGCCGTTTTGCTGTAGGAATTCATATATTGGCTCTTATTGAAATAAATGAAGACGGAATTAGCACTTCTGAATTTTTAGCTGGAAGTGTAAATACAAATCCCGCCTTAATAAGAAAAATTATGGGGATGCTGAAAAAAGCAGGTTTAGTAAATGTACGGCCAGGTATTGCAGGAGCTGAATTAGCGAAGGATTTAACTGAAATCACCTTACTTGATGTTTATAGAGCAGTTAATGTTGTTCAAGATAAAGAATTGTTTAGTATACATGAAAATCCCAATCCTCAATGTCCTGTAGGCCGGAACATTCAAAGTACAATTGGTCCAATATTTGAACTCGCCCAATCTGCCTTGGAAAAAGCTCTTGGACATATAACAATTGAGGATGTGGTAAAGGATATTATCGAAAAAGAAAAATCGGCCAATAATTGTTAAATGATTCACAGAAAATCTTTTATCAGACTGGGGATAAGAAAAATGGCTTTTTCATGAACAAAAAAAGAGCAGACATAAAGTCTGCTCCTTTTGATGAAAGATTTAGATTACGGTAAGGGATATAAATATGCTCATGATACAGAGGAAAAATTAACGACAATGCAGACGATGCCAGATTCTTTAATAGGGGTGAGTATTACTATCCAACAACTCAAGGTTCAGAAGCTAAGTTCAAACAAAGACTTGAGGAAATCTCGGATTGTATAAAAGAAACCGCAAATCTTAGTTTGAACAAATATGTTCTGTATATAAAAATAATGAGGTATGGAGTGAATTGATAATGAATTATGATGAAATAAAAGATTACTGTCTAACCTTTCCAAACTCTTATGAAGACCATCCTTTTGGAGATGGTTGGACTGCAATTCGGCACAAAGGGAATAAGAAAATATTTGCACTTATCTTCACTCGCGACGAACACTTATGTGTCAACCTTAAATGCGAACCTGAAAGGGCTGATTTTCTACGTGGTCTTTTTGAAGAAATCAAGCCCGGATACCATATGAACAAGGAGCATTGGAATACTCTTACCTTAGATGAGGGACTCCCAGAGCACCAAATCCATGACATGGTAAAGTACAGCTTTGAACTGACAAAACCAAAAAGTAAAAAGGAAACATAACATCGAAGGATAGAACGCTCATTATAGATATTCATCCGGTGCAATGATACAGAGAAATATGCAAAAAACCTCAAGGCAGCAATGTTTAAATTCGTATTTACGAGATGATTTTTTCGTTATTGTTAGTCCTTTGTTTCTTGACATAGGTTGAACAAATAAAAAAGAGCAGACTCAAAGTTCACTCAATTCATTAAGATGATTGCTTATTTCATCCAGACACCTATAAAAAATGAAAGGTGACGATGATATGCCACAAAAGTCATTTAGCGTTTCATTAATACTGATAACTCACCTTCAAACACTTTTTCTTCTTTCTGATTATAGGTAGATAACAATACAGTAAGTATCCCCGTCTGGCTTTTATTTGGTTTTTTATCAATAACCTTAACAATAGTGTGCAGTTTATCATTAGGGTAAACGGGTGCTAGGAATTTTATATTATTCATTCCTGTCCCAGCAATAATATCGTCTTCATGACACCCTTCTTCAATCCAAAGCTTAAAAGTAATAGATAACGTTTGTATTCCAGAAGCAATAATTCCATTAAATCTGCCCATTTTTGCTTTTTCTTCATTTAAATGCATGTATTGTGGGTCATACACTTCTGCAAAATTCATTATATTCTCTTTTGTTAATTCAAAAGATTTAGTTTGAAAAACCTGCCCGATGGTAAATTCATCCAACTTCATAAATAAATCTCCTTGAATCTAAACTTTATTATTAAATCTACGTAGCATTTTAACATACTGGCTCTCACACAACAACTTAACGGTGAAACAATTGTTCCCCTATCAGGAATGAACAAGCACATTGTTTTTGTTTCCTTGCTTTTAACCTCTTTATAATCAGGTGTTTTCTTATAAAGACCAAGGCGGTCGCCATCACTATCACCCGGCATATGTGTCATTTCCTCATAAGAATCTCCAAGCTTCTCATAATAAAGAATAAGCAGTCAGCTCTTGCGAGAACTTTCTTCTGGCAGATAAAACGCAAGTTGAATATACTTCCCGTCATCATATACACGAATTATGGCGTTACCTCTTTTGTACTCATCTGAATCTGCTCGCATTTCTTTTCTGACTTTCTTCTCCTGCTTCATCACTTCATTAATTGCATTATCATATTTACTACCGCCGCACGCAGTCAGCAGAAGGATGAAGGTGACTGACAAATCATACGGCCTACTATACAGTAACAGATGAATTTTCCGCAAAAAAATACCAAGGGCGTCTACAACCCTTGGTAACATTGATGCAGCCGAGAGGACTTGAACCTCCAAGGGTTATTCACCCGCAGGGCCCTCCATCTATATTCATAAAACTATTGCTCAGTTGTCAGCATGTTAAGTAAATTACGAATTTCCTTGTTATAACTTTTAATTTCTTCTTCATTACAACCGGTTTTATCAAATACTGCATTAGGTATCATTCACGATTTCGTGATGCTCAACGCCTTAGCTAAAACTGAAGCTGCGCGCGGAGCAATTGATCTTGCCGCAACTTGGCTGCGTAAAGGGTTTTAATTCATCTATTGTTTCGTCACTTAGAGACTGCTGCAAATAAATAAAAAACAAACAGATCCACTCAAATAATTGAGTGGATCGTATATTGATTCAATAACTTATCGCAAATATATTAACGTTGGAATAATGGAACTTTTGATGAGCTTTTTAATCGGGCTGGTTATTATTTTGTTGTTGAGATGTCCCTAATTGAAAAGCTAACTCCACAACAAACTCCATTTTTTCACCAGTTCACCCTCTTCATATCCAAAAAACCTTTGTTGATAAAAACAATAGGATTATTAGTTAGCGTACAAGTTCTCGTTTTCTGCTTTGGGCCCCATATAGAAAATAAAAAGCCAGCTCTCCTTCGGGAGAAGAACTGGCATAACAAAGCTTCTTATTTCTTATTTTGCTGTATTGCTCGGACCTTTTAATTTCTCTTCGTTCTTGCGTCAATGTTTTATTATTAGGACACAACCAATAAAATAATGACGATCGAGAATAGCAACGCTGCTTTTGCAAAGCAGTAAGCCCTCCAGAATATAAAAGAGCTGCAGTCATTGCTGCTCGGATAATCCCAGCTTACTCTGAGTCTGTATTTCGAGTAGCCGGTCAATTAAATGGATGTTTTTTTCATTCCTTTTCTGTTTGTTCCATTTTCCACCACAGTGAATCTTTTGGATTTTCAACAGCTTCTTGAAACTCAGCTTTAGAAGCAACTGTTGGGTAAGAACCTTTTAAAGATTTACCTGAAGTATCTTTAAATAAGGTTAACACAACTATTAAGCCAATTAAACTAACTGCTAATAAATAGAAACCCGGCGCCAAATTGTTTCTTGTCACATGGGTTAACCAAGAAGCAACTAAAGGTGTTGTTCCGCCAAAAATAGAAACTGATAAGTTGAATGTCCAGGATAATGTTCGATATCTAATGTCAGTATGGAACAACGTAGGTAAAGATCCTGGCATAGTACCTTCGTATACAGATAATACAATACCTAACATTAAAAGTCCTATAAATAAGAATATTAGACTCCCCATATTAAGAAATTGAAAAGAGATAATCGAAAATACAATTCCTAATACTAATCCAATTGTTATAACTTTTTTATTTCCTAATTTATCTCCCAATTTACCAAAAGTTAAAGCGAACGGTACCATAATAATCAATACAATTGCTGTAACCGGTGTACTTATATTATCACTTATACCAAGGTTCTCATCTAAATAAGAAGGCATATAACCTAACAATAGGTAATTGGTTATATTGAAAAATGCCACAAATACGATACATAAAAAGATATCTTTTTTATATGTTTTAATGACTTCTAATAAACCTGGTTGTTGTTCTTGGTTTTCAGAGATGTCATTTTCAAAGATTGGTGATTCATCTAAATGACTTCTCAAATATAAACCAAATAATCCTATTGGAATACTTAAGAAGAAAGGAATTCTCCATCCCCAACTATTCATTTGAACATCAGATAAAGTCCAGAAAAGTACTGTAACTAAAACAGACGCTACTATATAACCAGATAATGTCCCGATTTCTAAACCGCTGCCTAACCTTATACGTTTATTATCTGGAGAAGATTCTGCGATATATACCATTGCACCAGCGTACTCTCCACCCACAGAAAAACCTTGCAGAATACGAGCTAAGAGTAATAATATAGGGGCCCATACACCAATCTGGTCATAGGTAGGAAGCACACCAATTATTAAAGTAGATAAAGCCATCATTAAAATAGTAATTGTTAATACTATTTTCCGACCAAATTTATCACCCACTTTACCAAAAATAATTCCGCCTACCGGTCTAAGTAAGAAGGCAATTGCAAATGTAGCAAAAGTAAATATTAACTTTAATTCATCGTTTTGAACCGGACTGAAAAAGTTTTTACTAATAATAACTGCCAAATAAGAATATAAAGCAAAATCAAACCATTCCATCGCGTTTCCTATCCCTGTAGCAAACACGCTTTTCTTCGCTTTTTGAATGTCTACAACGTTAATTTTTTTCTTGTTAAACTTCATTTAATAATATCGACTCCTTAATTATCAAATCCACATTATACAAGCGTATAAACGGTCCAAGCATGCAGTCCCAGAAATGTATAGCGTAATGCTTCTCTAAAAGTCTGGGGGTTTCTGTTTCACCTGATGGAGAGCTAACGGCATAGTGGATGATTGGTTCAACTGTACCTTAAAAGACTAGACGAATATCCATACCAGCGCCAAATAACATTGTAAACCAGGAAAGAAGGATGAAATTCAGTTTTTTCGCTGGTTTTCGTTACGGCGACTATCGACAAATAAGAACCAAGCAAAGTATTGTCCAGATAGTTTGAGTATTTTGATCACTTTGCAAATAAGTTATTGAAAATACACTACCTAAAATCACTGCAGCCAATAGACACCGGCTGATTTTCATCAATAATCTCCCCTTTTTTAATTTTCGTAGAGAGCATTAAGCTTCCTCGTTCATGAAAATAATCAACGACTTCAATCGAAAAATTTTCAACATCAGCAAACATTTTCCTCGAAGTCTTGGTATTCTTCCTTGCTTAGCAGCACTTTCTCTGCTTTGGCAAATTGGAGTTTGAGGCATTAGTAACTACCTATAATGATGAAAATATTTGTGCGATGTCTACTGCAGATGACTTACTTTAGGTAAGTGGGCAGTAGATCTTTTAAAAATAAGCACAAAAAATACCAAGGATCTCTTTATTACCCTTGGTATCATTGATGCGGCCGAGAGGACTTGCACCTCCACGGGTCATTCACCCGCTGGTCCCTCAACCTAGTAAAAACCTATCATGAGTTACAAAAGCTTTTATTCAAAGCATCTGTTTATTTTATTTATACTTATTTTCATCATTTTTCATGAATTCTGAGCACAAACTGGGCACCGATTAGAGACCAAGGAAATCTACATTTCATCAAGAAATATGTACTCATCGCCTTGCTGTAATTAGTTTCACATCATTTATTTCAGCTTTCCTCGCGTATACCGGATCAATGCTCAGCTTTAAGATAGTCAACCAATTTCTCCGCACTGTTCTTAACATCTTCTTTTGAAAGATGAAGTGTCCCATATTGTGTAAAGGCAGGAAGAAAACGCATTCCTATATAGCTAGCAGTGACTTGAAACGGTCTGATAAGCTCGCTGATCGTGATATTATATTCTCCGCCTGCTTGATAATCAGATTCCTGTGCGCCTAAGGAGATAGCTAAGAGTAGTTCTTTTCCATGCAATTTAGTACCTCCAGTTCCATAAGCCCAGCCATGTGTTAACACATCATCTTCCCATTGTTTGAGTAACGCGGGACTGCTATACCAATACATTGGGAACTGAAAAACGAAACGCTCATGATCTAACAGGAGCTGCTGCTCTTTTTCTACATCAATGATAAAATTAGGGTATTCACCGTACAGGTCATGAACCGTAATGTCATTCTCTTGCTTTAAACGATTCATCCAGGTTTTGTTGACAACAGACGTTTCCAACTTAGGGTGTATAACGATAACTAATGTTTTCATTTGACTGTTATCCTTTCTTCGCCGATTAGTTATTATTGCTTTGTGATAAAGAATTGGTTCTAATTTTAAAATAACAACTTATTTACACCTATTTTATCCTTTTTCATGAATTCAGGGCAACTAATTGGACACCGATTACATTTATAGCCCAAAAAAGGCTTAACCTTTTAAAAAAGATTAAGGCTTTTCAGTACCTTTATGCCCCTGCCCTATTATCTCGTGTCTAAATTCTAATAACTGATCATATAACAAGGCATCTTTGTTTTCCCTCCATGCTTAGCAATACTTCCTCTGCTTTTGCAAATTGGAGTTTGAGGCATTAGTAACTACCTATAATGATGAAAATATTTATGCGATGTCTACTGCAGATGACTTACTTTAGGTAAGCGGGCAGTTTGTGGATAGTAGATCATTTAAAAATAAGCACAAAAAAATACCAAAGGTGGTTAAACCCTTGGTATCATTGATGCGGCCGAGAGGACTTGAACCTCCACGGGTTATTCACCCACTAGGCCCTCAATAAAGTGATAGCTTATCAATAGTTACAAAACCCCGTCATTTCAAGCATTTGAAGCTATTCATTACATTCATTTACACCGTTTTATATTAATTTTGGGCACAAAATGGACACTCACTCACTTTCAAATTCAAAAGATAAAGGACTTGAAAATAAAACAATAAACAACACAATGATTATTTTATACGACCGATTATCTGACTGGAATGCGCTTAGGAGAAATTTTAGTGCTTCACGAGTAATTTCGGATTTTTAAACCATACCGTATTAAATCACACCATGGAGGAGTACACTGGGTAACATGGTCAAATAAAAAAGCTCTAACTAGTCCACAAAGGGTCTAGTTAGAGCTTTTTAGCGTATATTTTGTCCAAATCATTAAGCACCTACTCTGTCATCAGCAACGTGAAAAGGAGCTTTGATAACAGGGACATCATTTGTTAAAACCACTCCTGCAATGCTACCCAATAAAATGACTGTAAACAAAGTCCGGCTGATTTTCATTAATAATCTCCCCTTTTTTTATTTTTCGTCTTGCTTCAATACTCAGTCGATAATACTCATTGGAACGTGATAAATCCCCTTCCTCATAAAAATAATCCGCTACTCTGATAGCAAAATTTTCAATGTCTCCGAACATTCTTTTTTTATTCAGATACGAAAAGGCCTCTTCAATTAAAGAATATTCATCATCACTAAAATAAAGTCCTTCTATAATCTTAAACTTTGCTTCATATTCTGAATCTCCGTATTTCTTTGCGATAGATCGCCCCTTTTTTAAATAAAGTAAGGCTTCAGCCAGAGCTTTCTGTTTCGTTTTAACATTTACAATATTGAACAATGTTTTTGTCAAAAAGACGTGTTCAGTCTTTTCAAAAAATTCTAATGACGTTTGTAAATACTTAGCTGCTTTATCATATTCACCTATATAATCATAACAAATACCAATATTCATTTGAGACATACCAATCAAGTAATCCGCTCCAACTAATTCAGCTATACGCAATGTGTCTCTAAACACATCTAGTGCTCTTTCATAATCCAAAGAGTCAATTAAATTACCAGCAATTATATTTTGACATCTTATGGTTTGAACTGCATACGCATCGTACTGTTTGAAAATTTCAAGTGCCCGATTGGCATAATTTAAAGAGAAATAAGTTTGTTTCATATAGTAATACACATGGGCGACTTTGAAGAAGAACTCCGCCCTTTCAATTTCATCTTCCACCTCAAACAACTTTTTCTCCGCGATTCGATAAGCACTTATTGCTGTAGTCAGTTCTTTCCTTCTAAATTCATACATTCCCATAAAGAAATAAAAATAATACTCCAACATACCGGTTAATTGGCCTTGGGATTCAATTTCCCTTAGCGTCTCATATGCATTTTCCAAGCTATCCATATTCTTTGACTTCATATAGCTCAACATGATTTCATGTCTGAATTCTAGCAGCTGATAATATAATAGAGCATCTTGATTTTCTTCCATATTAGCTAGTTCAGCTTCAGCTTCCACTTTAATTCGTTCTGCTTCTTCAACCAAATCACTTTTTATCGCCATGTACCAAGCATTTAGTTTTTTTGTCACCAAATCATATGGAATTTTGCTTCTCTTTAAAAAACCCTGCTGCAAGAAAGCTCCCCCATCTCCACTAAATTGTTGGAATATTTACATTAATTGTATTATGGCAGATTAAACATTTCTTGACAAAGTTAAAATGTAAAAAGGTACGAATTGTCTATTGAACAAAATATTCTTTTCGTCTTTATTGCGGTTATTGTAAGACTTTTGTGTCTTGACAAGGATATAAAATTTTAGTGGAAATGGAAATAATCGTAACAGTTATCATTCACAAAAATTTTAAAAAAGTGCAAAGAACACGAAAAAGACACTACTCTAATGAATAGTGTCTTTTTCGGACTTTTAGTAAGCTACGATAGCTTAACACGCCGTCTTGGCTACGTTTTATTTTATGTAACAATCATAACACATATGCAAGTTAGGATCAACAATTAATTTAAATCCAATAATAAATATTAGCATTACCCATCCTATCAAATAAAGGAATTGCAATATTGCTTTTTGTATGGTAACGATACCTCCATAAAAACGATTTGATCTCATCTAAATTCACATACTGCTTTAAAACCTTTAAAACATCATACAATTTTATAACAAATTGTGATCTCATTGGTTTCAACCCTAATTGTGAAATTAAATGTGCATTAATTTTTAATCTTTTTGAAGTTCTAAAGCGATTAACCAACTCAAAATGTGCACATGAATTCCTTAATTCACGAATAATCTGTAGGGAGTTTAAAAACTTCTCTTTATCATGTGGCCTTAGATTAAAATCTCTTAAAATAGCATCAAGCGTACGCTTTTTTAACCCATATAACAAAGTAATTATATCATTAAACATCAACGTTTTTATAATGACCCAAAATGGAGGATTATTATATTCATTTATATAATTAAACTTAATTTTACATGCATCTATATAATTCAGTCCATAAATTCTTTCATCGTTTATATTTAGTGATATGGTAATAGGTCCTGAACGTGGAGCGTGTGACTTAATATGTTTAAGTAATGTTGATTGCCGTGAATTAAAAAAAGCACACTTTCCTTGAAGAACCTCATTTATTGACGTAGAAGCAAACCTTCCACTAAATTTCCCTTCCAATATAGTTTTTTTAGGTTCATAAGTTACTTTCCCAACAAAACTCCCTTTAAATCTCCCTTTATAATAATTATTCCTTAAGAAAAGTATGTGTTTATTAAAAGCTTTGACAATTGAGTCTGGGGCAGTTGTTCTTTCTGGAACAGAATAATTTTTAAGATTTATATAATTATTATTATCATTGATTGTTGAACAATGGTTTTTGCAAAAATGATAAGCGATAGAAGACTTTAATTTATTCTCTAGTTCAGATATTTTAGTAAATAAAAGGCTTGAAAATTTTTTATCAAATTCATAAAGATCTAGAAAGTCGTCGAAACACATATTAGAATAGTTTTTAGGTGGTTTTTTATGATCATCTAACAAAAGCGTTTCAAAACCATTAATTAAATTAAAATAATTTTTCTCCAATAGGTGTTTTTTAGCTTCCTTCATATTTTTAATAATCAAATTTCGGTCTTTTAATAAACGTATCTGATTTACTAATGTATTGAACTCCTTGTCCGCAGGCATTTGAATTTCTCCTTGTAGTAAGATGAGTTATGCTATATAGTTCAATTGTAACTTTAGATTATTCTCACAGCCCAATACTACGCTAATGTTTATAATATTATACCTATTTATTACATGCCAATTCAATGTTCATTAAGAATCTTTCTTTATTAATTAAAAAGAGTAGACATAAAATCTACTCTTCCGATTTTGTCTCTTCTCCTTTAACTTCTTCATAATCAGGTGTTTTCTTATACAAGCCTAAACGATCATGCTCTCCAGTTGAAGGCATATGCTCCATTTCTTCATAATCATTCCCCATCTTCTCATAGTAATCATACGTGGAATAATTGAGCGATCCATCATTATAGAAAGCAAGCTGAATATATTTCCCGCCATCATATACACGAATTACTGCATTGTCCCTTTTAACATCATCAGTATCATATCCATCTTTTATTAAAGAGTTTTTATATTTTTTTATTACATTATCAATTGCGTCATCATATTTATTTCCGCCGCACGCAGTCAGAAGAATCAGGGCGAAGATATTAAGGAAAGTAAAAAGGTTCTTCAAAATATGCACCCCCTCTTTTTTCAATATTCATTATACTCAAAATATATATGTTTTTCCACTTTTCATCCATTTCCTTTTACCTGTACATCATCTACCAGCCACTTGTTCTTTTCCTTCTTCATCTTTGTTTGGACAATCAGCACTTGATGACTGGTTACAGAGTTTGCAGTAGTTGATACCTCTACAATGTTCAAAAACAATTCAGTCGAATCATCAATCGGCTTTGAATAGCTTTCCAACGAACGTAATTTACTTTGTACACTGATAGAATGCTTTTTGTCAGATCGGGAAGGAAAGGCATAATCAAACCCTTTTTCCGTGGTATATTTTTTAACCGCTTCGTATCGCTTATCTATATCGCTGTAGTTCAAGAACGCTTCAAAAAAAGCATGATTTTCAGCAGCACCCCCTGATTCTGACTGACGTATTTCTTCCTTTTTAAGCTCTGCCTGCTTCTCTAAAAACCCTTGTCTCGCTTTATCAAATTCTTGAAATTTTGAGTAAGCAAGATATCCCATCCCACATACCAAAAGCAAAAACATCCCATAAAGAAGCCAATTCGTTTTTCTTGTCATAGAAACAACCTCCTAATTTTTAATGCGTCCAAATGAAACTAGATGACTGCGCCAGTAGCCGGATTTTAGATCAGAATACTGAATACCGCTGTCATTTGAATTAAACATCCTACCTTCACCGACATAAATGCCGACATGAGTAATTGCCTTTCCTTCATATGTGCCGCCAAAGAATACGAGGTCACCCGGTACGGCCTGTTTTTCACTGACCTTTTTCGTTGCTCCATGCTGTTCCTGCGCTGTTCTCGGAAGAGTGATGCCAGCCTTCGCATATGACCATTGAACAAGTCCCGAACAGTCGAAGCCGCTTTTCGGGTTTGAACCGCCCCACACATACGGCTGCCCTTCATATTTCAGAGCTTCTTTCATAATGTTTTCATAGCCATCTATTGCGCCGTCAACAGGTTTCACATCCTTATTAGAGCCTTTGAGATAACGCATCACATGATCTACATAACTCGGATCACCGTAGCTTTTCCAGCCCATCTTAATGGCTTGAAGACGACTGAAATCTAAAGCCAGTTTTTTTGTGTATTTGCCGCCGTGCTTCTTTACATATCCGATAAAGCCAGAGCCAAAGTTATACGATTGTAAAGCCAGCCGGACATCTCCTCCAGCTTCCTTAAACACTTTTTTAAAATGTTTGACACCAACTTCAATAGAGTATTCCGGGTCTGTAATAGTATTTGGCGGCAACCCTATGCTTTCTGAACTTTGCATAATATCTAAAGAACGCCCACCACTTTCCTGCATGGTGAGCGCCATAATCACATTCACTTGATCGTATACACCCTCTTGACGAGCGTATTTCTCAAAAGCAAAACGAAAACGTTCAACTTCCGGGGCAATGCCGACCATTTCAAACTCTCCATCTCCGCCCCCGATTTCATCGTTTCCAATGTCATGCTCTCCCGAAATCAACATGACGACAGCTACCGCCAAAAGAAAGAAGAGGATGACAGGAGTTGAACATATGAATATCCAAAGGTATGTTTTAGACTTCGACTTACTTAAAACCGTCATGTTCTTTCATCCTCTCTTAGTCTGTCTATGCCTTTCTCTGATGAGCGTCCGACAATATCATGCAGGGGAAGAGTTTCCACCTTATTAACCACTTTTGAACTATTACGCTTCAGCGTCAAAGGCTTTTCAGTGACCTTTTTTGGAACTTCACGATTTACGAATCTGCTTTCACCGCTAGAAGACACAGATTGTTTTTTCTCCATAGAAAAACCATCTGTTCGAACTTTTGAAGGTGTCTCAGATGGTCTTATAACTGGTTGATTCGGCTGTTTATTCTCCTGCTTAACAGTTGAATACGGAGTATATTGTGTTTCTTTCTGAACCTCTTGATAAGCCGGAGAAATGTTCTCCCGTTGCACTGCTGCCTGATGGTCATAACCCTTTGCCCGGTGCTCTCTTTCACTAAATTGTTGTTGGTCTGTTCGTTCTTCTTCCGTCATCGTTTCTTGATACAAAGGTGCTCTTTTTATGTTTTCTTCTTCCTGCTGATGAAGATTTCCGTTCGTCTCATGAGAAGCAGCATCGTACTCAACAAATTGCCTTTGGTCAGACCGGTCTTTTTCATCCATCTTCTCTTGAAGCATTGGTGCACGCTTATAAGCTCCTTCCTGTTCTTCTTTCAAAACATCATCTATCATAGGAGCTTTAACACCTTCTCGCCGCCAGTCTCTTGCAGAAGAGTTAAGCTGTTGTTTTTTCTGTAATTCACTCGGCGTTAATCTAGGCTGTTCTTTCGACATGTTTTGCGGCTTTCTTTCAAGTGCCTTTCTCTCTTCAGAAGGCGGGGCTACAGAAGGTTTTTCATTTTGTTGCGGCGTCCTCGAAATAGCTCCCTTGTTGAATCCAGTCACCATCCCCGGACTGTTTCCACCTGCACTCGTTCCCTCAGAAGATGGCGATTCTTGATCTTCGAATCCGCCTTTTCCTTTTCTGTTGCCAAACACTTTTCCAATTTGTCCAATTGCCCCAGATAGTCTGCCTGCACCTTTTTTTGCGGCTTCCCAAGAAGGCTGTACATATTCCTTTCTCATGTTGTCTACCATGTTATTATCAACAGATACAACTTTTCCGGCAGTCACAAATTGAACAATCGAATCTCTTTTCTTAATTGCAATCCACATTACAGCCGCCAATACTACCGTATTTAACAGGTACATTCCAAAACCATTAGGAGGGACGAGTGTATCAACCATGAAACAGAGAACATATACAAAAAGTATTAAAATGCTCAACATCGCTTTTAAAAGATAAACGCTTAGCAAACGTCCTAAAGCAACAAAACCTGACATAGCAAATTGCGGGACATAAGCAATAATAAAAGCGAACGGAATAAAAAATACAATCGCTAAAGCGATAATCTGTAATAAGAAACTAAGAAACGCCAAAGCAAGAAAAGGGATTCCAATTGCTATTGCCGAAACAACAGCTATAACCGATTCCCCCAACTGATTAAACACATTCCCGGAAGTCATTGTGTCATTGTTATATTTTTTTATTTCGGTTTCCTCTATATATTTCTGTTTTTCCTTTTGACCTTCGTCAGACAATTTATAGGACAACAGCTTATCAATACGACTTAATTCTTCTTTGCTGTCTCCTTTCTCATTGATTTTAGCCGCACTTGTTTGATCATAATTCACAATGAGATAGGGCTTTTTCAAGGCAATCTCAAAGTACACATTACGCATTACAGCGACTGTTCCTTCCATTTCCTTACCTTTCTCTATTTTTGAAGCATCAGCATAAATGCCCTCATTTTCTACTATTCCAATCAAACCGTTTCCTGCTTTTAACAGTTTCCCTTGTATCTCAACAGAAAGGGCATTCAATCCCTTCATGTAATAACCAGCGTTTGATACCCATAAGCCCCCAATAACTAATACAACAATAAAAAGAATGCTACGTCTCATAGCATCCTTCACACTTCCTCTTACAAAAAATAGGTACACAACATAACCGCCCACAAAGATAAAAAGCGCTTCCCCAAAATTCTTTTTCAGCGATTTATATACCGTTTTTGATACATTCGTGATGCTGTCCGCAAATTTATCTATCGGCTTAAGGTTATACATAATATCCATACCAGCATCGACCACACGAACGATATTCCCTGCAAAAGAAAACGTCACATTTGTCATCCCTACAAATGGACCTTTGAGCATTTCATCAGATGCTTCATTATTCGCCTGATACCGAGAAATCGGAAATCGTTTCGACTCTAGTTCAACGCCTCCTGACTTTTGGATTTTGGGCTGTGTGGTTGTATCTCCATCCGCCGCAATGGTAGATACTGCTGTTATGATAGTGATGAACAGCAAAATGACAGCTGACACTATAAGAATTTTTTTCTTTTTCATGTCGTTCCTCCTAATCCAGCCTTGTCAGTAAATAAAACTGATAATTTGCATTCGCTAAATCCCTTTCGGTCAGCACCTTCCATTCAGGAAACCGATCATACAGTTTAAAACAAATTGCTTTTTGATACCTCATGTGCCTGAATATTTTACGATTATGCTCCACTCTAATTCCTAGCAGCGCTTGCATAAATAGAGCCGTCGACCTGTGCCCGATAAAGCTTTTATAACGCCAACCGTAACACCTCAGTACATCATGAACTTCTTGTATCGTAATTTTGTCAGCCTTATAACAGCCCGGGCTGGTCAAAACCAAAGAATTTAAGAGCGCAACCTCCATTTCTCCATCCCCTTTATAAATATTTTTCTTCGGCATATGCGACAGCTTTTTTCTCAACTGTTTTCAATGCGCCTTCCCATTCTTCAAACAGGCATTCAATTGATATTTTTGCAGTACGGCCATAATAATCTTTAAAGAGACATTGCCCCTGAAACATGGATTCCATCATTTTCAGATTTTCTTTTGTGACCTCCATGTTCATCCACTTCAACACGTCTTCACGTTCGTTCGGTTCATCAAAAGCGAAAGCAACACCAAAGTTACCGTTGTCCTCTTCTTTCAATGCGTCTTTTGTAGACTGTGAGATAAAATACTCAGCGTTATTATAAGAGCGACCTATACGCCGCATTTGACGTTCGACTTTTTTCCCTTGCTGAGAAGTGGTAAATATCCATGCTTCATCTATAAACTCAACTGTCTGTTCATCTGGATTCATTCCGAACAGCTCACAGAATTTACCGAGCGCAAACATAACCGCACTTGATTTTAATTGTGAGGTTGTATAGTTCTCTAATCGTTCAGAGTGCTCCGGCAAATCCATATTTTCAACTTCTAAAATCGTGATTCTTTCTTCTAGTGATAGAGCCGGGTTTGATCCATCATGAATACATAATTTCAGGATGGAGTCCGCCACAACTTCATTTAAATAATCGCCTGCTTTTCTCACGGCTTCCTCCGGATGATTCTGCATCTCCTTCACGATATGGAGAGAGCCAACTTGTTCCCCTTTTTGTTTCATCTCAATGACATTTGATGTCGCACGTAGAAACGCTGTATTCACATCGTCTTTTCCTTTAAAGTCATAAACTTGCTCAAAGATGACTTGAACGAGGTCTTTCGCTTTCATAGGTGGGAGGAAGGAAATCGGGTCTAATGCGCCCCAGTTTCCTTTGTCCTCATGATCTAACGTAATATAGTTGTATTTTTCTAAATGAGCGATATACAGAGGGAACCTTTCTCTGATCTCTTGATCGTTTAAAACTCGGCGTATCCATTTCCTCATTTCTTTTTTGGGGTCAATATAAAGCGCCTTAACGTTCAGCATGCTGATATAATTAAAAATCAATTTTGCGAGGTATGACTTTCCGTTCCCTGTGTCTCCTGTAATCAGACAGTGAGGTGAACGTGTCTTCGACCCTTTTAACTGTTGATTCGCTAAGAATGGATGAAATAAGACAAAATCACGACTTGATAGAATGGCGCTTTCTAAATCGGTGTGCTCAATGAAACGATCAACCCAAGCAAGAAAGAATCCTATTTTTGAACCTATATCAGAGTTAACAGCAAACAAACCTTCAGCCAGCCCATCTTGTGTTGTTTTTTGAATCCAGTTTTTATCCGTTATATCTAACTTTTCGCCGGGCAGCATCTTATAAAACAGTTTCAATTGATCCGCCACAGGAAGCCTGCATGTGATGCCCGCCCCTTTTAAATGACGCCTAACAATCGTAGCCTTTCGGGTACAGTCCTTTTTATCTTTGCCATGAACCACAATGACGGCCAGCCAATTCATCAAGTACACTTCTTCTTTTTTTATTTCATCTTGCAGATGCCGCACCATCGTCGCACTGGTCACAGTTGAAACGTCACTGCGGTCACCTGTGCTATGCTGTTCACGCTGTTCCTCTTTCAATTGTTGCTTCTTGATATTTAAGGCTGGTTTAGTGATAGACTTCGATTCTGTCTGTGCCTTGATCTGTACTTCTACTGGAAACGGAAGAGCCTGCGCTTCATAAAACAAATCACTTTCAGACATGTTGTGCAAAAATTCATCAACGACAACAAAAGAAGTGAAGCCTTCATCTTGATCACTATGGAGATGTAATACAGAAGGATTTGTAGGGTCAATAAGTGTATTCGTGATTGATCTGACGTTTCTAATCTCGCTTTCCTCTTCGATTCGATGCTTTAAGCCACGCACAAAATGATAACGATTCATGTACGTCATTTCCTGCTTCGTCAGCCGTTCGCCCCGAATGGACGCCATTACATTGGCTAATGTCTCTTCAACTTCTTCATACTTATAAAAAAAGGAGGTCGGAACATTTTGTTCCCACCCCAACATTTTGACGACTGTATCAGTCGCCGTATTGAACAATGACAATACATTGTCTTTCATTTCAACGCTGATGTTAACAAGGCTGTTTTTCAATTTAATGCCGAAGATAAAATCATACTTGGTAAGCCGCCCTAAACGTTGTTCCAAGAGTCTTACTGTTTCCTCATTGTAATAACGAGCCACATCCAAAGCATCTTCGGCAAGATCAGATTCTAAATCCTCAAATCGTTTTTCCAACTCATATTCACTTGGATACATCATTAAATGAAAGTCATCATATGAAGTAATTTCTTCGAATAAGTGTTTCCATTTTTGTTTGTAATTCTCGACCTTTTCTTTATTCTGCATTGGGATGGAACTGCTTTTTATGCGGTAATACGCCCAAACGTCTCCCGTTCTTGTCAACAACAGGTTGTTGTATATGGCTTTCATCGGTGTTCTTAATTTCATTCGATTTTCCCACCACCTCTACTAATTTTCGGAACTCAATTTGCTTTTCATTACTTAAATCCACCTTACGGTCATTACAAAACTTCTTTTCAGGAAGCTTAATCAGAAAATAGTATTTTGCAAAGTCAAAGAAATACAGATAGATGTTTTTTCCTTCCGGTTTAATTTTCGTTACAAGCATGGTTAACAATACCGGGGTACCAAAAATCACGATAAAGAATGTATTTTCAAAAGCGTGAGGGAAAATCATCCTCACGCCGTACCAAAAACCGAAGCATAGAGCCACAAAAATAAAGTAGTTGATTGCAGGTATCAACTCAATAGCAAACGGCAATGAAAAATTATCGGTAAGCTGTTGAATTTTTTTCGGCTCCCGCATTGCCTTCCGATAATTAAAAACTAGACGCCCCACAATATCACTCCTTACAATTTGTTCATGAGTGCGTCAACCCAGCCGGAGAACTGCGACCAGTGACGAATAGTCCATGTAACAGCACTTCCGAGAACACAAGCCGCCACAATTCCGCCTATTTTCAATTTCACGAAGTGCTTAGCAGCCAAAGCCACGACAACAATCACAATAAACTGCGAGACAATGTCCAAAACCCAGCCTTTAACCCCGCTAAGAGTAGGGAGGCCAGCCCCCATAATCAAATGGTTAAATAAATCCATTTTGTTTTCCCCTTTCTAATTGTGTTTTAATTCATTCACATAAAATTGACCGCTGTTCTCTGTTAATTCGAGCGTAAAGCTTTCATTGACAGGTATATCATTTTCTTTTTCTTTAAATTGGACAGCACAAATAACCTCGAAACCTTTTTTCGTCCCGAAGACCTTAGCGCTTTTCACTTCACCGAATACAAGGCTTCCTTGAAGCGCTTCCGGCTTTTTCATCATATACACCATTTCCTCTTGTTTTTCAGAAGCATATTTTTCAAAGAAAGATGTAAGAAATGACTCAATCGCTTCCTTTTTATCTCCTGCGTATTCATCCCTCGTTTCTTCCTTCTCTGAAGCTGATACATTGCCCTTTAAATCGTATATCTCAGTGAAGTATGGGACAGCAGAGACGGCGAATGCATCGCCTTTATTGACTACAGGAATATTTAGCAGCACTTGTTTTTCAGCTTTTTCATTTTCTGTGACTTTCTCTTTCACTTTCTTTTCCTTTTTCCCATCCTTCACTTTTTTCTCAACTTCTTTTTCTACCGGAAAGAGATTCGTATATGTCACTTTGTACTGAAAAAGCTTCCCTTTATCACCTTCTTTCACGTTATACAAGCTGTAATCATTTAGCTGACGATCTCCCTTAAAGCCATCCATATCGAAGCGATCGCCTTCATCAAAGCTTGTTTGTGTCTGTTTCACCATGTAACTCTCAAGATTCTTTTTTCTTTCGTCGATGGCGTCTTGATTGTTTTTCACGTTGATATATTCATTGATGAAGCCTGACAAGAAATTTTCAGCCGCCGTTGTAGACATATTCTGTTTTTCGCTATCAGCAGGCTTACTGGATTGATTCCTTAAGTCATTTACAGTAGATCGAGTGTTAACAGACAACAAAACAGATAGGAGACAAAAGAGAAGTAACGCTCCTACACACGTCCACAACGTCCCTGCGACCAATCGGGTACGATCTCGCGGTACTTTTGTATTTGTTTTCTCAGGCCGACGGACTTGTTTTATTTTTTGGAAAGCAGCCTTAAAAAGTGATTCTTCTTTTTTCTCGTTTTCATTTTCCTTTTGAAGCATCTTTTCACCCCTTTAAACTGTGCCTTTTTCAATTTGCTTTGTACTTTCCAAGAATGATAAAAAGGATGCTACACGATGTACCACCCTTTTTATGCCTTGATTCTCTATATAAACTTTTACACTTGTCATTCGTCCATCCGGCAAATACCTCGTTTTATAAAAGGTGTATCTGTACTCAGAAAAACCTTTGACCCTTTGACCTTCCACAACCAACATACAATCTCTGCTTAGACTTCTTACAAAAACCAGCGACGGGATGCCTACATTAAACCCCAAGCTTCTGAATTGATCGTCAACAGCAGACACACAACCACTCCTTCTATCATCGTCCTCCATTCTTCAAGTAGGTTGCTTCATAATCTTTTCTAACAACATATGGGTCATACATAACAAATTCCACAAAAACCTCACCATACTCACTTTCACCCTCATATTCTTCCATGACTCGAAAATGAAAGTACAAATTCGCCACCATTTCGCCGCCATCATCCTTGCGAACATGAACAATAATCATCTGTTCATAGCCGGAAGAGATTTCATCACTCAGCCTTTCTAAAACATCGTCTAAAAGATGACCATTTAGGTGCCGTTCTAATGTATCTATAAGAGTGGACTCATTGACAATTTTATATTTCATAAATCCTCCTCATTTTGGAGAGCTATCATACGATCTCAATATTTCAAACTCAACATCAACTTCCTCTATTTCTTCCTCTTCATCTTCACTTTCAGGAATGAAGAAGACAGCAGACACAAAACGTTTAAAATCATCCTTTAAGGGATGCTCAGATTCAAGCAAAATCCTTTGACCCTTCTCATAATAAGGGACTAATTCATTCAACCTTTCAATGAATTCCTCAGCCAATTTCAATAAACCGATCTTTTCTAACTCACTTTCTAAATATGCTCGATTGAGAAGATTAAAGCTATTCATCTTTATTCCTCCTTATTGAAATTATTTAAATAGATCGCTGTTATTTTCTCCTTCCTTCATTTTTTCGATCTTTAATACTATAAGACCAGGTGTCAATGACTGACGCCTATCTAAAACAAGGACTTCTATGACTCGCTTCGTACACTCGCCCTTCCATTCATGAAGGCACAAAACATCTTTGGCCTTATAAATATTTTCGCTGACTGTAACCTCAGCAGCCCCTTTAGAAATAGCTTCAAACTCTTCCGGAAGTATCTTTAAATGATGAACGATCACGAAAGAACACATCCCTTCACTTTACTGCGCAACTGGTTTTGAATAGCCAATAGCTTCAAAATGAACATCTTTTTCGTGCTGCTCTTCTAATTCATCTTCTTCGACAATCGAAAACACTGCATATACCTTTTGGTAAAAACCATTCACCTCAGCAGTCACCTGAACAATAAATGATTCTTCATAAGAAGAGACTTCTTTCATTTGTTCAACAATTTCATCAAACAAATTTAAATGACCAATTGACTCTAATTCCCTTTCCAGCAAAGCCGGATTAAGGAGATTAACGCCATTCATATTTATTCCTCCCTTAACGTTCTCTTAGAAAAGCGCCTACGCATAATGAAAAACCCCATAAAAAAACAAAGGTAAAATAAAATACCTTTGCAAACGCATCAGAAGAAACATTTTCGGAAATTTGCCCCAGCAAACCAACAATCCCTGCCACAGAAAGAGAAATAATAAACATCGCATTTTCTGTCCACTGATAACGGTCCGCCAGATATTGAAGCTTGGGATATAACAAAAAGAATAAAAAACCGCTGCCAAGCAAACTCACAATTACGAAAAATATTGAATGTAACATATTCATCCCTTAATTCTTTCGATACCAAGAACTACATACCCGGGACGCTGTTTGTAATCGGTAATATATATAATTTGCGCTTCTAATTTTCGACCTGTAAATCCATCCATCCATTCATGAAGCACAAGCGTATCTCCGACCACATAGAACCTGTCGTTTTTTCTAATTTCAAATTTCTTTACGTCTTTCCAAACAGCCTCATAATACTCTGGATATATCTTAAGATGATGCACTACCATGACAGCACACCTTTCTTGTTTAATATCATGGGTTTCACCCAAACCCACCAACGGAAGCCCGTTGGATCGCTAATAATCTATCCCCCTATTCCCCCGAATCATCGGGGGACTCCCTCGCCGGTAGGCAGGAACAAACGGTTGTTTGTTCAATGCCAAGAGGGTTTTGGTTGCGCTGAATATGTCAACTCCTTATCCTCACTTCGTTCCGGTACCGTTGACACATACGTTTAATCGCATCACCTGTGTTTAAGAGCGATAGCAATCTATTTAAAATGCTAAACGACCATGTCCCTCACTTCAGCAAGAAACACATCCAGCATCTTTTCTTGTTTCTCTGACAGCTCGGCTTCCATAATCATGTCCGAGAGGTCATTACGTCCCAAGTGTTGGTCAGCTTCCAGCACCATTTTCATGGTGGGGGAACATGAGTTTTTCAGCCAATTCCGTGTTTTCTGGTAAAAGTCTCTTTGCGGCTTCATGTACAGTTTCAGTTTCCCTACATCGCCTATAAATTCAGACCAAAAAAGGCTCGTTTTCCAATGCTCCCGAGTGACTTCCTCGTCAGCATCAACGAACCTTACATAATTATTAATGATCTGCATGGCGACTAATGTTAAGTCTTTCGTTTTCATCAAAGCATCAATTGCGGCTTGCGCTCGTTCACTTTTTAAGCGCAATTCATAGCGATTCCAATCGCCTAATTCTTCTAACGGGATATTGTATTTTTCAGCTTGTTCATAATTTTTCTCATAAAAGCAGAGGTACGCTTCTGATTTTTTTGAGCCGAAATAAATTGTCGTTCCGCCTGTTACACCATCCGATAAATCGAATGAGCCATTGAAATCAGATTTCCTAAACCGTGAAATACATTCGCCCTTTTGGGCTTTTTTCAACAATTCCGGGATTGAAAAGTATGTTTTTTTATCGTCAATTGCCAGATCAAGACGAGTAAATGACCCACCATGCTGTATACAGTCTTGAAAGAAATCAAACCATGTTTTCTTCCGGCAATCTAAGAACGACTCAAATTGTCGACAGCCTTGACCCGATAACTCGACCAGAATACCTCTATTATCTCCGGGCGGAGAGTAAAAAACCTTTATGAAGTCCAGTTCAAACGTTCCGACATATCCGTAAAAACCGTTTGGCTTTTCTGTCATGAAATCTTTGTTCAAGTGAAGAATGTTCTCGATAATGTGATCAACATCATGCGTTTTGAAAGTCACACGAATGTAGTCAACCATTGATGTTAAAGGCTTTTCAGCGTTTTCTTCTTTTTCTTTTACGATTACTACCCCCCTGTTAGCGTGGGGGGGTTTTTGTAGTTCACTCACTCGCTTCGCTCCTTCGCTCACCGCTGGCCGTCTGGTCGCTTACGCTGCCGCTGGCGACTGCCGTCGCCTGCGCTCCCGTGACTCCAACCAGCGATTCTTTAATAGATGACATGAAATCATACCCCTTCGGTACAATCGGACTGTAAAACTCTAAAACTGATCCTGTGCCAACATTGGCATAACCTCGCCCTGTCACTTTTTTATTCACAAACGCTTTGTCAACATCACCAAACATCATTCCGTACCCTGTATCAGACATCAAGCCTAACGACACACGGAAACTAAACTGATCTCGTATCCCGTCCGCTAGATATTTTGCATCCGGGCGCTGTGCCCCTAAAACAAGAAAATAACCAGCTTGCCGTCCCAACATAACCAATTGTTTCATGTAGGATAAAGCATCATTCCTCTCTTTCATGTCCAGCAAATCCATGAACGCCACGTATTCATCGAAGAAGATAAATACAGGTTTCAACCCTAAATAGGCATAGTTTTCACCCGTCTTGTAATTGGGCATTTTCTTCATTTCATCCATTCGCTCCATCATGCCATCAACCGACTTCCTCAGACACATAAGAATGCCATTTTTCTGCGAATAGACTCTTTTCGGCAGCACCTCTTCCAAGTCGGCTAAATCGGCATTTTTCGGGTCTAAGATTTTCACATCTGCCCCAAGCCCTACACACGCTTTTATGATCGTTAACATGAAATAGGTTTTCCCTCCGCCTGTACCGCCGGAGATCAGCATATGCGGCAACTTATCAAACTTCCATGACACATGTTTCATTAATGGCAAAACACCATCTTTCGCCACTGCGTCATCTATTGAAATACGGTTTTTCTTCACATCATAAAGCAGTTTGAAGCAGACAAAGCCTTCTTCCATTTCTTTATCCACCAGGTCACAAAATAAGCCGTTTTCTAAATCCTTTCCCAAGTCTAGGAAGCGATTCTGAAAACGGCTCATATCCATAGCTATACGGATATAAATGTGATTGTCTTTGACTTGATAATACATTCTTGGAAAGTAAGTGATTTTTTCTTTAGTAGCCGTGTCATTCGAAAACAGTTTTTTCACCTGAACGCTTTCCTTTTCATAAAACTTATTCGAAAAAATCATCCTCGCAATTTTTTGCCTGTGGTACAGCTTTTTATACGCATCATAAAACAAAAAATAAGCTAGGACAGCACACGCCGCCACAGCCAAGAGAGAGAACAGTACACTCTTGATTATCAGAGGTACATTCCACTCAAAATGTTTTACAGTTTTCATAACGTCCAGATGGAGCAACTGATCTTTCCAGAAGATGAACATGGACAACAAAAAAACAGGCACAAAAATAATTGCGCCTGCCAATTTCAAATTATTTCTCATGTAAGGACGAATACGTTTGCCCCTATACTTCCAAAACCTTTTATTAAAGAAATCACTAATATTAATCATCAGAATTCATACCCTGATGTTTTTTCTCTACAGGAGTGACAATACGTTTCCCATACATATCCCCTCGGGACTTCTTCCCGAAAATACTCTACAGCATTGTCTTCATCACAACGATGACATTCACCAAGTTCAATCGTAGGGATAATGACATTTTCAAGGTACACAGATTTTACAGTCTTCACTTTGCCATTTACCTCCGTTTCCTGAAACATCATTACTACTTAGCTATAACCCATCAATAGACTATTTCTTATCATTCCCGCCAGTTGTAGTAGCAGGTTTTACAGAAGAACCGCCTTTCACAACAATATCATCAGCTTCAAGTTTCCACATTACATTGGCAAAAGTTGAATCCCTTTGACTGGTTGCCATAGCGCTAATTTTTGGGTTTTTCAACTCAATTTCAGCAAAAGCAGGGATTTCTTTTGCTCCAGCATACTCAGGAATAGTTACCTCAATTTGACCACCTTGAACAGCACTAGCAATGTTATAAATTCGCGATTCCAGTACATCAGTACGCTTATTGTTTTCTCGATCATATACGTATCTTTCTCTGTTAAGTCCCATGTATCTCATTTCCCCAAAAGTCATATTGATGTCCGGTACGATAAAATTTAAATTCATTTTTTTACATCTCCATTCCGTTATTTTTATTCGGTTATTTAAATTTCAATTTTATATTCACAGATTCGCTCCGGTACTGTCTCCATCGTGGCGCTTGTCAGTCGCTAACGGAAAAATCCTTCATGGCGACCTAGTAGGCTATTTATAGCCATCAGGCTGATTACAGCCATGCCGCACGCTTATTCTAGCCTGCTACAGCATTTAAAGTGATTGCTGTTCATCACTCAAATACTCACGCATGACTTTTCATCAAAAATGCCCTATAATAAAATTGTTGAGGTTTTATTGCGGGCGTTCTTGATGGTAATCATCAAGGCGCTTTCTTTGTCTGTATGTAGTTTTCAAAGAGCAAAATCCTTTCTAATGACATTTTTCGTACAATTCATCATTGTACAAGACGAACACTCGGTTATCTTTCTTGCCCGTTGGCTCAACCGACCATATGCACCACCAATGCCACCCTTTAAGCTGTTTTGATACTTCTACATTGGCTAAATCATAAGTTGGCGCTTCCACTACATAAGATTCAGAAATTGCATAATCAGCAAAATGTTCAAAATTCTTGTCAGCTTCTAAGGCTTCAATATCCATAACAATCGTTGCATTCACCTTTACTTTCATCGCATTCCCCCTTTCAGTTTTTCTAACAATACCGATAGTGGTATATGACTTCACACTATACGTTTTTGTTGAAGTGCAGAAAGGTCTTTTCTGCCGATACCGTAATTTTTACAAATCCGGCGATATGAAACGCCTTTTTTAAGCAGCTCCTGAATGTTATTCTTTGAAAGTGGCTTACTCAAAAGATGTTTTACAATGACTTGATTTAGCGCCAGTTTCATTCTCACCGACCAATGCCCCTCCATCTGTCTAGCTAGTGGTACAGCATCCCTCATGAATGAATTTGTTTGCCTTAAACTCATATTATCAACCCGTTTTACTTTTATTACTTTCATAAAAGTAACGTTTCTCAAATATCTGTTTATTAACTCTTCCCCTAATGACCTTATAACCTTCTCTTAACATTTCAGCATTCAGTTGACGAATAATTTCATATGATTTCGCTTGTTTAACCCCTAGAATATCTTGAATATCCTTAGCAGTTAAAAACTGTTTCATATATTTTCTCCTTCCTTAATCAACTTTTCGTGGTTAATTTCATTATAAATCAACGTTTCGTGTACGTCAACACAAAAATCAACTGTTTGTGTATTTTTTATGCGCCATCTGTAAATAATAACGATTTAGTTAACGTTAAGTTGATTTGTATAACCAGAATAAAACAACGTAAAGTTGATGTCAATATTAAAAGTAAACTTTTCGTTAACTAAAATGAAAAAATCCACACATAGTGGTATTATTCTTTTCATAATCAACTTTTCGTGGAGTGAAAAACATTATGACATTAGGTCAAAGATTAAAAATATGTAGAGAAAACTTAGGTTGGAATCAACAACAAGCTGCTAATAAAATTGGAATATCCAAAAACACATTATCTAATTATGAAAGAGATTACAGAGACCCCGATACTTCTACTTTGAAAAAGATCAGTGACGTTTACAATGTAACAACAGATTATTTATTAGGAAAAGAACAGGTGAACCAAAACAAAGAATCTAATGACAATAATCTGCTGAACAAAACAATTAACGAAGCCATCCAGGAATTAAAGGATGAAGATACACTCCTTTTTATGAATAACGGTGAATTCGATGAAGAAACTGCTTTATTAATTAAGAAAGCATTAAAAAACGGAATTAAATTCATAGACGAGTTAAAAAAGAAAGAGTGATTATCATTTATACAAGTAGAAGAATAAAACATAAATCGTTAGCTGTAATAAAAGAATATGGCACAAATAACGTTTATCAAATATGTGAATCTTTGGGTATTTACATCTTAAAAAATAATCTAGGACAAGCAAATGGATTTCTTCAATTTGATGAACCCACAAATCAATATCTAATTCATATCAATGAAAATTTAAAATACGAACACTTTGTAATTGCCCACGAGTTAGGGCATTATTACCTACACAAAAATCTCAATACTTTTAAGATTCTGAACTGTTCAAGTGCCCTGAAAGATAAACTCGAACATCAAGCAAATCTTTTTGCCTCAGAACTGTTACTCACAGACAGAATGATTCATGATGCCATCCCCATCATTAGAGAATTCACTCAAGAGCAAGTGGCGTCTTATTTTGAAGTGCCTTTATCTGCGGTTGTCGATTATAAATTCGCGCAGCCCGGTAACACCCTGAACAGTGTATTCAATTTCTGTAATAACCAGCTTAAAGCGTTTGGGTAAGGAGAGATAGTAATGCCGATCAAAAAAACAAAGAGTGGAAAATATAAAGTAGATGTAAGTTTAGGTAATGATCCTATAACTGGAAAAAGAATAAGAAAAAGACCAACTGCCCCCACAAAAAAGGATGCCCTTACATTAGAGGCCAACTTTAGAAGTAAACACGCATCAAAAGACTGGATAAGAAATAAAAAAATCAGTTTTCCAGAATTAATAGAGTTGTACTTAGATGAATGTAAAACTTCAAGTAAACCGGGTTATCATAGTGTACAGTTATACACAATCAACAAACATATACGAGATTATTTTGAACATGCAGATATCAAAAGAATTACACACAATGAGATCATTGAATTCAGAAAACATCTTATTGAAAAAAAATTGAGTAACAAGTCAGTAAATAACCTTTTAGCTACTTTGAGCCAATTATTTGAAAAAGCAATAAATGAAGATGTGATAAAAGAAAACCCTTGTGGCAAAGTTAAGAGATTACCTCTAAACCATAAAAAAATGAAGTTTTGGAGACCTGAAGAATTCAAAAAATTTATTAGTTTCATACCTGACGATCAACTATTGTTTAAAACATTTTATACAACAGCTTACCTGACAGGATTAAGATGCGGCGAAATGTTAGCTTTGCAATGGAACGATATAGACCCCTACATAATGGAACTGGATATTCGAAAGTCAGCCACTCTTATAAAAGGTGAATTTATTGTTACTAAACCAAAAACAAGGAATGGCTTCCGGCGTATAAGTATAAACCAAAAATTATTACAGCTATTAGAACATTGGAAACGACACCAAAAAGAATTATTCAAATCATTAATGATTCCTCATTCAGAAAACACTTATGTATTTCAATATAAGGATACACCATCATCAAAGGATATTTTCAGCCGAAAGATAAAATATTTTTGCAGAGACACCGACCTAGAACCAATCAGATTACATGATTTTCGACACTCACATGTTGCTCTTTTAATAAATCAAGGTGAAGACTACATCACAATAAAAGAACGTCTAGGTCACGCTTCAGTGAAAACAACTATTGACGTATATGGCCATTTATATCCTAACAAACAGAAAGAAATGGCTGACAAATTAGATGACTTACTATAAGTTAGTGGACACTTTTGGTCACAAAACACATATTTTTAAAAGAAATAAAAAATACCAAGGGCGTCTAAACCCTTGGTATCATTGATGCGGCCGAGAGGACTTGAACCTCCACGGGTTATTCACCCACTAGGCCCTCAACCTAGCGCGTCTGCCATTCCGCCACGACCGCGTGCTATGAAGCTGTCTTTCCACTAAGCATATAAGCTAGTGATGATGATCAGCACTTTGAAAAGAAAGTGCGGGTGAAGGGACTCGAACCCCCACGTCGTAAGACACTAGATCCTAAGTCTAGCGCGTCTGCCAATTCCGCCACACCCGCGTGACAAGTGGTGAGCCATGAAGGACTCGAACCTTCGACCCTCTGATTAAAAGTCAGATGCTCTACCAACTGAGCTAATGGCTCGCTCTAAAAGTGATTCAAAATTTTTAAATAAAATGGCTGGGCTAGCTGGATTCGAACCAACGCATGACGGAGTCAAAGTCCGTTGCCTTACCGCTTGGCTATAGCCCAACGAAGGTAAATGGTGACCCGTACGGGATTCGAACCCGTGTTACCGCCGTGAAAGGGCGGTGTCTTAACCGCTTGACCAACGGGCCGTCTGGTTGAGAACTTATCTGGCGGAGAAGGAGGGATTTGAACCCTCGCGCCGCTTACGCGACCTACACCCTTAGCAGGGGCGCCTCTTCAGCCACTTGAGTACTTCTCCATATGGCTCCACAGGCAGGATTCGAACCTGCGACCGATCGGTTAACAGCCGATAGCTCTACCACTGAGCTACTGTGGAATAATCAGACTTTCTTAATTATAAATGATGCGACATATTGTGTCAAGAAGCAACATTTATTTTTTTGAGAAAGTGTCGTTGTCTCTCAACGACTTTTATAATTTAACATAGAACATTAAAATGAGTCAAGCCTTTTTAAAAAATTCTTTTGATTTTTCCTCTGCACTTTCCGCAGGCATATCTTTCCGGGTTCATTGCCCGCTTCTTTATATACTGTTGGCCGCAAGCCGCGCATCTATACATATATGTTTTCTTTTGTGTCTTTTTGGTTTGCAGCGGCGTGCAGAATCTCGGCGCTCCGACTTTCTGAAGCAGGTCTCTGAAGTCTTTGTCTCTGTGCTTGTACCCTTTTCCCTCAAGATGAAGATGATAATGGCACAGCTCGTGTTTGATGATTCCTATCAGCTCGCTCTGCCCGTGTTCGATCAGATATTTGCGGTTTAATTCGATGTTATGGGAAGACAGCATGTACCGGCCGCCTGTCGTTTTCAGCCGGTCATTGAAGAAGGCTCTGTGACGGAACGGCTTTCCGAAATCTTGTGCAGAGATGTCTTCCGTCAGCTTTTGAAGTTGTTCGTTATCCATAAGTGCACCCCGCTTTAAAAACATTGAACGGGACAATTCACCGTTCGCATACAATGAGTTAAAACCGACCTCTAACTAAAAGCTGAGGAGGAATGAGCCATGCCGAATTGGCTGATGAAACAAATGCAAAAAGCGTTTTTAGAAAAGGATAATTACCAAATCAAACTGCTGAATCAGTGCTGGTATTTCTACAGAAAAAAACACTGCTCGTAAGCAGTGCTTTTATTTTACCATAGACAGCGACACTCTGCCTTTTTGCACGTCCACCCCTTCGACCCATACGGTGACGATGTCTCCGACCGATACGACGTCGAGAGGATGTTTGACGAATTGATTGCTCAGTTTTGAAATGTGCACAAGCCCGTCCTGTTTGACGCCGATATCGACGAAAGCGCCGAAGTCTACAACGTTGCGGACGGTGCCCTGCAATTCCATTCCTTCCTTTAAATCCTCAAGCTGCAGAACGTCTTTTTTCAGCAAAGGCTTCGGCACTTCGTCACGAGGATCTCGCTCCGGCCTTGTCAGCTGCCCGCAAATATCCGTAAGTGTAATTTCCCCTATACCGAGCTCTTCAGCCGTTTCAGACAGCGGCAGTGCGCTTATTTTCTCTTTTACGTCCGCGCTTCCGATCTGATTCGCAGTGAGCTGCAGTTTTTTGAGCAGCGCCTTTGTCTCTTTATAGCTTTCCGGGTGTATCCCGGTGCGGTCGAGCGGCTCCGGTCCTCCGGGCACTCTCAAAAAGCCGATGCACTGTTCATATGTTTTTGCGCCGAGACGCGGGATTTCTTTCAGCTCTTTGCGGTTTGTGAATTTGCCGAGCTCTTCCCTTTTTTTAACGATATTGCCGGCAACGGTTTTGGATAACCCGGCTACATATTGAAGCAGCGCGGCTGATGCTGTATTGACATTCACCCCGACTTGGTTGACGACGGTCTCTACGACAAAACGGAGAGATTCGTTTAAATGCTTTTGGCTCACATCATGCTGGTATTGCCCGACGCCGACGGATTTAGGATCAATTTTTACAAGCTCGGCCAGCGGGTCCTGCAATCTCCGCGCGATGGAGACGGCGCTGCGCTCTTCGACCTGAAAATCCGGAAATTCTTCACGGGCGATTTCTGACGCGGAATACACGCTTGCTCCGGCCTCATTGACGATGACATAATAAATGTCCCGCTCTGTTTCTTTCAGCACATCAACGACGAATTGCTCTGTCTCCCGTGATGCCGTGCCGTTTCCGATCGCCACAACCTCGACTTCGTACCGGTCCAGCAATTCTTTGATTTTTTTCCGGGCTTCCGCTGTCTTTTTTACGGGAGCGTGCGGGTAAATGACGTCGATTTTCAGCACTTTTCCCGTCTCATCAACAACTGCCAGTTTGCACCCCGTACGGAAGGCCGGATCGACGCCGAGCACAACTTTCCCCTTCATCGGCGGCTGCAGCAGGAGCTTACGCAGGTTTTCAGCGAAAATATGAATCGCCTGCGCGTCTGCTTTTTCTGACAGCTCTTTGCGGATATCGCGCTCAATAGCCGGCTGGATCAGACGTTTGTAACTGTCCTCAATGGCTTCTTTCAGCGTTTCTTTCACAGGCGTTTCACGGCGTTTGATGATTTGCTTTTCTAAATAAGTTTTTATCTGATCGGCGGGCGGTTCGATCGCAATCTTTAAAATGCCTTCTTTTTCACCGCGGTTCATCGCAAGCACTCTGTGAGGAACGACCTTTTGGATCGGCTCTTCGTACTCGTAGTACATTTCATAGACGTTTTTCTCGTCATCTGCGGCTGACTTGCCTGCCGCGGAAGTGAGAATTCCTTTTTTATACGTTTCCTGGCGGATCCACTTTCTGAAATGAGGATCATCCGAGATTTGCTCGGCTATGATGTGCTTCGCGCCTTCAATGGCTTCCTCTCTTGAAGCGACTTCTTTTTCTGCACTGATATATTGATCAGCGATGTCGTGAAGGCGGTTTTCTTTCGGGAGAGAAAGAATATAGTCCGCAAGCGGTTCAAGGCCTTTGCTTTTGGCGACGGTGGCTTTTGTTTTCCGTTTTTGTTTGAAGGGACGGTATAAATCTTCGACTTCCTGAAGCTTGACCGCTTGTTCGATTTTTTGCTTCAGCCCTTCCGTCAGCTTGTCCTGCTCTGAGATCAATCTGATGACTTCTTCTTTCCGCTGCGTCAGGTTTTGTATGTATTGCCACCGCTCGGAAATTGCCTGAATCTGCACCTCGTCCATTGAGCCGGTCTGCTCTTTTCGGTACCGCGCAATAAACGGGACGGTATTGCCGTCTTCCAGCAGGCGGATGACACTTTCGACATGTTTTTGGGATAACGCTGTTTCTTCAGCGATTTGTTTTTTCAAAAGGGCTAACGTTTCCATATCACAAAAGCCTCCATCTCTTCATTCTTTCTCTAGTGTATCAAAAAACGGCGGAACATAAAAAAAGCAGCCTTACGATAAAAGCTGCCCTAGAATATAGGTCAAATCATCACGTCTGGATGTTGTGTACGGATGAAGTGATTTTGATATATCTTCTATTGAGTGTCCCTGCTTTAAGCAGGTGCGGATATGCGGGACCTCAAGCCCATCCGTGTAGATGATGAACCTCGCCCCTTTTTCGTATGATGACGTATACGTTTTGTATCTTTGCGGTTTGCCTGAGAGGTAACCCGAAATCGGCAGCGGATGAAAGACTTCGCCTGATGGGGAGTGCAGGAAGAAACGGACGTTGCCGATCGAGCAGTATGTCAATTCCCTTTTGATGAAATTGATTTTTAAGATGGAGGCAGTCGCCCCTCTTTTGTTTTTCATCGCTTGATTGCAGCGCTCAATGATGCTTTCCACATCCTCATCCGCATACGTTTCCACGATATCTTTAATGGCTGACGAGGATTCGTTGGCAAGAGATCCGCTGCCGAGACCGTCCGCTACCGCGCAAACTAATTCTTCTTCATTCGCCTTCATAAAAAAGCTGTCGCCGCATATGGACTTGCCTTCTTTATTTAATTGGTATACGAGAGTTTGAACATGTTCATTTTCTTCAACCTGAATCATTACATTAGCTCCATGGAGGGATCTCCAATCAAGGCCTCTCTCAGTTTTTTCACCGCTTTCCGCTGCAGGCGCGAGACGTGCATTTGAGATATTCCGAGAATGTCCCCTGTTTCTTTTTGGCTTTTATTTTGCACAAATGTTAGATCGATAATCTGTTTTTCGCGGTCGGACAGCACATGAAGCACGCTTTTGATCATCATCTGCTGGTTGACGCGTTCGTATCCTTCCTCCTGCGACCCGACGATATCTAAAATCGTGACGGTGCTTCCGTCCGCATCCGCTTCGATGCTGTGATCGACAGAAAGCGCCTGATAGCTTTTTCCCATCTCCATCGTTTCAAGCACTTCCTCTTCTGACACATCGAGAAAGGCTGCGATTTCTTCGACTTTCGGCGACCGCTGCGTCTCTGTCGTCAGCTGATCCACCGCCATTTTAATGCGCGGCCCGAGTTCTTTAATCCGTCTCGGGACGTGTACGCTCCATGTTTTATCCCTGAGGAAGCGTTTGATCTCGCCGATGATGGTCGGAATCGCAAATGCTTCAAAGGATTTGCCGACCTCGGGATCATACCGTTTAATGGCTCCGAGAAGTCCGATCATCCCGACCTGGCGGAGGTCTTCGTGAAAGCTTTTTCCTTTTGAATATTTCTTTGCCAGCATTTCGACGAGATTGGTATACACCTCGACGAGTGTTTCCTGGGCTTCTTTATTATCATGTGTTTGAAAGTCGCGTATGAGCCGATCAACTTCATCTTTAGTTAGTTTCGTAGTTTTTGATGGTTGTGCCATGATCAACTCGCTCCCCATTTAAATACTTTGTCATCGCCACGGTTACGCCAGAGTTGCTTTGAACTTTGACTTCATCCATGAGCGTTTCCATTAAATACAGACCGAGCCCTCCTTCTGACAATTGATCGACTGTGTGCGAAGGTGTGTACGGCCCGAGATCCTGCTGCTTCTGATCAAAATCAAAGCTGTCTCCCTGATCGGCGACAATGACCTCCAGCCGATCCTCAAACACACCGAACCGCACGGATACTTCTCCCTTATTTTCATCTTTGTATGCATGCTGGACAGCGTTTGTACAAGCTTCGCTGACAGCGATTTTTAAATCTTCAATGTCATCATAGGTATAGCCCATTCTGCTTGCGACCCCTGATAACGTAAGCCTGACGATTCCTACATATTCCGGTTCGGCCGGAATTTTCATCTCTATATAATCAACTGATGTACTCATTGCACGCCACCTTCTGACTTTGCCGAAATGTCGATGATGTCCTTAAGCCCCGTAATTTCAAACAGACGGACGAGCCGGTCGGAAAGATTCTCAAGCTTCAGAGAGCCGCCTTCCTTGCTCACCGTTTTAAACACGCCTACAAAAACGCCTAAACCCGTACTGTCCATATAGTTTACATCTTTTAAGCAGATTCTCATGTCCTTCCCCTCGTTTGCCAGGGGCATCAGCTTTTCACGAACCACCGGAGCTGAGTATACATCGATTTCTCCAGCGATATTGATTTGTATATCTGAAAGATTCTCCTTCATATCTACCGTTAAATTCATCGTATCACCTCTGAAAGTTATCCTTACTCGTGCTAATGGCTTTTTACCCGTGCTGCTGTTTTTTTAAACCTTTCTTTTCAAAACAATTAACGTAAAATCGTCATGAAGCTGAAAGTCCTGAAGTCTCAGCAGGCTGTCGTAAATATTTTTGACCATATCCTGCGCGGAGCAATCCATATGTTCTTCCAGCATGCGCTGAATGTCGCTGCGTTCTAAGAAACCGTTTTCGGTGCGGCATTCGGTGACGCCGTCAGAAAAAAGAACGATCATGTCTCCTTCGTCCATGTGCTGTTCATATTGGCTGTAATCAAAATCCTGGGAAATTCCCAGCACCAATCCTTTTGCCTCCAGATCATAAAACTTTTTTTCTTTTTCAGAGTAGTAGAAGCCCGGTTCATGCCCCGCAGAAGCATATGTAAATTGGTGATTTTTCGTATTGTAGTTTGCGTAAAACATGGTGATAAACATGCTTGAGTCCACGTTCTGTTCTACAACGCGGTTAAGATTTTTCAGCACTTGGGAGGGGTGAATGCCGATCTCCGGAAGAGAGTCCATGGCATACTTGATCATCGACATGCACAATGCGGCGGGTATTCCTTTTCCGATGACATCGGCTATCGCGATGTTAATCGATTCCTTGTCTTTGACAAAGTGATAATAATCCCCGCTCATCTGTTTGGCGGGGACGCTGATTGCCCCGATATCCAGATCTTCTTCTTCAGGAATTTTTGTGCCAAGCAGCGTCTGCTGAACATTTGCGGCAATTTCAATTTCTGAACGAAGCTCCTGCTGGATATCTCTCAGACTTTGATGTTCCTGATAAGCCATCCCGTAGCCAATCATGACTTCTATTAAAAAATCCAGCGAATGAAAAACATCTTCCGGCAGATCCGGATACAGTTCCTTTACTACTTTTCGGTGGATGCTGATGATCTCCTCCGGAGGAACCTGATGTTCAATCGTTTTTCGGCTGAATTTTTGGGCTTGATATAAAGATGTTTCTGTTAATTCGGCTATATATCGGCTAAGCAGCTGATGATACCGCTGCTCTATAACCTCCCTGAAATCCACGTTCTAACCTCCTACCGAAGCCATTTCACGGTTTGAATCTCTGTTCCTTCCTCTGCAACAGATTGCAGGCTGAATTCGTCCATCAGCCTTTTGACGCCCGGAAGTCCCGCTCCCAGTCCGCCTGACGTTGAAAAGCCGTCTTCCATCACTTTACGGATGTCGGGGATTCCGGGTCCTTTGTCTTCTGCTATAATTTTAAGGCCTTTTTTCCCTCTGTCGTTTACTTGTTCTATGCTGACCTGGCCCTTGCCTGCATATAAGTAAATGTTTCTGGCCAATTCTGAGATAGCCGTCGTGATTCTGGCCTGGTCCACCGTGCCGAAGCCTAATTCCTTCGCAACGTTGCGGCCAAGCTGTCTGGCGGCTACGATATCCCATTCTGTCATGATTTTCACACAGGATTGGTCGTTCATCGCTATTCCCCCAATTCCCGCTTCAATGTCTCAAGCCCTTGCTCTAAATCGAGCGCCGTTTCGATTTCCTCAAGTGAGATTCCGAGTTCAATCAATGTGACCGCCACAGCCGGCTGAATTCCCGTCAATACGACATTTGCACCCATCAATTTAGACATGGTGATGACATCGCCGAGCACTTTCGCGATAAATGAATCGATCATGTCAACGGATGTCAGGTCAATGACGACCCCGTTTGCGCCGGTTTCATAGATTTTGTTCAGCAGATCTTCTTGAAAATGCAAAGCTGTCTGGTCGTCAAGTTCCCATTGGATGGATACCAATAAGCAGTTATACAGTTTCAGGATCGGGATTTTTGGATGTCTCACAATGTTATTCCCCCAATGAAACGATTTTTCGATTTGTCATTTCAAGCGCTGTTTGAATTCCTTTTTGAAGGGTATTCTTCGTAATAACCTGCGACAAATCAATTCCCAGATTAACGATCGTCTGCGCGATTTCCGGACGGATTCCGACGAGCAGACATTTCGCGCCGACAAGCCGCACCGCTTCTGATGCCTGAATAATATGGTGCGCCACCATCGTATCAACGACCGGCACGCCCGTAATATCAATTAATACAACCTGTGAACGGTGCTTTACGACGCCGTTTAACAGATTTTCCATAATATGCTTTGCACGCTCCGTATCAATCGTCCCGACAAGCGGCATGACCGTTACATGCTCAAATACCGGGATCAGCGGAGCCGACAATTCCTGAAGCGCGATTTTTTGCAAAGTAACCGTTTTTTCCCAGGAGATAGAATACTGATTTAAAATTTCCGTGTTGATCGGATTGAAAAAGCTGTCTATTTCCAAAATCAAATCTGCTCTGTCCTGATCGGCCATATTAAGGTCGACCATCGTTTCGTAAAGCAGTTTCCAAAACTCTGACAGGGTGGCTGAAAGAAGTTTCAGCGACAGGCCGAGCTGAACGGCGCGCAGTGCGAGTTCACTGATCTGCTCTTCCGTAGCCTCGTCATTTTTTGTCGATAATAAAAGAATGTCTATATAGTCTTTACAAATATTTTCACATATGTGATTCGTAAGCTGATAGTCTTCCTGATTGCCTACTTCTTTTAGTTTGGCTGTCCAAGTATCAAGCAGTTCATCATGCTGATCAATAATGAACTGATACACTTTCTGATTCGACATGGGTTTCACTGACCTCCCGACACAAAACAACAAATTTTGTTTGATTATCTCTTTATTATAGCGCTTATGTTTTTCGAAAACAAAAAAAGTTGCTCTATATGAGCAACCAAAATATGACTAAAAATCAATGAGTGCCAAACTGATTTGCAGGGCTTCATCAACCTTATCCATCATTTCATCATCCAGATGAGTTATTTTATCCGTTAATCTTTGCTTGTCAATCGTCCGAATTTGCTCCAGCAAAATAACGGAATCTCTTTCAAAACCGTAGCGTTTTGCATCAATTTCGACGTGGGTTGGTAATTTCGCTTTCTGTATTTGGGCTGTTATGGCTGCAACAATAGCAGTCGGGCTAAAGCGATTTCCGATATCATTTTGGATCACTAAAACCGGGCGTACGCCGCCTTGCTCTGAGCCAACAACAGGAGATAAATCAGCAAAATAAACATCGCCGCGCTTTACAATCAAAATGATTATCCTCCGCTGACTAAGCGCTCAACGGTCGTTTCTGCTTCGCACTCAGCATAGTGAGCCTCAGAAGAGATATTCAAGTTGATTTTCGCCATTTCCATATACCCGCGTCTCATCAAATCACGGTTATGGCGAGTTGTCCGTTCGCTGACATACGCTCTCACTGCTTGTGATATCAGTTCGTTTCTGCTTCGTTTCTCCCGCATCGCTACACCATCCAATTCAGCTACTAAGTTTTCGGGCAAGCTGATTTTCATTTCGGTTCTTGCGCTGGATTCAGACAAAAAACATACACCTCCACCAAACTTACGGATACGACCAATTCATCCATCCAGACATAATGATACCATTATTCAAACGTCAAGCAAAGCTGTTTTATAAATTCTCTTTTTCCGGATGACGGCTACTTGTTTGTATTATCTTGCAGTAAAGGATTTCTTACTTCCATTATACTCTCATTTTCCAAAAACATACGGGGAACGCGGGAACTAATGGTACAAGGGACCTCGTAATTAATCGTCCCAAGCCGCCCTGCGATTTCATCCATCGTGATCGTTTCTCCCTTCTGGCTGCCGATCAGGGTGACTTTGGTGCCCGGCGGATAAGAGTGATCTAATTCGACCATCAATTGATCCATGCAGATTCTTCCCGCGATGTTCATCCGTTTGCCGCCGATCAGCACAGACGTGCCGCTCAGCTTGCGGAGCCACCCGTCTGCATAGCCGATGGGAACCGTTCCGATCCATTGATCCTTCTCTGCCGTATATGTTGCGCCGTAGCTGACGCTTTCCCCTTTGCGGATCTTTTTCACATGGGATAACACAGAGTGCAGCGCAAAAGCCGGCTTTAATTGAAACGGAATTTCGCTTTGGATGTCAGCAGAAGGACGAAGCCCGTACATACTGATGCCGAAACGAACCGCGTTAAAGAAGCCTTTTTTAAGGCGAAGTCCGGCAGCGCTGTTCGCGCAGTGCACCATCAATTCTTTTAAAGGAAGCGGAGCGATTAATTTTTTAAAGCGGTCAAACTGGAAGAGGAAATAATCTCTGTTTTTCTCATCCGCGGTAGCAAAATGGGTGAATACGCCTTTACAGACTAAACCGGGATTTTGGCTGAGGATTTTTAACACGCTTTGGATTTCTTCCTCCGTTTTGACTCCGAGTCTGTTCATGCCGGTGTCGACTTTCAGGTGGAACGGCACTGTTGCACTTCCGAGGTGGCGCGCGGCTTCCTGAAGCCATTCAACAGAATATCCCGTGAGTGTTACGTCATACTCGGCAGCTGCTTGTACATATTCGGGCGGCACGGCGCCAAGCACGAGAATCGGCGCTGTAATGCCCCGTTTTCTCAATGAAATCGCTTCATCCAGTATGGCTACGGCAAGACAAGAGGCACCCGCTTCAAGCGCGGCTTTCCCAACTTCCAAATCTCCGTGGCCGTAAGCGTTCGCCTTTACAACCGCCATGAGATGGACGTTTTGCCCGATGTGTTTTTTCATATGCGTGACATTTTCTTTAATCGCGGACAGGTTGATTTCCGCCCACGTTTCTCTGTAAAAGGATGCTGTGTTCATTCGATACACTTCCTAGCATTATTTTCAATTCATATTTTTATTATCATACTAAAATTATTCTGTAAAGTGAAATGGAATCAAAAAAGAGACCGACAGCGGCGGCCTCTTTTTTGACGTTATTTTGACGACTGTCCCTGCATGCTTTTGGCGGCGGCCACCATTTCATCTTTTGTCAGATCCTGTGATGACAGAAGATAATCCACTCCGTCATATGTCCACGTTAAAGACGTATCAGATAATGCGGCCACCGTGAAGCCGAGATTAACCGGTTCGCCTTTCAGCGTGACGGCAGAGGCGGCTTTTGCGATATGGGCTTTTTCTTGAATAAGGGTGAATGATTTTTCTCCGCCGTAAGTCATGACGATCCGTTTGCCGTCCGCCGTTGAAATATCTTTCTCTTCAAGCTTTTTGACGCCGGCCGGCACTTGAAGCGGTGTTTTGACCGCAAATGAATCAGACGGCTTGGCGCTTGTGGCGACGTCCATCTGGGAAAGCGTCATATTTTTCTTCTCGTCAAAAGAGTCTTTATCAAACGGCTTGTTGAATTCAAAGCTTTTGAATTCGACTTTTACCATCACTTTCCGGTCTGTATCCATAACTTTAACGAGCGACGGGCTCATGTCCTTTTTGTTGAAAGTGATTTCCTGAGTCGGCAGCATTTTGTTGTGCTGATAGTTTGTTTTTGTTTCAAACGTGTACTTTTTATCTTTGGCGGAATAGACGGCGTCTTTGTCATGCTGCACGTCCTTTACAAGTGACTCAAACAAATATACTTGGCTGCTGTTATTCGGCCAGTCGCTTTGGAATCTGAAGCTCTTATTTAAAGACGGCGTGAGGACAAAGACTCCGTTGGCGTTCCGTAAAATGACTTGGTTTTGGTCTTTTTTCGGATTTTCCAGATAGACCCGGTACAGGGAAGGTTTTTTATGCCAGATTTCCACATTGTATACTTGCGGATCACTCCCCGTTTCAATGGTCATTTTGGCTTTCGCTTTATACGAGGTGTATTCTTTCGCCTTCTTATCTAAACCGTTCACGATATCTTCCTGTGACTTTTGGCCGCAGGCCGAAAGAATAAGGACGGCAAGCAGTCCCGTTAAAAGCAAAACAAAGCTTTTTCTCACCTTTTTTCAACCCCTTCTTCTCAATTGATGTAAAGGGAAGAAATCGCTTGTTTGACTTTAACGGTACGCCCTGAACGGACGGACGCGTACCATAAAAGCCTCAAACAACTTGTCTCCCTTAATGCACTATCAAATATATGAAGGGGTTTCGGCTAATATGCAGACTAGCGTGACAACCTTTCAATCACGACCTGTGCCGCGGCGTATTCTTTTGTATGGGTAATGGAGACGTGAACCGCCGCGCCGTCAAGCTTGGCGCAGGCCAGCACAGGCTTTCCCGCCGTGTCGTTTCCGGTTTCAATATCCTGAAAGCTGAGCTCTTTGCCGATACCTGTGCCGTATGCTTTCGAAAAGGCTTCTTTTGCCGCAAATCTTCCCGCGAGAAATTCAATTTTCCTTTTATCCGACAGCAATGTAAAACGGGCGTATTCAGCCTCCGTCAATATTCTTTGCGGAAACCTCGCCTGCCGGCTGAGCATGTTTTCAATTCTGTGCAGTTCAACGATGTCGATTCCGATTCCGAAAATCATGTGAATTCCTCCTAAAAGTCCGTACTAAAAAACGGTTAATGTCATAAACGTGTTACTATATATGTAACAAATCAGATGCAAAGGGGCTTGCGATGTTTATACGAACGGAAAATTTCCAGACTTTTATCAGACGTTATCCGGCCGTCAGCTGTATCTTGGCGCTGCAGGCGTTCTTATGGCTGTTTTTCAGTATGCCGCTTCATTCCGTCATGATGTGGTCAGATGCTGTGACCGGCTATAATTACGGCGTTTCCTCGGGAGAATGGTGGCGGCTGGTGACACCGATGTTTTTACACGCGAATTTCACTCACCTTTTGTTTAACTCCATGTCTCTCTTTTTATTCGCGCCCCCGCTTGAGCAGATGCTCGGAAAAGTCCGTTTTCTGATTGTGTACATCGCATCGGGCATTATCGGCAATATCGGCACGTATCTTGCCGAACCGCTTGATTATGTGCATGTCGGCGCATCCGGCGCGATCTTCGGACTTTTCGGCGTGTATGTGTTTCTGACTGTTTTCCGCAAGGAGCTGATCGGCCGGGATCAGTCGAAAATGATTATGACCCTGCTTATCATCGCGGTGCTGTCGACGTTTATCAACTCTAATATTAACATTATGGCGCATTTGTTCGGACTGGCAGGCGGATTTTTGCTTTCCTTTTTATGCGTGCAGCAAAAAAAGCGGCGGTATTAATCGTCCGCTTTTTCATATGAATACCAGCGTCCGATGCGTTCGGCATCTTCCTCGCTGACATCCTTCAGCATGACATGCTCCATGTGGTGAGCTGATTTCACTGCGGTAGCCACAGATGCGAGCCGCCTTCTTTTTTGCAGAAAGGAGCGGCTGACTTCAAACATCTGCATTCTTCTTCTCAGCATAATCGTGGTCGTCTTCCCGATCAGCCGTGTGGTGAGCTGCAGCCGGCCGCCGTTTAAGCACCATGACGCGCTCTTAAATGAGGCGTAGCCCAGCACCAGTTCGACGGGAAGCACAAGGAGCGATGCATATCCCCACGGTTTAAACAGAATACAAAGCGGAATGATCACGAAAACCGAGAAGATAACGGAGCGGAATAAATACCGGCGCAGCGCCCTTTTCGGCAAATGATTCCTGTTTTCTTCCAGTACGTAATCCGGTGTGAAACCGTTCAGCATCACACCGAGCTTTGATTTGCGGATGATCGGAAACAGAATCGTCTGAGCTCCTTCTTTCTCATTCCCCGCACTTCCGGCGCTGACAATCGCAACCGTCGCGTATCCGAATAACTGCCTGATCACATTTTCTTTCATTTTAATGGCTTGGATTTTACGGAGCGGGATCGTCACTTGATGTTTTTCAATAATTCCTCTCGTAATGACCAATTCGTGTTCCTTTTTTTCTATCTTAAAGTTGGCATGCTTGATCATCATACCGGCGATGCTTAACAGCCAGGCGATGAACAATCCTATGAAAATGATCACGGCGTATATGCCGATGCTCGCATGCTTGAGAAAGGAAAACCTGTCATAGAGCCAGTCCATCGGAAGTACTTCATCAATCTGAGAAAAGAGGGCAAATACCGCTGAGATGATGACACCGATCCCCCCGGATGTTGAGGCGGCCATAAGCAGCTCACCCACAGACAGGCGGTAAACGGATTGCACATCTTCCCCGCGCATCGGCTCCTGCTCCGCTGCGGTCTCCCCTCGTTCTTCTTGCTCCGCTTTTTGCTGAAAAACAGCCGCTCTGATCCGTTCCGCCTCTTCCACAGTAATGGCGGATAAGACAGCCTCGGCGTCTTTCCCGTCGCCGGCCGTTTCGATTTGAAGCTTAACAAGCTTAAACAGCTGCTGAATGATGCCGGCACTCGTATTCATTGATTGAATCCGGTCAATGGAGATGTATCTCTTTTTCGTAAAAAACAAGCCTTCTTCAATTCTGAATTCTCCGTCCTCAATCCGGTATGTAAATTTTCTCCACTCGATCACACTTGCCGTAATCAGCCAGATAAGCAGGACGGCGAGCGCAATGCCTCCGTAAAAGCGGATGAAGTGGTTGGAATTAACAATATAGACGAGAAAAAATGGCAGAATAATGTTTTTAATGGTTTCGATAATAATATGGAATAAGTTCAAAATCACGGCCGCCGGGTGCAGACGTTTCGGCTCAGACATCATCTTCCGTCACCCTTGCCAGACGGGAAATGGAATCCCTCAGCCGGTCAGCTTCCTCCATATCAAGCGCCGGAATGGAATGAACGGTTGCCGCCGTGGAGATTTTGACTGAGGCCAGACGGTACCTTCTGAGGAGCGGGCCTTGTGAAGTATCTACGTGCTGCACCCTCACCATCGGCACAATGACCCGTTTGACTATAAAAATGCCGGATTGAATATCAATTTCATTTTCATGGACCTCATAGCGCCAGATCCTGTGCCTGATTTTCGGTATGGCATAGACGGATATCACTGAACCGATGACCCAAATGATGCCGAGGACTCCGGTGATCCAATACGGCCAATGGAAGAAATGGCTTAAAACAGCTGCTGCTATAACGGCCAGAAGACAGAAGGCGGACAGGATGATTTCCTGAAGACGCCAGACTTTTAAGCCGCTTGGACTGATTCGATTTTTTGGCTGTGCTCTCAACATACCTACCTCCCATTTTTTATCATACATACAAATACGGCTGATTTGCAAAAAAGATTCACTTTCCGGCATATCAAAAAAAGCGGACCCCGTAAAAGGGTCCGCTTCCAGTGTTTTAGTATGATTTTTTCTGGCGTCTGTCACCTGAAGAACGGCGGTCGCTTGAGCGTTTTTTATCGTAGGAAGAACGGTTGTTGTTTTTCCCTTTGCCGCCGCGGTAGCCGCCGCCTTGGCCGTCTCTGCGCTTAGAAGTACGCTGGTTTTTATAGCGTTTGCTGACCATCGGCGCTTCATCAGTGAGGCGTACAGGCGTGCTGTCCGGCTCTTTTGTCGCCATTTTAATGGCTGCAGCCACAACTGTCACTGCATCATGATCTTCTAACAATTCCGCAGCTGCCGTCATGTAGAAGTTCAGGTTGTTTTCGCTGATCGCCGTACGCAGACGGTCAACCGTCACCTGCTGCTGACCTTCTAATGCTTCGTCAAGCGTCGGCTCTTTCATGCGGTCCATTTTGCGTTTTGTCGTTTGTTCGATCGCGCGAAGCATGTTTTTCTCACGCGGTGTGATAAACGTCATCGCCATACCCGTTTTTCCTGCGCGTCCCGTTCTTCCGATACGGTGAACGTAACTTTCAGGATCTTGAGGCACGTCAAAGTTGTAAACGTGGGTAACACCTGAGATATCAAGTCCGCGGGCAGCAACGTCAGTCGCTACAAGCACTTCGATCGCACCTTCTTTAAACTTGCGGAGCGCTACCATACGCTTCGCCTGCGTTAAGTCGCCGTGAATTCCTTCAGCCGCATATCCGCGAAGGTTCAGCGCTTCCGTCAATTCGTCAACACGGCGTTTTGTACGGCCGAATACAATCGCAAGTTCCGGAGACTGAATGTCAAGAAGACGAGTCAGCGTATCGAATTTTTTGCGCTCCTGCACTTCCAAGTAGAACTGCTGAATGTTGGACACAGTCATTTCTTTCGCTTTTACTTTTACGTGTTCCGGCTCAGTCATGAAACGCTCTGCGATCCGTTTGATCGGCGCAGGCATTGTTGCTGAGAATAAGAGCGTTTGGTGGTCGCTCGGCACGTTTGAGAGAATGGATTCAATATCATCAATGAATCCCATGTTCAGCATTTCATCAGCCTCGTCCATGACAACCGTGTTCACGTTGTTTAAACGGATCGTGCGGCGGTTGATATGGTCAAGAAGACGCCCCGGCGTACCTACGATGATATGCGGGTTTTTCTTCAATGCGCGGATCTGACGTCCGATATCCTGACCGCCGTAAATAGGCAGCACTTTCGCACGCTTATCTTGTCCGATTTTATATAACTCTTCAGATACTTGAATGGCTAATTCACGGGTTGGCGCGATTACGATTGCTTGAATATTAGGAGACTCGGGGTTCATTTTTTCAACAAGGGGTATACCGAACGCAGCTGTTTTACCTGTACCTGTTTGCGCTTGTCCGATGACATCTTTATTTAAAAGTCCGAGCGGAATCGTTTGTGCCTGAATCGGTGTTGCTTCTTCAAATCCCATACGATTGATTGATTTCATGAGATCAGAACTTAATTGGAAATCTTGAAACGTTATAGTCAAATTATTCAAACTCCTTCTGATTGCTGTTTCAGTAATGTCGTGATTTACCACTAAAAACCGCCCTTTCATCCAAAGGACAGGATCATACGTATACAAAGCCCGAATTACTTTACGTTTAATCTTACCATTACACTATGTGTTTTTCAATAAGGCGAGATGGTCAGGCGGCCGGAAGCGGCCTGACCGGATTCTTCCCGCGAACGGGGCCGGACCCCGCGCCGGACGGGATTTCCCAGCCGGCGGTCTTTCTTTTTCATACGGACAGAATTATTTCACCCTGAATTAGTTTCTTCATTTTTGTATATTTTTATGATGCTGATCATTATTTTTTCAGTGCTTCTCTAATAAATCTTTAACGATTTCTTCGAGCTTCATACCTCTCGATGCTTTAAACAGAAGGAGATCGCCGGAAGCGGCCATATCCTGTATGGCGTGAAGCAGTTCTTTTTTGTCAAGATAATGGCTGACGCGCCCTTCTTCAAAATGCCGGCGTGCTCCGTCAGCGATGAATGCGCCGAGTGTGCCGTAAGTAAATACATGGTCGATTTCCGCCGGATTGACCGCAGCACCGCATTCTTCGTGGAATGCTTTTTCTTCATCACCAAGTTCAAGCATATCACCGAGCACGAGCATTTTCTTCCGATAGCCTTTCATCGTTTCGATTAATTCGACCGCCGCTTTCATTGACGTCGGGCTCGCATTATATGCGTCGTTTACGATCGAGATGCCGTTTTCCGTTTTGACCAGTTCCAATCTCATCCCCGTCACCTTCAGGCGGCTCAGTCCCAGAGCGGCATTTTCCGGCGTAATGCCGAAATAGATGCCGGCGGCGTATGCGGCCATGGCATTCATCACATTATGTCTGCCGAGAACGGGAATAAAGAAAGAACGGTCGATCCCGTCGATATTAAAGTATGTGCCTTCTTCCGCCTGTTTTATTTCTTTCAGGCGGAGATCATTGTCCGCGCCTGCGCCGTATGTCGTTGTCCGGCAAGTGTACGTCTTTTCGCGAAGCAGCGGCTCATCCCCGAAATAAAACAGAACGCCGTCTTCCCGAAGTCCGTTTATAATTTCAAGTTTTGCCTCCGCAATTCCTTCTCTTGAGCCTAAATCCTGCATGTGGGATTCGCCGATATTGGTAATGACGGCAGCTTCCGGTTCAGCAAGACGGCTCAGAAAATCAATTTCGCCTCTCGCGCTCATTCCCATTTCTAAAACGGCGATTTCTGTATCTTCAGGCATGGCAAGCACGGTCAGCGGCAGGCCGATATGGTTGTTGAAATTGCCGGCGGTTTTGTGAACGCGGTACTGCGTGCCGAGAACGGCGTGAAGCATGTCTTTCGTTGTCGTTTTTCCGTTGCTCCCAGTCACCCCGATAACCCGTGTGCCGAGCTCTTTCAAATAAGCTTTTGCCAATGTTTGCAGCGCCTCCAGCGTGTCATCGACAAGGATGACAGCACGCTCTTCCGGCGGATTCGGTTCAGATCGGTCCCACAACACCGCGGAAACGCCTTTTTCGAATGCTTGCGGCACAAAGGTGTGGCCGTTAAAATGCTCGCCTATTAAAGGAATGAACAGCTGATTTTTTTCCAAAGTCCGCGTATCGGTTGCGGCGCCCTCAATCATTGTTTGTTCAAATACGGGATTTGTCAGTGTGCCTTTGACCATGTCTGCGATTCGCTTTACAGTTCGCTTTATCAAAGGTGGCACCTCGCTTTCTGAAAATGTTGTCTGTTACGGGAAAAGACACTGCCCCTTCAGGCAGTGTCCGTCTTCATTAAAATGTATGTTTAATCAGCTGTTTTTCGGCATGGCGTTCTTTTGCCAGCTCAACCAGCTGTTCGATCAGATCACTGTAATCTACGCCTGCTTCTTTCCAAAGCAGCGGGAACATGCTGAATGGCGTAAAGCCCGGCATTGTGTTCACTTCGTTAATGAGCACTTGACCGTCATTGGTCAGGAAGAAATCGGCGCGGACAAGGCCTGATCCGTCAATCGCTTTGAAGGCTTTAATCGCCATCTCGCTGATTTCCGCATATTGTTCATCCGTCACTTGCGCGGGAATCATTAAATCCGTGTCGCCGTCTTCATATTTCGCCTTGTAATCGTAAAAGTCGGTTTTCGGCGCGATTTCACCGACGGCGGAGCATTTCGGTTCGTCATTTCCGAGTACGCCGATTTCGATTTCTCTGCCGGCGATTCCTTCTTCCACCACAATTTTCCGGTCATACTCAAAAGCCAGTTCGAAGGCTTTTTCAAGCTCTTCACGGTTTCTGCATTTGCTGATTCCGACGCTTGATCCGAGGTTCGCCGGTTTGACGAAGCACGGATATCCCAGCTCCTCTTCAACCTGCTGTAAGCAGCTGTCCGACGTCTGTTTCCAGTCCTTTTTTAAGAAAGCGGCGTACTTCGCCTGCGGAAGCCCCGCTTGAGCGAACAAATGCTTCATGATGACTTTATCCATGCCGGCTGATGATGCAAGCACCCCGTTGCCGACATAAGGAACGTTCAGCAATTCCAGCAGACCCTGAATGGTGCCGTCTTCACCGTTCGGTCCGTGGAGAAGCGGAAATACGACATCGATCGGCGCCTTTTCGTCAGGCGACGCTTCAGGAAACATTTCCCGGTTCAATGCTGATAGAGCGAAACTTTCACCGTTTTGTTCCAGCTGAAGCATTTTCACGTTGGAAACCGGCTCAGTCAGCAGCGGGCCTCTTTGCCATTCTCCTTTTTCAGTGATGTAAATCGGATGTATATCAAACTTCTCAGTATTAAGCGCTTTTGTTACAGCTAATGCTGTCTGCAGCGATACATTGTGTTCGGCTGACTTTCCGCCGTACACCAATCCTAGACTTGTTTTCAATGGATATTCCCCCCACAACAATTCATCTTTACTATCTTATCACTTTCCTCAGAAAATGATCTAATTATTTTTGGGCATTCTGAATATGAAAGCATTTGTATGTAATTCCTTTTTATTTTATATTAAAATGGCATGGAAAAGGAGATGTGTCATATGAAAAAAATCAGTACAACAGAACAATTTAATGAACTTATTCAATCCGACAAGGAAATCATCGTGAAATTTTTCGCTGACTGGTGCCCTGACTGCACGCGCATGAATATGTTCATCGGCGATATTTTGGAAGAATATAATCAAAATGATTGGTATGAGCTGAACAGAGACGAGCTCCCTGAGCTTGCCGACAAATATCAGGTAATGGGCATACCGAGCCTTCTGATCTTTAAAAACGGCGAAAAGAAAGCGCATCTTCACAGCGCAAACGCGAAAACGCCCGAAGAAGTCACAGAATTTTTATCACAGCATATTTAATTCGTTTCACGATCTTTGTTTATGACTTCAGGCTCTACATGAACATGGACATGAGTCACATCATGTTCATGTTTTATTGCATATTCGACCTCATCGGCTACTTCGTGGCCTTCTTTCACAGACAGTCCCGGATCTACCGTAATGACCATTTCCACATGAACCGTGCTCCCCAAATACCTTGCTTTCACATCCTTCAGCCTGCTGACCTCTTTTATTTCTTTCACTGTGTGTTTATACGGCTCCAAATCTTTCAGATCAAATCCGTCCGTCAATGAGTGGGATGCATCTTTGAAGATGTCCCATGCCGTCTTACAGATGATGATTCCGATCAGAAAAGCAATGACCGGATCAATCCACGGCAGATGAAGCCGGGCCGTTAAGACGCCTATAAACGCCCCAATACTGACATAGGCGTCAGAACGGCTGTCTTTCGCCGCCGCATGAAGCGCAGAACTTTTAACCCGATCCGCAAGACGGCTGTTATATACATACATGCCGTACATTACAATCCCGCTTCCGAGCGCCGTCCATGCCGCAATGAAGCTCGGCTCGGCCTCCGTTCCGCTGACAATCGCCTTTGCTCCTCCGATCAGCACTTCAATACCGACCGCCATCATAATAAAAGACGCAATTAATGAAGAAATTGTTTCAGCCCGATAATGTCCGTAGGCATGATCACTGTCCGCAGGTCGCTGGGAAATCCGGAGCCCGATCAGCACAGCCAGTGATGCGACAATATCCGTGGCATTATTTAACCCGTCCGCTCTGAGCGCTTCGGAATGATAAATAAGACCGATCACCAGTTTGACGGCGGCAAGGATGAGGTACGCGGCGATATTAAGAATCGCGCCTTTTTCGCCCCGTTTTAAGTTTGCCGTTTGATCATTCATGTAAGGACTCCTCCATTCTCATTCATAGTATGGATGGAAAAGCGGAAAAATAGCAGCTTTGATCTGACAGAAACACAATCAATTCGACAGCATTATTCCCCGGGAAACTTTTTGTCGAAAAATTGGCGGTATTTTTCCTTTACATATGAATATGCCCATTGTATACTTTCATTAACTGATAATGATTCTCAATATCATTTGATTAGGAGGGTAATCATGAGGTCTTCTCCTCAGCTCAGATCATCAGTTGAAGGACGAAAAAAACATCTGATCCATTTGCTGATCAATAACGGAATATACAAAAAGTCGGAACGGCATTTATATCAATTATCGCTCGGAGAATTAGAAAGCGAATACAAATATGTAAGGAAGGTGCGGGCTCATGGCGAAACGTAAAATAAAAACATACGAACAGCTGATAAAAGAAAACAAGGCGGCCATTATGAATAATCAAAAGCTGATGAATGTGATCTATGACAGAATTGACCGCAAGCATCAAAAACTGCTCCGGCACAACAGCCATACATAAAAAGAGCCTTTTTCAGGCTCTTTTTTTATTGCTCAAAGGCTTCCGCCGCTAATTTGCCGATGACCGCATCGTCCATCGGCGGATTGTGAAGGCCGGCCCGGGCATCCCGGTAATACCGCTGAAGCGGATTATTTCGCTCCAGGCTTTTTGCGCCGGTGATTCTCATTGCTTTATCAACAACAGAAAGGACGGCATTTGTCACAATATGTTTTGCGGCGCCGAGCTCGCTTTTGATGAAAGGGCGGCGTTTCGGGTCATCATACATTTGCGCCGCCGTGAAGAGAAACTGTCTCGCTTTTAACAATTCGAGCTCCATTTCCCCGACACGCTGCCCAACGGCCGGCACGTCTTTAATCGGTCCGTTCAGGCTGTTCGGCGAATATTCGGATGCAAACCGGACGGCATAGTCCCTTGCCGCTTGAGCGATACCCAGATAAGCAGCGGGAATGTGAAGCAGCCAGCCATTCACTTTCGCCGCTCTCGGCCCGCTGATAAGCTCCACAAGCCGCTCATCACTGACCGTGACATGATCTAAAAGGAGATCATGGCTTCCGGTCGCCTTCATGGCAATCATATCCCATGTTTCTTCGACTGAAACGCCTGCCTGATCTTTATGAATGAGAAAAACACCGGTCGTTTGTTTTTCTTCAATCCATGCCGTCACAAGCATATAATCCAAAGTCAGTGAAAGGGTTGTAAAGGTTTTTCGGCCGTTCAGCACCCATTTTCCGTCTTTTTTGACAGCGGAGGTGCCGGGTCTTCCTCCCCTCGTCGGACTGCCGGTCTGCCGTTCCGTCGCTGCCCTGTTCAGGACGGCTCCCTTTTTCACCTCTTCTGTGATAAATGAAAAGACACCTTCATCCCAGCTGTTTCCTTCTCCGAGCTCACCCATGACGGATAAATGCCAGCCGATTCCGAGAGCAACGGCCGCGTCTCCCCGTGCCAGCCGTTCCTGAAACAGCACCATATCATAAACGGAAATGCCTGCACCGCCGAATGCCTCAGGTACCGTTAACGCCGTATATCCCGCGTCGCGCAGTCTTTGAATTTTCTCCGCAGGAAAACGGCCCGCCTCATCATCAAGCGCGGCTGTTTTTTGAAATTCGTCTGCAAGCAGGCCGATTTTTTCCATCCATTCCCGCTGCCGTTCATTCTGTATCCATAAAGACACTGGAATCCCCCCATTATAATTCCGATAAAGTTAATAAGTATTATAGAGATTCAAGTCTCGTTTCGCAACTGTGAGGCTGTACAAAAAAAACACGCTATTCCATGGAATAGCGCGTTCAGACTGCTTCCGGGCCGCGGTCCTGCTTGAGCCCGAGATAAATCAGCATATATGTGAGATAACCCATCGTCATCACAAGCCCGCCAAAGAAAAAGCTTGAAAAAATCGGCTCTTCAAACGCGGTAACCGCCGCAAGCACGATCCAGCTTGCATACAGGTAGATGATGAAATAACGGAATCCCGTCTTCATTTTATATAAGAGAAACAGCCCCACTGTAGAAAACAAACCCAGCGCAAGCCTGAAATAAACAAGATGTTCGAATTGAAACATGAATGACACAAAGGAAAAACCAAGCAATAACACAATCGGTAATGCGGTAATAAAATTTCTCAAGTGAGCACCTCCGTCATTACCTTTATTATAAATCAAAATAGCATAAATTATTGATTTATCGTGATCTTTTTCACAAAAATGTCATTCCTTTACTTTATACCCGAACATCTCGTTTGCAAAAGCTCCACCAAGCGACGGCTAAGAAGAATACGATATGGATAATGATAATGCCTGCGGAAAATAACGGCGTCATTCCCGCAAACAGCGGCTTCGCCCCGCTCATATATTGCGTCAGGTCAGTATTTGCGAACAGCAGAAAACTTCCCCATTTGTTTTGGAAGAGCGACATAATCGTCACGAGTGATTTTGCGCCGTACAGCACGATAAATGACAAAATGACGGCCGTTGCGCTGTTTCGGAATACAGAAGAACACAACAAGCCAAAGCATGCCATCGCAAACGCCTCGACCCAGTTCGTGCCGATTACTTTCAGGGTGTTCATCAGAAGCGTCCCTGATTCAGATGTCACCGACACGCCGAAGAAAGCCATGCCGAACAGCAGAGACAGAATATAGTACGCCGCATACAGGTACAAGCTGACCAAAAATACGGTAATGAGTTTAGATACAAAAATCCGCTCCCGCTTTACCGGGCGGATTAACAAAAATTTGATCGTTTTCTTATCAAATTCAGCGGAAATGATCGTTGCCGCGATCACGATTGTTAACGCCTCAAGCAGAATATTCAGCCCGGGCGCGTACGCCATATAGCCGATGAAATTCTCATCCGTTCCGGAACTGATGACAAGCCGTTTAATGACAAGCGCCATAATAAATTGGAGAACGGCCATCAGAATCAGCGCCACCAATGAGACTTTTCGGTTAAAGAGTTTCATATGCTCATTCGCTGTCAATTTAAACATTCGTCTCCCCCTCCTCTTGAAGCGCCGTCGTCACTTTCATGAATTCATCCTCCAGCGATTCCGCATACGGCATGATGGAATACACGAGGAAGTCTTGTCCGACGAGCGCACGGTTTAATGCCGGGATGTCCTTCTTCGCTACGGTGACGGTAATGCCCCCGCCGTTTTTCTCCGGAGCAAATTGCTGTTGGGACAGCCATTCAAATGCTTCGTCAGCCGGCTGAATGTCGAGGACGGCTTTTTCTTCTTTTTCCTCAGCGCCGCGCAGAACAACCTCTGTTTTGATCTCACCTTTTTGAATGATGATGACACGGTCGCAAAGGTCCTCCACTTCACGCAATAAATGCGTCGCAAAAAGGATGCTCGTCCCTTCAAGCTCCGCGAGTTCCTTTAAGTGATCGCGGAAATCCTTCATTCCGCCGGGATCAAGCCCGTTTGTCGGTTCATCTAAAATGAGCAGATTCGGACGGTGAAGAATGGCCTGTGCAATCCCGAGACGCTGACGCATACCAAGGGAATACGTTTTAACTTTGTCATGAACGGCATTTGTGAGCCCGACCCGCTCGATGACTTCCTGAAGCCTGTCCTCTTTGATGTTTTTGTGCATGTTGGCAAAGTGCTTCAGATTTTCCCACCCCGTCAGGTACGGGTAGAATTCAGGATTTTCCACGATCGCTCCGACGGATTCAAGCGCTTTTTCGAAATCAGCATCGTGCTGAAAGCCGTTAATTGTAATCGTGCCGCTGTTTTTCTTTAAAAGACCGACGATGATTCGGATAAGTGTGGTTTTTCCCGACCCGTTCGGACCGAGCAAACCGATGATCTCGCCCTGCCTGACATCCATGCTGATGTTTTTTAAAATGTGCTTTTTGCCTATTGTTTTGTCAAGGCCTTCAATATGTAAAATCGGCTCAGTCATACAGCCTTCCTCCTTTTTCACAAAAAATAAACAGTGCCCGTACTTAGGCACTGTCTGCATTATAACATTAGTCATATATTCGTGAAGAGCCGGAGCCGACGTTATGTCTTATCCGGGACCGGTCCGTTTTTTTCCTTCTCTTCATTATTGACGACATCCAGAATATCAAGCAGGAACACAAAAATCGGAATTCCGATAATCAAGCCCCAAATGCCGAAGAAATGTTCCGAGAAAATCAGAACCGTAAAGGTAAAAAAGATCGGCAGTTCCGTTTTCGCTGACATCAGTTTCGGATTAAGGAAGTACGTCTCAATCGCATGGATGACGAAAATGACCAGCACGATGTAGATGACATACGCAGCGCCGCCCGTCGTATACGCGATGATGCTGAGCGGAATGAGCGAAATCACCACACCCGCCACGGGAATGAGCCCGAGGAAAAAGACCATGATTGACAGGCCGAACAGCTGCGGAAAATGCAGAATCGCCAATGCGATCAAGGTGAGGATACAGTTCACCAGCGCGATAATAAATTGGGCTTCAAGCACTTTGCCGAATGTTCTCGCAAATTTGCTGCCGAAAAAAGCAAGTTCGTAGTAAAAAACAGACAGCTTGCTGTGCTGAAATTTTTTCATAAACTCCATGAGCCGCTTTTTCTCGAACAGGAAAAACATGCTGAGAATCAGTGACATCACGACCTGCAAACCGAAAGTGCTGATATCGGCCAAGTATGTATACAGTACATTAAAACCTTCTTTTACATAGGAACCGATATTGATATCGCCGAACACGCTCGATATCTCATCATAAAACGGAATGACATCGGGATGATACGCGATGTGCTTGATCTGCTTAATCAGCTGTTCAATCTGCTTGGCAACAATCGGGTAAAAGACAAAGCCTCCGACAGTCGCCCCGACAGCCAGCGCAATATATAAAATGGTGATGACCACCCTCTGGCTGATCCGGAAAAAATGGTTCAACACGTGCCGGATGACAGTCTCCAGCCGATCCATCAGAAAAGTAAAAATAAACGTAAGCAAAATCAAATTAATCATACTTCGGAATACAACTAACACCCCAGTCAAAACAAGAAAAACCGAAAAACGTCTGACACCCGGATGCTGAAAAAATTTAAAAATAGCCGCCATTTATACACTCCTGCTAGGACAAAAAGCCCTTAGATTTCATCTTTCACTCTCTAATTGTAAATTATATAACAAAATGACGCTAAGGTCTTTGTCCACCTCCTAATAAATTTGAACAAATTTATCTTTTTTACTCATGGCGGCCGAAAAAAAGAACGGCATGCCCGATGCATGCCGTTCCTTTCCTTTTATACCGCCGTTTTCATTTCTTTTACGGCCTGTGTGCTTTTCACTTCGTCAAACTCATTTTCACTCTTGGCTACGATGATGGTGGCGATTCCGTTTCCGATCAGGTTGACGATCGCCCTTCCTTCACTCATAAAGCGGTCGACGCCGAGGAGCAGCGCCAGCCCCTCCAGCGGAATAACCTGAAGCGCCGATAAAGTGGAGGCGAGCACGATAAATCCGCTTCCGGTTACGCCCGCCGCGCCTTTTGATGTCAGCATCAGCACGAGAATGATCGTAACCTGCTGGCCGATGGTAAGGTCAACGCCGAACACCTGCGCCAGAAAAACCGTCGCCATGGACAGATAAATCGAGGTGCCGTCCAGGTTAAAAGAATATCCCGTCGGAATGACAAGGCCGACAACCGATTTGGAACAGCCGTAGCGCTCCATTTTATCCATCATCCGCGGAAGGACGGACTCAGAAGAGCTTGTGCCGAGAACGATGAGCAGTTCATCTTTAATAAAACGGAGATAGTTCCACAAGCTGAAACCGAATAGTTTGCAAATGATATTCAAAGCGACAAATACAAACAGGAACATCGTAACGTATACAGACAGCATCAGACTCGCCAGCGGCTTGATGGAATCAAGGCCGAAGTGCCCGATCGTATAGGCCATGGCCCCGAATGCGCCGATCGGCGCCGCGCGCATGATGTAGCCGATGATTTTGAAAAAAACATGCGACAGTTTATCAAAGAAATCAATAATGCTTTTGCCTCTTTCACCGAGCGCCGCCAAGCCGACACCGAATAAAACAGAAAAGAATAAGACCTGAAGAATGTCGCCTTTTGCGAAAGCGTCAACCATATTTGACGGAACGATGTGAGTGATAAATTCAATCCAGTCAATCCCCTGTCCCCCGTTTTGCGTGTACTGGGAGACATCCCCTTTTTCAAGCTTGCTGTAATCAAGCCCCTCACCGGGTTTCATGATATTGACGACCAGAAGTCCGATAATAAGGGCGATGGTGGTCACGACTTCAAAATAAATAAATGCTTTTCCCCCGACTTTGCCGACTTTTTTCATGTCTCCCATCTTGGCGATGCCAAGCACGATCGTCAGGAATATGATCGGTGCGATAATCATTTTTACCGCATTGATAAATGTATCGCCGAGCGGCTTCATCTGCTTCCCGGCCTCAGGCCATACGAGTCCGACAATGACGCCGATGATAACCGCCGTGATGACCTGCACCGTAAGATTTTTGAAAATTTTCATCCCTACTCCCCCTTGCCTCTCGCTGCGTCTATATGAAAATGATAGCGTTTTCAAACAAAGAGGGGAAGCTTATGATCATAACGGACATTTTGGTCTTTTTGGTCTCGGCTAGCGGACGAATTTGTAGCGGTTAACCGGCCGGCCCACTCCCCCGTATTGAATGTCGAGCTTAATCTGGCCGTCCTTCTCAAGAAAATCAAGATAACGCCGCGCCGTCACTCTGGCGATTCCGAGCGCTTTGGCGGCTTCTTCAGCTGAAAGCGGCTCCGTCTGCTGTTTCATATAGGTCAAAATTTCATTCATCGTAAAATGATTTAACCCCTTCGGCAGATCCCGGGACGGATTTTGCGGAATTTTAAGCAGCATGTCAAGCTGCTCTTGCGACATGGTGTCATGCTCTTCAATTTTCCGTTTATATTGTTTATAGTTTTCGAGCGCTTGTCTCATCCGCTCCAGCTTAAACGGCTTCAAAATATAGTCGGCCGCACCGTTTTGCAGCATAAGCTGGATTGTTTCTTTGTCTTTTGCGGCCGAGACGATGATGACGTCCACTTCGAACTTTTGTTTTCTGATTTCCTGGAGCGTTTTAATTCCGTCTTTTTTCGGCATATATACGTCTAATACCACGAGCCCGGGCCGCAGATCTTTAATAAGCCTGATTCCCTCGTCTCCGTCAGCGGCTGTGGCGATGACGCTGAACCCCGAAACACCGGTGATAAATTCTTTATTCACCTCCTGCACCATCGGATCATCTTCAATAAGCAGCACCTTGATGTCCATCGAATGATTCCTCCCCCTTCATCGGAAATAAAATAGAAAATGCCGTTCCCTGTCCCTGCCGTGTGTCGACTTCAATAACGCCCATCCCTTTGTCGACGATTTGTTTGACGAGGTACAAGCCGTATCCCGTTCCTCCCGTTTTATTGACGGTAAACCCTTTGTCATAAAGGCGCGGGATGTGCTGATCGGAAATCCCGCTTCCGTTGTCTTCTATTAATATAGCAAGCACTTCATCATTTTGCTCGATACTGATGTCAATATGTTTGTCCTCCGTGTCCGCTGTTTCGAATGCGCCGAACGCATTTTCAATTAAATTGCCGAGCAGGACGACAATGTCATGCTGGTCGACATGCTCCGGAAATGCCGAGAAACTGCTGTTTTCATCAATTTTCACAGAAATGCCAAGCTCTTTTCCTCTTTTGATTTTGCTTAACAGCAGCCCCGACGCAGCGTCATTCTGAATGGCCTGATGAAGAAAATCGGTGACGCTTTCTTGTTCTGATGATTCCTTAAAAGCAAGCTGGAGCGCTTTTTCTGATTTTCCGAGCTGAATGAGTCCCGCGATGGTGTGAAGCTTGTTCATATGTTCATGATTTTGGACTCTGAGCGCATCGACAAAATTTTTCACGCCTGTCAGTTCTTCCGCCATTTTCGCCGCTTCCGTCCTGTCCTGAAAAATGGCGACGGCTCCGATGACCTTCTTTTTCATGACGATCGGAATTCTGCTGCTCATGATCACCTTTCCGCTGACTTGGATTTCTTCATTATATACGGCTCGGTTCCGCTCGACGATCTCAGGGAGCCGCGAATCTTTTAACACGTCCCAGATCAGCCTGCCATCGGTCTCTTGTCTGACATTGAATATCTGCTTCGCTTTTTCATTAAAAATGGTGATGTGATGCTGATTATCGATCGCGATGACGCCCTCATTCATCGAATGAAACGTAGCGGTCCGTTCCTCATACATTCTCACGATCTCATGGGGCTCCAGCCAAAACATTTGTTTTTTGATGTGGCGGGCCAGCAAAAAGGAGCCGGCCAGTCCGAACCCGAGCGCCAGCAGAACGATAAACAGTATTTCATGTTTCAGCTGAAGAAGAATTTCACCGAATCCGGGCAGCGTTTTACCGGCCAGAACGACGCCGATCTGATTCAAATCCCGGTCTTTGATGGGATAAAAAGCGCGGACGGCGGTGCCGATCTCTCCCTTTGCTTCGGAAAAATAAATGTGCTCGGCGAACGCCGCGGCTTCGTCCTCACCCCTTGAACGCTTTCCGATCATTGTGCTGACGGGATGTGAATAGCGAATATGATCCATATCCATAACGACGATGTAGTCCGCTTCATTGATGATCCTTATTTCTTCGACCGCATGGCGCACGTCTTCCCTTTGTTTTTTCTGCTCTAGGGCGCGTTTGACATCGGTCATCTCAGATACCGTCCGCGCGGTATTCATCAGCCGTTTTTTCAGCTCGCGCTCCTCTGTATGCTGAATATTGCCGATCAGCACGATGCCGACGATCAAAAAGGTAAAAAGCACGACGATATACGAAAGTATGGTGATTTTCCAGCGGATGGTGAGCTTTTTTTTCGTCATTGGCCTCTTCCTTTCCGTCTCTTTACGAAAACGGCCCGCCCGATTATGCTTGTTATAGAAAATGGCGGAGGGGGTTTTCGATGAAAAGCTTGCTGACTTGTCTCAGCCTGATGGTACTCGGTATCGGAACCGCTTTATTCATCGGCTTTCATGATCGTTTCTCAACGGAAGAACCGTATTATGATGACGAACAGGAAGGCCTGAAAGATCAAATCGTTTTCAAATTCAGCCATGTCGTTGCTGAGAACACGCCTAAAGGGCGGGCGGCGAATAAGTTTGCGGACCTTGTCTATCAAAAGTCCGGCGGCACCATTAAAGTAGAGGTGTTTCCAAACGGGAGCCTCTATTCAGATAATGAAGAAATAAACGCCCTCCAAAACGGGGACGTGCAATTCATCGCTCCCTCCACCTCAAAGCTCGGATCACTGTCTCCCGAATGGGGTGTTTTGGATCTGCCGTACGCGTTTACAAACTATAAAGCCGTGCAAGAAGGCCTCAACGGCAAAATCGGCACACGCCTGTTCGCTTCATTAGAAAAGCATCATTTGAAAGGACTGGCGTACTGGACGAACGGGTTTAAGCAGCTCACGTCAAATAAAGGGCCGATCTTCACTCCGGACGATTTGAAAGGACAGGCGCTCAGGATCATGCCGAGCAGCGTGATCGAAGACCAGTACCGTCTGCTCGGCGCGCACCCGCGGCAGGATTCCTTTAATTCCACGTTTCAGCTCTTGGAAAGCAATCTCGTAGACGGAGAAGAAAATACGATTTCAAATATCTATTCTAAAAAATTTTATAATGTTCAAGATTATTTGACAATCAGCAATCACGGGTACCTCGGTTATGCCGTGATGACCGACGAGCATTTCTGGAATTCGCAGACAGAAAAAACGAAAACCATCTTAACGGAGGCGATGAGAGAAACGACGGAATGGAACGAAGCCTCCGCTGAGAAAATGAATAAAGACCAGCTTGAAGAGATAAAGAAGAATTCATCCATTCATATTCATGTGCTGAGCAAAGCGGAAAAGAACACATGGATGAAACGCCTCGACCCGATTTACGGACAATATGAACAGGTGATCGGCCGCGGGCTTGTGCAGGATTTGTTATCCTTGCGCCGCGAGCCTTAGCAGGACCAATACGCCCATCTCCGTTTCATCCCTTTTCCCGCCGGGGAAGTAAATAGGGACAGATCAAAAAAGGAGATGGAGACATGTTTACACATACGAAAAAACTGCAGCATCCGGCTAAACCGGATCGTCCTGATCCGCTGTTCGCAAAAAAGATGCAGGAAATTTTAGGGGGACAATACGGGGAAATATCCGTCGCCATGCAATATTTGTTCCAAGGATGGAATACACGGGGCAATGAAAAATATAAGGATCTTCTGATGGATACCGCGACGGAAGAAATCGGCCATGTCGAAATGATCGCGACGATGATTGCGAGACTGTTAGAAGACGCCCCGCTGGCAGAGCAGGAAAAAGCGGCTGATGATCCGGTCATCGGGTCCATTTTAGGCGGGATGAATCCGCATCATGCAATTGTCTCAGGACTCGGCGCAATGCCGGAGAGCAGCACGGGCGTTCCGTGGAGCGCAGGCTATATCGTCGCAAGCGGAAACCTTCTGGCAGACTTCCGCGCCAATCTGAACGCCGAATCACAAGGAAGGCTTCAAGTCGCACGCCTGTATGAAATGACCGATGATAAAGGCGTGAAAGATATGCTCAGCTTTTTATTGGCCCGCGATACCATGCATCAAAACCAATGGCTTGCGGCCATTAAAGAATTAGAAGAACAGGAAGGTCCGATCGTTCCTTCCACCTTCCCGAAGGCGCTGGAAAAACAGTCATTCTCCCATAAGCTTATTCATTTCTCAGATGGAGCAGAAAGCGCTGAACAAAATTGGCTGAAGGAAACAGCGCCGGACGGAGAACCATTCGAATACGAAAAGGAACCGAAAGCGCACGGCGAAATAGCTAAGCTGGATCCCGTCCCGCCGTATGTCCATAACACGCTTCCCGGACGCGAGTAAAGACACAAGCCCAAAACAAACTGTTTTGGGCTTTCATTATGCCTTCAGAACCGTCCAGTCCGGTTCGTATCGGATGTCCGGATGATGTAACAGCTTATAAATGACAGGTTCATCCTCTTCGTACAGCATCACTTCTATTGAAAGAATCGCAGCCTTCTGCTCGTTTTCTTCGTATATGCGGTCATGTTCGTTCTCCATAAAATCATCATAGGCTTGTCTGTTCTCCCAAACGCTGATGATCTCTGCGATGAACAGGCCGTCTGCGTTTTTCCGCCAGCCGCCGGCCTGTTTGACGAAGCCATTTACACATGATAATGCTCCCCACCTTGACTGTGCTTGCGCAAATGCTTCAGCGTTTGCGGCGTCTGTTTCACATACAATCTTTTTGATCAGCATGGCAGTCCCTCTGTGATGACTGTTTTCGCATGCGTATGCTCAACACAGAGATTCACGGTTCTGACGTAAGAGCGGGTGCGGTGAATCTTGCCTTTCGGGATGAGCAGGCTGTCATTTGCTTTGAGCACTGCGGTTTCTTTGTCCTTAAAATCAATCAGCAGCTCCCCTTCCAGAACGATGAACCATTCATCTGAGTCAGGGTGATGGTGCCAGTCATATTCTCCCGTAAACACTGCGAGGCGCACACAGTGGTCATTGATCTCCGCGATTGAAAAATTGTCGTGTTTTTCTTTGACTTTATTGGCGATAGCGAGCAAATTCAGCATGTCAGACACGAGTGAAAAACCCCTTTTTCATTTAATTGTATCGCAACGGCGGCTCAGATCAAGATTTCCCCAAAATAAAAAGCGATCCAGCTGATGCGCCGGATCACTTTTGATCTGCAGGTTGTCTGCCTTTATGCTTTTATTAGCTGCTTCGTCTGTTTCCGCCTTTTTGGCCGATTTCTTTATAAAAATCTTTGTCATGATTTTTGCTTGTGGCTTCTCCGCCTTTTTGGCCGATTTCTTGATAGAATTCCTTGTCATGGTTATTGCTAGTGGCTTCTCCGCCTTTTTCACCGATTTCCTGATAGAATTCTTTGTCGTGATTTTTGCTTGTGGCTTCTCCGCCTTTTTCACCGATTTCCTGATAGAATTCTTTGTCGTGATTTTTGCTTGTGGCTTCTCCTCCTTTTTGACCAATTTCCTGATAGAATTCTTTGTCATGGTTATTGCTTGTCGCTTCTCCGCCTTTTTTACCTGCTTCTTCTCTGCTCATTTTGTTATTATCTTGTGCCATTTTTGAATTCCTCCTTTAATTGGTGTTGGTTGTTGGTTTCCCGATTTCAGAACTGCTAAACAAAGAAAACACATTGAATGTGTTTTCGGGTGGTTTTTTATTATTCTGTATCCTTCATGCGTTTTAGAATCCGGCGTTTTTTATAAAGCATGATGCCTGTTTCCGCGATGCTTTCTAAAGCTGAACGGTTGGCGGACGCGCCGAAGATGATGCCTGCGGCCGGAACCATTTGCAGCAGTTTTTTCGCGGCGAACGTATCGCGGTAGCTGTAAACGACTTCCCGCCAGCCTTGGATTTGCGAGGCGACGCGCTGATAGGCGCGGTCGTTTTGATCATATTGCCGTAAATCTTGCAGGATCGCTTTTTTTCCGATGACGTCACTGGATGCAAGCTGAAGCAATTTGACGATAAACACGCGTTCTTTTTTGTCTTTCGGATCAAAGCCGTAAGAAACCGCGATGTCTTGCAGCGTCTTTAAGGACAGGCCGAGCATCGCCGGAATGTCTGCCGCAAGCGTAAACACGCCGCCGACTCCCGTTGCGGCTCCCTGCACCGTCGCGGCCTTTACGCTTGTACGCGCTATGGCTTCTGCGATTTCGTCCATAACGGCAAGCGGCGCATTGCGGATGTCGTGAAGCGTTTGACATGTACCGTGCGGCAGCCGTTTTTGAAACTTTTTCATGATGCGCTTTTCTGATGTAAGGTACTGTCCGCCTGACTGAATAAACGTTCCCGTTTCATCGAGTATGAGTCCGATTTTCCTCTTAATAAATTGCGGTGTCAGCTTGTCCAAAAGCTGAAACGGCAAGCGGGTGAATGTTTGCCAGAACATCGCCCTCTGCTGCGCCTTTTCCCATTTTTGAATGTCTCTCAGTTGTCTTTCCAGGTCTGTCCGCTCTTCTGTCACCCGTCCTGCACGTCCTTTCTGATTTCTTTCTACATAGTATACCTTTATGGCGTTTTCTTTTTACACCCGGCCGGACTTTTTATCCGGAAAACATTCCATTGTTTAATTTTCTTCAAATTCTATATATTGTATAATTTTGAATAATACGATTGAAGGAGAATGCTGTATGCAATGGATTTATTTAAGTTTAGCGATTATTTTTGAAGTATTGGGTACGGTCAGCATGAAATTATCAAATGGATTTACAAAACTTGTCCCAAGTATTTTATTGTTATTGTTTTATATCGGCAGCCTTTGTTTTCTTACTTTGACTTTGAAATATATAAGTGTCTCCATCGCATATGCGGTCTGGTCGGGAATGGGGATCGTGCTGATTTCCATGATCGGAATTTTTTTCTTTCATGAACAGTTCTCTGTCATAAAAGCCGTCTCTGTTCTTCTGATCATCATCGGTGTCGTTTCCTTAAACTTTATTTCTGAAAGTGAAACGTCATCAAACGGCATCAGCGTTCATACGGACAGAAACAGATGATGAAAGGATTAAAGGTTCTCTTCTTCATTACAGATATTGGATTTATCGTTTATTGGATTGTTACTTTTTTTGAGTGGATTCCAAAAAACATGGTGTTTAAAGATTATGATAATGCCATGATAATGGCCTGGAACTGGTCATTCTTTCCCTTAGATATTTTCATTTCGATAACCGGGCTGTACAGCTTGTTTCTTTATAAACGGAAACATGCGTTATGGCGCTCTTTCGCATTAATATCACTTGTGCTGACCTTTTGTTCAGGCCTGCAAGCGATTGCCTTTTGGGTATTTATCGGTGATTTTGATCTTATGTGGTGGGCATTCAATCTGTACTTGCTTCTTTATCCTTTATATTTTATTCGGAAATTGCTGGTCTCTCATAAAAATAGCTGTCATTCTTTTTGATGAGGCGGTTTTCTTTTTCTTCAGGCGGGAAACACTTTTCATAAAGGAGTGATAGACATGCCTTGGTCTATGAAGGATTATCCGCAATCATTGAAGAATCTCGAGGAACCTGTGAAGAAAAAAGCGATCGAAATCGCGAATGCGATGATAGATGAGGGTTATGAAGAAGGACGGGCCATTCCCATTGCGACAAGTCAGGCGAAAGAGTGGAAAAAAAACGCTTCTAAGGAAGAAATCGATCAGCTGATGAAACACGATGATGAAACGAAACGCGGAAATTGAATCGGAATAAAGGAAAAACCCCGCTCTCAAGAGAACGGGGTTTTTCTGATTATAAACCGTAATAATAAGATAGTGTGGTGACTGAAACGTAGCCTGTCGCTCCTGCATACGTGACTTTCAGCCATTTATTAGAATTAGTGTAGTGGCCTTGAACATATTCTCCGGTTACCCAAGAACCTGTAATTTTTTTACCGCTTGAGAATGTTGTGATCGTTGAACAGCTGACCTTAGAGCATGAGCGCATATTAGCACCGTAAATACCGACTGTACCCCCGCTGGCTAAAATGGAAACGTCCGGTTCAGCTTTAGGTTTGAAAGCTGCTGCTGATGCAGAGCCGCCAAAAGCGAATAAAGAAACAGCAAAAATCATGGCTAAAGAAATGATCGACAAACGACGTACCAAGAAAATTCCCCCTCTTTTATCATATGGCTGGAAAGCTTTCCTGACGTTATTATACTTTTTTGCCCGGGAGACTGAAATAAGTCTAATGCTCCAACTTCTTTTCTTCGCAAGTGGCCATGCCGATTCTTTAATTGATAGATAACAGCGGTTTATTGGACTGGAATCACTGATATATCGTTGATTCAAACGTTTATTCAGAGCGGCCGGAGTTTTTCCGGAGCTCATTTGAATGGTACAGAAAGGTTTTATCTTCCAATGGAAAGAAACATTATTATTCTATTTACCCGGGAAAACGGAGGAAATACAGCGTCTTTTTCTCAAATCAGTTGGGCGGACAGAAAGTTGTGAAGTTATATGGGCAAGTGTCCTCTTTTCACCTTTTTAAAAGAACGCTCCGCGCATCCGCGCATGATCGGACGCGGAAACACGCTTTGCGAACGGCATCGCTTCTTTCCCGGAACGATGCCGTTTTCATTTTCGGACCTTTCTTCGGCGGGATACATATCATAGATAAAACAGGGCATCAATGTACCGGTTTATTGAACATAAAGAACTTGACATCTCATAATAGCGGATTTATGATGTAGATAAAATAATTTGCATCTAGGAAACTTTTTGTTATTTAGCTAAAAATCTATCGGAATTTAGGTGAGACATAATGAGCAAAGACATCTCAGCACAATCACTGCAATCAAAAGCCGTGCAGGATGCACTTGACGGTAAAAGCAAGGGATTCAAGCGGCTTCTGCCTTTTTTAGGCCCCGCCTTTATCGCGGCGATTGCCTACATTGATCCGGGAAACTTCGCTACGAATATCTCAGCTGGTTCGAAATATGGGTATATGCTGCTGTGGGTCATCCTCTTTTCAAACTTGATGGCTTTTTTAATTCAAGTTCTTTCCGCGAAGCTCGGCATTGCCACGGGTAAAAACCTTCCGGAAATCGCCAGAGACCGGTATCCGAAATGGGTATCCGCCGGGCTGTGGATACAGGGTGAACTGGTGATTATGGCAACTGATCTGGCAGAATTTATCGGGGCGGCGCTCGGGCTCAACCTGCTGTTCGGCATACCGATGGTTGAAGCGGCCATTATCGCGGCGATCGGATCATTCGCGATTTTAGAGCTGCAGCGCAGGGGTTACCGGGCGCTGGAAGCGGGCATCGCCGGACTTCTGTTTGTCGTGGTGATCGCCTTCGCTCTGCAAACCTTCTTTGCCAAACCTGATGCTGCCTCCGTTCTCGAAGGGCTGTTTATCCCGAAAATTGACGGAATGGACAGTGTGCTCTTGGCAACCGGGATACTCGGCGCAACCGTGATGCCGCATGCCATTTACTTACATTCCGCACTGACACAGCGCCGTGTCGTCGGAAAAACGGATAGTGAGCGGAAAAAGATTTTTAGATTCGAGACGATTGACATACTTATCGCGATGGTGATCGCCGGGGCGATTAACGCAAGCATGCTCATCGTCGCTGCCGCGCTTTTCTTCAAGAACGGGCTGTATGTAGAAGATTTAGACGTGGCTTATCAGCAATTCGGCCACTATATCGGGCCGGCTTCAGCCATTCTCTTCGGGATCGGGCTGCTGGCCGCAGGGCTTTCAAGCTCTTCTGTCGGCACATTGTCAGGCGATATTATCATGCAGGGCTTCATCCGTTACCGTATCCCGCTTTATTTGCGGCGTTTCATTACCATCATTCCGCCGATGATCATCATTATCTCGGGGGTCAACGCCACAGAAGCGCTCGTATGGAGCCAGGTCGTTCTTTCATTCGGCATCGCCTTTGCGCTCGTGCCGCTGATTATGTTTACAAGCAACAAACGCCTGATGGGCGCCCTGACGAACCGAAAATGGGTGACGGCTCTCGCCTGGCTGATTGCGGTTTTGGTGATCGCGCTTAATCTGTTTGTGATCTACGATTCCTTCCGTTAGAAAAAAACCGGCCATAGCGGCCGGTTTTTCTTTTGGCGCCGGGTGCCGTTCGTATCTTTTTCCGGGCGTTTTTGGTATGATAGAAGAAAAATCGGAGTTTTGCTTATGTCAGTATTTATCCTTTTTTATCTGTGGATTGTGCCGATTGTCATCGGCATCTTCTGTTCTCTTTTTGCTTATCGGACAACGGGTAAGAAACGTCTGATTCCCGGCTTTTTGATGATCGCATTAAGCATCGTTTCCTTAATCACGGGGCTTTGGATCGGCGGGGTGAACTATCATGTGTTCATCGGGGGCATGTTTTTATTCGGTACGTTATTGGCCGGCTCCGCCTTCCCGTTTTTCTTCGCTCTTTCACGCAAACGAAAATAAACAGGCATGCCGCCTGTTTATTTTTATTCATTAACCCTGAATTATAAACCGCTCCGATAATGTGATTCCGCCTCAATCAGCCTGTACATGTGTTATATAGGCTTCAGCCCATGTCCCATCATCGAAACTGCAGCCAAAATGAATCCTGCTAAAGAAGATTTTGAATTATAAGAAAAATACTGTATGAAAATCCTATTTACCCCAAAAATACCTATTGATAGAATGGTATCTGAGAGGGGAAATGTTCAAAGCGGATCATATCGGTCCCGCCTAAATACATAGACTTTCATTTCTCTCTACACTACATTTCTAAAGGAGGATTTCCCATTAGACACGCAGCTAAAGGCATTCTGTTTGCCGCATCTTTAGCCCTTGTAACTACTACTTTTGTCCCCGCATCCTTAGCTAAAGAAAATCATAATAATACTGCCAATGCCACTGGAACGACCAAATCATTTTTTTATCAGACTGATACGCAATTTTCCTACGGACTTAAAGCACAAAGCGATGCATCTGTGTCAAAACCAGTCAAAGATGTAATCAGAGAAGTGCTGAAAAATAAAACAAAATTATTCAATCTTGTTGAAAAATTAGCAGGAAAGAAAATAAGAAATGAACTCGAATCCGTTTTCAATCAACACATAGAACCGGTTTTAAAGAAAATGCTGAACGAGTATGTCGCCTTAAGCTGGACTGACGTGGAAAAGAATCTTTATCTTTCACTTAAAAAGTCCGGACTTTCTGACAGTCAGGCTAAAAACCTCGCTCATTTGACAACTTTAGCAATGAAAGCATTTTAAAATCATTCATAAATGATCGTCAGGAAAATACGTATGAAGTAAATGCAAAGTGCTGTTAGATTCACTCTAATAGCACTTTTTCATTGGAGATGTCACATGACTGTCTTTTTTACTGTTTTGCTCACTTTCTTATGCTGCCTTGTGATTTCATCTCTTATTTTTATGATTCTATTAAAAAAAGAGATCGTGGATACACCGCCAAACCGCTTAGCTCATGCAGCATTCATCGCACTTATTGGATTCTCTCTGTTCTTCGCTGTGACTGTCCCCAGCCTGATTATTTGTTTTGCAGCTGTAACAATACATCACTTTTTCGGAGAATATATCATATATGGTTCACTTTCAGACTTATACATATTTTCTGTCGTCGTCAGTATTTTAGCTTTAGTTTATATGCTTATCCTTACGGCAATTGTAAAAGGAATGACTCATGTTTTGACATTGCCTGCTTGGTCAGCCTATATCCTTGAATTCATTTTTGCATGGGCTGCTGTTTACTTCTCAATTCAATACGTTTCCAATCATATCATTGAGAACATATCTATATTTCAAGGTGGAGAAGTGCTTCTTTCATTGTTCATCACTTTCTTATTTTCGGGATTGGATATCCTTTTTACTAATTTGGATAAGATCACAAAAGAGAAATTAGGCTAAGGGGGTAACAAATATGAGGATCATGACATATATATCTTATTTTTCTATTTCTTTAGTTTTGCAGGTGGTATGGCTGCTATTAATAAAAGATACTCCTAATATATTTCTGATAGATATGATTACGGTGTCCTTCTTATTCACCCTCTTTATGTTCATCTTAGATCAAATTTCCAAAAAAAAGCGGACACATTAGGGACTGTTTTTTAATAATCCTCGGGCTTCTCTTTCGTTTTGAAATGATTCCGGATCTGGGGATGTTGCGGCGAACCGTTCATTAATGAATAACACCAGCCTCTGTAAAATACTTCTCCTTTTATATAACATCCTGACTTTTCCGTCATATATTCAAACGAAAAAACTGCAAAAGGAAGTAATGAAACATGATATTGTTTATTGGCAAGTTCATGTTGCTCTTTTTATTCTGTTCGCTGGCATATTATTTGTTTAAAATTGTTTATTACAATATAGGGAAGAACATTGCGCTTAAAACCCCGAAAGGGACAAAGACAAACCGTACGGCACTTGTGTTTGTCAAAAATGGAACTACACTGAATGATGGAGATTACTTTATGATCGCTGTTGTGACCGCTCTCTGGCTGTTCTTGAGATGAATTGCACTGGTCCTTCACGAGTTTTTTGATCAGCCATCGCTCGCCAGCCGTGGCTTTTCACAATCTCCGTTTTCGTTTAGGACGGCTATATGCAAGCAAGCCGCCCAACAAAAAAATAAACAGGCATGCTGCCTGTTTATTTTTTTATAAGCGCCGGCTTCTTAAAACAGCCGTTTTAAGCTTTTCTTTAGAGACGGCATTTCGATTTTTTGGTTTTCAAAGAAGTTTTTCAGCATGTATTTGCTGAAGCCCTTCGCTTGGCCGTAAGTGATTTTTCCCGGAAGCGGCGGCTCGTCGCCGATGACGGCGTCGATGACGACCGGCTCATTTGAGTTGAGCGCTTCATGAAAAGCGGGAGCCAATTCCTCGTGTTTCGTCACTTTGATGCCTTTTGCCCCGCAGCTTTCTGCAAAAGCGGCGTAATCCATATTTTGCAGCTGGGTGACGTAGTCAATGTTGCCTTTGACCCGCTGTTCATATTCAATCATGCCTAAATTTTCGTTGTTTAAAACGACAACCGTAATCGGCAGTTTGTATTTAACAGCCGTCGGCAGATCCTGCATCACCATTGAAAATCCGCCGTCTCCGCAAATGGCGATGGACTGCCGCTCAGGTTCGGCAAGGCTTGCGGCAATCGCTCCCGGAAGCCCGCATCCCATCGTGGCGAGCCAGCTTGAGACGATAAAGTCCTGCTTCTTCATCTTAAAATGGCGGGCCATCCACACCGTAACCGTTCCGACATCCACCGACAGGACGGCGTCCTCTGCGGCGGCATCCTGAAGCCGGGCAATGACCTGCTGCGGCTTGAGCGGATGAGTCGCTTCGGTTTCATCCTTTTCGATTTCCTTCCACCAATGCTTCATGTGCTCGGTGCAGGCGTCCAAAAATCTTCTGTCTTCTTTATATTCAATGTATTCCGTCAGCTCTTTCAGCCCCAGAGCCGCATCACTGACGATTCCCGCATTGACGGGATAGCGCTTCCCGATTTTCGCCGGATCCGAATCAAGCTGAATGGCAGGCGTATCATCCGGGAGATAATCCCTGTATGGGAACGATGTGCCGAGCATGATCAGCAGATCGCATTCCTCCATTGCTTCGTAGGCGGGCTTTGTGCCGATTTGCCCGAGATTCCCGAGAAAGTGGGGATGGCTGTCAGGCACGACACCTTTTGCCGGAAGGGTAATGACAATCGGAGCGGCCGCTTTATCGGCGAATGCGAGCAGCTCCTCTTTTGCTGATTTTAACCCTTGGCCGGCGAGAATGACCGGTTTTTTTGCGTTGTTAATATATTGCGCGCATGTCACGAGATGTTCTTTTTTCGGCTCTATATCAGCTTTGAGGTATATCGGCGATGTGTAAACCGGCTCCCGTTTGATTTTTTGCGCGAATAAATCATCAGAAACGGTTAAAACGGCAACGCCTTTTTTGCTGTAAGCCGTGCGGATCGCCTGATTCAGAAGATCGGGCAGCGCTTCTGCCGTATGTACTTGCTGGTTGAATACCGCCACGTCCTCAAACATTTGCTCTAATTTGATTTCCTGAAAGCTGTCACGGCCGATTTCATCGGAAGCCACCTGTCCCGCAATCGCCAGCACCGGAACGCCGTCCGCTTTGGCGTCGTATAAACCGTTCAGCAGATGAACGGCCCCCGGTCCTGCGATTGAAAGGCAGACACCGATCTGCCCGGTCAGTTTTGCCTCAGCCGCGGCGGCCAGGGCTGCGACTTCTTCGTGCCGGGTTTGGATGAATGTCAGGTTATTTCGTTCATGTCTCAGTTCTTCGATAAATTCATTAATGCTGTCTCCGGGAATGCCGTATATATGACCGACTCCCCATTGTTCAAGCAGCTCCGTCATTACGTGTCCTGCTGTTTTACTTGGCATACTGCATCCTCCTTTTACCTGTATTCATCCCCTTTTTCATACGGGTTGAAACACGGGCTATACTCTCAGCTTTTTTCTCAGCAGATCAAGGATGGATAACAGATTTCGGTCTTTAAGGACTGCCTTACGATTTGCCGCCCCATTGAGTCCGTCTTTTATTTGGAGTTTCCTGTTCGGCACCATGAACAGCGGCAGCCGGTTTGGGGAAAACCAGCGTAATGCGGCGGTTTCCGGCCCGTTCATCAGCGGTGTTCCTCCGGTAATGGCTCCGATGAAGACATGTTGTGTATCTTCAAATGCCGGCCTTTCATACTCACCGGCTTTTTTTATGATGGTCACGTTATAACCGGTTTCTTCGAAGGCCTCTCTTACGGCTGCGGATTCAGGTGTTTCACCTTCTGCGATCCTGCCCCCGGGCAAATCCCATAAGGGAATGTCTTTTCGTTTTACGAGCAATATGTCCCGCCCGTCATTTTGAATGATGACAAAAGCGCCTTGAGCCATGGCGTCCTCCTTTACAAAAAAGACCGCGGCATTTCAGCCTGCGGTCTTTGCCGTTACTTTTTAAAATGATACGGCAGGGTGGCGACGATTATGTCCTTCTTCCAAAACAGCCGGACTCGGAGCAAGAAGGCTGATTGGTTGTGAAGGATGGTCTGCCAGCGTTTTTTCGTAATGAATTGCGGAAACAGCACCATCACGGAGAACTGTTCTTTTTTCGCTTTTTGTTCGACCGTTTCTAAAAACTTATCAAACGGGTGAACCAGACTGCGGTATGAGGAATGAAGGGTGACGAGGCGGACGCCGTTATGAAGTTCTTCCCAGCGCTTTTCCACCTTTTTTTCGTTTTCTCTGTCAAAGGAAACATGAACCGCAATGACCTGATCCGATAATGATTTCGCATACTGAATCGATTTTTGGACGACGGTGGTGACACCGGCGACAGGCACGATGACGACGGTTCCCCTGATTTCCTCAGGCTGCTGATCAACGACCCGCAGCTGTTCGCCGACCGCGGTGTAGTGATTTTTAATGACGAAAAACAGCATGACGACAGCAGGCATGAATAACAGCACCGGCCAGACAAGATTGAACTTCGTCGCGAATAAAATACACAGCACCATAAATGAAATGGCGGCCCCGCATGAGTTGATCAGCATTTTTACCGCCCAGCCCTTCGGCTTCTGCCTGATCCACTTGATGCACATTCCCGTCTGCGACAGCGTAAACGGAATGAACACGCCGACGGCATAAAGCGGAATTAAATGTTCCGTGCGGCCGCCGAATAAAAGAATGAGCAAGATGGACGCGATACCGAGAAAGATAATTCCGTTTGAAAATCCTAATCGGTCGCCTCGTACCGTAAACATTCTCGGCATATACTGATCGCGCGCTAAATTAAACGCCAGCTGCGGAAAAGCGGAAAAGCCCGTATTCGCCGCAAGCACGAGAATCAAGGATGTAACGCCTTGAATGAAATAATACACCGTATGCCGTCCGAAAGTTTCCGCGGCGATTTGCGAAATAACGGTTTCGTCATGCTTCGGTCCCGTGCCGTATCCGTACACCAGCACCGTAATCCCCGTAAATAAGATCGCCAGCAGAATCCCCATCATGGCCAAAGTGCGGGCCGCGTTTTTTGCCGGAGGATTTTTAAAGGCCGGGATCGCGTTTGAAATGGCTTCCACACCGGTCAGTGCCGAACAGCCGGATGAAAAGGCCTTCAGCAGCAAAAACAGCGTGATGCCCGCCACGGGTGTGCCGATCGGCGTGTGTTCGGCCGGATGAACCTGGCCCGTCATAAGCTTAAACAGTCCGACGACGATCAAAAGGACAAGCGCCGCCACAAACAGATAGACGGGATACGCCAAAATGGACGCCGACTCTGACAGTCCTCTCAAATTTAAAATCATAATCAGAATTACAAGCAAAACAGCAATGAGCAAATGATACGGGTGCAGGGCCGGAAATGCCGATGTAATGGCGTCAGTTCCGGCAGAAATGCTTACCGCCACCGTCAGAATATAATCAACAAGCAATGAGCCGCCCGCAATCAGACCCGGCTTCTCACCAAGGTTTTCTTTTGAAACCATATAAGCGCCCCCGCCTTGCGGATAAGCGTAAATAATCTGATTGTAGGACAGAATCAAAGCAAGCAGCAAAATGAGAACACCGGCTGCGATCGGAATGGAATACCAAAACGCGGCCGCGCTTACCGCAGCCAAAATGATCAGAATCTGTTCCGTTCCGTAAGCAACTGATGACAGCGCGTCTGAAGAAAGCATGGCGAGCGCCTTGAGTTTCGTGAGTTTCTGCTCTCCGGCCGCCTGTGATTTCAGCGGTTTCCCAATCAAAAATCTTTTGATTGAATGGTACATTTGTTGTTTTCCCCTTTTTTTCATTTTCCGTTTGATTTACAAACTCTTACTGCTATGATGTCTCCGAATAACGATTGCATGCCATATTTCAGCACAGCAAAAAGACACAGAGGCAAACGGATGCCCCTGCGCCATAATCGTGCACAGGTTTCATTCATCTCCTCTCATGAACGCTTACGAGGTTAGCTGTCGGATTCGGGCTGATGAGAGTTGGCCCTACCTGAAAAAGGATTCACCCCAAGCGGCATTACGCGCCGCAAATTGGTTCCCCCGCTCTGATTACAGATTAAGCGATATAGATTATAAAAGAGATCATACTCCCGTCCCGTTCAGTTGTAAAGGGGCTTTTATGCTGTTTCAAAAATAAAAAAACCGCCGCCAGAAATGGAAATAAAAATACAAAAAAAGAGGCCTGTTAACAGCCTCTTTTTCCTTCATTACTCTTCGCTTTTTTCATGATCCGTTTTTCTTTTTTTCCTTCTTGCCGTCAGCCAGATCAGGCCGGCCGCAATGATCATAAGCGCCGCGAAAACAGCGATATACGTAACGTTCAGTGGTGCGGAACGGCTTTTCGTATCAGCCGATGGACTGCTGTCATCGGACTTGATTTGCTGATGATTCGAAAACAGCTGCCGGCCGGCCGTTTCGTTAATGACGGTTGCGGCATCGCTTGTGCTGTCTAAAAAGCTGATCAGCTCTTTTGTGACAGACGCGCCGCTTCCTGATAACGGAGCAAAAACAGCGATGCTCCGGCCGGAGTCCCAAGGTGATTCCTGTGTAAACGCGACTTGTTTCGTTGTCTCATTCAGCATTTGAAACGAAGAGACATCGTAAGCTCCGCTGCGGTCTGAGGGCACGAGAAGCTTAGAGGCGTTTGATTTCAAAAGCGGAATTTGCGGCAGGCCTCCGATAAACACAACATTCCGGCCTTTGGCGTCCGCTTCCTTCATGTCTGATGCCGTCTTTACGGTAAAGCCGTTTCCGAATGAATCCGCCACCAGAGAAAGCTCTTTCAGTGTCTGCATGTTTACGTCATCCGGGATGACGATCACTGTTTTCTCTTTCCCGCCGCCCGCAAACGGGAGCGGCCATTGCGCGAAATCAGCTTTCTGCGCCGCATCGCTTACCGGATACGTCAGCGTGCTGCTTTTATCAATATAGACCCATTTGTTTTCGTCACGGTCGATACACGGATTGTTATGTTTCAAGCCTGATGTGACAAATTGCAGATCAATGTACCTGCTGCTTCGCAAAAGCTTCGGATCAATCGGGATTGAGACGTGGTAAAAGCCGTCTTTATCTTTATTGCCGAGATCATCAAGACGCACCGCATTCGGCTGTCCGTTGACCATAACGTTCAGCTCCGCTCTCTCGGCGTCATTTGCTGAATCCGCCTTCGTCCGGATCGATTCCGACGTTTTTAATGTAAGTGAAAGCTTGACCTTACCGTCTTTATCAACAGCGGCCGCCGCAGGGTAAAAGAAGTGCTCTGACGCCGTTTTGTTTGATCCGACCGTTACATTTCCCGCGCCGAAGTCCTCTAATGTCAGTTTATTTCCTGTCTTTTCCGCAGCGGGCTGAAGGCGGCCGATTGTCAAAGTATCTCCGCCCAGCTGGCCTGAATAAGCGCTGTCCGTGATGACGCGGATTTTATCCGCCAGCGTTTTGTCTGATTGCGCCGTGACAAACAGGACGGGCTGCCGTTTGTCCCCTGATGTCAGAACCCGTTCAGCGAGAAGAAGTTTGTTGTCTTCCGCTTTGATGTTCCCCTGTTCGAAAAGATCTTTTATTTTGCCGTTCCAATGCCGATCAGCGCCGATGACAATTGACGGATTGCTGATTTTGCCGGCGTCGGATTCTTTTACATAGGATACCTTCAGCCTGCTGTCTGCCGTTTTTAGAAATGCTTCTGTTTTGACTGCGGCTTCAGCTTCCGCCGAGGTCGGTTTGTCAGGAAGAATAATATCGGTTTCTTCACCCGTATTGCCTGATTGGGCAAACGGATACGGGAAATGGCCGAGATCCGCTCCCTTTGACTTGCTTGCTTCTGAAAGTACAAGCCGGCTGTCCGGATAAATTTTTATCCAGTTGCCTGACGTATCCTGCCTGACGCAGACGCCCTCTTTTAATACGCCGTAAAATCGTAATGATACATTGTGATAGCCTTGGGCGGATTGGCTTTTGCTGAGATTGAGCTTCACCGTTTTCCGCTTGGAACTGCCGTCAAGCTTTATGGATTTGACGGGTTCATCATCAATGGCGATGGTTAAAGAAGACGGGGCAATTAATAAGTTTGACGCCTCGTAATCAATCAGAAGCGACTGATCGGCATTCGAAGCTCCCGCAGGAATCTGATAGGTCAGCTCTGCGCTGTCTTTCGCCCCGTACAGTGTCATCAGATCGCCAGTCAGCGCCTGCTGCTCTTTTGCGCCGGCGCTTGTTCCGAGGGCGGAACCGTCCGTTTTCAGTTCCCGGGCCGCGGCCGCCTGCCCGTTATACATCAATAGCAAAAGGCCGGTTATCAATATGATCGCTTTTTTCAAAAAGGTCACCCGCTTTTATTTTGATTGTATCGCTCCGTTTTGTACCACTTGACTTCCTGCTTGAACAAGCGGTGCTTGATCTCTGTGAATAATGACCAGATGACGAGCACGATCCAAGCCTGAGAGTATGTAAAGTACATCAGAAATACGATAAAGAAGTTTTGTTTGTTCATTTCTGTTTTTTCAATGCTTAAAGTAATCATGACCTCAGTCATAAACAGGAAAAAGGCCAGTATCCACAAAATCATCGCCAAAAACCCGACTGCCAGATGCAGGTCGTAAAAAAGATTGATGATAAAAATCGTGTTTGACATGATCACACCGAAGAAAAACAAAAAATACGTAAAAAAGAAATAAAACAGATCGAAGATGATCCGCTTGCGTTTCAGCTTGAAAAATTGGGATAAAAACTTGAGAACGACGTATTGGTTGCCGCGCGCCCATCTTGTCCGCTGACGCCACCAGACCTTCCATGTCTCAGGCTCCTGCTCCCATGTCACGGCCGCCGGGAAAAAGCGGATATGGTAGCCGAGATTATACACGCGGATGGTCAGCTCGGTATCCTCCGCCAGCGCCTTATCATCCCAGCCGCCGAGCTGTTCGATAATGCTCCGCCTGATCGCGAAGTTCGTCCCCGGGATGGTGGCGATTTTGAACCATTTCCATCTGCCGCCCTGCGCCATCCACTGAAAGCAGATGGTTTCAATATTGATAAACTTCGTCAGAATCGTTTTGGCCGCGTTGATGACACGGAATTTCCCGACAACCGCTCCCGCTTTCTCATCATTCATCAGACCGAGAACCAGGTAGTACACCGCCATTTTTTCCGGCGTATTGTCCGCATCATACACGCAGATCACGTCTCCGTTCGATTCCGCGAACCCTGAGTTCAGCGCCGAAGATTTTCCTTTTCCGGCGTTCGGGGGCTTTGTGATGACCATTTTAATGAAGTCATACTGACGGGAAAATTCATTGACGATGTCTCCCGTCCGGTCGGAGGAATTATCATTAACGACGATGATCTCAAGCCTGTCTTTCGGATAATACAGGTTCACCATCGCCTTCAGCGTCTGCCTGATGACGACCTCCTCATTATGCGCGGGAATGAGCACGCTGACCTTCGGGAGCTCCCCCATCTTTGCGCGCCATTTCGGAATGTTCCGTTCGAAGGTCATATAATGCCTGAATCCGCCCTGCATCAGAAACATATGATAGAGAAGCATCACCCATATTAAACTTAATGAGATAAAAAACAGAATGTTACTCAAGGCTTCTTCTCTCCTTAAAGATTCGTTTTTTTAATGTGGCGCGCAAATAAAGAACGTAGCAGGCGAACATGATGATAAACAATAACACCACGCCGGAGAGAATCCAAAGCGCTTTTTCCAGAGGCGTCTGCTGATGGTGATTGAAAAAGGCCGTTATCGGATGAATCTTGTTTTCCACATGAATGGTTCCGTCCCCGTCCGTTTTGATCCTGACGCTGTCCGACGTTACCGTTTGCTTCGTTTTCTTCAGATCGAGCCACTCGCCGCCGGGAATCCGCTCCATCTGATTGACGAGCTCGGGGAGGTATTTCATGCCGAGATACGGATGGTAGAAACCGCCCGCCACTCCGCCGCCGAAATCAATCATCTGCGAAATATGATTCTCCATATCTCCGAGCGGATTTTCCTTTGAGTTATCGGCATAACCGATTGTTTCAGGGTACAGCGTCATCCCGTCCAGCATAGCCGGCTTTGAGACGAACGGAGGGGCGCCCGAGGTTTTCCACGTCGTGCCGCTGAGCTGCACTTGTCCGAAAATGCTGGAGAAATAAGAAGATGCGATTTTGTAGCCTTCTTCAGACATCGTATAGTGCGGCGCTTCGAATGACAGCGGGTAAAGGCCGAGCTCTGTCAGATCGTCAATCGCCTGCTCCAGCTTCGTTCTCGTGTAGATGTTTTCTTTTTCACGGAAAGGCTTCACATACGCCCGGTACGCTTTTTCATTCGGAAAATCCTGTTCCTTTTCAAGCTTGACCGGAGTATCATCCGCATTTTCTGACGTAATCGGCTGATCCGCTTTGGCATCCCAAAATTCAAAGCCTTCTCCCGTTTCGCTGTATCGGTATGCGTGCGTGTAGCCGTGAATAATGATGCTGCCGCCCATTTGCTGAAGTTTTTTCAGGACACTTACCATTTTCGGCTTGTCCGCCAGGTATACTTTTTCTCCGTTTTCCGGATTGAGATAGACCGGAATGACCGCCAGAATAAACGGAATGTGTCTTTTATGCAGGTAAGAGCCCGCTTCGTAAAGCAATGTTTCATCTGACATTGGACTGATGTCTTCAAGCCGCAAATAAAGGAGGGTGCCGCCCGCTGATTCTCCGAAAGCGCTGCGCAGCGCTTTCGCCGTCAGAAACGAATCATTTAACAGGCTCGTCACACCGAAATAATAGTCAGAGCGCGCCGTTTTCCACATAAAAGGGCGGGTGCCGCCGTCACCGGACCGGTATGTATAAAGGGGCTTTCCTTTTACTCCCGATACGCCGAGCACGGACATTCCTTTTTCAAGCGGCATGTCTGTTTTTTCTTTCTTGCTGTAAATGCGGTATACCGTTTCTTTCTCTGTCAGGGACAAACCCGCAAATTGGCGGAACTGTCCGGCGTTATAGCCGATGCTGATAAGCTGCTGCGGCATACTGCTGATCAGTGACACAAATGATGTGCTGAGCTTTTTTTTCGTGACGCCGTAATAGATGACGCGCCGATTCTTTTTGAGGTCCGCGGCTGTGATGTCTCCGTCGCTTTTCACGGTGACGGCTGATGAGAAATGGCCCGCGGTCAGATCAAGCATTTTGACCTCAGCGGTTTCTTTGCCGTCCGTGCTTGTATAAATAATGAGAATGCCGTCCTTTTTGTCTTTTGCTTCCGCCGTAAGGGGAACATAAACCGCCGAAATCATGAAGAGCGCCGAGAGTAAGAGACGTATCCATTTAGAGTTCATTCATCATCATCTCGTTTTCCAGTTCATTTAAAAATTGCTCGGCCGTTTGTAAATCCTTTCGGTACGCCAAGTAACATACACGGAAGGTGATGGAGACGTATTTACCGTTTTGCAGCCGGTACGTATCCAATTCCTTTTTCAGCTTCGCCAGAACGGCCGGCATGTTTTTTTCAGGCGTATGGGTCAGCACGATGCCGAACCGTTCGGCGGACGGCCTGAATTTTTTGTCTGTTTCCCGAACGCTTGACCGGATTTGGCGGCTGATAAATGCCAGCAGGCGGTCGGTCTCTTTTTCTCCGTAGAGGGATTTGAATTCCTTGAAATAATGCATGTGCAGCAGCAAAAAGACGAAGGAATTGCCGTAGCGTTCCGCCCGCTTGATTTCCTCAGAAAGCTCCAGCTTCATCCGCAGATGGTTGTCAAAGCCGGTCACCCTGTCGACGGCGACAAAGCTCGTAATCTCTTCACGCAGCTGTTTCACTGAGCGCTCAAGCCCCTTCGCCAACTCGTGAATCCTTCCCGCTATGTAAGAAAAGAGCAGCAGCGCAATCCCCCAAATGACCAGCACCTGCAGACTTTCGGCACCGGCAGACGCCATAAAGCCCCCGGTCTGAAACCACAGGAGCAGGCTGCCGAGAACAAATAAGACGAGTAAGGTGATGACGAGCGCGTAGATTGCCCCGAACCATATGCCGGCTCCCGTGACAAGCAATGTGATGCAGGTTATCAGAAGCCCTGCGGATTGCTGAGACGCATAGTAAATAAAAAAAGACAGCAGCACCAGCATAACTGCTGTGTAGCTGCACAGTTTTTGTGATTCATTGAATGATATTTTCATTAAACAATTTCCTTTCAGCCAGAAGCGGCAGCAGGTTATCGAAAGAATGTGTATCGCCCCCGCTCATATAGCCGCCGTAATCAGGTTTCAGCGTGTCCAGTGTTTCAAATGAAGTCATTCTTTCATAAAGCGGCTTGATGACAGCCGGATCAGCTTTTTGTTCTGCTAAAAAAAGAACGGCCAGGGCGTAAACGGACGGTGATTCGTATTGAACCGCCGGCTCCTTCGTGTCTGCGATGTACCGTCCGTACAGCTGTCCGCGCGACTTCCATTCTTCTATGATCCATTTTGACAGCGCGGCGGCTTTGTCATCGCCCCGCTTCAGATTCACGGCGGCGTACAGCTGGTCGATGACATTCACTTCGCTGTCATATTTGTATTCCTTTGTTTCAGTATTGAACGATTTCGGCAGAAAACCATTTTTCAGGGGCGCAAGATTGAGAACATCAAGGTTCCGGTTTTCCGTTTTCTCATCGATAATCCCCTTTTCTCTGAGCATCTGTAAGGCGCCGGGGTCGACATAGGACAACGTCACGGTCTTTGATGCGGCATTTGAAGCGGCATCATAATAATCCGTAAAATACCCGTCATTCGTATTGTATTTTTCCAGCGCCTTCCCGATCTGCACCGCTGTTTTCCCGTATTCACTGTTACCCCACAGGGTTCCGGCCTCATTCAGACAGTTCATAATTCTGAAATCGTCAATTAAGGCATTGGTGCCGCTCGCTTTATTCCCGTCAATCTTCCACGACACAAGCCCGTTTTTCGTCAGAAACGAATCGGTGAGAAGCTGATATTGCGCTTGAAACTGCCGTTCATCTTTCCTGTTCAGCAAAAATGCCATCCATAGTCCGAGAGACTCAGATAAATATTCCGGCTCACCGGATATGTTCGTCCGGATCATCCCCCGCCCGTTCATCAATTTATGATAAATAAAATGCTCTGCGGGCTGAAGCGGTCCGGACGATTCGGCCGCCGCCTGTTTTTCAGTGCCGGCCTCCGCGCACCCCGCCGTCAGAACAATCGAAATCAAAAGGATCATCAGACGAAAAACGAATTGCTTCACAGTCTATCCTCCTATTTTACAAATCCTTTTTTAGACCCATATCTTATTTTTTCACAAAGTATTTTTACTATATAGGAAACGATAAAAGAATACTAGCATTTTTTCACATTGGGAAATTTTAAATGGGAGCACCGCCTGCTCACCTTTTCCCTCTTCACATGGATCGTATTCCCATTACAGTAAAAAACACAACAAAAGACAGCATTTCGTTACAAATGCTGCCTTTCTCTGATTTATTTATCCAGGCCGAGTTTTTTCAGCTGTTCTGCCAGCGCGTTGTTCATCGGCTCCTCTTTGTTTTGGCTTTTCATATAAGAGTTGATGTCCCGCTTGGATGCGCGTCCGGATTTATCTTTCGCCTTGCGCTTTTCAAAGACGGACAGTTTCTCCCGGTGGCCGCATACACATGCGAAGGTTTGGCCTTCACCCTGGCCGCGAAGCTCCATTTTCTTATGACAGTTCGGACAGCGGGCGTTTGTTTTTCTTGCCAGCGTTTTCCGGCTGCCGCACTCACGATCCTGACATACGAGCATCGTGCCGCGTTTGCCGTTGACTTTAAGCATCATTTTGCCGCAATCAGGGCAGGCGGTGCCTGAAATGTTGTCATGTCTGAAAGTTTGGCTGCTGTTTTTGATTTCCTTCACCGTTTTGCCCGCATATGTTTTCATGTCTTTAATGAACACGGCGGATTTCAGTTTGCCCGCTGCGATGGCGGAGAGCTTTTGCTCCCACTCAGCGGTTAAGGCCGGCGATTTTAAATCTTCCGGGACGAGCTGTAAGAGCTGCTTCCCTTTTGACGTAATGAAAATATCTTTTTCTTTTTTCTCGATTAAGAAACTGTTGAACAGTTTTTCAATGATATCAGCGCGGGTGGCGACTGTTCCGAGTCCGCCGGTTTCACCCAATGTTTTCACTAGGTTCTTCTCTTCTCCCTGCATAAAGGCGCTTGGGTTCTCCATTGCGGATAACAGCGTGCCTTCATTAAAGCGCGCCGGCGGTTTCGTCTGTCCGCTCGTTTCTTTCAATGATGAGACAGTGAGGCGCTGACCCTGCTGAAGATCCGGGAGCGTCTGGTCTTTGTCTTCCTCATGATCGTCGTCATCCTCGTACATATCATACACGGCTTTCCAGCCAGGCGATTGAACCGTTTTCCCTTTTGCGGTAAATGTTTCGCCGCCGATATCGGCTGTAACCTTTGTTTCTTCGTATTCGAACGCCGGCATTAACACGGCGAGAAAACGTTTGGCAATCAGATCGTAAAGTTTTCGTTCTTTGTCGCTGAGGCTTGAAAGGATCAGCGGCTCCTCTGTCGGAATGATGGCATGGTGATCCGATACTTTCGCATCATTGACGAATCCTTTATGCGCTTTGACGCCCCGCTTCAGTATTTGATTGACGTACTGTGCGTACGGCTTAACTTCCATGCCGTTTAAACGGTCTTTTAAAGTCGGCACGATGTCTGCGGAAAGGAATCTGGAATCTGTCCGCGGGTAAGTGACAAGCTTATGCTGTTCATACAGCTTTTGAAGCACGGACAGCGTCTCTTTTGCGGAGAAACCGAAGCGCTTATGAGCGTCCCGCTGCAATTCCGTCAAGTCGTAAAGACCGGGAGCGAAGCTTTTCTTCGCCGTTTTTTTCAATTCTGAAATGACTGCCGGCTTTCCTTGCAGATCTTTTGCCAAACGGCCGGTCACCGTCTGATCGAATGTTCTTGTCTGCTTTGTTTTTTTATCCTGCCATGTCAGCGTCATCTGATCAGCCGCCGCGCGGAGACCGTAATAAGGAACGGGTTTGAACGCCTGAATATCCGCTTCACGCTTGGCGATCATCGCCAGTGTCGGAGTCTGGACGCGTCCGCATGACAGCTGCGCGTTAAATTTCGTCGTCAGGGCGCGGGTCGCATTGATGCCGACGATCCAATCCGCTTCCGCTCTGGCAACCGCGGAATGATACAGGTTTTCGTACTCTTTGCCGCTGCGGAGCTTCTGGAATCCTTCTTTAATCGCCTTATCTGTCACAGAAGAAATCCACAGCCGCTTAATCGGTTTGCGGACGTTTGCCTTTTCGATAATCCAGCGGGCCACAAGCTCCCCTTCCCGTCCTGCGTCTGTAGCGATTACGATCTGGCTGACGTCTTTCCGGACAAGCTGAGCTTTGACCGCATTGAACTGTTTTCCTGTTTTTTTAATGACGACGAGCTTTAAAGGCTCAGGAATAATCGGCAGATCCTCAAGCCGCCATGATTGAAATTCTTTGCCGTATCCTTCAGGGTCAGCGAGCGTTACCAGATGTCCGAGCGCCCATGTGACGATGTAGCGGTCGCCTTCAAGATATCCGTTTCCTTTTTTATGACACTTCAGCACGCGGGCCAAGTCCCGGCCGACTGAAGGTTTTTCAGCTAATACAACTGTTTTTGACATGCTTTTCACTTCTCTTTCTTTCACAATCATCCTGTTATTATAACAGACTTCCTCACGCTCTCTCTAATCGAGGACGTTTTTTGTGTCAATTTCTGAGAAAATGACGTGGGTCACGGTTTGGGCATACGGAGAGGTGCGGTTAATGAAGTGTTCGATCGTTTCCAGGCTGTCCGCGTTCATCTTCAGCATATAACACGCCGCGCCGGCGACCCGAAAACAAAATTCAATGTTGGGAATGGATTGAATGTAGGTTTTGAATTGATCGTATTTTCCGTTTTTTACCGTCGCTTCGACAATGCAGGAAACGGGAAGTCCGATCTTTTTTTGATCAATGTCCAATGTATAGCGTTTAATAACGCCGAAGGATTCAAGCTGTCTGACACGCTCTGTGACGGACGGGGCTGACAATTTGATTTTTCTGCCAAGCTCCCGCATGGACAGGCGGCTGTCCCGCTGCAGCTCTTTAATGATGCTCAGATCCACATTATCTAGTTTCATGACTGTAGTCCTTCCTTACCCTTTTGGCTATATTATCAAGAGAAATCCGAAAAATGACAAGAACAACAGGCTGAATTAATGAAGGTTTTTTTAGGAACAGACGCGAAATGGTCATATTAGGACTGCCCTTTGCTTATAGTATAGAGGAAAAAAGATGTCCGACAGGAGGGAGCTGTATGTTACACACGCCGATCGGCAGACTTCGCACGATGGGGTTTATTGAAGGAATGTCGCTTTTGGTGCTGCTGTTTATCGCAATGCCGCTGAAGTATTGGGCTCATCATCCGCTCGCCGTCACCATTGCCGGTTCCATTCACTGCGGTTTGTTTATCATTTATCTGGCGGTGCTGGCGTATGCGGCGTTCACTGTCAAATGGCATGTGAAATGGTCAGCCGCCGGTTTTATCGCGGCCTTTATTCCGTTCGGTAATTTTATTTATGATCGCGGCCTGAGACATTATCAATAAAAAGGCTCCTCTGCAGAAGAGGAGCTTTTTTCATGCGTTACATCCATTTCGTCACCCAGGCGATATAATAAGCGCCGGGGATGAATACGAGCTGAGCGAGAAGCGTGCCCGCGACCCTTGATGTGACCATCGTCAATGATGTCCATTTTAAGGAGACGTAGCTGCGCTTGCCCTTCGCCACATCGTCTGCCAGTACGGAAACTTTCGGATCAACAAACACAGCCAACAGCATAGTCGCAACTCCGTTGATTAAGCCTGATGCCATCACGGCCGTCGTGCTGTGCTCAGGCGCCAGAAGGCCGGCGTACAGAGCGGACAGAACACCGATCGTGTAAATAGACGTAATGACCATATTAATGACAAACAAGCGTTTCGGGATCATTCGGAATTGAAGCCCCTTTAAATAGGAGACTGACGGCAGTCTGATATAAGAACGCGCATGCTTCAGCCCGTTCAGTGAAAATCCTTTTTTAAATACCTGCATAACGGAGCCTCCTCCGTCCGCCAAGTGTATAATCGCCCTGGTGAATAACGCGACGAATGTCGGCAAAAGACAGATGCCGAGTATCGTTCCGACCGTGGAGCCGAATATTAAAAATCGAAACTGGGCGCCCACAAGAGACAGGGCGTTTGATCCGGCGGCATCAATCAGATGTCCGGTAAACGGCTGCTGAACCATGTTTGACATGCGCGACACGATGACCATGACATTAAATAATGACAGCGCGGACGCGATAAAACCGACTCTCGCGCCGGAAAGGCGTGTTGCATAGGCAAGCGTTTCAATCGAATGTATCAGCAGCAGAAAACAGAAGATAAACAGTACTTGTGAAGTAATAACGTGCAATGTATGATTCCTCCAAATCTTTTCTACTGATTAGACTCTGCAGACTGCGGCGAGGTTTCGGCCGGTTACATAAAAAAACCGCCCGGATGCCCGGCGCGGTTTTGTCTTATTCTTTTCTTACGCAAATAAATAATATATGGTTGCCCGCCTTAGCCCGCGGGTGATTCGTATTAACAGTTCCGATAGAATCATTCTTCGAAAGTAAACACCATGGAAGTTCTTGAACACAAGACAACGAAAGCCCTACCTCTCAATCGTCACTGCGGCTCCGAAGCCGCGCCGGTGTGAATTGTAAAACAAAAAGTCTTTTTTCCATCTCTTCGTTAGGGGCGAATGTCAGAAGGAAAAGAATAAGCTCAGCTTTTTTTCAAGCTGTCCGTTGAAGCCTGAAGCTTCTATATCAAAACAGAAAAAAGAAGTTTACTTTCTTTTTTATTTGCATGTTGTCACTTAGCAATTAAGTATAACAGATTGCCCCTGAATGATCAAATGATTTATTAAAGTTCCAGCTCGGCCGGCGTTTTTTCACCCGCGTTCATGAGCTTGATCTGCTTCGGTTCAATTTCAAGAATCACCAGGTTCGGATCGTCTTTTCCGTCAAACCAGCGTTCCAGTTTCGGATCCCACAGCTTTTCTTTTAAATCGGCTGAGTTGTTCAGTTTGGCGGTTCCGGCCACTTCCACATAAGCGTCACCGAATCCTTCGCAGTCATACCCTAACAGAATATGAACATTCGGATTGTTTTCAATTTCTTCCGCTTTATGAGTGTCTTTGCTCGTCGGCGTGTAAATCGTTAAGCCGTCATGGAAAAATGTCATGTAGCGTGAATGCGGTTTGCCTTGCTCTACCGTCGCAAGCGAACCGACTTTATGATGATCCAGTACTTCAAGCACTTTTTCTTTGATTTCATTTTGATTCATGAAGAATCACTCCTTTTTAACGTCTCCGCTGTTACTTTTCCACATTGGGGAGACATTTAAACCAAGAAATGTGCTCTTCTGCCGATCTTCGCTCCATTCCCGCTTCAGCATGCTGTAGTTCACCGTGTCATGATAGGCGCCCTGTACGAAAATGCCTTCTCTCGTCAGTCCTTCTTTCTGAAATCCGAGCCGTTCCGCCACCGCCCTGCTTTTCGTGTTTTTTTCAGCCGCGCTGATCATGATGCGGTTCAGCCCGAGGTCCTGAAATGCATGGGTGATGACCGCCCGGCAGCTTGCGGTGATAATGCCGAATCCTTCATGCTCTCGATCCAGCCAGTAGCCGATCTCTGCTTTTTGATTGACTGGATCGGCATTATGGATGCTGATCATGCCGCAAAACCGGCCCTTCACAAAAATTCCGGCGTCAAACCCATTCTCTTCCGCGTATTTATAGCGCCATTCAGGGATGATCACATCTCGGTACGTATCAATATCAGCCAGTTCTTCCGCCCAGCTGAGCCATTCGCTGAGATGGTTTTGATTTCGCTTCATAACAGAATACAATTCGTCCGTATCTTCTTTGGCAAGCAATCTGATCGTCAGATGTTCCCGGATTTGACAGGAAAACACGACCGCACCTTCTTTCCTTTATTAGCCATTATACAGGTAAATTCATTTTTTTCCATACAAAAAAGATGAGGCGTGCAGCCTCATCCTTAAATGCGCGGGTCGGTGAAAACATCGTGATCATCCGTGCTTGTCGATGACATTTCCGTAACGACCGCCCCTTCTTCTCCCGCTTGAAACCAATGCTTCGTATCCGGCGGAATGGTGTATTGTCCGCCTGGCTCAAGCACAATCTCATGCCAGACGGTGTAGTATTCCTTGTCTTCTTCCGGCGGGAGGACGCTTGGGTTCTCTGTCTTTTCGCCTTCCACGTAGAGATACACCTTCCCCCAGCGACAGCGGAATGTCTCTTGTTTTCCCTTCTCGCCGCCGACCGGCGGATGGCGGTGTTCCGGACACGTCTGGCGCGGGAAGAGCACCAATTCTTTCGAACAGTAGCGGTCGGTATTCACGTAAATAAACAGCTGAAGCCCGGTTTCCTCAAGCTTGCCTAGACCGTAATCCATGATTTGAATGTCTTCGACTTCATCATCAGTCAGAACGATTCCCGCTTTTTGATAGTATGCATTCACGTCATGCTTCGATATCGTCATCGGTCTGCCTCCTTATGTGGTCACAAATCTGCCGCCGTTGACATGCAGCGTCTGTCCGGTCATATAAGAGGATTCGTCTGAGGCCAAGAGCACATAGCATCCGACATGCTCAACAGGCTGGCCTGCCCGGCCCATCGGCGTATCCTGACCGAAGGAAGCGACCGTTTCTTCTGAGAATGTCGCCGGGATAAGCGGTGTCCAGATCGGCCCCGGCGCCACGGCGTTGACACGGATACCATCGTTGACGAGCGCTTGCGCCATGGATCTCGTAAAACCGTTAATCGCGCCTTTCGTAGCCGTGTAGTCAATCAGCTGCGGATTGCCTGTGTAAGGATTAATGGATGTCGTATTGATGATCGCGCTGCCCGGCTTCATGTAATCAATCGCTTTTTTAGTCAAATAAAATTGTGAGTAAAAGTTTGTCTTAAAGGTTCTGTGAAGCTGCTCGCTTGTGATGTCTTTAATGCTTTCTTTCGGATGCTGTTCCGCGGCGTTATTCACGAGAATATCAAGACGCCCGAATTCTTCAACCGTTTTTTCAACGGCTTCATTGCAAAAGTCTTCCTCACCGACATCGCCGGGGATTAACAGACATTTTACGCCTTCTTCTTCCACTCGTTTTTTTGTATCTTCCGCATCATCGTGTTCATCAAAATAGACGATCGCGACATTTGCGCCTTCCTTCGCGTAAGCAACCGCAACGGCGCGTCCGATACCGCTGTCGCCCCCTGTGATGAGCGCGGTTTTTCCTTTTAATTTGTCAGCGCCTTTATATTGTTTGTATTCGTAAACAGGCGCCGGATTCATTTCGCTTTCAATGCCCGGCTGGCGGTTTTGTGATTCCGCCGGGAATTCCTTCGGATAGTTTTCCATGTCAAGTTCCTCCTTCTGGTTCGTTGTCATATTTCTTGTCTACCTCTGCTGTCTTCCGGATAAACATGATTGAGACAGTTCAAAACGTTTTCGGAGAAAAATGTTTCACATGGAACGCAAGAAAAAAACCCGGCTGGCAGCCGGGTTTTTGTTCTCTATTATGAACGTACCGCTTGTTTGCGGAGCACGTCTTTTCTCACTTTTCCAAGGTTGTTTTTCGGAAGTTCGCTGACGAACTCAATGTCCGGAATTTTAAAGGCAGCAAGACGTTCTTGCAGGAATCGGGTCACTTCTTCTTCTGTCAGGTCTTCTCTGCCGTTTGTCACGATGAACGCTTTCGGCTTTTCGCCGTAAAGCGGATCAGGGATACCGACAACCGCTGTTTCGAGAATTCCCGGCACTTGCTGAATGACTTCTTCAATCTGGTCGGGATAAATATTATCGCCGCCGTAGATGATGACATCTTTATAACGTCCGGTGATAAAGATAAATCCGTCTTCATCCACATAGCCGGAATCGCCGGTATGGAACCAGCCGTCTTTCAGCACTTTTCGTGTCGCTTCTTCGTTACCTTCGTAGCCTTTGAATAAAAACGGACTTTTCACAGCGACTTCTCCGATTGAACCTTGCGGAAGGAATTCACCTGTTTCCGGATCTACAACGCGGACGTCCACTTCTTCCATCGGTTTACCCGCGGAAGCGGCTTTATCCATTCCCATTTGCGGATTCCAAGAGCTGATGCCCCACGCTTCCGTGCTTCCATATCCATGCATGAGCGGAATGCCGATGTCAAGATAATGCTGAATCAGACTGCTTGGCACCTTTGTTCCTCCCGTCATCATATAAACGATAGAAGACATGTCAGTCTGATGCGTTTCCCATGCTTTCAGCAGGTATGTGAAATAGACTGGCAGCGCCATGATGGTTTGTATTTTTTCTTTTTCGATGAGCTTCAAGTTTTCCACAGGGTCCTGATTGTCTGTCATAATGAATGTCGTTCCGCTCATCGTGCCGACCATCTGGCAGATAATCGCGCTCGTATGGTAATTCGGATGGCATGCTAAGAAGCGGACATGCTGCATTCTCCCCGTGTAAGCCAATGTCGCGTTTACGTAGTTGTATATACCGCCGTGAGTGATCATGCAGCGTTTCGGATTGCCGGTTGTACCTGAGGTAAACATCAGCAATGCCGTATCGTTTTCAGACACCGTTTCGACATCCGGTGTATCACCGGAGCCTGTCAATAAAGCGTCAAACTCAGGCGTTGTCTCCGCAGCTGTTCCTGTCTCGACCTTCAGTTTAAGAGAAGATACCAGCGCAGGAAGAACTTCTTCCATAATCTCTTTAAATTCAGTGCCGAAAAAGACAGCTTTCGGTTCACAGGCTGCTAAAATGCCTTTCATTTCGTAAGGTGTTAATTGCCAGCTGACCGGCACAACCACCGCGCCGATTTCGAGTGCCGCAAACATGACAATGGATGCCGCGTGGCCGTTTTTGCAAAGCATCGCCACTCTGTCGCCTTTTTTTATTCCTTTATCAAGAAGCGCTTGTGCAAGCTGGTTGATTCGTTTTCGATATTCCGCGTAGGTCAGGGTATACGCACCGCTTTTTACAGCTTCGATCTCTTCGCTATTTGAAATGTCATGCAGAATCAGATGCTGTAATGTCTCCATATTTTCATCTCCCATAATGATAAATCACAAAAAAACTCTGTCAGATTTTCTTTCTCACGCAACCCATTTTAAACCAAAAAATATAACTTGTAAAACTATTTTGTTTTAGAACTATTCCATCGGTGAATGATACAATAGTCCCGTGTTTTTAGTTTCTTCCCTTCCCCTTACCCTCATACATGCATAAAAAAACACACCCCACATGAGGTGTGCGCTTCCTGTTTACCGCTGTCCTTTCTCCCGAATGAAATGATAAAACAGCTTGTTTAAACGTTTGTATAAATCGGCCTCATCCTCAGTCTGGAAGGCTTTTATACTGTCTTCGGACTCGATGATGGCCGAACTGACCGCACTTAGTATTTCCGACCCTTCAGCAGGCATATCAGCCGGCGCCATCATCACCAAAGCGCGGCCGACGGTCAGGGAATTTCCGTCCATGCCTTTGACACTGCATGGAGCTGTCAAATCATAAATTTTGAAAAAAGGCGTGACAATTTCTTCATTTTTGAGATGGTACAGGGCCATCGCCGTTCCCGGAATGCCGAGTCCGCCCTGTCGTTCACGCTCTGCAAGGCGCTGTGCAGTTTGTTTGGCATTACGGACAAATCCTTCTTGCTCCAGCATGTCAAACATACGGTTCAAAAACAGCTCATACGCCGTGTTTGACTCAATGGATTTGACCGAAAAGTTCCGCAGCACGCTTTGGATAACCGCCGCATAATGTGCCATACGGCCGGCCGCTTCCAGCATATCAGGCGTCTCCGGCTGCTTCTCTTCTCTTTTACCGTTTCTTTTTTTGTCAAGAATCAGCGGAATTTTTCTTTTGATGTACTGCTTCACCTGATCAGCGTCTTCTTCGTTTAAAAGCGGACTGACCATGACGTAATCAATGTTTCCATACGGGATCGGAACGGTGGATACGATCATGTCATACGCGGTGATGTCTCGGTCCTTCAGTTCGATGAGGGAAGACATATCAAAGGAACGGATTTCCGGAAGCTCTTTTTTCAGCCTGGATGCGAGCATTTTGGACGACCCGATGCCGCTAGAACAGACGATCAGCGCTTTGATCTTCGCTTCTTCCCGTTTGATTTCCAGAGCGGAGCCGAAGTGAAGAACGATGAAAGCGATCTCATCATCAGAGAAAAGAAGCCCCGGAAAGAATTTTTCCATTCCTTCTTCTACGGCCATGTACAGCAGAAAGTAGTCGCGTTTAATTTGCTCGGTCATCGGGTTGTACATGTCGATATTTTCTTTTACCCGGTTGATCGCAGGCTCCAGATGGGCGATTAAACCGTCGTATAAAGAACCGTTTTCCGTCAGATCAATTTTGATTTTTTCAGAAATGAAGCCGATCAGCTGCTTCGTTTGCAAGGCCGTTTCAACTTCAATGTTTTCCGGTTTGAATTCCGTTTTGTATTGGCGGTTGGCGCTCCGCAAATGAATGGTGATATAACCGATCTCAGCTTCCGGAATTGAAACGCCGAACGCTTTTTCAAGCTCTTTTGCCATTTCCAGCGCAGAGCCGTACTCCTTCGTCTGCTGCAGCGCTTTTAGTTCCGAAGCCTCCATCGTGATGGTTTCTCCGAGTCTGATCCGGTCCATTGCAAAGGTTAAATGAACCGCAAGCGCCATGTATGAGCTGTCAGATAAGGCGATCGCGATTTTTTCCTTGAGCTGAATCAAGAGCCGGTCCATTTTCAAAAGTTCCGCTTTATTTACGACGCCGAACATTTTTTCAGCATCGTCAGGTTTTCCTTTAATATTGAATTCAACCGCTTCCAAAAAGCTCTGAATATCAAGCCGGTTGACGATGAGATTGCCGACGATTTTCCGTTTCGCATTTTCCGGCCCCGTCAGCTGAATGCCGAAGCCCCTTTTTCGGATCAGCGTCAAGCCGAAGGGCGCAATCCAAGTCTCCAGCTCATCCAGATCATAACTGATTGTCGCGTTTGTCACTTGCAATTCGTTCGCCAGACTGTAGAGCTTGATCGGCTCTTGCGACTCTAATAGAGAACATAGAATTAAAAGTTTCCGCTCCTCAGCGCTGTATTCATGCTGTTCATAGGACAGGTCTGACAGGAGTTTTTGTTTGTCCTCCGGGTTTCCTACCGCTTTCAGTCCTTTGCCGGGCTGTTTATCAAGTGCCAGACCGAATGATTCCATTATCGGTTTGATTGTTTTTAACTCGCGGTGAACGGTTCTTGTGCTGACTTGTAAAGCTTCTGCTAGTTCATGCACTGTCTCGTAACGGTTCTGCAGTAATAGATGTTTCATTAATTTTTGTTCTCTCGCTGTCATATACATGAAACGCGCCTCCAGATTTTCTAGTTGTGAGAAGTATGGCATATGGGGAGTGCTGCCGGGGAAAGTGGTGTAAATTATAATATAAAACGCTTTCAATGATTATTCAACCATTTTCAAATGGCAATTTGGCACTGGGCCGTGTGACAGTATTGAAAAAGAAAAATGTGTCAGATAATATGCCATGACGCTTGTTACTCTTGATCCGCACGGCTATACTTCAAAGTGACCTTACTTGTTTTTAGACATTGCACACCACATAAACAAACGCCCGGAAGATACCTTCCGGGCGTTTGTTCTGTTTATGGAATATCGCAGCCTTGGACACCGGTATAAATCCGGAACCACTGATCATGGCTGAGTTTGTATGCGGATGCACGCACCGCGGCGGAAATGCGGTTCTCTTTTCCGCTGCCGACAATCGGCATGATGTCTGCCGGGTGGGTGAACAGCCATGCGTACATGACTTCGTCAATGGAAGCGGCGCCGATTTCTTCCTGTACGGAACGAAGCGCGGCACGGATTCGGAGGTCCTTATCTGATTGTCCTGTAAAAACGCTCCCGCCCGCAAGCGGTGACCACGCCATCGGCGGAATGCGTTTTTCCTGACAGAAATCCAGCGTGCCGTCATGAATATTTTGCAGCTCGTACGCCGAGATTTCAATTTGGTTTGTGATGAGCGGATCATCCAAATAGGATTCGAGCATTCTGTACTGGTGCGCTTTAAAGTTCGATACCCCGAAATATCTGACCTTGCCCGAGCTTTTCAGCGTGTGAAACGCTTCAGCCACAGCCTCCGGGTCCATAAGCGGGTCCGGTCTGTGAATGAGCAGCACATCCAGATAATCCGTATTCAGATTCAAAAGCGACTGCTCCGCCGACGCTAAGATGTGAGACTTCGACGTATTATAATGATGCGACTTGTTTCCGGGCCGCTCCGGTGATTCAATGACAATCCCGCATTTTGTGACGATTTCGATTCGCTCCCTTATTGAAGGCGAAAGGGACAAAGCGCCGCCGAACAGCTTTTCACACGTATAACCGCCGTATATATCGGCATGGTCGAAGGTGGTGATGCCTTGGCTGATACACCATTCAATCAGATTCAGCAGCTCTCCGTCTGAAACATTCCATTCGTTCAGACGCCAAAGCCCGTGTATCACTCTTGAAAATTCCAGGTCTTCAGCCAATTGAATGCGCTGCATGTGAAATCCCCCTTTTTCTTAGAGCCTCTTGTATCTCTGTTTTCAGGAATTGCCCATGCTGTTTCATTCTGCTTCGGCGGCCGATTTTCCTTTCAGCCCGCAAAAATCGTCATTTAATGATTCTGAAACTGCTTTTTCGCTTTTTCAACGACGTAATGGCTTCCGCCGCGTTTTTTGACGTCTTGAATCATCATCGCGATCAAGAGGTCTTTCTTTTTATAATCGTAACCGACAAACCAGCCGTTTTCTTTGCCGTCTTTATCTTCTTTAGACGTTTTCAGCTCGGCTGTGCCGGTTTTTCCGGCTACGGTAATGCCGCTTACGGCCGGCTGATATGCAGAGCCGCGCGGATCTTCAACGACGCCTCTCAGCCCTTTTGTGATTTCTTCGGCATTGGCTTTCGACACCACTTGCTTATGCCAGATTTGCGGTGTTTTTTCTCCGTCTTTGATCAATGTCGGTTTGACGAGATTTCCGTCTGTTACAAATGCGGTATAGTCAGCCGCTAAGTGCAGAGGAGACATCAGCATCTGCCCCTGGCCGTAGCCCGTATCTCCGAGAAGGATCTCGGAATCAAGCTTGCCGTTAGCGATTGAGGACTTTTCAATCGGAAATTGGTACGGAATCTCTTCATCAAAGCCAAATGTTTTTAATCCTTTTGTAAACGCGTCCGCTCCGGCATCTATGGCATTTTGCGCAAAGTAGATGTTGTCCGATGTGATCAGCGCGTTTTCGAGATCCACTTCATTCAGGCGCTCTGATACGCGTGTGACATGGTAACCGCCCCAGCTCGAATCTTTCTGCCACTCTTTACCGGTGATTTTTTTCTTTTCCGACGCTTTCAATGTGCCGTTTGTCAGGCCGACTGCCGCGGCAATCGGTTTAATCGTTGATCCCGGCGCATAAAGTTTGTTGAATTTCGCTGAAAACGGATTGTTTTTATCTTCATTCAGCTTTTTCCATTCTTTGCCGCTCCAGCCGAAAATAAAGCCGTTCGGGTCATAAGACGGTGCGCTGACGAGCGCGAGGGTCTCTCCCGTTTGCGGTTCGAGGGCGACTGCCGCTCCGCTGTCGTCTTTCATAGAATCATACAGCTTCGTCTGCGTTTTCATGTCAATCGTTACATGAATATCCCGCCCGCTTTCGGCTTTCTTTTCAGCAATGACCTCACCTGTTTGCGGGACGTAAATTTTCCAGCCGGTCGTGCCGCGCAGCTTGTCTTCATATACATTCTCAAGGCCGGCGATGCCGATTTTGGAAGTATCGCTGTATTGGCCGTCTTTCGCTTTTTTCAGCTGCTCCGCTGTGATGGTTTTAATATAGCCGGTCAGATGGGCCGCTTTTTCGCCGTACGGATAGTAGCGGGAGCTGACTTTCGTTTTCGTCACGCCGTCTAATGCGAGCAGGCTTTTGACCTTGCTTTCATCATCCGGTCTGATTTTTTGAATCGGGACATAGGAGTCGTCTTTTACCCAGCCCTGGTTCAGTTTGCTTTTGATATCGTCTTCAGAAAGGTCCAGTTTTTCAGACAGTTTTTTGATCACGCTGTCTTTATCCTTGCCGAGTTTTCCAGGGATAATGCCGATTTCCGGCACCTCGGTATTCACGGCGAGACCTTTTCCGTCTTTGTCGTAAATTTGTCCGCGCTTCGGTTCTTCATTTGCGATCTGCACGGTTTTGTCATCGGAAAGCTGTTTGAAAATAAAAGAAGGATTCCAGTCGATGTTCCATGATTCCCCATCGTCTGTTTTTTCTTTTTTCAGGACGGCCGTGTTTTCAAAAGCGACCTTCCCTGCTTTTGTATCCATGCTGACTTTATAATCGATGTGCTGGAGGTCATCTTTTTTCTTGTCGTCTTCGTCCTGTTTTTCTGCAGTGACTTTCAGATTTTTGACCCCTGCTTGTTCATAAATGGTTTCATATCGTTTTACAAAATCCTTTTTGGATAGTTTTTTCTTTTCATCCTGGGTGAGGCTTTGGTACATCTTATCGTAATGACCGCCGTTCCAGTCTTTTACGAAATCTTTCATTCTGTCTTCGGCCGATTCCGTTTTCGAGCAGCCGATCAAACCTATGATTCCTGCGAGTAAAAGTAATAGGTATAACCCTTTTTTCACTGTCTATTCCCCTGCCTTCCAACTGTTATTTTCTCCTAAACCAAATCAGACTGGCAAGGATTTTTTTCTCATAGTGTTTAAAATTTTTTTGTTTTTCCTGCCGTCACGGGCCATATCCTTATACAATGTATCTATTAAAAAAAGGGGGAATTTCAGATGATCAGAGAAGCAGCCATGCTGTATGTAAAAGAAGGTCTTGAGGGGGAATTCGAAGAGGCATTCCGCCGGGCGGAGCCGATTATCGCGGGCATGAAAGGTTATCTGTCCCATTCCTTGTCCAAATGTATGGAAAAGACGCATAAATATTTGCTGCTTGTGGAATGGGAGACATTGGAAGATCATACAAAAGGCTTTCGCGGATCGCCGGATTATCAGGAATGGAAAGCCTTACTGCACCGTTTTTATTCACCATTTCCCGTTGTGGAGCATTTTGAGGATCTATCAGACTCAGATCGCGTGAAGCGTAAAACCGATTAAGGAGATCGACCATACAAAAACGGCGGTATAGATATTGAATTTCCCGGAACCGTCGTTTTCTTTCCGTTTTTCCTCCAGCCCCTGAATGAACATGACCGCACCGAGAAACACGAGCATAACCGGCTGTATGACAGAGGTATGTTCCGCATACGTAAATGCGGCGGCCGCAAGTATAATAATTAGCATCGCGAGTGACAGTTTTAAGGCGCGCAGCAAAGCAATCCATCCTTTCTGTTATCATTTTTTGAACACAATTCTATTTCTGTCTTTATCCCCCATTATTCTAGCGTATTTTTTGCGCGGATAGAACGAAAGTCGGACAATTTTAAGTTTGTTTTAAGGAGCACGAAAAGCGCGCTCCCGATGAAAAGGAGCGCGCGTTATGAGCGGGCGAGGCTTCCGTATCCGAGCGCCCGCAGGACGCATGCCATGACTTCATATCCCTTGCTGTTGGGGTGTACGCGGTCATGAGAGAGATATTCATTCATTTTTCCTTTGAAAGCGCTGTGGACGTCGGCGATTTTGACGTGCGGCGCCGATGCGAGTGTGCTGAGGTGCGCATTATAAGAGGATATCCATTTTTCTGCAATGGAGATTCCCGGGAAAGGATTGTATAAATTAAAGACGCGGATCTCATAAGGAGACGGGTGCGGCCCTTTTAAGGCAGCGATCTTGGCTATCATCTTTTCAAAGTTCTCATGGCAGTGACTGGACACGCTGGTGAACACCGAAGCGTCCGATGTTTGCTGATATGCCTGAACCGAATCGATCAAATCGTTGCCGCAGCCTGTAATCGTAATCATATCAGCAGCCTGAATCCGCCTCTGAATGTACGGCAAGGACATAAGCCCGAGAATTTCTCCCGTCTCAAGGCCTGATTTGGCAAAGATGGATACGTCAGTTCTTGTCTGTAAATCTTCTGCCAGCATACGCCCGAACCGCTGGACAAAACCGGCGGAAAACGGCCCGGCCCCCCTCCCCGTCGTCAAAGAATCCCCCAGCGCCGTATAAACAAGTCCCATTTACTTTCCTCCACTCGTTACTATCGATATTGTAATGTACGCGAGTGAAGAAAAATTGGCTCGGTCAATAACCCAATTTCTCAGAAATATGCTGTGCTGCGTTTTTGACCTTTTCGGTTAAATATGGCAGCCTGTCCTCTGAAAACCGGGCTTCGAAGCCGGCGATGCTGATTCCGGCAGCCACCTTACCTTCGTGATTGAAAATCGGCGCTCCGATCGCCGCCGTGTAATCTTCTAATTCCGAATAGCTGATCGTATACCCTGATTGCAAGGATCTTTCAATGGATTGAAGAAGTTCAGCCCGATCCGTCATCGTGCCTGAGGCGATTGCGGCAAGCTTTGTCTTCTGAATGTATGTGTCAATCTCCTCTTTTGGCAGAAACGATAGAATGCTTCTGGCGCACGCTCCCGCGTACAGCGGCGACCGGCGGCCGATCGCCGTATACAGGCGGACGGTTTGGGTGCCTTCAATTTTTTCGACGTAAATGGCTTCATCCCCGTCCCTCATGATCAGCTGAACGGCCTCATCCACTTCGCTGCACAGCTCTTCCATAATCGGTTTGGCTATTTTCCTGATATCCAGACGTTCAGAGACGAGCTGGCCGAATTGTAAAAAGATCAGACCAAGCTGATAACGGCCGTCCGCCGCCCGGGTGAGAAACCCTGTTTCCTCCAGTGAGCTTGCCATCCGGTGAACCGAAGTCTTCGGCATTTCCGATAGAGAAACCAGCTCATTTAAGCTCAGGCTCGGTTCAGTCAGAAACAAATGAAGCAGTTCCATTGATTTGATGACGGTTTTGTTTTTGTTTTCCATGGTCTTTAGCCCCTTTGTCAGATCAGCCATTCCATTTTGAGCCTTGCTTTCAGCTCCTTCAGCTGCTGTTCCTTCTCCAAAAGCAGCATTTCCGCTTCCTCCAGCGAAACGGGCCGGAACGTAATGTGTTCCCCCGGCATCGTTTGGGCGACGAGAGGAAGATCGGCGGATATGATATGCGCCATCCGCGGATAGCCCCCCGTCGTCTGTCTGTCAGCCAGCAGAATAATCGGATTGCCGTCCGGCGGCACCTGCACCGTTCCGAACGTCACGGCCTCAGATACCATTTCCAGCGACTCCCGCAATTCAAGCGGAGCGCCCTTCAGCCGGTAGCCCATTCGGTCGGATTGAGGCGTGACCGTATATGACTCTTGATAAAAACGTAATTTTGCTTCTTCTGTAAAAGCGTGAAATTGAGCGCCTTCAAGCACTCGTATGACCGGATTTTTTTTCAGCGGCAGAAATCCTCTGCTGCTGACAGACCAATCAGGCGCTGAGAAACCATGCTGTCCGAAAGAATCGCTCAGACGGTCCGCGATTGATTCCGAACATGGCGTCATACGGCCGAGCGGCAGCTCATCATCTTTTTGCAGCGCTCTTCCGCAAAAGCCGCCGATCCCCGCTCTGACATACGTGCTTTTGCTTTCCATGACGGCGGGCACGTCAAATCCCCCCGCGACGGCGAGATATGCGCGGCTCCCCATCTTGCACGGCCCGAATGAGACGACGCTGTTTTCCTTTATCAAAACCGGTTTCCACAGAGGGGCGGGCTCCCCATTAATATGAAAGGCGAAATCAGCTCCCGTAACGGCAATAACCGCGGGTTCTGAGAACTCAAAGGAAGGCCCTGGCCCCATGAGCGTAACTTCAAGCCCCGCCTCTTTTTCTTGATTTCCGGCAAGAAGATTGGCGATGCGCAGAGAGATCGTATCCATTGCGCCGCTTCCCAATACACCGTATTTCTGATATCCCGTCCGTCCCGTGTCCTGAACCGTCGTCAAGAGACCGGGTTTTACCACTTTCATACTCATTCGGCTCCCTCCTTGATGCGGCTGTACTCCTCTGCTGTGATCCGGACGAATTTCACCGTATCGCCCGCTCTCAAAAGACTCGGCGGATGTTCTTCCGGCCTGAAAAGCCGGAGCGGGGTGCTGCCGATCAGCTGCCAGCCGCCGGGAGTGGATATCGGATACACACCGGTCTGCATTCCCGCGATTCCTACTGAACCGGCCGGGATGGACGGCCTTGGCGACGCCTTTCTCGGCGCTCTGATCCGCTCAGACATTCCTCCTAAAAACGGAAATCCCGGCGCAAATCCGAGCATATAAACGAGATATTCGCCTTCAGTATGAATGCGGATGACGTCTTCCGGGGTCAGATCGTTCATCTCAGCGACCTCTTCTAAATCGGGACCGAAATCACCGCCGTAGCAAACGGGGATTTCCATCACCCGGCGCTCTTCCTGGCGGTCGGTCATTATATGACTGAGACGTTCTGTCACTTCTTTCTTGACCAGGGCAAAAGGAGAGACGCCTTTTTTTATGTTTGAGACGGCATACATATCATAAAAGATCGTTAAGCTTGTGAATGCCGGAATACATTCAACGAAGCCCGGAAACGGCCGTTCTTCCATACAGGCTGCCGCCGCATGCACCCGGCTGTTGACCTCTTCGCTGATGTGCCCGCCAAAGCGGATGATAACGGCGGAATCACCGTACGGCTGTATATCAAGCGCTGTATTTCCGCTATACTGCATCATTGTCATCACCTCGTTGTATTCTTTCTCACTTACAGGACAGCAAGCGATTCATTTCGTATATCGGTGATCAGCATGTGCCCCGGTGAATGTGTTATTACGATGTCAGGCTTTGCTTCCATGATCACCGCCTGGGGTGTAACGCCGCAAGCCCAGAATACGGGAACTTCACCTTCCCGCACCGTTACGGCATCTCCGAAATCCGGCTGATGCAAATCGCTGATACCGATGCTTTGCGGATTTCCGATGCGGACGGGGGCGCCGTGCACGGCGGGAAAACGTGACGTGACCTGCGCCGCGCGGACTGCAAGCCTTTCCGGAATCGGTCTCATGCTGACGACCATCTTTCCCGAAAACGGGCCCGCCGGAACACAGTCAATGTCTGTTTTATACATGGGGACATTCACACCCTCATCGATGTGCCTGATTGGAATGTGCTGATTGATAAGGGCTTGCTCGAATGAAAAACTGCAGCCGATCAAAAACCCGACATCATCATCCTTCCAATACGGCGTAATATCCGTTACCTCTTCAGTAAGCACGCCATGCCGATAAATCCTGTATTTCGGCAAGTCCGTCCGGATATCAGCTCCCGGCGCCGCTATTGCCGGAACGGGTGAACCCGCATCCGTCACGTCAAGCACCGGACAAGGCTTTTGATTGCGCTGGCAGAATAAGAGAAAATCAAAGGCAAGATCCTTTTGCAAAACGACGAGATTGGCTTGTGCGTAAGAAGCGGCCACCCCCGCCGTCGGCCCGGTCATCTGCCCCTTCCTGATCAGCTGTCTGATTTCTTCGGGGCTCATGTCTCTCATATGTTTTTTCATATCATCAGCTCCATAGCTGCGGCATCTGCGTGAATAATGTATAGATGCCCATAACCGCCATGACAACCACTACGATCGCCCCTGCAATCGTGAGCCAGATCGGATGCTTGTAATCGCCGACGATTTTTTTCTTATAAGCGCCCAACAGAATCATCGCTAATGCAAGCGGCAGAATTAAGCCGTTAAGCGAACCGACCGCGACCAGAATTTTGGCAGGCTGGCCGATCGTGACAAAAATAAGAGTGGATACGATGATAAAGCCGATAATTACGCCATGTGAGTGCTTTTCGATTTTTGCCGAAAACGATTTGAAGAATGACACCGATGTATAGGCGGCGCCGATGACAGACGTGATAGCGGCAGACCACATGATGACGCCGAAAATTTTATAGCCTACATTTCCCGCCGCAAGCCGGAATACAGAAGCCGCGGGATTATCAGGATCAATGCTCAGGCCCTTTGAGACGACGCCGAGCACGGCGAGAAACAGGGCAATCCGCATAATCGATGTAATCAGAACGCCTGTGATGGAGCTTTTCGTGACCTGAGGAATGACTTCCTTCCCTTGGATGCCTGAATCAAGCAAACGGTGGCCGCCGGCAAATGTAATGTATCCGCCGACTGTGCCGCCGACAAGCGTCACGATCGCCAGCACACTGATATGATCAGGCATAAAAGTTTTCACAACGGCGTGTCCGACCGGCGGAGCCGTCGTTACGGCAACATACACCGTCAATACGATCATGACGATGCCGGCGATCTGCATAAAACGATCCATGACTTTTCCGGCTTCCTTTATGACAAAAATCAGCACCGCGACCGCTGCGCTGATTAAAGCGCCGATCTCCGGTTTGATCCCGAATAATACTTGAAGACCGAGACCCGCGCCGCCGATGTTTCCGATATTAAACGCAAGTCCGCCGAGCACGACCAGAAAAGCAATGGCATAACCGGCGCCCGGAAGCACCATATTGGCAATCTCTTGGCCGCGCTTTCCGGAAACCGCGATAATCCGCCATACATTGGTTTGCGCGAAAATGTCCAAAATAATAGAAATTAAAATGATAAAGCCGAAGCTTGCCGCCAATGTATTGGTAAACGTGGCCGTTTGCGTCAGAAAGCCGGGCCCGATTGATGATGTCGCCATCAAAAATGTCGCGCCTAAAAGAAGCGACCATCTGCCGGAAGCCTTTCCGGCTGTTTTTTTCTTTTGCTCCATGCTGTCTTCCTCCCTCTGCTGCTCAGTCTTTTGCAAGCGCGCTGATTTGAATGTCTGCCGCTTTTAATTCTTTTTTGATTGTTTTTGCGAATGTGAGGGCGTGGGCTCCGTCTCCGTGAATGCAGACCGTGTCCGCTTTCAGGCTTACAGCTTGTCCCTTACGTGATGTCACCGTGCTGTCTTTCACCATTTGAATTACTTGACCGACCGCTTTTTTGTCATCCTGAATCAGCGCATCCGGCTCTGAACGCGGCGTCAGCGTGCCGTCTTCCTGATAGGTGCGGTCCGCAAACACTTCGCTTGCCGTCCTCAGTCCGATTCGATCTCCCGCTTTAATCAGCTCGCTTCCGGAAAGCCCGAAAAGAATAAGCCCGGGATCAAAATGACAGACCGCCTGAGCGATGGCTTCTGACAGGCCGGGATTGACGGCGGCCATATTATATAAAGCGCCGTGCGGCTTCACATGCTGCATCTCGACACCTTCTGCTTTTAAAAACCCTGACAGCGCGCCGATTTGGTACAGCGTCAGATCATACGCTTCCTCGGGTGTAATCGCGATCTGCCGCCGCCCGAATCCCTGCAGATCGAACAGCCCGGGATGAGCGCCGATTTTCACGCCTTTTTCCGCCGCAAGCGCAACCGTTTTGCGCATCACGCTGGGATCACCCGCATGAAAGCCGCAGGCGATGTTTGCAGATGTCACATAGTCCAAAATCTCTTCATCCAGCCCGATTTTATAAGCACCGAAACTCTCTCCTAAATCACAATTGATGTCAATCTGAAACATAAGATCCCTCCTGTATTGTAAACGTTTTATATTATTATCATTCCGCTATTCGGAATGACTATTCCGAATTGTTGGATTTCTCTTCATTATATTTAATTCTGACAGGTTTGAACATCCTTTTGTCAGAAAACCTACCATGGACCTAGTCACAAATCTGACAAAACAAAAAAGAGAGAGCCTCATACTGAGACTCTCTCTTTTTTCTATTATAACACCCAGTGGCGGATCGCTTTGGCGACCCCGTTTTCCGTGTTGACATCAGTCACCCAGTCGGCTGTTTCTTTCACAATGTCCTGCGCATTCCCCATGGCGACGCCGACACCCGCTTTTTCAATCATGGCAATGTCATTCAGACTGTCACCCATGGCCATCACATTTTCCATCGTGAAGCCGAGTTTTTCCGATACCTTCGCCAGCGCAGCCGCTTTGTTGATACCGAGGGCATTGACTTCGATGTTGATCGGACTGGAGTTTGTGATCTCGAGCTCCTTGTATTCCTTGAGCTCTTTCAGCACCTCATTCCGCACTTCGTCATCCTCGATTTCGAATCCGAACTTGAGCCACTGATGATCCGTAATCGTTTCCGGGAATTCCCCTCTCCACACTCTATCGACGGTAGAGGCCCAGAAATTCGTGTTGTGCTTATTCCTCAGATCCCATAATTTTTGAATATGATCGGTATGGAGAAGCTTGCGCTCAACCAGCTCAAAGTTGGAATCCCAGATTTCGCTGCCGTTTGCCGTGATTAAAAAGGATGACAGCTCGAGAGACTCAGCCAGTTCGCGGCAGGTCATCAGCGTGCGTCCTGTGCTGATGACGACGTGAATTCCTTTCGCCTCCGCTTCCTTGATCGCCCGCCGGTTTTCCTCCGGGATGAGCTGCTCGTCATTGAGCAGAGTTCCGTCCATATCAATCGCGATCAGTTTAATATCTGCGTCTTCTCTTTGTATCGGCATATATGTACCTCACTTTTTATAATGTAGTCGTCTCTATTTTAATACATATGACCCACAGGAACAAAAAACCGCTTCCTGCGTTTGGCGGGGAGAACGTTGAGGAAAAGAAATACTGAGGTGATGGAGGATGAAAGAAAGAAAACAAAAGAACAAACCGAATGAAAATCCTGAACATCATGATTTAACCGATCCGATTCCGCTGGAAGAGCTGAAAGAGAACGCCAATGACGAAAAACACAAACATGACCAAAGGGACAATTCACAAAGTGAAAGAGATTATGATACAAAATAACAGACTTGTCCGAAAGCCGCCGCTGGAGGCGGCTTTTTTTACGATGGCTGGATAAATATGCTGAGCTCCGCTTCCGCCACAGGCTTCCCGGCAACGGACGCTTTCGCCCGGCCGAACACAAAACCGCGTCTGATTCGCGTGACCTCAAAAAAAAGATCCAGACGGTCTCCCGGCAAAGCGGCACCTAACCTTTCCGCTTTCTTCACCGCGGATAAGAGACCGAGGCCGTCACCGCCGGTAATTCCCGCGCAAGCCGCCGTTTGGGCCATTGCTTCAACGACGAGCGAAAATGGCATCTCTTTTTGGGATTCAGTTATAAACCAGTCATTTTCACTGATGTTTTTGTAAGCACCCGCCCATTTTCCGGCTTCACTGTTCGTCGTGCCGTCAATCAAAAGAAACGGAAAACGATGGGGCAATAGCTTCTGATTCATCACGCAGCCTCCCTTCCCTCTCATTATAACGCAAGAAAAAACCCGCGTCCCCCCGACGCGGGTTCATTTTTATTGATTGAGCTTTTTGAGCACGATGCCATGCAGCGGTTCATGCGGCTGAATACCGCAAATGTCTTGAAGAACGCCGCTCGTGCCTTTTTCCGCGATAAGCTTTTGCAGCTCAACCGCTTCCGGATCATCCTGATAGTCAAAGCGCAGGGCGGCGGCGATACCTTCCGCCAGCGCGTTCGGTTCTTTTATTTTTTTGGCCGGCCCTACTAATCTGTCATTCGCTCCGAGTTTTCTGAGCGGTGATCTGGCGACTCTTGTCACATCATCCGTGATGTATTCATTTTCAAAGCGGCCGATGATTTTTTTCATGTACTGCTCATGTTCGGATTGCTTAAAGCCGTACGCTTTCACCAAGTACTCGCCCGTTTCTGAAAGTGCATCGTACACGACACGCCGGATTTCCGGATGGCCGATGGCCTCTTTGACGGTTTTTAATCCGCGCTGATAGCCGACATACGCCGTGACGGCATGCCCGGTATTGACGGTAAACAGCTTTCTCTCAATGAAAGGCGTAAGATCATCCGTAAACAACGCGCCTTTAAGTACCGGCTGATCGCCGGCAAAGCCGGTTCTGTCTATGACCCATTCAAAAAACGGTTCTACGGATACTTTCAGCGGATCTTCATGGTGCTGAATCGGCACGATCCGATCTACCGCAGAATCCGGGAAGCCGACTGTCCGGTTCACGAGTTCCCGCTCCGCTTCCGTCAAATGTCCGAAAACTTCTTTTTTCAGAAAACTGCTGCCGCCGATCATATTTTCACAGGCAATGATATTGAGAGGCTCAGAGGACGTTCTGCGCTTCAGACCTTCCGCGATGGACGGGGCGATGAGTCTGAGAACGTTCGGGCCCACCGCCGTCGTAATGATCGCCGCTTCATTGATCAGCCCGTACAGCTCTTGTTCTTGCACCGCGCTGTTGATGGCTGAAACGGGGCCGATGATTTCTGTCTGCCTGCCGCCGTCGGCAAGCTCCACGGTATATTCCTTCTTTTCATTGAGAAGGCTGACCATCGTTTCATTCACATCAGCGAAAACTACGTCATAGCCGGAATGATGGAGCAAAGCGCCGATAAAGCCCCGCCCGATGTTTCCCGCTCCGAAATGAAGGGCAATCATGTCAGTTCACCTCGCTGAAAATAGCGGCCAGTTCTTCTTCCGTCTTTGCACTGATCAGCCGTTCGATGTTTTCTTCCTCTGAGCAGATGATGGCGATGTTTGACAGGATGTCTAAGTGTTCATTGTTTTTTCCGGCGATACCGAAAACGACCTTTGCCGTATTGCCTTCACCGTATTCAACACCGTCCGGAATCTGGATGACGGAAATGCCTGAATGAAGCACCTCATCCTTTGCATCTTCCGTGCCGTGCGGGATCGCGATGAAATTCCCCATAAACGTGGATGATGTTTCTTCACGTTCGAACATTTTTTCCACATAGCCGTTCTTCACGTAGCCGTTATCAATCAATGTCTGTCCCGCGAGACGGATGGCATCCTCTTTTGAGTTCACCGTCTGGTTCAGTTTGATGTTCGCTTTAGCCAATACTTCCATGATGAAGATCCCTCTTTCTGTTTGATTAGTTTTTAAGCTTTTCAATCAGTTCATCGTATTTCGGGCTGTTCAAGAAATTATCAACCGAAATGTGCACCGCCTGCGGCAGCTTCGCTTTCGCGCGGTCAGTCAGGTCCTTATGCGTAATGACGATATCCGCGTCATTCGGAAGATTATTGATCGACGTATTTGTCACATCAATATCCAGGTCTGCTTTTTTCACTTTGTTTCTTAAAATGGAGGCGCCCATTGCGCTCGATCCCATACCCGCGTCACATGCGAAGATAATGCGGCTGACTTGGTCAGCGGAAATATCAGCGGCGCTGTTTTCCGGCTCTTCCTCTTTGTCTGCCAATGCGGCCGCCGCTTCACTTTTCCTGCCTTTCATTTCCTGCATTTTTTCCGCCGCGGCTGTCAAATCTTCTTCGCCCGCTTTAGACGATTTCAGAATAAGCGCCGAGACGATAAACGATACGGCCGCGGCAACGATGACGCCCGCCAGCACGCCGAGATAGCTTCCTTTCGGCGTCAGCGCCAAAATGGCGATGATGCTTCCCGGAGATGATGCGGCGACAAGACCCGCGTTAAAGATCGAGAATGTAAGCAGTCCGCTCGCTCCCCCGGCGATCGCCGCGAGGATCAGCATCGGTTTCATTAAAATGTAAGGGAAATAGATTTCATGAATCCCCCCGAAGAAATGAATGATCGCCGCTCCGGGAGCTGTTGATCTTGAAGAGCCTTTCCCAAAGAACATATAGGCCAGTAAAATACCGAGTCCCGGTCCGGGGTTCGCTTCCACTAAGAACAGAATGGATTTACCCGCTTTGGCGGCCTGCTCGATTCCGATCGGACTTAAAATGCCGTGGTTGATCGCGTTATTCAGGAACAGGACTTTCGCCGGTTCTACGAAAACGCTTGCAATCGGCAGCAAATTCGCGTGGACAATGACTTCCACACCCGCCGCCAGCAATTTGTTAAGAGACAGGACGACCGGGCCGATCGCATAAAACGCGATAATCGTCAGCACCGCGCCGATAATTCCCGCCGTGAAGTTGTTGATCAGCATTTCAAAACCCTGTCTGACTTTATCTTTAAACACACGATCTAATTGTTTAATGAGATAACCGCCCAAAGGCCCCATAATCATTGCCCCTAAGAACATCGGAATGTCCGCTCCGACAATGACTCCGATGGCGGCCGTCGCTCCGACGACTCCCCCGCGGTGATCATAGATCATTTTTCCGCCCGTATATGCGATTAAAAGCGGCAGAAGATACGTAATCATCGGGCTTACCAATGTATTCAGCTGCGGATTGGGAAACCATCCCGCCGGAATAAACAGCGCGGTGATAATTCCCCATGCGATAAATGCGCCGATATTCGGCATGATCATACCGCTTAAATAACTGCCGAACCGCTGTATCTTCACTTTCATGCCAGCTTGCTGTTCTTGCTGCATGTTCATTCCCTCCCTGTTTGCCTGCCTTCAGATGAAAATAAATAAGACACGGGGTTTCTCTCTCCCCTGTGTCTTCATCATAAAACGCTTACAATCCCCATTCAATGAAAAGTAAAGAGGAGTTTGGCACAGAGACTGTGACAAATCCTTAACAAAAAAAAGACACCTCATCAAAGGTGTCTTACCGCTTTCTGTATATAATGTGTCCTTTTGTGACGACGAGCTTGGCAATGAGCCGCTCACTGACAATAAACACCGGATACGCACATACGAGCGCGAAAATGGCGGCCGGCACATACCGCGCTGCCGGAAACATCGGCATGACGGCGGTTCTGGCCATCTGCACAAGATAAATCAAAAGCACCGTGATCGCAATAGCCGCAGCCATAATCGGGGCTGATACTTTATATTCACGCAATTTCACATGGCAATGCCCGCACTGAAACTGGCACGGGATCATCGATGATCTGACCATGTCGCCTGTAATCGGCTTGCCGCAGTTCGGGCAGGTCGTTTCTTTCATGTTTATTCCTCCATTCAACTCTTCTATTATAACAGAGTCCGACTGCGTGTTTTACATTTGTGATTGTTCAACATTTTTTCACATATTTCATCATCAGGCTCTTGTGTGCATTTGTGAAAACATCTACTCTTAGAGGGAGGTTCATCACTCATTCGCATAAAAAGGAGGATGCAGAATTGCTTCCGATTCACAGACAGCAAACCTTGCTTGAATGGCTGAAAGAAGAGGGCGCGCTGAAAATCTCTGACATAAGCGAGAGATTCGGCGTCTCCGAGATGACCGTGTACAGAGACGTCAATCAGCTGGCGGATGCAAACCGGATTATCCGGACACCCGGCGGCATTACGCTCCCTCCCGCTTCAGAACGAAGCGCCAATCAATGCGGCTATTGCCTGCGGCCGATTCAGCATTCGTATTCTGTTCAGCTTATTACCGTTTCACAAACCGTTGAGCAGATGTGCTGCATTCATTGCGCGATTTTGCGGTATGAGGATAAAAAGGAAGAAGCGTCCCACGTCATTTGTAAGGATTTTCTTCTTCAGACGACGCTGACGGCAGCTTCCGCATACTTTTTAGTCCATGCCGATATTGACCTTCACTGCTGCCGGCCTCAGGCGATTCCCTTCTCAACGCTTGATTACGCAGAACGGTTTCAAAAAGGATTCGGCGGGGTCATTTGCACCTTTGACGAGGCGGCGGACATCATCTTACACGACAGGCAGAAGGGATGCACCTGCAGCAAGACATAACAACAACCAACCGGAAGGCGGTGTCATCATCCATGAGACAGAACAAACGCTGGCTCATCTTTTTGCTGTTCCTTGTTTTGATTCCGAAAACAAGCTTCGCCCACGCCTACATCACAAACTCAAATCCGGGTGAGAACAGCGAATTAAAACAAGCGCCGAAGCAGATTGAAATTGAGTTTAATGAACAGATTGAAGAAGGCTTCCACTCCATTAAGGTCTATAATTCATCCGGTGAACGGGTTGACGCGGGCAAAACGGTGATTCAAAAAAATAATGCCCGCATCATGACCGCGGCATTAAAAAAAAATCTGCCGCATGATATTTACAGAGCGGAATGGAACGCGGTATCGGCCGACGGACATCCGGTATCCGGCGTCATCCCTTTCAGTATCGGAAAAGCCGGCGGAGAACTTCAGGAGCAGACATCATCGCAAGCGGCGCTTCATCCTGAAGCGGCCATCGACCGCGGTATTTTGTACACCGCTCTCTCCCTGTTTATCGGCACGGCTTTTTTCCATCTGTTTTGGTACAGAAATAATAAAGATTCATCAAAAGCAAAACGAACTGTAAAGCTGCTCGTGATTTCTTTATGTTTAACGGGGCTCGCGCTCGTGTGCCAGCTCCCGATCCAGACGAAAGAAAACGCGGGCGGCGCTTGGAGCGCCGCGTTTCAGCCGGACTATGTAAAAGAAACGCTTCTGAAAACGGCAGGCGGGTACGTCTGGATGATCCAGATCAGCTTATTTATCCTGCTCGCCCTGTCCATGATCCCGCTGCTGAAGAAGAAAGCATTCCGGTCATTTGCGTACTGGACGGCGCCGCTGTTGTTCTGCTTCGCTTCGCTTTTGGCAAAAGCATTCGCCGGGCACGCGGCGGTTATCGACGAAAAAGCGGTCGGCATCGCAATGGACTTTCTCCATTTATCGGCCGCGTCTGTATGGATGGGCGGTATCGCCGCGCTTGTGCTGCTTCTTTCATCAGAGTGGAGAAAACCCGATAAAACCATCGCTTGGGAAACGGTCAGACGGTTTTCTCCTTGGGCGTTCGCCTCTGTCGGCGTGCTGTTATTTTCAGGTGTACTGAACGGATTTTTCATTATCCGCACGTTTGATTCACTCTTTCACACCGCTTACGGTAAGACGCTCCTTTTGAAAATCGGACTGTTTGTCATCATGCTTGCGCTCGGCGCCGTTCACGTATGGATGACGAAGTTCAGCAGAAAAAGGAGCATCAGCGCAACGATAAAGGCCGAATGGGCAATAGGCATTGCGGTGTTATTCACAACCGCCGTCTTCACAAGCCTGCCCAGCCCGCCGCCGCCTGCGCCATTGCCTTTTAACGGCTCAGAAACGATCGGAAACGGGGAGACCCTGTCCTTGCACATTACGCCGAACCAGCCGGGTAAAAATGAATTTCAAGTCATTGTCACCGATCATAACGGCAGCTTGGTAAAAGACATTCAGCAATTTACGGTCACTGTTTACCAGACGGGCTTCAGCGGCAAACAGCATGAAAGCACCTTTGATTTGAAGAAGACGAAGGAAGGCACATTTGAAGCCGCCAACCTATCCATCACCGAAAAGGGAAACTGGAAGATCAAAGTCCACGGGCTGACAAACGATTTTAATGAAATCAACCAAATATTCTCAACGACAAACTAAGGAGTGTATCTCATGTTGAAAAAAAAGGCTTTATTATTCATATCCGCCGTGACCCTGTCACTCGTCGGTTTTACGGCGACAGCAAGCGCCCACGTCTCAGTCAAACCCGCGGAATCCGCGGCCGGTTCTTGGGAAACGTACACGATGAAAGTGCCTGTGGAAAAGAATGAGCCGACAACGAAAGTCGTGCTGAAAATGCCCGCAGGCGTTGAATTTCAGCAGTATCAGCCGATTCCGGGCTGGAAAACATCCGTATCCAAACATGATGACAAAGCGGTCTCCGTCACTTGGGAAGCAAAGGACGGCGGCATTCAGCCCGGCCAATTCCAGCAGTTCACGTTCGTTGCGAAAAATCCTGAAAAGAGCGGAGATGCCGCTTGGGACGCTTACCAATATTACAAAGACGGCAGCATTGTAGAATGGACGGGTGATGAGAAAGCCGACACGCCTCACTCAATTACGAAAATCACGAAATCGGCCAGCGTGACGGATGCGCACGGAGCTGAACAGTCAAACGAAGAAAGCAAATCCGGCGTATCAGCGCTTGATATTGCGGCCATCGTTCTGTCAGCTGCGGCGATTATCCTTTCCATCGCGGCGCTTGTAAAGAAAAAACGCGCGTAAGCAAAAAGCGATCCGGCTCTAAAGAGCCTGCGATCGCTTTTTTTCTTATCCGCGTCCTGCCTGGAATGACGGATATTTTGTCATTCCGCCGTCAGCAAACAGCGTAATGCCGGTTACGTAGCTTGATTCCTTTGAAGCAAGCCAGACGGCGACAGCCGCGATTTCTTCCGGCTCACCGATATATCCCATCGGAATCATGCTTTCCACATCCTTTCTCTGAACGGGATCCGCAAATTTTTCCGCGTTGATCGGCGTATTGATGGCGCCCGGTCCGATATTGTTAACACGGATGCGCTTCGGCGCGTACTCAAGCGCCAGCGTTTCCGTCATCAATTTGATGCCGCCTTTACTCGCCGCGTAGTGAACAAACAGCGGCCATGGAATCATTTCATGTACGCTTGACATGTTAATGACGTTTCCTTGAATATCATTCTCTACGTAATATTTAATGGCTTCGCGGCTTCCTAAGAAAGCGCCGGTCAGATTGGTATTGATGACTTTGTTCCAGTCTTTGAGCGGCATTTCATGCGACTGAACCGGATTTTCCATGCCGGCGTTATTGATCATGACATCCAATGTGCCAAATTCCTTCACTGCGGTCTGCACGATGTTTTTGACATCTTCTTCTTTTGTGACGTCTCCTTGAACGATGACCGCTTCGCCTCCCGCTTTTTGAATCTCTTCTTTAACGGTTTGAGCGTCTTTTTCATTACTATAGTAGTTAACCACTACTTTCGCCTGCTCCTGTCCGAAGCGGATCGCCATCGCTTTTCCTAATCCTGATGAAGCTCCCGTAATGGCAACGACTTTTCCTTTTAAATCCGTGTACATGTTCAAACCTCCTGCATTTGTTATGAATTTGATTTCGCAACGCCTAAGAATACCGCGGCCACAATGATCAGGATAATCCCGATGGCAATGGCGACCAGCTGACGCTTCGTTTTGCTCTCACGGAGAATGAAGATTCCGCCGAGCGTGCTGATGACGATCCCCATTTGAGAAAGGGAAAAACTTGTCGCAACTCCGACGCGCGGCTGTGAGATGAACAGAAACATATTCCCGAGCGCCCAGATGATTCCCGGCAGAATGTTCTTGAGGGCGTACTTATTAAACGGTTTATGCTTGTACGTCAGGAGTAGTCCCCCGATGACCATCCCGATCGCCTGCGGCAGAAGCGCTGACCATCCGGATACGCCGAACAGCCGGGCCACAACGACATAGACCAAATAACCGAGCGTGGAGATCAGCAGGATGACAATGCCTTTTTTTAAGTTTCCCGGTTCTCCGTCCGCCCGCCCCTTTTTATCTTCTAAAGATGTGAGCACAATCCCGACGATGATAAAAATAAGGGCGAGAATACCCAGCGTAATCGCGATCGGGGTTGACCATTCTTTGAATACGATCACACCGAACAAAGAAGTCGAGACGAGCTGCATTCCCGTTGATATCGGCATCGTTTTTGAAACGCCCATCAGCTGTATGCTTTTAAGCTGATTGCTTTGGCCGAGCGACCAAAACAGCCCCGAGATGATGCCGACAATAAAAATGCGCCCAGACAGCACCGGGTGGACAAACAGATACAGCACAAACGAAACGATGAGCGCCCCGATTGTCGTTCCCAGCGTCTGGCTGTAAGGCCCGCCGCCTAATTTGACGTTAAATAACACGATGCTCCCCCAAAATAAAGCCGGGAGAAGAGCCAGTAATATATCCATGATGGCGACCTTCTTTCAATCGTATTTGCTGTTATTTTGTCTGGAATCGAACCGATTATTCCCGCAAGATCAAAAAAGCCTGCCGGCGATATTCACCGGCAGACTGCTCAATAAAAAACAGCCCCGCTTAGAAGCGGGGCTTTCTTTTCGGCTCATTAAAGTCCGATAGACATGTATTTGGTTTCCAGGTACGGTTCAATGCCTTCCGTACCGCCTTCACGGCCGATGCCGCTTTCTTTCATTCCTCCGAACGGCGCTTGAACCGCGGACGGACCGCCGTCATTCCAGCCGATGATGCCGTATTCAAGCTGTTCAGAAATATAGATGCCGCGGCGGTAGTTTTCTGTGAAGAAATAAGCCGCAAGCCCGAACGGCGTATCGTTCGCAAGCTTGATCGCTTCATCAATATCTGAGAAACGTAACGATCGGCGCAACCGGGCCGAATGTTTCTTCATGCATGATGTTCATGGATGTATCTACGTTTGACAGCACGGTCGGCGTCACGAAATAGCATCCTTTTTCATCGTTTTGGTCATACGTTCCGCCCGTCAGCACTTTTGCGCCTTTTTCCACGGCGTCATTAATTTGGCCGACGATTTTATCGAAGCCTTTTTTGTTGATGACAGGGCCGACGTTTACGCCTTTTTCAAGACCGTTTCCGACTTTGAGTTTCGCAGCTTCTTCACTCAGTTTTTTCGCAAACTCGTCTTTTACGGATTCGTGTACGATCAGCCGGTTCGCACAGACGCAGGTTTGGCCGGCATTTCTGAATTTAGAGGCCATTGTTTGGGCTACCGCCAGATCAAGATCAGCGTCTTCATCCACGATCAGCGGCGCATGTCCGCCAAGCTCCATTGACATATGTTTTACGGTGTCGGCGCTGTTTTTCATCAGGATTTTGCCGACAGGCGTTGAGCCGGTGAAAGTAATTTTTCGGATTTTCGGGCTGCTGGTGAAGACGTTTCCGATTTCGGCTCCGTCACCGATCACCACTTGCAGCACGTCCTTCGGAATTCCCGCTTCATATGCGAGGCGCGCAAGGGCGTAAGCGGAAAGCGGCGTATCCTCCGCCGGTTTGATGATGAACGTACAGCCTGCCGCCAAAGCGGGCGCGGCTTTTCTTGTAATCATCGCATTCGGGAAATTCCACGGCGTGATCGCGGCTACCGGGCCGACCGCCTGACGGGTGACGACAATCCGTTTGCCCGTTGTCGGCGCAGGTACGGTTCTGCCGTAAATCCGTTTTGCTTCTTCGGCGAACCATTCAATATAGCCGGCGCCGTATAAAACTTCTCCGACCGCTTCTTCGTACGGTTTGCCGTTTTCTTTCGTAATTAATTCCGCAAGTTCTTCTTTATTTTCAACAATCAGCTCATACCATTTTCTCAAAAGTGAGGCACGTTCTCCCGCTGATGTTTTGGACCATGATTGAAACGCTTGATGTGAACGTTCAATCGCTTTTTCAACATCTTCGGCCGTCTGCTGGGGGATGCTTTCGATCGCCTCTCCCGTTGCCGGGTTGTACACTGTTAATTGTTCTGGCATATTGAACATTCCTTTCTTTCCTATAGTAAAACCATTGAATGCTTGTTGATGTATCTCACACTTTCATGATAGCAGACACATCCGGCGGCATTCCAATAATTGAACTCACAGAGCTGCTTCGATAATGGAAAGGCCTTCTTTGAGCTGCTCATCCGTCACCACAAGCGGCGTCAGGAATCTGATAATGTTGCCGTTAATGCCGGCCGTCAGCAGCAGCAGTCCGTTCTCGTTCGCCGTTTTAGCGATCGCCGCGGCTTTTGCTTTATCCGGTTCCCGCGTGTGCGGATCTTTGACAATTTCGATGGCCGCCATCGCGCCGAGTCTGCGCACTTCTCCGATGCAGGCATGCTCTTTTTTCCACTCGAGCGCTTGATGCTCGATGATCCGGCCGATCTCTTCGGAACGCTGATTCAGCCCTTCTTCTTCAATAATATCCAAGACCGCGAGCGCAGCCGCACAGCCGAGCGGGCTTCCCGCATATGTGCCACCGAGTTCCCCCGGCGCGGCGGCATCAAGCATTTCCGCCCGGCCGATGACGCCGCTCAGCGGCAATCCGGCCGCAAGTGATTTGGATACGGTGATCAAATCCGGAACGGCTTCGAAATGTTCAATCGCAAAATACGTTCCCGTTCTGGCAAAACCGGTCTGAATCTCATCCGCTACAAAAACGATACCGTGTTTTTTACAAAAAGCGGCGACGTGCTGCACGAAACGTTTTGAAGGAATGATGAAGCCGCCTTCTCCCTGAACCGGCTCCATTACGACACAGGCGACGGTTTCCGGTGCAACTGCGGCGATAAAGAAATCCTCAAAAGCGCTGATGATAAAGTCGTCATACTGCTCGTCGCTCATGCCGGCCGGCTTTTGATAATAGTAAGGAAACGGCGCCTGATACACCTCTGAGGCAAACGGGCCGAAACCGAATTTATAAGGCTTCACCTTGCTCGTCATGCTCATCGTCATGTTCGTGCGGCCGTGGAACCCTCTTGTAAATGACACGACAGCCTGGCGCTTCGTATATTTTCTGGCGATTTTCACGGCGTTTTCCACCGCTTCCGCCCCCGAATTGAGAAAAATCGCTTTTTTCGCATGATCTCCCGGCGCAATGCCGCAAAGTTTTTCGGCCAGCTCAATATAAGACGGATACATCATGACGTTAAATCCCGGGTGAATCAGATCCTCCGCCTGTTTCTTCACGACCTCCACCACTTTCGGATGGGAATGGCCGACATTCAGCGTTCCGATCGCTCCGGCAAAATCAATGAATCGTCTGCCGTCCAAATCGTACAAAAGCGCCCCTTCCCCTTTTACCGCCATGCTGCGGTTTCCGTTGCCGACCCCCTTGGAAACGAATTGATCCCGTTTTTGCTGCCACTGGGCTGTTGTCACTTCCGATGATGCTGTTCGACTCATAGATTCCATCCCCCTGCATTGTTTTCTTATCATTCTGACTTCTTTTTGGTATGATGAAAAGTACCAAAATCAATTTTTCCATGGTATCAGAAAGGAGCAGGGTCTGGATGCTGACGATTTCCATTGACCATTCGGAAACGGCGGATTATATCTATCAGCAGATCTATCAGCACATAAAAGCGGCCGTTTTGAAACGCAGCCTGATGCCTCATACAAAGGTGCCGTCTAAACGGGAGCTTGCCGAGACGCTGAAGGTCAGCGTGAATTCAGTGAATTCAGCTTATCAGCAGCTGCTTTCGGAAGGTTATTTATATGCAGTCGAAAGAAAAGGCTTTTTCGTGGAGGAAATTGATACGGTTTATCATGAAGAAACGCCTTCGCTCTCATTGCCTGAAGATTTAAAAGAGCGGGAGCCGGATAAGAGCGGCTGGATTTCGTTTTCTCATATGAGCGTGGATACGGCGCATTTTCCCCTGAAAAGCTGGTTCCGCTGTGAGCATAAAGCAGCCGCCCGTTCATTTTATACACTCGGAGACCTCGTCCATCCGCAAGGCTTATATGAAGTCCGTGAAACCATTTCGCGGCTTATTTCCCTGACAAGGGGCGTTACATGCCGCCCGGAACAAATCGTGCTCGGGGCGGGCACGCAAATGCTGATGCAGCTGCTGACGGAACTGCTGCCAAAAGACGCGCTGTACGCCATGGAGAACCCGGGATATATGAGGATGTACCGGCTGCTGCAAAGCCTCGGGAAAAAGGTTGCGACGATCAGCCTTGATGAAAAAGGCATGTCCATGGCCGAAATCGAAAAACGCCGGCCCTGTGTATTGATCACCACGCCTTCCCATCAATTCCCCTCAGGCGTGATCATGCCCGCTTCCCGGCGGATTCAGCTTTTAAACTGGGCCGCCGAACAGAACGGCCGCTTCATCATTGAAGATGATTATGACAGTGAATTTAAATATGACGCCGATACGATACCGGCGCTTCAAAGCCTTGACCGGTTTCAAAATGTCATCTACATGGGGACCTTTTCAAAATCCCTTTTCCCAGGTCTGCGCATCAGCTATATGGTTCTGCCGCCCGGGCTTTTGCGGACGTTCAAAGAGAGAACGTATGACCTGCATACGTGCAGCACGCTTGCCCAGCTCGCGCTGAAAGAATTTATCGACTCAGGTGAATATCAGAAACATATTAAAAAGATGAAGCAGCATTATAAGAACATGCGGGAACGCCTCATTTCGGCTTTGGAAGAAACATTCGGAGAAAGAATCAGTGTAAAGGGCGCCAATGCGGGGCTTCATTTTGTCACTGAGTTTGACTGCGCCCGTTCAGAAAAAGTGATATTGGCACGGGCGGATGCAGAACAGCTCGATCTGTTTGCGATGAGCCGGTTCCGTCTGAAAACGGGAGGCGATTCAAATAAGCCGCAGCTCATTCTGGGGTTCGCCCGCCTGAAGGAGAGCGATATTCAAGAAGGCGTCCTCAGGCTTTACCGGGCGGTTTTCGGCGCATAAAAAAACCCCCGGAATTCGGGGACTTATTTACCAGCGGTCCTGTTCTGTCTGCAAAATCGCCTCCAGCAGGCCGGGAAACGCCGCTTGTAAATCATCTTTGCGCAGGGAATAATAACGGTGCTTCCCGTCTATGCGCACTTGGGCGATCCCCGCTTCCCGCAGCACTTTGAAGTGATGGGACAGCGTTGATTTAGCGACCCGGACATCAGCGCAGGTTCCGCACGTTTTTTCTGTTGTTTCCGCCAATTGTTTGACCAGCTCTAAGCGGAGCGGATCACTCAGAGCATGAAGAACCTTTGTCAGCTGTAAGCGGTCGGTTTCAGGATGGTTTGGAATGTTCATAAGTCAAATGTAACACATAAAAGCGGCGGGTGACAATTTAGGCGGTGAGGGTTTTTCCTTTACCATTCACTGCGAAACATGTTACAGTTAGTTCGATAATATTCGAACTATAACAAATAAACCCAATCAGGAGGAATAACAATGATCGTCTTACAGGCTTACATGAAAGTAAAAGCGGATAAACGCGAGGAATTTTTAGGAGAAGCGCAATCACTTGTTCAGCATTCACGCGCGGAAGAAGGAAATGTGCAATACGACCTTTTCGAAAAAGTCGGTGAGGAAAATACATTCGTTATGCTTGAGCAATGGAAAGATGAAGAAGCGATGAAATTCCACAACGCAACTGACCATTTCCAAGGATTCGTGGCAAAAGCAAAAGAAGTGCTGAGTGCGCCGCTTGACGTCGTCCGCACAGAACTGCCAGAGTAACGAAAGGATGAATGACATGAACGAAGTCCTTCAAATATTAACAGACCACCGTTCCATCCGCAGCTACACAGATGAACCCGTATCGGATGATCAGCTGGATCTTATCATCCAAGCAACTCAGGCAGCGCCGACTTCCATTAACGGCCAGCAATTTACCGTTATTGCGGTGAAAGATAAGGAGCGGAAGAAAAAAATATCCGAATTGGCCGGCGGCCAGCCGTGGATTGACCAAGCGCCTGTTTTCCTTTTATTCTGCGCTGATTTTAACCGCGCCAAAATTGCGCTTGAAGAATATAATGATACACCGCTTGAGATCACGAACGGTTTAGAGTCCGTTCTAGTCGGAGCCGTAGATGTCGGGATTGCGCTGGGTACGGCAACGGCTGCGGCTGAATCAATGGGACTCGGCACTGTGCCGATCGGCGCCGTGCGCGGCAAGCCTGACGAACTCATTGAATTGCTGAAACTTCCGAAATACGTTTTCCCGGTTTCCGGTCTCGTCATCGGCCATCCGGCAGACCGCTCCGCGAAAAAACCGCGTCTGCCGCAAGCAGCCGTTCTGCATCATGAAACGTATCAAGAAGAAGATGTAAGAACCCATATCGAGGCCTATGACAAGCAGATGTCCGAATACATGAAAAAACGCACCGACGGACAGGAAACAAGAAACTGGTCACAAGGCATCACTTCCTACTATAAGCAGGTTTATTATCCTCACATTCGTGAAATGCTTGAAAAACAAGGATTTAAGACGGATAAATAAACGTATCAGCCTGCCGGAACACTCCGGCAGGTTTTTTCTATTTCTCAAACAAAAGCGTTGACACTATGTGAAAATTTTTGTTAATATTTTCATCATATACTCATTGGTTTTCTGTGAACCGATGGGTTTTCTATTGTGACGAAAGAAGGAATCTGGGCTTATGAATGATAAGAAAACGGATATTCTGCTGGCGGCAAGGAAGCTTTTTTCCGGAAAAAGCTTTTCGTCGGTTTCGATGCAGGCGATCGCAGAGGAGTGCAAAGTCTCCAAAGCATCTTTATATAAGCTGTTTGAATCAAAGGAAGACCTGCTCCTGGAGCTGCTCGATTTTAACCAGAAACAGATGGTAGCGGCCGCTTCATTATTGAATGAAGAAACAAGCCTCTCCCCTGAGGAACGGTTTGCCAAAAAACTGATGGCTGAGCTTGAAGGCTTCAGGCGCAATCAGCAGTTTTTTAATATGCTGATGTACGGAAGCCCCTCTTCCATTAATGAGCGGGTAAAACGGCATATTCACAGGGCCCGCTCCACCTTTATCTGCTGGCATCGCGATTCACTGATTCAGACGTACGGCGAAGACATTATTCCTTATGTATGGGAGCTGGTGATCGTCCTGCAGGGGCTCCTGAGAGAATGCATCACGCTGATTAAGCTGGAAAAAGAACCGCTCGCTCTGGAGCCGCTCACGGACTTTATCATCCGCCATCTCAATCTCATCGTCGAAAACAGGAAAACCGAAACCGCTTTGCCTCAGGAGATGATTGACCTTTATACCGCCTCCGCTTCCTCATTTGAGCCGAAAGACAAAACCGTATTGCTGGCTGAAAGCCTGAAGGAACTGAAAGAAGCTGTCTCAGCCCTTCCGGAGGAAAAATATGATGCCGCAGGACTCGCTTCCGCGGCGGTTATGCTGGAGAAAGAATCAGCGGACAAACAGCCGCGGGATTTTCTTATAAAAGCGCTCATCGGTTATTTGGAGCAGGCCGGACCGCTGCACCAGCCGCTTGCAGCCGTTAAAACATTGCTCAAACTATAAAGAAAGAAGGAATCAGCTTGAATAAGAGTATTGAAACTGCACCATACAACCGCTCTGTCATTGTCGGGATTCTTTTGGCGGGAGCGTTCGTCGCCATTTTGAACCAGACACTGCTTATCACGGCGCTGCCGCACATTATGAATGACTTCAATATAGACGCCAACAAAGCGCAATGGCTGACAACATCGTTTATGCTGACGAACGGGATTTTAATCCCGATTACCGCATTTTTAATAGAGAAATTTACGAGCCGCACCCTCCTGATTTCCGCTATGAGTATTTTCACGGCGGGCACCATTGTCGGCGCATTCGCCCCGAACTTTCCGGTGCTCTTAACGGCCCGGATTATTCAGGCGGCCGGCGCCGGAATTATGCTGCCGCTCATGCAGACGGTATTTCTCACGATTTTCCCGATGGAAAAGCGCGGCCGCGCCATGGGTATGGTCGGCTTGGTTATTTCGTTCGCGCCGGCGATCGGCCCGACGCTTTCCGGATGGGCGGTTGAAGCATTCTCTTGGCGGTCTTTGTTTTACATCATCTTCCCGATCGCAGTCATCGATTTGCTTTTAGCGATTATTCTGATGAAAAACGTCACGACATTACGAGAAACACAGATTGATATTTTATCCGTGATCTTATCGACCCTCGGATTCGGCGGGCTGCTTTACGGCTTCTCAAGCGCCGGTTCCTCAGGATGGACCAGTACTGAAGTGCTGACTTCGCTGCTTGTCGGAGCGGCCGCGCTGATTTTCTTTATCGCAAGACAGATGAAGCTCAAAAAACCGATGCTGGAATTCCGTGTGTTTTCTTTCGGGATTTTCAGCCTGACCACCCTGCTCGGAACGCTTGTTTTCGCGCTGCTGATCGGAACGGAAACCATTCTCCCGCTTTACACGCAAAAGGTCCGGGGCGTATCCGCGTTTGATACCGGATTAATGCTTTTGCCGGGCGCGATTGTGATGGGGATGATGTCTCCGTTTATCGGCCGGGTGTTTGACAGAATCGGAGGAAAAGGCCTTGCGATGACCGGATTCTTCATCATCCTGCTCACGTCCCTGCCGTTTATGAATCTGACGGACTCGACGTCTCTCATTTGGATTGTCGTCGTTTATACCGCGCGGCTTTTGGGAACAGCCATGATTATGATGCCGGTGACGACAGCGGGAATCAATGCCCTGCCGCGCCACTTAATTCCGCACGGCACAGCTATGAACAATACCGTCCGCCAAGTCGGCGGTTCTATCGGTACGGCGCTGCTGGTTTCCGTGATGAGCAGCCAGGCCGCGCACGCCAATGCGTCAACTCCGGCAAACGCTGCCCTGCACGGCATGAATGCGGCATTTGTCGTAGCCGCCTGCATCGCGCTGGCCGGCTTCCTCCTATCTTTTACATTGAAGAAAAAACCGCGTCAGCCCGAGCAGCAGCAGGCCGTTACGCGGTAAACCAAAAAGAACCCGATCACGTATGTGACCGGGTTCTTTTTTTACTTCTCGATTCCGTCTTTTACTTCTTTCACCATTTGCGCCATGGATTCCAGGCCGCCTCCTGATAAATACCATGTAGCTGAATCAAGGTAGACAACATGGTTGTTTTTCACGGCTTTCACCGATTTTACATAATCATTTTCAACCACTTGTTTTGTTGAAGATTTTGTGCCGATCGCTGTTCCGCGGTCAACGACAAACATGTAATCAGGGTTTGTTTTGGCGATATATTCATAGGAAATGCTTTGTCCGTGCAGTGAGGCTTCGATGTTTTTGTCAGCCGGTTTGACGCCGAACACATCATGAATGAAGCCGTATCTTGATTTAGATCCGAACGCGCTGATTTTGCCGTCGTTCGCCATCACCACTAATCCGTTTTTATCCGTGCTGCTTGTCTTTTTCTTCAGATCGGCAATGGATTTGTCAATTTTCGCAAGCTTATCTTTCACTTCATTTTCTTTGTTAAAGATTTTGCCGATCACTTCGGTGTTTTGCTTGAATCTGTCAACGTAGTTTGTATAGTCATCATCAAGATAAATCGTCGGCGCGATTTTCGAGAACTCTTTATAAGAATCAGATTGTCTGTGGGCGATAATGATTAAATCCGGATCAATATCCGCGACTTTTTCAAAATCCGGTTCTTTTAAACCGCCGGTATTGGCGTATTTATCACTTTTATATGAAGATAAGTATTTTGGAAGGTTTTGTTTCGGAAGTCCCGCCACGTGATCCTGTAAACCGAGTTCATCCATCGTGTCCAGCATTCCGAAGTTGAATACGACGACTTTTTTCGGATTCTTCGGCACTTTGACTCCTTCTTTGTTCAGGTCATCTTTGATTGTGATTGTTTCTTTTGATTTGCCTGATGTTTTGTCCCCGTTTCCGCATGCAGAAACAACAAAAATCGTAACTAGCGCAATGAATAGCAATGCGATTTTTTTCATGATTTTCACCTCATCTGGTTTTTAAGAAAAGTACACACCGATCCGCTGACTGTCAATCTCTTGAATCGGGATGGTCATATCATAAATATCTTCAAGCACGGAGGTTTCAATGATCTCCTCCGCCGGCCCTTCTTTGACGATCCGGCCGTTTTTCAGAGCGACGATATGGTCTGAATATACGGATGCGAAGTTGATATCGTGAATCACTACGACGACCGTTTTTCCGAAGTCTTCCACAAGCCGCTTCAATAGCTTCATCATTTCAACGGAATGCTTCATATCTAAATTGTTCAGCGGCTCATCGAGAAAAATATAGTCCGTATCCTGAGCGATGATCATCGCGATAAACGCCCTCTGACACTGGCCTCCGCTGAGCTGATCGAGGTATTTATCCTTTAATTCATCCAGCTTCATATAACTGAGGGCCTGGTTGATATGCACCCAATCTTCATCCGTCAGTTTCCCTTGGGAATACGGAAATCTGCCGAAGCTGACCAGGTCTTTAATTGTCAGTCTGATATTGATTTGGTTCGTCTGCTTCAAGATGCTGATTTTTTTCGCCAGATCGTTGCTTTTGCAGGCCCCGATCTCTTGCCCGTCGACCGTGATTTCCCCGGAATCCGTCTTAATCAGCCGGCTCATGATAGACAGCAGCGTGCTTTTTCCCGCGCCGTTCGGACCGATAAATGAGGTGAGCCTGCCCTTTTGAATGGATAGAGACGTTTTCTCAAGGACGGTTTTCCCTCCGTATTGTTTGCTTACATTTTTGACCTCTACCATGATTTATTCTCCTTTAACAGCAGATAGATAAAATAAATCCCGCCGGCAAAATTAATGATGACGCTCAGCGTCGTGGAAAACGTGAACACTTTCTCCACGACGAACTGGCCTCCGACGAGCGCGACAATGCTGATCAGGACAGAACCCGCGATTAAATACGTGTGCCTGTAGGTTTTTAAAAACTCTCTCGCCAGATTGACGACAAGCAGTCCTAAAAACATAATCGGCCCCACAAGAGCCGTAGAGACAGACACAAGAATGGCGACGACAATGAGCATCTGTTTCACAAGCTTATCGTAGTCAATCCCCAGGTTGACGGCGTGCTCCCTGCCGAGGGACAGCACGTCAAAAAACCGCGTGAACCGCCAGACATAAATGCCCGTCAGAAGAAAGACAGCACCGGCAAACCATAAAAGATCGGTGTTGATATTGTTAAAGCTGGCAAACATTTTGTCCTGAACAACCTGGAACTCATTCGGATCAATCAGCATCTGCATAAAGGATGACAGACTGTTGAACAGCGTGCCGAACACGACGCCGACAAGCAGAAGAAAAAACACGTTCCGCCCCTCGCCTTTAAACATGAGCTGATACAAAACGAGTGACAAGAGCACCATCAGCCCGACGGAGATGACGAAATTAAGATTTTTGTTCATCATGACGATATTCATTGAACCGAACAGGAACACGATGACGGTCTGAATGAGCATATACAGGGAATCGAGGCCTAAAATGCCCGGTGTCAGTATGCGGTTATTTGTAATCGTCTGGAAGATGACCGTTGAAAACGCGATCGCTCCCCCTGTGAGCATCATGGCAAGCACTTTGAAGCATCGTCTCGGCAGGGAGTATTCCCAATTGCCCAGTCCGTAGAACAGAAAGAATCCGATACATATCATGGCGAGCGCCGCCAGCAGCGTAATTTTTTTATTATGACTCATATGCTTTTCTCCTTAACAGCATATACAGGAAGATGCCGCTGCCGATAACACCGACCATCAGGCCGATGGAAATTTCGTACGGGAAGATGATCACCCTTCCCAAAATGTCGCAAAACAGCACAAAAACAGCGCCCAAGAGAGCTGTGTGAGGCAGGCTGCTCCTCAGGTTGTCCCCTTTGTAAATCGACACCATATTGGGAATGATCAAACCGAGAAACGGCAGCATCCCGACGGTCAGGATCACCAGTGAAGCGATGAGAGACACGATAATCAGACCGATATTGACGACGCGTTTGTATTTCAGGCCGAGATTGACGGAAAAGCTCTCTCCCATTCCCGCCACCGTAAATTTATCCGCATAGACATAAGCGATGATCACCAGCGGGATACTCAGATATAAAAGCTCATACCTGCCTTTGACAACCAGTGAGAAATCTCCCTGCAGCCAAGATGACAGGTTTTGGATCAGGTCGTATTTATATGCGATAAACGTGGCGATTGAGCTGACGATGTTCCCAAGCATTAAACCGACGAGAGGAATAAAAATCGCATCATTGAACTTGATTCTCTCGAGGATTTTCATGAAAAGAAAATTTCCCGCCAACGCGAAAACGAAAGCGATAGACATTTTCACAAGCGGACTCGCTGACGTAAAAAGCATTAATGAAATCAAAATTCCGAGCCTTGCCCAGTCCATCGTTCCCGCAGTCGTTGGCGATACAAATTTATTCCGGCTGATCTGCTGCATGATTAATCCGCAGATGCTCAGGCTCATGCCGGCGATGATAATGCTCACCAAACGCGGCAGCCGGCTGTCAAACAATGTACCTGCCTGTTCTTTATTTAAATGAAAAATATCCAGCGGCGACAAATCTTCTACACCGATAAATATAGAAGTACACGCCAAAACCGCCAGTAGCAAAAGTAAGTAACGTAGCTTCATGCTGCCTCCCTGCACCCATCACAAACGGTATGACTGATTGCCAAACAACTCCCATATATCCCACTCGTAATGATTATCATTATCAACGACAATTATAATCTTATCATCTTTCCAAGCGCAGTCAATACAGTTTTGCTTTCAAAAGCGGTCATCCGCGGGCCGTACACTAAATTGTCTTACAATCAGTCTATCAAGAATTTGCAGGATTTTCTATAACCTTCATTTGGCTGCTTATCATTTTTTGCACATGATGACACGCTTGAGGGAAAAAAATCTGACAAACAGCGGCAAAATTCCTCCATGAAAATACAAATGTTCTCCCCACGTAGAAAAAATCCTTGATTTACATGTTTGAAAGAGAGATAATAAAAATTAAATTTGTGAGAAAATTTAAATATTAGGGGATGTAAATCATGAAAGTTGTAAAATTCGGAGGCAGCTCTCTTGCGTCAGGAGCCCAGCTTGAGAAAGTGTTTCAAATCGTGACGGCTGACCCCTCGCGGAAAGCCGTCGTCGTATCGGCGCCGGGAAAACGCTTCTCGGACGATACAAAGGTGACGGATCTGTTAATCAGCTGTGCGGAGCATTATTTGCAAAAAGGTGCAGCGCCTGAGCTTGCCGAACCGGTCATTGAACGGTACGCCGCCATCGCGCGTGAGCTGAACCTGGATTTCTCTATTATAGAAAGAATCCGCAGTGACCTATTCGCTCTCTTAAACAACAGCAAAGCCAATCCCGAACAATATATGGATGCGGTGAAAGCGAGCGGCGAGGACAACAACGCGAAGCTGATCGCAGCCTACTTCCAACGGCAGGGCGTGAAAGCGGAATACGTAAGTCCGAAAGAAGCGGGGCTGTTTGTGACGAATGAACCCGGAAGCGCGCAGGTGCTCCCTGAATCTTATGATCATTTGTACCGTCTGAGAAACCGTGAAGGCTTGATCATTTTTCCGGGATTTTTCGGTTACACGAAGGAGCATGAGATTGTGACGTTTTCCCGGAGCGGCTCAGATATTACCGGCTCCATTCTCGCTAACGGCTTAAAAGCCGACCTGTACGAAAACTTTACTGATGTGGACGCCGTCTATTCCGTCAACCCGTCAATCGTGCGGCATCCGAAAGAAATTAACGAACTGACGTATCGGGAAATGCGTGAGCTCTCCTATGCCGGGTTTTCCGTTTTTCATGATGAAGCGCTGATTCCCGCATTTCGGGCCGGCATCCCCGTTCAGATTAAGAATACGAATAATCCGGATGCGAAAGGAACGCGCGTCGTCAGCAGCCGTGACAATACGAACGGGCCAGTCATCGGCATCGCAAGCGACACGGGCTTTTGCAGCATTTACATAAGCAAATATTTAATGAACCGGGAAATCGGTTTCGGCCGCAAAGCCCTTCACATTTTGGAGGAAGAAGGATTGACGTATGAACACGTTCCATCCGGCATTGACGACATCACGATCATCCTTCGGCACAATCAGATGGACTCAGAACTGGAACACAGGCTCGTCACCCGTCTGAAGCAGGAACTTCAAGCAGATGAAGTCACAGTCAGGCACAATCTGGCGCTGATTATGGTCGTCGGGGAAGCGATGCGCCATAATGTCGGCACAACCGCCAGGGCATCCAAAGCACTGTCCGAAGCCGGCGTCAACATCGAGATGATCAATCAGGGGTCATCGGAAGTCAGCATGATGTTCGGGGTGAAAGAAGAACAGGAAAAACACGCGGTGCGGGCGCTGTATGACGAGTTTTTCGCCGGAGTCTTACTCTCATAGGACACCGCCTCTTTTTTCTCTTGTCCACTAATATCCCTTACAAAGCAGCTTCTTTTACATATTGTATGGTATAGACAATATGGAGGTGAAGCTCATGTCAGGATATTCAGGAGTCAGCTCTTTCGCTTTGATCGTTGTTTTATTTATCCTGTTGATTATTGTTGGTACTGCCTTCGTTGGCGGTTTCTAAGCATCACTCCGTCTATATGAGGACGCTGCGGGTTTTGACCTGCGGCGTTTTCTTTTGTTTTCCGCTGCTGTCCGAGCCCGGCCGCGCAAAAAAAAAGACTGCCGGGAATATTCCCAGGCAGTCTTTTCCTTTGTTCAGGTTATTTTCTTCTCACGTCATTCCTCTTTCAGCTACATGGAATTCAGCCTGATCTGTCTGGCCTGCACCTGTCACTGTAAAAATCGCGGCGGCTGCTAAACAAATAACAAACCATTTAGATTTCAATTTCATACAAACCCTCACTCCTTTGTATTTGTTTCCTTGCCTCTTCGACTTTCAGAAAATAGTCAGAAGAAATTTTAAAGCAATTTTGTTCATAGTAATATTTAGCTGCTTCTAGTGCTAAATCCTCTATATCGGCGTATAAATTTTTATCTTCCAGGTAACGGAAACACGCGCTGATTGTTTCCTCATCCGGTTTCGCCTGATACAGAGCCTGCAGCCATTCGAATTTTACCGTGTAAACGGGATCGTCTGTTTCTTTAGCATATTCATATCCCCGCTTGTGATATTCCGACGCTTTTTCTTTTTTTCCGAGTTTAAAGTAAATGAGTGTGATTAGAAAATATGCTTGAGGAAGAGAATTGACGATTCTTTGTGATTCAAATGTATCGACCGCCCGTTCAAAGTACGGAATCGCTTCGCCGATGCGGTCCTGATTGTAGTAGCACAGTCCGAGGTTATACAGCGCCCTCCCGACAAGCTGCGCTTTTTGTTCTTTTTCGGCCATTTGCAGAGCGTGCTGAAAATGTTTGGCCGCCTGTTCAAAGCGCCTTTCATCCATTAAATTGACGCCGAATACAAAATGGCATTGAATGATCCGGACGTTATATGTGTCCTGCTCTACGTATATTTCATAAGCGTTTTTTATATGTATCAAAGAAAAATACGTTTGTTTCATATGATAATAAGCTTCGGCCACTTTAAAATAAAACTCCGCCCGTTCCACGTGGTCCGATACGAAGGCCAGTTTTTTCTCAGCTTGTTTATAATACGTAATCGCTGAGATAAATTCTCTTTTATCAAATTCAAACATGCCTTTGAAAAAGTTGACGTAATAATCGAGAAGCCCTTTGAGGCCGGCCTGGCTGTTATCAATGTTATCAAGAATTTCCGACAGGGTCGGCTGGTCTTCTATCTTCAGTTTTTCCAGCGGCTCCAAGTAGTCCAGCATCAGCTGATGGCGAAATTCCATGAGGGAATAATAAAGCACTAAGTTTGAATCAGGCTCCATACGGTCAAGCTCTTGTTTGATCTCAGCTTTCAAGATCTCTGCATCCGGCACGCTGAATGTTCTGATGTATCGATACCACTCGTTAATTTTCTGCCCGACTGCTGAAGAAGGAATTAACCCGCTCTTCATTCCTTCACCCTCCCCATCCAAGACCTGTTTACCAGTTATTTTATCACGTTTCCGTCTCTTTCCATCCCGAAAAACACGCAAACTTTGTTTCGGCAGAGCGCAATTTTCCGAGTGGAGTTAAAACAGACGGCGGCCAGACGGGACCGCCGGTTTCAAGATTATTCATTTTTCGTATTCAGCGGAAGGCGGATTGTAAAGGTCGTGCCTTTTCCTTTTTCGCTGTCAATATCTATCGTACCCTTGTGCATTTCGACGAGCTGCCTGACGATGGACAGGCCGAGTCCGTATTCGCCGTATGCCGTATTCCTCCGGGACACGTCCGCCTTATAAAACCGCTCCCATATATGCTCAATTTCTTCTTTGGAGATACCGATCCCGGTGTCTTCGATTTCAATCACCGTTTCTTTATAGCCTTCATACCCGCGCAGCGTGATGTCTCCCTTTTGCGTAAATTGAATGCTGTTTTTCGTGATGTTGACGAGAATCTGGATCAGCCTGTCATAATCGGCGAACACTTTGACGCCGTCCTCCACTTGAATACGCAGCTGATTTTGTTTTTCCTCCGCCTGCTGATTGAGATGCTCTTTAATAATTTCAAACACCTCGATGAGCGGCAGGCTGAGCTTGTCCAGTTTGATTTGCTGGGATCTGATTTTTTCATAATCCAGGTTTTCTTTCACGAGCCTGAGCATCCGCTTCGTTTCTTCGCTGATCAGCGAGAAGCATTTCTCTTTATCTTTTTCCGGGATGGTGTTGCTGTTAAGCCCCTCCACAAGTCCGTTAATGGTCGTCAAAGGCGTTCTCAGCTCATGGGAGACATCGGCGATAAATTGGCGCCTCCGTTTTTCAAGGCGGTCAATCTGCTCTCTCGATTGCTTCAGATTTTTGGCCATGATGTTGAAATCGGACGCCAGCATGCCGATTTCATCGCCGCCGCTGTTCTTGAGCGAAATATCGTAATCACCGGATGCCACTTTTCCGGTCGCATCCCGCAATGTCTGAATCCGCTTGACGTGAAATTTAGATAAAAGCCAGCTCAGCAGAATCGTGATGATAAGGGTGCTGATGATCGCGTAAATCATATAGCGGTTGACCTGGCTGATCATCTGTTCAACCCCTCTGACGGGAGACACGAGCAGCACCGCTCCTTTAAATTGATCGTTGATAAAAAGCGGTTTTGCGACAAGCGATACTTCCAAGCCTTCCGTATTAAAACGGTTCATCTCCGCTCTGATCTGAACGGTTTTCCCTTGCTTCAGCATGTGCCACTCTTTACTTTTCAGCTTCTCGCGCGGCGGCATATCGTCAGGAAAAAAGTAAGGCTGCTGATGTTCATCAAAAATAATAAACCTGGTCTCGCGCGTTTTTAACATGTCCTGATACGGATACAGGCGGCGCAGATCAAGATCACGGCCGTTCAGCTCACTTGTGATCTGCTGGGCGTAAGATGACAGCTCATCCACTTTATTTTGATACGCAAAATCTTTCACAAAGTGCGAAAACAGGGAAATGATGATGAAAAAGGCCAAAATCAAAATGCTGACATGGCTTAACAGCAGCTGATATAAGTATTTAATCCTCATCAAATTTGTATCCTACCCCCCACACCGTGTATAAAAACGGTTTTTCGTCACTGGACAGTTTTTTGCGCAGCCGTTTAATATGAACATCAACCGTACGTTCATCGCCGTAAAATTGATAGCCCCACACCTGCTCAAGCAGCTGCTCTCTCGAAAAAACCTGGCGCGGGTTTTGTGCGAGATAAAAGAGCAGATCGAATTCCTTCGGCGTCAGATTCTCGACAGGTTTTCCGTGCAGAAACACTTCCCGCGTCTTCTTATTGATTGAAAAACACGCCGTTTCGATCAAGTCGTCGCTTTTTACGGCCTGCCCCGTCGCCCGGTATCTTCTAATCACCGCTTTAATCCGCGCTACTAGTGTCAGCGGGCTGAACGGCTTGGTGACATAGTCGTCGGCCCCCATTTCAAACCCGATCACCTGATCAGACTCCGTGTCCTTTGCGGTCAGCATAATAATCGGCACACTGCTCGTCTCTCTTATTTTCCGGCAGATCGTCACTCCGTCCATGGATGGGAGCATAATGTCCAGAATGACCAAATCCCAGTCCTCTTCCGTGAACCGCTGATAGCCTTCCACTCCGTCATGGACAAATTCGGCTTCAAATCCTTCTTTAAAAAAGAACATTTCCGTCATGGTGCATACGCTTATATTATCTTCTATCATTAATATCTTCATTTGTTCCTCCGCTTATCTTGACGCTTTTTCTTATAATAGCACCATTTTACCCGGATGTTTTCGGGTTTCACAAATGTTAGTTTTTATTTCATCACCCGGAAATAGTTTGTTCATATTTTTTTCATACATTTCTCCTACTATATACATATCGGATGGCCGGTGCTAAAGAAGGCCGGTTTTACAAGATCTGACATCCATACGGAGGAACAGACATGAACTTTATAAAAAGAGCCTTTTGGAGCATGAAGGCAAAAAAGGGAAAAACATTTTTGCAGCTGGTTGTGTTTTCAGTGATTTGCATTTTTGCCCTGTCCGGTCTTGCGATCCAGTCAGCGGCAAAGAAATCAAGCGAACTGGCAAGGCAGCAGCTCGGCGGGAGCGTCACACTCCAGGCTGACCGCCAAAAGCAAATGGCGCAGCAGCAAAAAGACGGTGAAAAGAGGACGTTTGAATCAACACCGATTTCCGTCTCAGATGCCAAGAAGCTTACATCTTTACAGCATGTTAAAAATTACAACTTCCTCACGACAGCGTCAGCAAATGCAGAAAGCTTTGATGCGATAAAAAGCTCAGGCGAATCAGCCGATAACAGTTCCGGCGCCGGCCGTTTTCAAGGCGGCGGAAGACAGATGATTTCAGCGGATATCTCGATCGAAGGCGTGCTCTCTACGGCATTGCTTGATGATTTCACGGACGGGAGCTCAAAAATCACTGACGGACGCGCCATCACAAAAACAGATGCGGACACAAAAGTCGCCGTGATTAATGAAACGCTGGCAGATCAAAACAAGCTGAAGGTCGGAGGCTCCATTACCGTTTCCTCAGCAGCGGCTGATTCTGTGAAAACGAAGCTTAAAATTGTGGGAATCTATAAAACAACATCATCAGGAGACGATCAGGCACAGCATTTTTCATTCTTAAATCCTGACAATAAAATCTATACGCCTTACACCGCCGCGGCGGCGTTAAAAGGGTCTGATAACAAAAACAAAATCAGCTCAGCCGTTTATTATATGGATGATGCCAAATATATTGACTCATTCGTTGCGGCTGCGAAAAAAACATCTATAGATGATAAAACCTACGCGCTGACGACAAATGATCAGGTGTATCAGCAAATGGTCGGCCCGATTGAAAATGTCGCGTCATTTTCTAAAAACGTGGTATACCTTGTATCCATCGCGGGCGCGGTCATTCTTGGGTTGATCGTGATGATGTCGATCAGGGAACGTAAGTATGAAATGGGTGTCTTGATGGCGATCGGCGAAAAGCGCTGGAAGCTCATCGGACAATTCTTAACGGAAATTCTGGTTGTCGCGGTTATCGCCATCGGGATCGCATCCGTCACGGGCAGCCTTGTGGCGAATCAGCTCGGAAATCAGCTTCTTTCCCAGCAGGTCGGCTCAGCCGGTGATTCGCAGCAAACAAGCGGCTGGGGCGGAGGAGAAATGCTGCGGGGAGGCGGCATGTTCGGTCAGCATTCATCCGGCGCGGATGTCATCAGTACAATGCAGGTAAACGTCTCGCTGAATGACCTTCTGATTCTTAGCGGGATCGGCGTCGCAATTGCCGTCATCGCCACATTACTGCCGTCTGTATCAGTCATGCGGCTTCACCCTAAAACGATCCTGACCAAGCAGGAATAAGAGGAGGCAGCATAATGAGCCTATTAACCTTTCAACAGACCGGCTACTGGTACCAAGACAAATCACAGCCGCTGTTTCAGGATATAACGATCAGCTTTGAAAAAGGGAAGTTTTATACAATTGTCGGCGCCTCCGGAACGGGAAAAACAACGTTTCTGTCTCTGGCGGGCGGCCTTGACACACCTAAAGAGGGAAGCATCCTTTATAACGGAGAAGACATCTCCAAAATCGGATTAACCAAATTCAGAAATCAATATGTCTCTATCGTCTTTCAATCTTATCATCTGATCCCGTATATGACGGCGCTCCAGAATGTCACAACGGCGATGGAAATCACCGGCTCTAAGGAGAACAACAAAGATGCGTTCGCGCTCAGCATGCTGAAAAAAGTCGGCTTCACCGAACAGCAGGCCCGTCAGCGGGTGCTGACATTAAGCGGCGGACAGCAGCAGCGCGTTTCAATTGCGCGGGCTTTCTGCTGTGACACGGATTTGATTTGCTCGGACGAGCCGACGGGAAATCTCGACGAGGATACGTCAAAGGAAATCGTCCGGCTCTTTCAGGACTTGGCGCATAAAGACGGCAAATGCGTCATCATGGTTACGCACGACGAACAAATTGCCAAAGTTTCGGATATCAACATCCGCTTATTAAGAGGAGGTTTCACGGTAAAAGAAAACGGCACGGCCGTTTCCTGATACCGCGCCCCTGCCAGCGCAGACAGGGGCGCACCCTATATCCCCCTATTCAATAGAAGTGAACGTAAAAAGAGCGAGGGCTGCATCCCCCCGCTCTTTTTATTTATATCAGCTGTAAATAACGGTCCATATTTGATTGTCGGGCTGCTTTGATCAATTCTTCCGCCTTTTCCTCTTCCCCCGGCAAAGCGAGCCGGAGTTTGTCTTCAATGTCTTTTTCAGAAAGGCCGTTTCCCGGCGCTCCCTTCGGACAGTCGATACGTGTTTCATAGACATGACCGCCGGAAGCCGTAACCCGTACAATTGTAAAACGGCCCTTCGGAACGGCGTTTTCAGCCGGCTGAATTTGTTCATCGCAGCTGCGGTGAATCCGCTCAAATCCTTTTTGAAAGGATTCCGGAATCGGCTCGGATGTGAAATGTTCAACTGAAAAATCCTTACCGTGCAAAGCTAAGGTGATCACATATTCCACGCTGAACCGTCCCGCTTCGCCTGTTTTCGGGCGCCGTTCTGTCAATGCGGCGTCCCCGCCCGGCGGATAAATCACTTCGATCCGTTCCGTTTGGCCGAAAGTGAGACCATGTTCGGCCTTCAGCTTGAGAATGGCGTCCGCCGCATGATGAGCCGCCGAGCAAAACGGATAAACCTTAAACCAAAGTCCCGGGCTCACAATCCGCCAAGGTTTTCCCCACCCGTTTACAAGCAGGGTTTCTGCCCGTTCAAGATCGCCGTACAGTCCGAAAAAACCTTTCTCCCCGTCGAGCGCATGAACTGAGCCGCCGAAACCGGCCTTTGCAAGCTTTACGGCGAACAACCCGGCTTGAGCGGCCAGTCCGGCGTGGAGCGGCTTCATTTCTGTCCCGAATTGCACTCTCATGCCTCCGGAGCGGGCAGCCGCAAACCCGATTGCTTTCTGCAATTGGGTTTGATTCAGATTCTCCGCGAATCCGACGGCGCATGCGGCCGCAATGGCACCTAACGTTCCTGTATTGTGCCAGCCTTTCTCGTAATGATGCCTTCCAGCTGACTCGCCGAGCCGCGCCATCACTTCGATTCCCGTCACATAAGCGCCGAGAAAACGGCTCTTGTCTATCCGGCCGGCTGATGCGGCTGCAATCAAAGCCGGAAGGATGACCGCGCTCGGATGTCCTCTTACATCAGAATGAACATCGTCAAAATCAAGCGCATGTGCGATGAATCCGTTAATGAGCGCGGATTGGGACGGCGTGGTTTTTTGATTTCTGCCGATAAGCGGCGCTATCGGCACCCCGCCTTCTTCTTCGGCCAGTTTTACCAGCTTTTCAACTCCTTTATCCCGTCTCCCCGCACAAGCCGCCGCTGTAAAATCAAGCAGTCCTTTGCGCGCTTCTTTCATCGCTTCGGCGGATGTTTCCGGTACAGACGACATGACGGCCTGAGCAAGTCCGGCCGTCAGATTTTCCGTATTCATTCCGTCTGCTCCAATACATTGACGGCAAGCCGGGCGAAAAACTCAGCCGCTTTCGGGAGCGCTTTTTCGTCGAGTGTGAAGGCGGGATGGTGCCATTCTTCTGTTCCGTTTGTTCCCATCCAGACGAAGAAGCCGGGGATTTTTTCTTGATATAGCGCGAAGTCTTCGCCGCCGGGCGACTGTTCTGCCCGAACGGTTTGAAGCCCGAGATCTTCAGCCGTTTGTTCCGCCGCCTGTATGAAACGGGCGTCGTTCATCACTGACGGCAGGTAAGGAAACCAGCGGAAGTCAGCCTCTGCCCCGAATCCGGCCGCGATTCCTTCAGCAACCCGCTTCATATGTTTCGGAACAGCGTCACGCGCTTCCTTTTGAAACGTCCGGACGGTGCCTTCCATTTCAACATGGTCCGGGATGACATTCCAAGAGCTGCCGCCCTGAACTCTTGTGATGCTGACGACGGCATTGTGAAGCGAGCTGATATTTCTGCTGACAACTGATTGCAGGCCGCCGATGATCTGCCCTGCCGCCTGAATCGGATCAATGCTGTTATCAGGGATTCCGGCGTGGCCGCCTTTTCCTTTAACGGTGATTTCAAAGCGGTCGACACTCGCCATCAGCGGGCCTTCTTTCAGTCCGACCGTGCCGACGGGGAGGTCAGGTTTGTTATGCATGCCGAATATCGCCGATACACCGTCAAGCGCGCCGGCTTCAATGACCTGTCTTGCTCCGGCGGCGATTTCTTCTGCGGGCTGAAAAATAAACCGCACCGTTCCTTTCAGCTCATGCTTTCTCTCATTTAATAAGAAAGCCGTGCCGAGAATAGATGCCGTATGGAAATCATGGCCGCAGGCGTGCATCACGCCGCTGTTTCGCGAAGCAAACGGAAGGTTTGTTTTCTCTTCGATCGGCAGTGCGTCGATGTCCGCTCTGACGGCGATGACGGGGCCGCTTTTGTCTCCTTTGATTTCAGCGATCACTCCGGTTTGAAGTTTCGGCACATCAAGAACCGTGATTCCTTCTTCCTCCAGCCAGCGGCGGATTTTATTCGTCGTTTCGTATTCCTCGCCTGACAGCTCAGGGTGTTCATGAAGGTCGCGGCGGATATTGATTAAACGTTTGTTTAATGATTCATACGTTTCATTTGCCATTTCTTCTTCTTCCCTTCTTAGACAAGTTCGGCGGGCTCTCCCACTTGCTTAATGAATTTTTTCGTCCGTTCGTTCTGCGGATTGTCAAACAGCTCTTCCGGCGTTCCCTGTTCGATGATGCGTCCGTCTGCCATAAAAATAACCTTGTCGGCCACTTCACGAGCAAAAGCCATCTCATGCGTGACAATGATCATGGTTGTCTGTTTTTCGGCAATTGATTTGATGACTTGGAGCACCCCGGCTACAAGCTCAGGGTCAAGGGCCGAAGTCGGTTCATCCAGTAAAATCGCGTGAGGATCAACAGCCAAGGCGCGCGCAATCCCGATCCGCTGCTGCTGCCCGCCTGACATCGTAATCGGGTAGCTGTCCGCTTTGTGTTCTAAACCGACTTGCCGCAGCAGATCCATACCGATCTGTTCCGCTTCTTTTTTCGGTTTCTTTTGCGCGGTGATCAGCGCCTCTGTCACATTTTGCAGGGCGGTTTTGTTTTTGAACAGGTTGTAATTCTGAAACACCATCGCCGTCTGCTGGCGAAGCTTATGAACGTCTTTGCGCGAATAGGACGCTGCATTCAGTTTTGCATCACCGATTTCAATGATGCCGTCATCCGGGCGCTCCAGCAGATTCAAACAGCGGAGGAGCGTTGATTTTCCCGAGCCTGACGGGCCGATGATGGCCGTGACTTCGCCGCTTTTGATCTCAAGATCGATCCCGTCAAGTACGGTAAGGTCTTTAAATGCTTTTCGAATATGTCTGACTTGTATCATCCTGAGCCTCCTCCTATGTGCGATAAGGCTTGCTGATCGCCCGTTCGAGCAGATCCTGCAGCACACTGTAAATAATCGTAAGAATCCAGTACATGACCGCGACGGCTAAATACGTCTCAAAATATTTGAGGTTGCCTGATGCGTACATTTTTCCTTGGGCGAACATTTCCATCACTCCTAATGTAAAGGCGAGCGATGTTTCTTTTAACAGGCCGATAAATGTATTTCCCGTCGCGGGAAGCGCGTTTCTGACGGCTTGCGGGAAAATGATCCGTCTGTACGCCTGGGATTTTGTCATTCCGACAGACAGACAGGCTTCAAGCTGCCCCTCATCGACTGAGTTGAGCGCCGCGCGGAAGATTTCGGCCAAGTAGGCGGCATTCTTCAGGCTTAACCCGATAATCGCCGCAGTTAACGCCGTCATCTTGCTCATTCCGGGAAACAGCTGAGGCAGGCCGTAATAAATTAAGAAAAGCTGCACGAGCGTCGGCACGCCCCGGAAAAATGAAATATACACCTTTGACAGCTGGTGAAGCACAGGAACACGATTTTTTGTGATAAGCGCTAATATAAGGCCGCCGATCACGGCAAATACCATGGCCGCGACGGCCATTAGTAATGTGATCGGCAAGGCTTCGATTAACGCGGGAAAAGCTGAAAACATAAATCCCCAATCAATGCTGTTCATTCTCGAATTTCACCGCCGTTTCTTAATGCTTTGCTTCCGTTGTGATATCTTCGTTAAAGTACTTTTCAGACAGCTTTTTCAGAGTGCCGTCTTTCCGCAGGTCTTCAATGGCTTTGTTTACTTTTTTGCGGATTTTATCGTGAGCCGCATCTTTCGCAAACGGGAAAGCGACTTTTTCATAGACAATCGGGTCTCCTGCTAATTTCAGAGGCAGACCGGTCTTTTTGATCTGGGCGATCAGGACGCTGCGGCTGTTTACATAAGCGTCAACCCGTCCGTAAGCCACGTCTTTCAGCGTGCCTTCTTGTGTTTCATATGTTTTAATGTTGATTTTTTTATCCGGGTCCTTGCTCTCAAGGTTTTTCGCGTGGTTTGAGCCCAGAACGGCCGCCACTGTTTTTCCTTTTAGATCGTTGACTGATTTGATGTCTTTGTTATCGTTTTTGACGACGATTTGAGTGCCCGCATACGAATACGGTTCTGTAAAGTTATACGTTTTCTTGCGTTCGTCCGTGACAGCGACCTGGTTAGAGATGGTATCGAGTTTGCCGGTCTGGAGCTCTCCCATCAGACCGCTGAATTCAAGCAGCTTCCAGTCCAGTTTCATGTTGATTTTTTTCGCGACGGCTTCCATGACATCCACGTCAAAGCCGGTCAGCTTGCCGTTTTCTTTATATGCGAACGGATAGCTTTGTCCGGTGGCGCCTACATGCAGTACGTTATCGCCGCCTTCGCTTTCTTTTCCGTTTCCGCATGCTGATAAGACCGCCAAAAGCGCGGCAGACAGCAGCAAAGCCCATGTTTTCTTCTTCATTGAAATCCCGCCTTTTCCTATTAAAATGTTAATCCTGCAATTGTTTTTTTAAATAAATGGTGATGTGCCCTTTTCCTAAATCCTTTTCGCCTGCACGGACGTAGCCTTTCCGCTCGTACATGCCGATCAGCCACGGATGCTTGTCCGCTGTGCCCAGTGACACGAAAGGCGCTTTTAATGTATCGCGGAGCACTGTATTCTCCAGCCACTCCAGCATGTCCGAGCCCGTCCCTTTTTTTCCGGTTTCAGGATCGACGGCGAACCACCAAATATGAGGGACACCATACGGCCCGGGATTCGGCCCCCACGGCATCCGCAGAGAAATCGTCGCCAGAATCCGTCCGTCTTCTTCCAAAACGTAACAGGCGTTTTTTTGTATGTTATTCAAAACGAGCTCCTTATCCGCCGTGGCAGCGGCAAAGTTGATGCCGAGCTTGCGGATCGGTTCATACGCCCGCAGTGTCAGTGAAAGCAGCTCATCAGCGTCTGCCTCCGTTGCGAGCCGGTATTGTCTTGACATGATGAGCCCTCCTTTAGCCGGCATATCGGTTTGCCGGTTTTTCCAGTCCGAAATGTTCTCTGAGCGTCGTTCCTTCATACTCTTTTCTGAACACGCCCCGTTCTTGTAAAATCGGAATCACTTTGTCTACAAAAAGAGTGAGACCTTCAGGCAAAAGCGGCGGCATGATGTTAAAACCGTCACAAGCTTGTTTTCCGACCCATTCTTCCATCTTATCGGCAAGCTGTTCCGGCGTTCCGACAAAGATATGATGGCCTCTTGAACCCGCCACATATTTGTAAAGTTCGCGGATGGTCATGTTATCGCGTTTGGCCATCTCCTGAACGAGCTTGAACCGGCTTTTAACGGCATTCGACGCATCCGCATCCAATTCAGGCAGCGGGCCGTCAAGCGGGAAGGCGGAAAGGTCGACGCCGCCCAGATAGTTTTGCAGAATGTTCAGGCCGACAGACGGAATGATGAGGTCTTGGAGCTCTTCATATTTTGCCTTTGCTTCTTCTTCGGTATCGGCGATAACGGGAAAAATTCCCGGCATGATCGCGATTTTTTCAGGATCACGGCCGAAAGAAGCCGCTTGTTCTTTAATAGATTGATAGAAATCCTGCGCGGATTCCAAATGATTTTGCGCGGTGAAAATGACCTCCGCCGTTTTGGCGGCCAGCGCTTTTCCGTCTCCTGATGATCCGGCCTGAATAATGACCGGGCGCCCTTGAGGTGTGCGGGCGACATTTAACGGCCCTCTCACGGAGAAATATGTTCCTTTATGGTTCAATTCATGCATTTTGTCTTTATCAAAAAATGCTCCTGATTCTTTGTCACAGATAAAGGCGTCTTCCTCCCACGAATCCCATAATCCTTTGACGACTTCAACGAATTCTTCCGCGCGCTGATATCTGAGATGGTGCTCAAGATGCTTTTCGCCGCTGAAATTAAGCGCGGTCGATTCAATCGAAGATGTGACGACATTCCAGCCCGCGCGGCCGTTGGAAAGATGATCAAGCGATGCAAATTGTCTCGCGATATGGAACGGTTCGCTGTATGTGGTAGATGCGGTCGCCGTCAGACCGATGCGGGATGTGACCTGAGCGAGCGCCGACAGCAGCGTAAACGGCTCAAAGCGCGTCAGCACATTCGGATGTGATTTGCCGTCTATTGATAAACTGTCCGCCAAAAACAGCATGTCCAATTTCCCCCGCTCAGCCGTTTTCGCCAGTTCTTTGAAATAATCCAAATTCATGCTCGCGTCCGCCGGTGCCTGAGGATGTCTCCAAGAAGCGACATGATGGCCGGTGCCCGCGAGAAACACACCGAGTTTGATTTCTTTTTTCTTTGTCATGATGGATCTCCTTCTATTCTGAAATACGGTTCGGAAAATATTAACACCACTAAACCTATATTTCCTAGTAATTTTATAAGAATAAATCAAAATGTACAATTGTCAGGCAAGTTTGTCAATGCATGAAGACAAAAATCATGATATTTAAAAAAACCCGGCGCACCGGCCGGGTTATTTCTTCGAAACTGTATAGACGCTCCCTTTGACTTTTTTCTTGATCACGGCAATGATAAGCAGCAAAACGGGGAACAGCACTTGAAACGGAAGATGAATATAGATCGGCACAATTTTTAAGCCTTCATTCATGTGTTCCGAAAAATTGCTTGCGATGCTGATGGAGAGAATCAGTACTCCCAATCCGACCGGCAAGGCCAGCTGGGACGGATTTTTCTCTTTAAACAGCGTGGAGACCCCCACGACAACCGAATATGTAAAAAGACTGACTTTGAAAAAACCGCCGATGACGAGCACGAGCATAAAAAAGACATCCAGCCGGTCTAAAAACTCTTCCACTTTAATCGTCTGTATGGTGCTCAGCAGCGGGAATTGAGAGCGGAGCATTAAGTTGACGTCCAGCACACAAATATTAATCGCCACCGACATCGCCAAAAACAGACCGCTGATGATAATCGCCAGAAATCCTGTTTTCTTCACTTTTTTCCGATCTTTTAAGTAAGGGAAAATCATGACAAACACGATTAATTCACCGAACGGGATGAACATGGTCTGTTTAAACACGGAATAAATGACTGTCCCCATGCCTTCCGCTAAGACAGGCTGGAGAAATCTGAGGTTTATCGTGCCGGAGCTGATAAGGAGGATCAGCCCGATGGCCGTCAGGAAATACATAATGCCAAACAGCAGCTCGCCGGCTCTCGCTATGACTTCAATTCCCTTTCTGACCGCAAATATCGCAGCAATCATCAGCATGGCATTCACAATGACAAGCGGTGTGTCCTGATAGGCGAAGGTGACAAGCATTTCGCCAAAATCCCTCAATACACGGGCGGCGATATAAGCAAAATAGAGAATATAGAGAAGAAAGACCGCCCAGCTCAGATGCCTGCCGATCAGTTCGTTCATGTAATCTCTCGGAGAAGACTCAGGAAAATACTGATACAGCGCCTGATAAACGTAGAAAAGTCCGAGACCGACAACGCACCCGAGAAGCACGGACAGCCATGCATCCCGTCCGGCCATCGTGCCCGGCGGGATCAATAACGAACTGCCCAATTCAAACAAAATGATCATAATAAACAGCTGACGCGTGCCGATTTTGGCATTTTCCATGTGCTTTGCTCCTTTCTCCTCAAATCAATCATGCTGGAGCTCGTCTGAAAGAGGATTATTCCGCAAGCCCGTTCTTCTGATGATGACTTCCGTTTTTACATCCACGGGGAGATTAGGAAAGATTTCTTCATCCCACTTCCCTTTTAACTTTTTCCATTTATGCGGATGCTGCCGATAAATCAGGTCTCCGAAGCCGATGAAATCATTCTTATGAGCCTTAATATCTTCAATAGATTTGGTGATATCTTTGTCAAGCTGCGCGCTGAGCGCCTTTTGCATGGTCATCAGCACTTTCGGATCAGACAGATGGAAAGGGTATCTGACGGCGTCCACCAGCCCCTCGACCTCAGCATGAACGTGAATATGCGGTTTCCCGCCCGGAAAAGTGGCCGTCACCTTCGTATTCTGGCGGGTGACCTGCAGACTGATTGCATGCTTAACGTTCTTCCAATCCGCATTGATGAACGTATGCTTGATCCTATTGAGCAGCCATACAGCCCCCACACTGTCGTCATCCTCAATCCAGTAATCCAGCCTCCCATCCTTTTTGAACACCGCCAGTCCGTCCGCTGACAGCACTGCTTTCGGTTCAGTCGTCTGCGTATTTTCCATTGTAGGGCCGGCTTTTTCGTCTCCGTGCATTTCATAACCCGGTATAAACGGCGACCCGGTCGGAGAAGCGAGATCAATCAGAACGTCCTGAAGGCTGGTTTTAATGACTCTGCCGTATTGTTCCTGCGTGAAGCTGAGCGTCTTGTTCACTTTATTGGAAGGGATTTTATCAATCGGCGTCAGCACTTTAATAATGTCTTCAGCCTTGCAATTATGCGCGATAACCGCGGTTGCGGTCGTCCTGAATTCGGTGTCGCGGTCAAGATTGTCCAGAATAAAACTGAGCCCTTCCTCTTTCGCCAGTTTTTCACTGAACACCACGAGATTCGTATGCGCAAAATAGAGCCTTCTGGACACTTTCATCGAGCCTTTTCTCAAAGCTTCCGTCATATTGTCTCCGGACACCGAATAGACGGAAACCGGAGGCCGGTCTCCCGCTCCGCCGCCCTGCAGACCGCCGGCCACATTTCCCGGATTGATAATTTGAAAATGAAGGACATATTTTCCCGTTTCGGTCCGGTCAATACCGATGGCGGAGATCACCGCCAAATCGGTCAGCTCCCTTTTATCCCAGCATCCGGATACAAACATAAGGGAAACCATCGTACAAAGGATAAGCATCCATTTACGTCTTTTCATTACCGTCGCCCTCTTCTAGATCTTTATTAACCATTCCTCTGGAAGTCTCCGGTTTCGGTCTTTGATGTTCCCCTTGGCGCCTGTTGTTTTCCTGCACGAGCAGTCCCGGCCTTTTTTCATCCGCCCATAACGGAGCGCGGAGGAGGGAATCTTTCAGCCCGCCCGGGGTTAAAGGAGCGAGCGGGGACATATACGGAAATCCGAATGAACGCAGGCCGCACAGATGGACAAACATCATGATAATGCCCAGAATCAGCCCGTAAAATCCCATGACCGCCGCCGACAGAATAAAGAGAAACCGGATCAGGCGCGCAGATATCGCCATGTCAAAAGCCGGGGTCGCAAAGCTGGCAATCGCCGTCAGCGCGACGACGATAACCATGGCCGGGGAAACGATGCCGGCCTGTACGGCGGCCTGGCCGATGACGAGCGCTCCAACTATAGAAACGGCGGAACCCGCAACTCTCGGAAGACGGACGCCCGCCTCCCTGAGAATCTCGAAGGCCACTTCCATCGTCAGCGCTTCAATGACGGCCGGAAACGGGACCGTCTCCCGCTGGGCGGCGATGACAATCAGCAGCTGCGTCGGAATCATTTCCTGATGAAAGGTCGCCGCCGCCACATAAATCCCCGGCGCCACCAGTGAAATGAAGAATATCAAAACCCGAAGCAGCCTGATGCTTGTAGCGATATCAAATCGTGAATAATAATCCTCAACTGATTGAAAAAATTGAATAAATAAGGCCGGTGCGAGGAGAACAAACGGCGTTCCATCCACGATAATCGCAAATCTTCCTTCCAGCAGATTTCCCGCAACAACGTCCGGACGTTCCGTATGATACACAGTGGGAAACACGGAAAACGGCGCGTCTTCTATAAGCTGCTCAATGTAGCCGGATTCCAGAATGCTGTCGATATCAATGTGCTTCAGCCGCTTGCGGACTTCCTTAATCAGCTTTTTTTCACAAATTCCGTTGATATACATCAGCGCGACGTCCGTATTCGTCTCGTGTCCGATCTCCATTTTTTCAACCCATACATCAGGCGTTTTTACATACCTGCGGATCATGGAAATATTGGTTTGCAGAGATTCTGTGAATCCCTGCCGCGGGCCGCGGAAGGACACCTGAGTGCTCGGCTCTTGAATGGACCGGTGTTCCCCTCCTTCCGTACTGGCGATCAGCGCCTTGTCAGCCCCGTCGACAAAAATGAGCGTGCTGCCCGCCACCAGCCCGGCAAAAAGGCTTTTCCATTTCTCTTCCTCTTTTACTCCGCCGATCGCAAGCGTTTTTTCGTATATCAGGCAGACCGCTTGTTCCGGCTGAACGGACGGAATATCGATTAAATCTTCCAGAAGAGATTGGCTGACAAGCTGTTCGTCTACCAAACCGGCGATATACACAATCGCGGCCGGAAGCTCTTCCTTTCCGATTTTCAGCCGGCGGATAACGACATCAGCACTGTTGCCGAACCTCGCAGACAGCTTCTTCATATTTTTCTCTAAGCTGAGGGAGATCGGCTCCTCCCGCTCTTTGTCTGATTTGTTTTCCGGTTCTTTTCTGTCTTCATTGCCACGGTCGTTTTGATCGGCTTTTTTTTGTTTCTTCTGCTTAAAAAATGGCGGCATATCGCAAAAAACCTTTCCTCGTTTTTTTCATATTCTTCCTGTACGGCAAAAGATTATGCACGGCGGAAAGTCTGTATAAGTTCTGCGTAATCGAAAAGGATAAAAAGGGAGAGTGATGCGCATGAAAATATTGGGGGTTTCATTTTTTTTGCTTGCTGCCTGTCTGATCATTTCAGTAACGATGGATATGCTGCAAGGTTTCAGTTTCTATGGAGCGGTCCAAAACAACCTGTCCGCTTTTAAATTGACCACCTTCTCAGAATGGCTGATGCTGTTTTTATTCGCCCTCTTTTTAATCAGAGAAATGATCGTTTTATATAAATCAGGTAAAAAAGATGCCTGACAGGCGCACGGCTGTATTGTGTCAAAAAAGAACACATCCCTCCTTCTTTCGGAGTTCATGTGTTCTTTTTATGTTTCCGGCGCAGATTGTTCTCAGATGACGATATTTCCGCTTTCCGTATCTGTCGTGTGTTTCACAATGACGCCTTTGATAATGCGGTTGCCGATGATTTTAGTACTTACGGAGGAATTGGTTTGGATGGCGGAAGCAGAAGCGGCGGAAAGGTTGTTGATGGTATTGCCCGACACGAGGGAATTGGAGGCTCCGTTCAGATAGATGCCGATCGGGCTGCCCGCCGTTCGGTTGATCGTGAGCGTATTGTCTATGACTTCATGCGTGCCTGAGTTCAGATACACGGTAACGATAAGCGGTGATGATTCAAAGCGGTTGCTGATGACAGAGGTTCCCGAGGATGTTGAACTGAAAATGGGATAGTTTTTATAGTTCTTAAAGAGATTGCCTTTGATGACAGCCCCGGCGTCATTTGTCACAGATACGGCATAGGACTCCGCGGCGCCCTGATACGCATTCGGAATCAGCGTATTTCCTTCAATAACGGCATTTCCGCCTGTGACCCATATGCCCCGGCTGAACGATTTCAGCACATTTTGTTTTACAATGATACTGCCGGCCGACATGCTGATTCCGTCTGTCACCTGATTCAGAGTGTTATTCGTAAAGACGGCGTTCTCCGAAAGCGTCGCCCGCATCCCCGTGCTTCGTCTCGTTTCGGAACGTCCGTTTTCAATGACATTGCCGTCAACGGTCACATCTTCTGCCTGATAGACGGAAATGCCCGTATTTTCAAATTGATTAATTTTGTTGTGGGTGACGAGGACGCTTTTTCCCCTTACATCTATTCCGGTGGAAAACCCGGTAATCAGATTGTTGGAAATGACGGCATTGCTGCTGTCCTGTCCTTGTGACACACCTTGTCCGGCGACTGCGGTCCTTGAGCCGCCGTCTGACCGAAAGAAGACATTCCCCGAAATGACGGTATGTGCCCCGTACCCGTAGCTGATTGTGTTATCGCAATGATTTCCTTCAATTAACACATTATATCCGTTAAAATTGGTGACTGAGCTTGCGGCGTTTCCGGAAAAGAAGTTGTTGCGGACCGTAATATAAAGAGCTTCTTCATAATCAATATCGCCTTCTCCGTACGATTCAATATCGATTCCGAATTTCGGAGCCGTTCCGTTCCCTTGCCCGGCGTCTTCAATCACGCATTCTTCCACCGTAACGGTATTGCAGCCGGTGATTGAAATGTTGTTCCGTCTTGACTGCCTGATCTCACAGCGGCGGATGGTCACACGTTCTGATGTTTCGTAATCACTGTTTGTTTTTAAACCGAGCGGGCTGACAATAATGCCGTCTCCCGTAAAATCCGATATTTTCACATTTTCGATCAGCACATTGCTGCTGCCTTCAATACAGATACCAAATCCCCATTCATGAGTCGACCGTAAAGGAACATTGGTATACGTGTGTTCATCCCGTTCCCCGATGATGCGGCCGCCGGTGATAGTGACATTTTCCCGCCTGCCTATATAGAAAGCCGAATAACCCCAGGAGCTGTTCGGCGACACTTTAATCGTGCATTCCGGATCCATGATGATGGAGAGATGGCTCGGCACATTAATTCCCGCGTTCCTAAACGGCTGGCTTTTGTCACCGCCGAGCGTGCCGTTGATTTTATATGTTCCGGGCGGAAAAAACACCGTATGACTGCCCTCACTGACAGCTTTGGCCAAGCATTGATTGATGGCGGCCGTCACATCGGCAGTCCCGTCTGCTGCCACACCGCAATCCGTAATATCCAATATACGATTCGGCAAGTGATAATCTCCTCCTTCCTCTCTTATTGTCATCTTATTCCGCCATATCCCGCTCCGCCTGTACATACTTTAAATTTTATTAAAAAAGTTTATAAAGATAGTTTAGTCAGATAATATAACAAAATAAGTCATTGGAATCAGGAAAATTCGTCTATATTAAACGTTTTAATATCTTTTCATTCTGGATTTTTTTGAATTCAGTATAAATTATATTGACACAAGTATTATATAAGAATATGATTTTTGTAATACACTTTTTTAAGAAAGGGTTGGCTCAGGTGGCATCTATTGATAAGGAATCTATAACAGAAACTGTGCCGCAACGAGGCTTTTTCGGTCATCCCCGCGGCTTGTTCACACTGTTTTTCACCGAATTTTGGGAGCGTTTCTCCTACTATGGTATGAGAGCCATATTGCTTTACTATTTATACACGGAAGTCGCTCATGGCGGTCTCGGCTTTGATAAAACGACCGCAGTTGCCATCATGTCCATATACGGATCTCTCGTATATATGTCGAGCGTCATCGGCGGATGGCTGGCCGACCGGGTATTCGGCACGGCAAACACCGTATTTTACGGCGGAATTTTAATTATGTTCGGGCACATCGCTCTTGCCTTCCCCGGCAGCACGGCGGCGTTTTTTACCAGCATGGCTCTGATCATTATCGGAACCGGCCTGCTTAAACCAAACGTATCCAGCGTTGTCGGAGATTTATATATGAAGGAAGACGAGCGCCGCGACTCAGGTTTCAGCATCTTTTACATGGGGATCAACCTCGGCGGATTGCTTGCGCCGCTAATTGTCGGAACACTCGGACAGAAGTACAACTACCACTTAGGCTTCGGATGCGCCGCGGCCGGTATGTTCCTCGGACTGATTGTTTTCGCTCTTACGAGAAAGAAATACCTCGGCAAAGCAGGCTCCAATGTACCGAATCCGATTTCTAAATCATCAGTGATCGGCACGGGAATCGGAGTGGTCATCGCAGCAGCCGTTATTATCGTTCTGATTCAAACCGGCTGGCTGACGATCCAGCGTGTGATTGACACCGTCAGTATCCTCGGCATTGTCATTCCGGTTATTTACTTTATCGTGATGTTCACAAGCAAAAAAGCGACGAAAACGGAAAAATCACGGCTTGCGGCTTATGTTCCGCTGTTTATTGCAGCGGCAATGTTCTGGGCGATTCAGGAGCAGGGCGCGACGATTCTTGCTTTATATGCGGATCAGCGCACGAGACTTTCCTTTGCGGGCATGCATCTTGAGTCTTCATGGTTCCAGTCTCTGAACCCGTTATTCATCGTTATTTTTGCGCCGGTGTTCGCGTGGATCTGGATGAAGCTCGGCAAACGCCAGCCTTCAACACCGATTAAATTCGCGATCGGCATTATCCTTGCCGGATTATCATTTTTAGTCATGGTGCTTCCGGTTATGGGCGGAAGCGGCGAGCTTGTGAGCCCGCTTTGGCTTGTGCTCAGCTTCCTTTTGGTTGTGCTTGGTGAGCTTTGCCTTTCACCGGTCGGTTTATCCGTCACAACAAAACTTGCGCCTGCAGCTTTCTCAGCGCAGACGATGAGCATGTGGTTTTTAACAAACGCCTGCGGTCAAGCCCTGAACGCAAAAGTAGTCGGTTTGTTTGATAAGATTTCTGAAGCGGCCTACTTCGGCTCAATCGGTCTTGTTTCGATCATTCTCGGTATTATTTTAATTCTTCTGTCTCCCGTCATTAAACGGGCGATGAAAGGCGTACAATAAAAGAAAAGCCTGCGGAATCGTCCGCAGGCTTTTTTTATGCGTCTATCGTTTTAACTCCTCAAGTGTTTCTCTCCATCTCTTCAAGACATCTTCCGGTTCGTGGAGCTGGATGGCCGGTCCGGATGTCAGATCCGCGTATTTCGCCCGATCTTCCTTGACGGTGATCACGCGGCAGCTGAACCGTTCCCGCTCGTGTTTCGCCTCTTTCAGCGGCGGAAGCGCCTTACATTCCAATGTGACGTAATAGGCGGCTCCACCGTGCCAGGCGATGAAAAGAGCTTGTCCCGAATGCAGCAGGCTTTTTACAGTCGTCGTGTTTTTCCATAAGGCGATCCGGAGATTTGTGCTGCTCACGGCCAGAATCTCACCGGCGCTGATCATGGCCGCGTGCGGACGGCCTTGTTTTGTCACGGATTGCAGTACAAATGCATCGTGCTGCTTTTTCTCAAGCTCCGTCCCGTCTAAAAGCGTGTAAAGGGCTTCCGGCAAATGCTCCGTCAGCATTACGCTTTTCTTTCCGGAACAGCGGGAACATGTGTGGCCGTCTCCGTTTCTTTCGGATCAATTTTAAATGCCGGGTTGAATGTTTCCGGATTCGTGATGCTTTCCGGTTCACAGGATCTCCATGTAAAAAAGCAGGTTTGGCATTGGTATATTTCCCAAGCGCCTTTGACCGGCGATTGGCTGACGGTTTCTCCTTTTTTCGATTCACAGCGCGGGCATGTTTTCATTGCAAACTCATCCTTTCTTATTGATTCATTAAGTCCATCAGTTTTTGTTCCCACTCTTTTGTTGTCAGCGGAGAATCAAGCGGCTGCGAATAATGGCCTCTTGTTTCCGGCGCGGCAGGCGTTGTGGCGTCAAGAATCATTTTGTGTGTCATCCCTGCCGGATCAGACCCCGGGTCAAGCGGAAGAACGGACAGGTCAGGAATAATGACTGCGTCGTGTTTCGGATGCATTTTCGTTGAAAGCGCCCACATGACTTGCGGCAGATTAAACGGATCGACATCCTCATCCACGACAATGACCATTTTGCAGTAGCCGAGTCCGTGCGGTGTTGTCAGGGCGCGCATGCCGACCGCCTTAGCAAAGCCGCCGTATCGTGTTTTCGTTGAAATGATGGCGATCAGACCGTGCGTATACATGGCATTGACGGCGACGATTTCGTTCGGATATGCTTCCTTCAGCTGCTGGTAAAGAGGCACACATGTATTAATGCCGATCATATAGTCGCACTCCGTCCACGGCATGCCTAAGTACAAATGTTCAAAAATCGGATTGTTTCTATGATATACACGTTTGATTTTGATCACCGGCATGCTGCGGCCGCCTGAATAATGACCCGTGAACTCACCAAAAGGGCCTTCGTATTCCCGTTCTCCCGCGAGAATCTCTCCTTCCAGAACGACTTCGGCGCCCCACGGGATGTCTAAGTCGGACAGCTTGGATTTGACGATTCTGTAAGGCTCCCCTTGAATCGCTCCGGCCATTTCATACTCGGATTGATCGTATAACAGCGGAGTTGACGCGGCCGTCGTAATCACCGGCTCACAGCCCAGCGCGATCGTAACGGGAAGATTCACGCCCCGTTCTTCAGCCTGGCGAAGATGAATCGCAATATCATGCTGAGGCACGGGCTGGATGCCGAGGCGGTCTTTTCCCTTCACCTGCATTCTGTAAATGCCGACATTCTGCTTGCCGAAATTGTCCGGGTCTTCAAGATCGCGGGAAATGACGCACGCTTTATCCAAATAATAGCCGCCGTCTCCCTGGTTGATTCTGAATAACGGAAGGATGTCAAAAAGATTGATGTCTTCCGTTATTTCATTTTCATGAAACGGCGCAGTTTCTTCCCGTTTGACCGATACCGGAAATGAATCGTACCGTTTGGCGAACTCAAAGAATTGTTCTTTTACAGGCGTATCTTTCGGCATGCCGAGCATCATCGCGTGATTCGGCCACGAGCCGATGACATTCAGAGCCACCTGAGCATCGTGATGTCCGTAAATATTGTTAAACAAAAGCGCAGGGGTTTTATCCCCGAGATTGCTGGCTGCACGCGCGGCGGCGCCCAGGTCCGGCTCCGGTTTTACCTCTTCATTGACGGTTAAGAGCTGCCCTTCTTTTTCAAGAGCGGCGAGAAATTCCCTAAAATCCTGATAGGCCATTATCAGATTCCTCCTTTTTGTTTTTCAATTCCGTACCACCGTTTCGCTTCCGGCAGACGGATGCCGAACTGATCGAGCGTCCGGAACACAATATGGTCGATCAATTCATCCATGTCAGCCGGCTTGTTATAAAATGCCGGCATCGGCGGAAGAATGACGGAACCCATTTTTGTAAGCGTTAGCATATTTTCTAAATGGATTTGGCTGAGCGGCGTTTCTCTAGTCAGCAGCACAAGTTTTTTCCGCTCCTTCAGGATGACGTCAGCCGCCCTTGTCAGCAGATTGTCAGCCATTCCGGTGCGGATGCTTGCCAGTGATTTCATGCTGCACGGAGCGATGATCATCCCGTCCGTTTCAAACGAACCGCTTGAAATCGCCGCTGCCTGGTCTTTGTGAGAATACGTATAGGACGCCAGTTTCTCGACATCTTTTAACGTATAATCGGTTTCATGTGTAATGGTGACATTTGCCCAAGGAGACACGACAAGATGGGTTTCGATCTCCGCGGCTTTTAAATATTCTAAAAGCCTGATCCCGAATATGGCTCCCGTTGCCCCGGTCATTCCGATGACGAGCTTCATATTGACCCCTCCTTTACGCTTGAAATGTGGTGTCAAAACCATCATACTCCTGATATATCCATATGAAAAATATTCGTTAAATCTATGTATCATACCTTAAAGGTATAAAAGAAAGGAGCGCGTTCTCATGGATATCCGGCAATTGCGTTATTTCATCACCATTGCCCAAGAGCAGAAAATCACGACGGCCGCCAAAAAGCTTCATATGGCACAGCCGCCTTTAAGCAGACAGCTGAAACAGCTCGAAGAAGAATTGGGCGTCATTCTGTTTGACCGCAATAAAAAGAAACAAATGACCCTTACATATGAAGGAAATGTCTTTTTGAAAAGAGCGAAAGAGATTCTTCATAAGTTTGAGGATGCCATAATCGAGGTACAAGAGCTGAAGGAAGAAGTGGCCGGCACACTTGCCGTCGGGTCAACCATTTACTGCGCAGCGCTCATGCTTGAGAAAGTGTCACAGATGAAAGAGCGGTTTCCGCATCTCACCTTTAACATTTGGGAAGATGAACCCGTCTCACTGCTCGAGCTTCTGGAAACCCGGCAGATTGACGCCGCCGTGACCACCACCTTGATTAAAAACGACGGCATTGAATCGAAGGAGCTTGAAGACATTCCGTGTGTATTGGTGCTGTCCGAGCATTCAAAACGACTGTGCGGTGAAACGATTAAACTGAATGACATCGCCTCTTTGCCTCTGATCCTTTTGCGCACCGTCAATGGAAGAGGTGTGTATGACCAAGTCCTCCAAGTTTGTGAACAGTACGGTCTCGACCTTCAGGTTGTCTGTGAATGTCATGACTCCGCGACGCTTTTGAGCCTCGTATCGTCAGGGTTCGGCGCCACGATTCTGCCTTTGACGATGATTCCCGTCCATATGCGCTCGCATGTCAAAACGGTTATCATCGAAGACAACCCGTTTGTCATGACACCGGCCGTCATTTGGAGGAAAGACAGCTACCTGCCGAAGCCCGTCAAACAGTTTTTGGAATTATTTTGATCTCGGAACACGAAGAATTCCCGCTTATGAAAACCAATTACTTGACTCATACTAAAAAAAAGTTATCCTTTACAATTGGGAGCTATTTTTTCTCAATAAAACTACTCAGAAAAGTGGGGAATAAAGAAGATGAAAAAAGCATTATTCGCTTTGTTCATGATGGTCAGCATCGCAATGCTTGCAGCCTGCGGAAACTCACAGGACAGCGGATCTAAGTCAAAAGACGGCGATCTTTGGGCTTCTGTCAAGAAAAAAGGCGTACTGACCGTCGGCACAGAAGGAACGTACGAACCGTTTACCTTCCATGATAAAAAGAGTGACAAACTGACCGGATATGATGTTGAAGTGATTCAAGAAGTCGCGAAACGCCTCGGTCTGAAAGCTGACTTCAAAGAAACGCAATGGGACAGCATGTTTGCCGGATTAAACGCGAAACGGTTTGACGTCGTCGCCAACCAAGTCGGCAAAACAGGCCGTGAAAACCAATATGATTTTTCTGATAAATACACAACGTCAAATGCAGTCGTCGTGACGAAAAAAGACAGCACGATTGCGAAAGAGGCTGATGTCAAAGGAAAAACAGCGGCTCAGTCATTAACAAGCAATTACAATAAATTAGCGAAAGAAGCCGGCGCGAAAATTGAAGGCGTTGAAGGCATGGCTCAATCCCTTCAGCTCATTCAGCAGGGCCGCGCTGATCTGACTTACAACGATAAACTTGCCGTACTGAACTACTTAAAAACGTCCGGCAATAAAAACGTGAAAATCGCGTTTGAAGCAGGCCAGCCGCAGCAGACGTATTTCGCATTCCGAAAAGGAAGCGGCGAACTTGTGACTCACGTCAACAAAGCATTAAAAGAAATGAAAGAGGACGGGACTCTTTCTAAAATAGCGAAAAAATGGTTCGGCGAAGATGTTTCTAAGTAACATGCCGGAGCCCGTGATTGCAACAGCCATTCCATGGGATTTGGTGCAGCAGTCATTCTGGCCGATTCTTTCCGGGGGAATCTATTACTCGATCCCCCTTACCATTCTTTCCTTTATTTTCGGAATGATCATCGCGCTGATTACGGCGCTCGCCAGAATGTCAAATATGAAACCATTGAGATGGGTGTTCAGCGTATACGTATCAGCGGTGCGCGGCACTCCTCTTCTCGTTCAATTGTTCATCATTTTTTATCTGTTCCCGACATTTAATATTACGCTGGACCCTTTCCCAAGCGCAGTCATCGCGTTTTCATTAAACGTGGGCGCCTACGCTTCTGAAATCATCCGGGCATCTATTTCATCCGTGCCGAAAGGGCAATGGGAAGCCGGTTATACGATCGGCATGACCTATCGCAAGACATTGTTCCGCGTGATCCTGCCGCAGGCGTTTCGCGTGTCCATTCCGCCATTATCAAATACATTTATCAGCCTGATCAAGGATACATCTCTCGCGTCACAGATTCTCGTCGCGGAGCTGTTCAGAAAAGCGCAGGAAATCGGCGCGCAAAACCTTGATCAAATCTTGGTCATCTATATTGAAGCCGCCTTTATTTATTGGATCATCTGCTTCTTGCTGTCAATCGTACAGCATGTGATCGAACGGCGTCTCGACCGTTATGTGGCCAAATAAGGAGGTTTCGATATGCTTTCCGTCAAAGGATTAAATAAATCATTCGGACAGAATGAAATTTTAAAAAAGATAGATATGGAGATAGAAAAAGGGAAAGTCATCGCCATTCTGGGACCGTCCGGTTCAGGAAAAACGACGCTTCTGCGCTGTCTGAACGCGCTTGAGATCCCCAATCGCGGCGAGCTGGCATTCTCAGATTTTGCAATAGATTTCTCCAAAAAAGTGAAGCAGGCTGATATTCTTCGCCTCCGCCGCAAATCAGGCATGGTCTTTCAGGCGTATCATCTGTTTCCTCACCGCACGGCGCTTGAAAACGTCATGGAAGGACCCATTCAAGTGCAAAAGCGCGACAAGGAGCAAGTCAGAAAAGAAGCGATGGAGCTTCTGGAAAAAGTCGGACTGAAAGACAAAATGGATTTATATCCGTTCCAGCTTTCCGGCGGTCAGCAGCAGCGTGTCGGCATCGCCCGCGCGCTTGCGATTCAGCCCGAGCTGATGCTGTTTGACGAACCGACGTCAGCGCTTGATCCGGAGCTGGTCGGCGAGGTGCTCAAAGTGATTAAGGATTTGGCAAACGAAGGCTGGACGATGGTCGTCGTCACCCATGAAATCAAATTCGCGCAGGAAGTGGCCGATGAAGTCATTTTCATTGACGGCGGCGTCATTGTGGAACAAGGACCGCCGTCCCACATTTTTTCCGCGCCGAAAGAAGAACGCACGCAGCGGTTTTTAAATCGTATACTGAATCCTTTGTAGGAGCGGGAGAAGAAGCGAAACACTGATTTCGCTTCTTCTTTTTTTTGGCGGTTATGCTACAATGACAATTAATGAAATTTTATGAAAGAAGGGACCTCTTTGAAGCGGGAATTCGTGATGCGCTGGACGTTTTATTTTGCCGGTCTGTTAATTTTGTCTTTCGGGGTATCGTTAACCATTAAAGGAAAAGCTCTCGGCATCAGCCCTTGGGATGCCTTTCATTATGGGCTTTTTCAGCATTTCGGGCTTTCTGTCGGCCAATGGTCCATCGTGGTCGGCGCGGTCATCGTCGCTTTAACCTGCCTGTTCACGAGGACACTCCCGAAAATCGGCGCTATCTTAAACATGGTGCTGATGGGAATGTTTATTGATTTCTTTTCGTTTCTGCTTCCTGAGGCGCACGCTTTTTCCTTAGCGGCCGTGTTTTTTTCTATCGGATTGCTGCTGATCGGCTGCGGCGTCGGTATTTACGTATCAGCAGGGCTCGGCGCGGGCCCCCGGGACTCTCTGATGATGCTGATATCTGAAAAAACGGGCTGGAACGTGCAATGGGTGCGGAACGGCATTGAGCTGACGATTCTTGCCGCAGCCTGGATGATGGGCGGACCGATCGGCGCCGGTACCATTATTACGGCTGTTTTGACGGGGCTGATTCTGCGTTTTTCTTTGCCGCAGTCCTCTAAACTGTTAACATACGCGATCTCCGGGCGGGCAACGTCCGTTCATTAAAAACAAAGCCGAAACGGTTTTGTTTTTTTATTTTCGGACAGCTTTCGTCTGATATGATAGGATGGTTTTGACAATATTTTCAGACGGAGGATCTGGACATGAAGATTTACGGAGTATATATGGACCGCCCGCTTTCTGCAGAGGAAGAGGATCGGATGATGGCGGCCGTGTCCGCCGAAAAGCGGGAAAAATGCCGGCGCTTTTACCATAAGGAGGATGCTCACCGCACCTTGATCGGCGACATGCTGATCCGCACCGCTGCGGCGAAGGCTTACGGACTTGATCCGGCCGGGATTTCATTCAGCGTCCAGGAATACGGAAAGCCGTACATCCCCGCGCTTCCGGACATGCACTTTAACATTTCCCATTCCGGGCGCTGGATCGTGTGTGCCGTTGATTCAAAACCGATCGGCATTGATATTGAAAAAATGAAGCCCGGCACAATTGATATCGCCAAACGTTTTTTTTCGCCGACGGAATACAGTGATCTGCAAGCGAAACACCCCGATCAGCAGACCGATTATTTTTACCACCTGTGGTCGATGAAAGAAAGCTTTATCAAACAGGCCGGAAAAGGGCTTTCCCTGCCGCTTGATTCATTCAGCGTCCGCCTTAAAGACGACGGCCATGTGTCCATTGAGCTCCCGGACGGACATGAACCTTGTTTCATCCGCACATATGATGCGGACGAGGAGTATAAGCTGGCCGTTTGTGCGGCGCATCCCGATTTTTGTGACGGGATTGAGATGAAAACGTATGAAGAGCTGCTGTAAGCATAGAAAAAGGAGGGTGGCCCCCTCCTTTTTTGTCAGCCTGATATTTCCGCCTGTTTCTGCAGCTGCTTTGCTTCTTGATAAATTTCTTCGAACAGATCCGCGATGTGTTCTTCTTCAACACATGAAAATGCGATTCGCAAATCGGTTTCATTAATGGATATCGTTCCGATTCCTCTCTTTTCAAGCAACGACACTCTCAATTCGCCGGCGTTTATGTCTTTCAGCCGGACACACATGAAATAACCCGAGTTAAACGGATAAGGCGTCCATACGTCTTCATAATGCTTGTTTTCTGCAAGAACGGCTTTCACTTTGTCAGCCCGTTTTTTCATGATGTTATATTTCAGCGATTTTTCTTTCTCGTATTCCGGTGACTGCATCGCCCGAAGCATGAATGTTTGGGACGGGTGCGGGGCGCTTGAAATCGTTCCCCTGATAATCCCTTTTGTTTTTTCCTCGAGCACGCGCAGCGCTTTTTCGCTTTTTGTGCTGTACGTAATAAAACCGACGCGGAATCCCCATGCGTAATTTTCCTTCGTCGCGCCGTCTATTTTCACGCAAAGCACCCGGTCGTGCACTTGGGCGAGTTTGCTGAAGATGGATTCCTGAATGGCCGTTTCATCGTAAAACAGATTGTAATACGCATCATCTACGAGCACGACAATCTCTTTGCCGGCCTCCGCCGCCTCCAGAATCACGCTGACGATTTCTGACGCTTCCTCTTCCCCCGGCGTATAGCCTGTCGGATTATTCGGGAAATTCAGCACAACAATCGCCTTTTCTTTCTGCTTTTTCAGCAGCTCGGATAGCCCCGCCGCATTAAAACGCCCATCCTGCTGAAAAAGCGGGTACGTCTCAATGGATGCCTTGCGCCGGACACCGAAAATGAAATTGTAATTTCCCCAATATTTATCAGGCAGAAGCAGCGCATCCCCTTCATTGACGAACAAGTCGGCGGCAATGCTCAGCCCGTGTGTTAAAGCGTTTGTCACGATCGGCGTGCTGATGTCTTTGCCGGCTAATGAAGGATTTTCGAGACGCATTTTTTTCAGCCATTCCTGTCTGAGCGGCTCTTTTCCCTGCGGCGGAGCATAATCGTAGATATCATCGGGGTTATAGGCGGACAGTGTCTCTTGAATATGGGAAAAGTGCATGGACTCGCCTTGTGAGGTGGCAATCCCGATCGTGGCATTATACTTTCCGGCCTTGGCTTTCGCTTCCGCCGATTGTGTCAGCACCCCTTTCGGATAAAACAACTCTCTGCCCAAATCAGAAAGCATATGAAGCACGTACGGGTTTTCTTCAGATAATGTTCTGTTCAGCTCTTTTGCTGCATCATTCATGTACGACAATCCCTTCAAAATTATATTCCATCAAATCATAACATAAAATTTTTGATAAATGAGAAAACTCACGGGCGGATTTTGTTACAAAAAACAGACAGCGAATGCTGTCTGTCATATCCTATAACAATTGGCCTGCAGTGCTCCTGTTAATAATCTCATAGATTCGTTCCGCCACTTTTTCAGTTTCACTTAATATGAACATGTGGCCGTCCGAAAACTCATGAAATACGGGATTGCCGGCCCATTTTTTCCATCCGTCCGCATCTTTGATACATTTTTTATCTTTCCGCCCGTTAAAAATATGGACGGGTGATTGAATCATGTGAGAATCAGACGGACGGAAGCTTTCAAGCGCGCGGTAGTCGGATCTGAAAGAAGGCAGGAAAAATGACATGACCTCCTTATTCTCCACTAACTCCTGCGGCATTCCGCCCAGTTCGATAATATGAGCGAGAAATTTTTCATCATCAAGATGAGACACTTTTTTCCTTTCCACATGCGGCGGCTGAATGGCTGAGATGATCACGGCCTGCGGGTAAATGCCCTCCCGCTCCAGCTTTTGCGCCAGCCTGAAAGCGACCATGCCTCCCATACTGTGGCCGAACAGCACAAACGGGCGGTCAGGATGGAGATTCAACTCCTGCTTGTATAAACTGACAAGCTGTTCAAAATCCTCAACGGCGGACATTTGATTTGTTCCGTGTCCCGGCGGTTCCGCGGCAAGCATCTCACACTCACCTTGAAGATAGGTGTGGAGCGGGCGGAATGATGCGGAATAGCCTCCTGCGAACGGAAAACAGATAAGCTGCGTTTTTTCCGTGGTATCGAACGATTTAAAGAGCTGGACCATTGGCGGGCTTCCTCCTTTTCTATCGTGAAGTTGTCAGCTTCAGATGTTCCTTCCTTAGGAATTCGAGCAAATATGCCGCATTCCTTTCGAGACATTCTCCCTGAAGCATTTCTGCGTGAGTGCCGCAGCCTTTTTTCACACGGTATTCACCTGTCGTGGCTTCCTCCCACGCAGCGAGCCACGGCGGCATTACAAAGTCCGGTTCTGACGTTAATAGATCTATATCCGCATTGACCGTGCCGGTGCTGACGGTATGCACGAAATAAGAATAAAACGCGTTTGTTTTTTTGGCGAGACCTTCTTTGACGGCTTCGTTATTCAGCGCTTCATTGTCCCGGTTTACCTTCATCAGCGCCTGGACATCACTTTCTACGGTGCGGCCTTCTAAGTCGCTGACGCCTTGTTTTTTATAGGAATCGACCATGATCAGCCGCTCCACTTCACGTCCTTCGGCTTCAAGCCGTTTGGCCGTTTCAAAGGCGAGCGTGCAGCCTGCCGAGTATCCGAACAGCTTGACCGGTCCTTCCGGCTGGAGCTGATTGATCAGCTCTGTGTAGCGTTCGATGCGGTTGTCTTCTTCGATAAAATCAAACGCGCAGATTCGATAGCCGGACAGCTGTTTTGCCAGCGGCTGGTACATCAGCCCGTAACCGAGAACCGGCGGGAACGCAAACAGTGTGTCAGACTGATTTTTATTCATGATGGTGAGATCTTTCATTCCTTTTTCTTCACCGTGAAGCAGATAACCGGCAATGTCTGCGATTGTCGTCTCTTCGAACAACAGCTGCACCGGGATATCAGCACCGAGCTCTTTTTTAATGCGCGACGCTGCCGTCATCGCTTTTAAGGAATGTCCTCCGAGCGCGAAGAAATCATCATGAATCCCAATCTGCTGTCTGCCGAGGATGTCGGACCAGATGCGCGCAATCGTTTCTTCCGTCGCGTTTCGAGGCCCGATCCATTCTTTCGCCGCCTGAGCCTGATCCGGTTTCGGCAGCAGCCGTTTATTGACCTTCCCGTTTGTCGTTAAAGGAAGCTCCTCTAAGAAAGTAAAGGTTTGCGGCACCATGTAAGCAGGAAGCTGTTTTTTCAGGCGCCTCTTTACGTCATCAGCTGAAAGCGGCGTCCGGTTCACGAGGTAGGCGTTGATTGATGCATCTCCGGACTCATGGCGGTCTGCAACAACGACCGCATCTTTCACACCCGGGTATTCCTGCAGCTGCTTTTCGATTTCTTCAAGCTCAATCCGGTGTCCGCGTATTTTGACCTGGTCGTCAATACGCCCGGCGTATTCAATTGTTCCATCCGGCAGCCAGCGTGCTAAATCCCCTGTGCGGTAAAGCGTTTCTCCCGGCTTGAACGGATTTGGGATAAACGTTTGCTTCGTCAGGTCAGGACGGTTCAGATACCCTTTTGATACACCCATTCCGCTGATGCACAGTTCACCGACAGCTCCGAACGGCTGAAGCTGATTTTGCCCGTTCAGAATATAAACACTGGCATTGCTGATCGGCTTTCCGATCGGCAATGAGGAAATGGAATCCGGGATATCATGCACGACGTGAGCTGTCGCAAACACCGTGCCCTCAGTCGGCCCGTAGCAATTAATCAGCTTGCCAGGCCCCATGATCTCAAGCGCCTTTCTGACGTGAGGCACTGACGCGCGCTCACCCCCGAATAACACACAGCGAAGCCCCTTCAGCCACTCCCCTCCCGCATCGGTGAGAAGATTAAAAAGTGCGGTTGTCGCAAACATGACATTGACATTCTCCTGCCGGATCAGATCAGTGAGCCGTTCTGTATCAAGCAGTGTATGTTCATCTGCGATAATGAGCCGTGCCGCATTCAGTATTGATGCGTAGAAATCAAAGGTAAATGCGTCAAAGGCGTAATTGGAAACAGATAAGAACGTATCTTTTTCAGAAAATGCCATGTAATCTACATGCTTGACCAATCCTTGAATATTGGCATGAGTGGTGATATTGCCCTTCGGCTTTCCGGTTGTGCCGGACGTATACATAATATACGCCGGATCATCGGGATCAATTGCGGCTGCAGGATCGCTTGCCTGTTCCTCAAACCGTGCCCGATCATCGATGATAAGTGTTGTTCCTGTATACGGCAGCTGAGCCGCTTTTTCTTTCATCTCCTGATGTGTCAGCAGACAGGCTGCCGCACTGTCAGCCAGCATGTACGAGATTCGGTCCTCCGGCAGCTTCGGATCAACCGGCAGATAAGCCGCTCCTGCTTTTAATACACCGAGAATGCCGATCACCAGCTCAAGCGAGCGCTTCGTGTACAACGCGACAACGGAGCCTTTGCCCGCACCTTGCTTTTGCAAACGGCGCGCAAGACGGTTCGCTTCCTCATCTAATTCACGATAGGAAAGAGTCTGGCCGGAATACGTAAGCGCCGGCGCATCAGGATTTACATTCACCGCTTCCTTGAACCAATCCGTCAGGGGCTTCGCCTGATGAGTCTGAGCCGGCGGGTTTAAGCCGGTAAGCAGAAGCTCTCTTTCCTTTTCATCAACAAGTCTGATCGTATTGACAGGCTGATCCGGCTTCTGGATGAGCTGCTGAATCGCTGTGAGAAGCTGAGATTTCAAGCGCAGGATAAACGCCTCATCAAACACATTCCCGTTATAGGCAAGCTTAATCAGCATCTCATCACCTGGAGAAGCCATCAGGTTGAGATCATAATTCGATTTCTCAAAAACGTGTACATCCTCCATATCAAAGCCGTTTTCACTGTTCTCTTCATTTTTTGCATCCTGAAGCGGATAATTTTCAAACACAATGATGTGGTCAATCAGCTTTGGCTGATCGGCCTGGCTTTGGATGTCATAGAGCGGCACATATTGATGCGGCTCAGACTGCAGCGATTGCTCCTGCAGCTGCTTGAGCAAGCCGTTAAATGTGGTATCCCGAGACAGCTTCACCCGCCTCGGAACAGCATTGATAAACAGCCCGACCATATGTTCAACGCCTTTGATTTCTGCGGGGCGCCCGGAAACGACTGTGCCGAAGATCAAATCGCCGGACTGCTGGTAGCGGCTGATTAATACACTCCAAACCGCCTGCAGCGCCGTACTCAAAGTGGTATGCTGCGATTTTGCAAGCTCGGTAAATGCTTTTGTTTCCTGCTTCGGCAGTGAGAAGAGCAGCTCTTTCGGATCGTAGCCGTCCTTTTGTTTCTTTCTTTGCTCCGCAAATGTCGTTTGTCCTTCAAAATCTTCTAAGTACCCGCGCCAGTAATGCAGTGATGCTTGTTTATCCTGCTTTTCAAGCCACTTGATATAGTCTTTATACGGTTTGACCGGCGGCAGGCTGTACGGCTTTTGTTCGCGCAGGGCATTGTATACCTTAAACAGATCCTGCACGACGATGCCGAAGCACCAGCCGTCCAAAATGATGTGGTGGTAGCTCCACACCCATTCAAAGCTTTCTTCCGATTTTTTAAAAATGGCTGCCCGCATCGGAATATCCCGCGTCAAATCAAAGCCCTTGATCTTATCCTGTTCTTTGTATTCATTGATTTTGGCTGTTTGCTCGCTGTCCGTTACATGTGTCAGATCGATTTCTTCTATCTGAAACTGACGTTTTTTCAATACGACTTGGACCGGTCTTTTTACTTTTTCGTGAATGAACACGGTACGAAATACATCGTACCGGTCCATGATCACATTCATGCTTTCTTCAAGGCATTTGATATTCAAGCTGCCTTTTACTTTCATTGTCATTTGTTCGATATAAAAGCTTTGGCCGGGATTCAGGAGAGTATGAAACAGCATTCCCTCCTGCATCGGCGACAAATAATACATGTCCTGAACCTGATCTTTGCTGAATTGGCTCATCTGCTCCGCTCCCCCCTTCTGTGATCTGTTTTTGTCACGTTAAATTCTCCTCAAGCATGTCAAAGATGTCTCCCATTTCATCCATTTCAAGATCCTGCGCGCTGAAATCGCTCGGCGTAAATTCTTTCTCTTCTTTGGCCGTGCAATGGCGGATGATCATTAAGAGATTGTCTTTAAACCGCTGCATCTGTGTTTCGACGGTGCTTCTTTCATATTCTTCCTGATTGTATGAGCAGGAAATGACGAAGCGGCCGCCTGTAACCATCCCGCTGAAGCTCAGTGCGTATAACGCCTCTGACTCTTCGCTGACTTGACGTCCCATATCATATGGAGACGGCTCAAACCATTCCGTTTTCACTTCATTGTCAAACTGCCCTAAGTAGTTAAAACTGATTTCAGGCGCGGCGCCTTGTTCTGTTTCATCGGATGACAGATACCGGAGAATCCCGTATCCTACACCTTTATCAGGAACGCGCCGCACCGTCTCTTTTACCGTTTTAATGACGGAAGAGACGCCGTCTTCCTTGCTGATTTGCAGAATCAAAGGATATTGGGCCGTAAACCAGCCGACCGTCCGTGAAATATTGACATTCGGTATGATTTCTTCCCGGCCGTGTCCTTCTAAGTTGATGCCGACTTTGCCGTTTTCCGTCCATTCACCGATCGTTAAGCCGAGCGCGCTGAGCAGAATGTCGTTGATTTCCGTTCCGTACGGATGATGAACATCTGTAAGCAGCTGTGCCGTTTCTTCCTCAGTTAATTCACATTTCACGGCCGCCGTATGTTTGACGAGCCGTTTGTTCGGATCATGGTCTTTCGGCAGCGGCCGGAGTTCTTCCGCATCTGCCTGTGCCCAATAATCCGCCTGCTTTTTCAGCTCTTCTGATTGCGCAAATGTGTTCAGCGCCTCCGCCCAATCTTTAAAGGAGTGGGTTTTTTGCGGGAGGACGATGCTGTTTTGCTGCTGCGCCTGTTTATAACCTGAAGCGAAATCCTCAAGCAGAATTCTCCATGAAACCCCGTCCACGACGAGATGGTGAACCGCGATTAACAGATGATCGCCTTGTTCTGTCCGGTATTGCTCCGCTTTTAACAGCGGGCCGTTCTCCAGATCAAGACTGCCCTGAAGATGATCGGCAAGCCGCTGAATCTGGCTTTTCAGCATATCCTCGTCAGTTCCGTACAGATCAACGATGTCAAAGCTTGCCTTGCATTCTGTGACAGGGAGGTATGTCTGAATGATGCCTTCCCTTTCTTCACGGTAAACCATGCGGAGCGCATCATGGTGTTCAATCAATGCTTGCAGGGTTTTTTCCACCAGGTCCGGATCAAAGCCGTCTTTCGCGTGAAGCATGACGGATTGATTCCAGTGGTGTTTGTCGGTAAAGTTTCGTTCAAAGAACCAGCGCTGGATCGGCGTTAACTCCGCTTCGCCTTCGACAGGGCCCTGGTCGGCCTGCTTGCCTTCCGTCCGCTCCACATAAGAGACGAGTTCTTCGATGGTCGGGTGCTGGAAGAGGTCTTTCATCTCCAATTTATACCCGTGCTGGTTCAGGCGGCTCGCCATTTGGATGCCTTTGATCGAGTCGCCGCCGAGCGTGAAGAAATTATCGCTTACGCCGATCTGGTCAAGACCGAGCACTTCCTGCCAAATGTCAGAAAGCAGCGTCTCCATCTCCGTTTCCGGCGCTTTGTACGCGGCGCTTCCCGCTTCAATGTCCGGTTCCGGCAGGGCTTTTTTGTCAATCTTTCCGTTTGCGGTGACCGGAAGCTCGTCCATCTCCACCCAGAACGCCGGCACCATGTAGTCAGGCAGCGTGTCTTTCAGCGCGGCTTTGAGCGTTTCGATATCGTCCTGCTGAGGCGCGACATAGGCGCAAAGCGCGGTATTGCCCGCTTTGTCTTCCACGGCCGTCACCGCTGCGTCATGAACGTCCGCAAGCCGGGCGAGGCGGACTTCGATTTCTGAAAGCTCGATCCGGTAGCCCCGCACTTTGACCTGCTGGTCAATACGCCCGATGTATTCGATCCCGCACTGCGCGTTCCATTTGACGAGGTCGCCGGTCCGGTACATGCGCTCGCCGGGCACGAACGGATCTGCGGTAAACCGCTTCGCCGTTTCTTCTTCACGGTTCAGGTATCCGCGCGCAAGTCCGCGGCCGGCCACGCACAATTCACCGGCAATGCCTTCCGGCTGCACCTGATCTCCGTCGCCGAGAATATAAACTCTCGTATTGGCAATCGCCCGTCCGATCGAAAGCGACCCTTCCTCCGGATTGATGACGCCGCTTGTCGCGACGACGGTGTTTTCCGTCGGGCCGTAGTTGTTGACGATCGTGTACGGCTGTTTCACCGCCCGCTTCAGCTTATCGCCGCCGACGAGAAGCATGCGGAGAGAGGTATTTTCCAGCTCCATAAATTGTTCGGCGAGCTGCGTAGGCAGGAAGGTGATGGTCACGCCGTGCTCTTCGAAATAGTGATTTAAGCGGGTGATATCCAGCCGGATCGCTTCGTCAATGACGTGAAGCTCCGCGCCGATGGTCCATGTCGGGAACATCTCCCAGATGGAGGCGTCAAAACCGAAGCCCGCGTATTTGGCGCTTTTATCATCCGCCGTCATGGCGAATGCGTCGTGATGCCAGAAGCACAGGTTCACCAGCGCATGGTGTTCGACCATGACACCTTTCGGCTGTCCGGTCGTTCCTGACGTGTAAATCATATAAGCGAGATGATCCGCCGTTGTTTCCGTCTGCGGGTTCGCTTCATCGTTTTCATCAAGCGGCAGGCTCAGAATGGAGCGGCTGCCGTCAAGCAGAATCGTTTCTCCGTTGTAGCTGTCCGGCACGTCCAGCGCTTCCTGTGTGAGAAGAAGCTTCGCGCCGCTGTCCTGCAGAATGTAGCTGATCCGCTCTTCCGGATAGTCGGGGTCAATCGGCACAAATGCCGCGCCCGCTTTCAGGACGCCGAGTACGCCCGCGGCCATTTCCAAGGAGGGTTTCGTCAGGATGCCGACACGCTCGTCAGCCGTGACGCCGCAGTCCATGAGAATGCGCGCGATGCGATTCGCCCTTGCGTTCAGCTCGCCGTACGTCCATTTCGCGCCGTTATATGCCACGGCCGGCCGGTTCGCGTAGCGGGCGGCCGTTTCTTCAAAGAGACGGTGAACCGTTTTGTCCCGCGGCACAGAGAGTGTTTTTCCTTTCCATGTGTTGAGGAGGGCTTGTTTTTCAGCATCGCTGATCAGTGAAATCTCAGGCAGCTTTCTGTCCGGACTTTCTGCCGCTTGCTTCAGAATCCGCAGGAACCCGGCGCTCCACTTTTCAATTGTTTCTTTTTTAAACAGATCAGTCGCATATTCAAACTGAAGGCCGAGGCCTTCTTGATCCGTAAATCCGCCGAGTGTCAGATCGAATTTCGCCGTGCCTTGGTTTGACTCATACGGAGTGATGCGCAGGTTCTCCAGTTCCAGTGTTTCTTTATCCGGATCTTCTGTCGTCACCATGACTTGGAACAACGGATTTCGGCTCATATCTCTCGACAGGTCAAGCTTTCCGATCAGATCCTCAAACGGATAATCCTGATGCGCCAGCGCGTCGAGATTGGTTTGTTTCACCCGTTCGAGCAGCCCGGCGAAGGTCTGCTCTTTGCGCGTTTCATTGCGAAGCGCAAGCGTATTGACAAACATCCCCGGCATTTCCTGAACTTCGGCGTTCGTTCTTCCGGCGGTCACCGAGCCGATAATGATATCGCGCTGCCCCGTGATTTTGCTCAAAAAGACATGGAACGCGGCGTGAAGCACCATATGAAGAGTCGCTCCTGATGATTCCATTAATTCACGCACCGCTTTTTCCGTTTCACGCCCCGCTCTGAAACGGACGTATTGTCCTTTAAAACTTTGAACCGGCGGACGGGGGAAATCAGTCGGCAGATTCAATTCAGGAAGCTCGCCGGAAAATGCGGAGAGCCAATAACGCTCATGGTCTTTCATCCGTTCGGCCTGCTCAGGTTCATTCTGCCAGACGGCGAAGTCTTTATAGTGCAGGTTCGGCGACGGCAGGCTCCCGCCTTTGTAAAGGTGAGCGAGCTCTTTGACCAGCATGCTTCTGGACACGCCGTCGGCAATAATATGATGCATATCCAGCAGCAGCAGGTGTTTCTTTTCATTCAGTCTGACAAGAGCGGCCCGAATGAGCGGAGCCGCGCTCAGATCAAACGGCTTAATGAATGCCTGAATGATAAGATCCGCTTTCTCCTCGTCCGCTGCTTCAAAAATGTGCAGGTCAATGTCAGCCTGTTCTGCGATCTTCTGCATCGGCTGACCTTTTTGATCGATAAAGGACGTCCGCAAAGATTCGTGGCGATTGATCATCTGATTGAGCGCTTCCTGAAGCCTTGAAATATTGACTTCTCCTTCCATCAGAAGAACGGACGGCATATTATAGCTGATTGTCTCCCGGTCAAGCTGGTTCAGGACGTACATCCGTTTTTGGGCGGATGATAACGGGTACGCGTCTGCACTGTCTGCCGGTGTGATCATCCGATATCCCTCAGATACCGCCGATTTTTCGATATATGCGGCAAGCAGGCGGACAGTCGGCTGTTCGAACAGCGCTTTTAACGGAACCGTTTTGTCCAGTTCAGCCTGAATATTGGCGAGGAGCATCATGCCTTTTAAAGAGTGCCCGCCGTAATCGAAGAAATTATCGTCGATGCCGAGCGTATCCGTACCGAGTGTCTGTTTCCAAATGCGGCACAGCTTTTCCTCCAATTCCGTTTCCGGCAAGGCTGAAGCAATTTGCGCCGTTTGGCTGACGCCCGGTTTCGGGAGGGCGTTTTTATCGGTTTTTCCGTTGGCTGTGAGCGGAATGCGGTCTACCTGCACGAAGTAAGCCGGAAGCATATGAGACGGCAGTGTTTCGGAAAGCCGTTTGCGAAGCTCAGAGCCTTTCAGCCCGCTGTCGGCTTTATAGTACGCGCACAGTTCCGGCAGCCCGCCTTCGCTGACTGCGAGAACGACCGCCTCCTGAATGCCGTTTACGCTTAACAGCACAGTTTCAACCTCTTTTAATTCAATGCGGTAGCCCCGGATTTTCACTTGATCATCCGCACGGCCGATAAATTCAATCGTCCCGTCAGAAAGCCTGCGGACGACATCTCCCGTTTTGTACATCAGGCTGTCCGGTGAAAAAGGATTTGAGAGAAATTTCTCCGCCGTCAGCTGCGGACGGTGAAGATATCCTCTGGCAAGCCCCTTCCCGGTAATATAAAGCTCGCCGCTTGCGCCCGGAGGAACGAGCTGCATTGCTCCGTCCAATACAAGCGCGCCGGTATTTGCGATCGGGCGGCCGATGACGGGACGCTGCTCATATTGATCAAGACGCTCCATATTGATCCGTTCCGCAATGGCGCCGATCGTCGTTTCCGTCGGCCCGTAGTGATTGATGAAGTCGGTATGGGCGTATACGTCATGAAACTTGCGGACATCGGACGTGATGATCTTTTCTCCGCCGAGCACCACTAAACGAAGCGGGCTGAAACGGCGTTCTGACGTAAAACGGGCTGTGTTGACGATCATATGGAACAATGACGGCGTCAGTTTCATATACGTAATGCCGTTTTTCTGTATATACTCACCAAGCTGATCAGGCGCGGTGTACGTCTCTTTCGGCACAATGTGCAGCTCGCCGCCCGCCTGAAGAATCGGGAATATGGCCGTATAGCCGAGATCAAATGCGTAAGAAGACAGCAGCACGGATTTGTCAGCTTCGGTCAAACCGGCTTCACGGCTGAACCATGTAACATAATTGATTAGATTGCGGTGCTCCAGCTGGACGCCTTTCGGTTTGCCCGTTGTTCCCGAGGTATAAATGATATAGGCAAGCTGGTCGGCGCCGGGCTCCGTTTCAAGCCGGTCGGCGCTTTCGTTCTGCCATTCTCCGTCTTCCATTACGACCGTTTTTCCTTTATAAACGGCGGCCGCGGTCATGTTTCTCTCATTAACGACCAGAAGCTTCGTTCCGCTGTCTTCAAGAGAGTAGCGGATTCTCTCTTCAGGGGTCTCCGGATCAATCGGGAGAAATGCCGCTCCGGCTTTCATGACGCCGAGAATCGCGGTAATCAAGTCGGCCGAACGATCCATCATAATGGCCACGATGTCCTCACTGCCCGTTCCGCAAGCCTGAAGGTGGCGGGCAAACCGGTTCGAGCGTTCATCAAGCTCACGATATGTCAGACTTGTGCCGCCCGCAACCGCCGTGAGATCAGGCGTTTTTTGCGCTTGCCGTTCAAACAGCGAAACAAAAGTGCCCTCAGGCAGATCCGCTTCCGTCCGTTTTTCATCAGAAAGGAGCGCTTCCCGCTCAGGAGCGGACAGCAGGCTTGCGTCGGACAGCTGAATATCCGGATTTTCAGCGCAGGCTTTAATCAGATTGACAAAATGAGCGCTCCAGCGGCGGATGGTTTCGTCCGCAAATAAGGCTTTCGCGTAATCAAAGCTCAATCCGACCTCTTCTCCGCGCTCAGCCGCTTCTAAGGATAGATCAAATTTAGCGACATGATGATGCATGGAGTAAGAAGAAATCTCCAAATCTCCGAGCCGCAGGGCCGGGATCTCCATGTTCTGCATATTAAATAACACGCTGAACAGCGGACTCCGGCTTGTGTCCCTCGTTAACGGCAGTTTTTCAATTAATTCTTCAAGCGGATAGCTTTGATGCTCAAAAGCTTGAAGGCTCGCCGTTTTCACTTCATCCAGAAATTGCTTGAACGTTTTTTTGCCGGCAGGATGCGACCGAAGCGCCACAGTGTTGACAAACATGCCCGGCACGTCTTGGAGATCAGGATGCTGTCTTCCGGCCGCCGGAGACCCGACTATGATGTCTTCCTGCCCCGAATATTTGGACAGCAGCACTTGAAAAGCGGCTAACAAGAACATGTACATCGTCGTATCCGTATCAGCCAGCAGCTTCTTAATCTGCGCCGTCACCTGTTTATCAAGCCCGAAGATGACGCGTTCCCCTTCAAAACTGCGCTCGGCAGGACGCGGGAAATCAAGCGGCAGATCCAGCACCGGCAGATCGCCTTTGAACGTATCAAGCCAGTAAGCTTCGTGCTGATCGAGATTTGCTTTTTCACGCTGCCAGACTGAAAAATCCTTATAATGAATCTTTGGCAGCTCAAGCTCCGTGCCTTGATAAAGCTTCGCAAGATCACCGATGAAAATGCCCATTGAGCTTCCGTCCGTAATAATGTGGTGCATGTCAATCAGCAGAAGATGCCGATCTTCTTCAAGCCGGATCAGCTTCGAACGGACCAGCGGCGCATGATTGAGCGCAAACGGCCTGATAAAGGCTTTTGTCAGCTCTTCTGCATCTTCTTCCCGGCCCTCGGCGGTTTCAAGCTCGAACGACACATTTTTATGAATGGTCTGCACGACTTCTCCATCTGCCATGTCAAACGACGTACGCAGTGTCTCATGACGGTTGATTAATGCCTGCATGGCCTCTTCAAGACGGTTTTTGTCTACTGATCCTTCCAGCAGAAGTACAGCAGGGACGTTGTAGCTCGTGCTGGCCTGTCCGAGCTGATTAAGGATATACATCCTGCGCTGTGCTGAGGAAACAGGATAATGCTTCTGATAAGGCGCTTGTCGGATCGGTTCAAACTGCTGTTCCTCCTCGCTCTCATGCTCCAAATAATACGCAAGCTCCTGAATGGTCGGCTTTTCAAATAACACTTTAATCGGCACTTCTTTTTGAAAGTGTTCCTGGATTTTAGCGGTCATCATCATAGCTTTTAAAGAATGTCCGCCAATCGTGAAGAAATTGTCAGTCACACCCGCTTTTACACCGAGAATGCCTTCCCAAATGTCCGCGAGTTTCTGCTCCGCTTCCGTTTTCGGCGCTTCGTATTCTTTTTGAACGGCTTCAGCCTGAGGCTCAGGCAGCGCTTTTTTATCAATTTTTCCGTTCGCCGTCAGCGGAAACTGATTCATCTGGATGAAGTGCGCGGGAATCATGTATTCCGGAAGTGATTCCGAAAGCGTTTTGCGCAGGTCTTCCGGCGAAAGGGCTTGGTCTGCGGTAAAGTAAGCGCAGATTTCATTTTCATCCGCTTTATTTTTCCGGATCACAGCCGCAGATTCCGTCACATTCTCCGCCTGGCTGATTTTCGCCTCGATTTCGCCGAGCTCGATTCTGAAACCGCGGACCTTTACTTGATTGTCAATTCTGCCGAGAAACTCGATCGTGCCGTCCGGAAGCCACTTCGCCAAGTCCCCCGTCCGGTATATCATTTCATCCGGTCTGAACGGATCGCGGACAAACTGCTTCTCCGTTAGTTCAGGCAGATTCACATAGCCTCTTGCCACTCCGCTTCCGCCGACGCACAGCTCACCGGGAGCGCCGATCGGCTGAAGGTTGCGGTTTTCGTCCATAATGTACGCAGTGGAATTTCCGATCGGCTTCCCGATCGGGATCGAGCCGTCGTAGTCCTGATCAATGAGAAAACTCGTCGAAAACGTCGTATTCTCCGTCGGCCCGTAGCCGTTCCAAAGCGACAGCTCCGGTGATGCCTTCCTCACTTTGCTGACGATATGCGGCACAAGCGCATCACCGCCGATGATGAGGTGCCGGAGCGTGTTAAACATGCCGGCATCCTTTTGGGCAAGCTGATTAAACAGCGGAGACGTCAGCCACATGGTCGTGATCCGCTGCTCTTTCAGAAATTGGGCGAATTGTCCGGCGTCAAGCAGCGTCTCTTTTTTCACCGGGTGCAATGACGCTCCGTTCAGCAATGCGCCGAAGACTTCGAAGGTTCCGGCATCAAAGCTGACGGCTCCCGTTTGCGCCATCCGGTCTTCTTCATGAACCGGCACGTAATTCGAATGTTTGACGAGCCTGATGATATTTCTGTGTTCAATCATGACGCCTTTCGGTTTGCCGGTCGATCCGGATGTATACATGATATACGCCAAGTCGTTGCCGCCGGCCGGAAGATTCAAGTCTGTTCCGCTTACCGTTTCATCCGCGCTTTCATCCAGCATGACGACCGGGACTTGCAATGCGCCCGCTTGTTCTTGATATGCCTGAACCGTCAGCACGAGCCGAATCGAGCTGTCTTCCGCCATAAAGCGGAGACGGTCCTCCGGAAAAGCCGGATCAATCGGCACATATGCGCCGCCTGCTTTTAGGACGGCAAGCATTCCTATAACGGTTTCCGCAGACCGGTCGTTCATAATAGCGGCGGTCCGGCCTTTTTCCAGCCCGCTCTTCACAAGGCGTCTCGCCAGGCGGTTGGCCGCTTCGTTCACTTCACGGTAGGTCCATTCGCGTCCCGCTTCTTTTATTGCGCTGCTTGCAGGCGTCCGGTTTGCCTGTGCTTCAAACAAACGGTGAACGGCCTCCTCTTCCGGAAGCGCCGTTTTTGTATCATTGAATATCTCAACAATCTGCCGCTCTTCTTCGCCTGAAACAAGGCCGAGTTCCCGCACGGGCGCATCAGGCGTTCCGACCGCCGCTTTCATCATGCAGGTCAGATGATGCGCCGTTCGTTCGATGGCATCATGAGCGAAAGCCGCTCCGTTGTATTTGATTTTGACAGTCCACGTTTTTCCCGGATACACGATGAGATTGAAATCAAAGCTCGTCTGCTCAAAAGCATGTTCAACTTTAATGGAAAAGCCGAGTCTTTCCTCCATGCCCCCGTTTTCCAGCTCTTTGTCCAGCGGATAGTTTTCAAACGCGACCAAATGATTCAAGAGGCTGCCGTCCAGAGCGGAGCGCTTTTGAATGTCATAGAGCGGCACATAATCATAGCGCTCGGCTTCCACGGCGTTTTTCTGAACTGCCGCCATCACGTCAGAAAAGGCTGCATCTTTGTCAATCTTGATTCTGACGGGAATCGTATTGATGAACAGCCCCGCCATCGTTTCAATGCCGTTGATTTCTGAAGGACGGCCTGATACGACGGTGCCGAACACCACATCGTCTGTATAGTTGTATTTGCTGAGCACCGCACCCCAAACGGCCTGAAACAGGTTAGGCCCCGTGACTTGATGCCGGTTGGCGGTCTGCTGAATCTGCGCGACCAGCTCTTCATCCCAGACAAAAGAATATTCTTCATTTTGGTAGTCTTTCTTTTCTGATGCCAGACGGCCCGGGAGCAGGCTCGGCTGTTCGAAATCCGCCAGGCGGCTGCTCCAATATTGTTCCGCCTCCTCATAATCCCGGCCTCCGAGCCATTTGATATAGTCAGAGTAAGGTTTGCCCTGGCTTCCCCCGGCGGGCCGGCCGGCACGAAGCGCTTCATAGTTTTGAAACAGGCTTTTCATCAAAACGCCCATACTCCAGCCGTCCATGACGATATGATGATTGCTCCAGACGAGATACAGCTCCTTCTCACTGAGTCTGAACACCGCCGCTTTAAAGAGAATATCCTTCGCCAGATGAAAGCCCTGCTGCTGCACGCCGCGTTTATAGCGTTCAATATATTCGGTTTGGCGCGCTTCATCTAATTGACTGATATCTTCATAGTGCACCTTCGTCTTCCGCTCCGCCAATACGACTTGGCGCGGTTTTTGAAGCTGCTGGTGCACGAATACCGTACGCAGGATGTCATATGTCCGGATCAGCTCATTGACGCTTTTTTCAAAAAGCTCCAGCTGAAAGCTTCCGTGAATCCTAAGCTCTAATTGTGTGAAGTAGGAGGAAGAATGCGGATCAAGCAGCGCATGATACAGCATTCCCTCCTGCATCGGTGTGAGTGCATACACCTTTTGAATTGATTTTTTGCTCATATGTCACCTCTGTCTTTTCTGTTAGAGAATTTCCATTAATTTATCAAGTTCATCAAGCGTCAGATCATCATCGCCAAGATCGCTAGGCGTAAGCTCAGGTCCGTCTTGGGCCAGGCAGTGATCTATGATTTTCAAGAGGTGCCCTTTAAAGCTGTCACTGAACGATTGAATGGTTTTTTCATGAAATTCGAGAGAATGATAGGCAAACGTCATCGTCATCTGCCCGTTTTCTATAAATCCGACAATATCAAGCGCATTCGGCTTCTCTGTGTCAGGGCTCAGCGATTGTCCTGACGGCATCCCGGATCTTGTAAATAAGCCGGAATCCGACATCTCATTAAACTGGCCTAAGTAGTTAAAGCTGATATCCGGATCAATCTCAAATGAAAGATTCTCTTTATGCTCAGGCGCCGTTACATAACGCAGAATACCGTAGCCGACTCCTTTGTTCGGGATGTGTCTGATGTCTTCTTTCATTTGTTTCAGCTGATATGAAAGATCGTCGGCGTGCTTCATCTCAAGGATCATCGGATACATGCTCGTAAACCATCCGACCGTCCGGGTGATATTCAAGCCGTCAAGAATGTCTTCGCGCCCGTGGCCTTCCAAATGAACGCCGATCGTGTCTTCACCCGTCCACTCTTTCAGCGCCAGTCCGAGCGCCGTGAGCAGGATGTCGTTCATTTCGGTGTGATAGGCTTCATGTACGTTTGTCGTCAGCTGTTCAGTTTGTTCAGGCGTCAGAGAGAAGCTGACCGTTCTCGTATGTTTCATGCGCTGATCACCAGACTGCCTGTCTTTCGGAAGCTGAGTGCACACCTCTTTTTCCTCAAGCTCTCTCCAGTAATCCGCTTCTTTCAGAAACGCCTTCGTATTTGCGTATTCTTTGATTCTCTCGGCAAATTCGGCGAATGAATGTGTTTTCGGCGGCAGCGCCGGTTCATTGCCTTGCTTCAGCTGCGTATAAACGGACGTGAAGTCCTCCAGTAAAATCCGCCAAGATACACCATCCACGACTAAGTGATGGATTGCGAGAAGAAGGTGGTCTCCATCTTCAGCCCGGAAGAGCCCGGCCTTCAGCAGATGTCCTGTTTCCAGTGAAATACTGCTTTGAAGACGGTCTGCTTCCCTTTCGATACGGTCCTCATGGTCTTCAGCAGGTCCGTTCAGCTCAAAGACGTTCAGTTCAACAGACACATCCTCAAGTCCTCTGTAATACGGTTTTTGTTCACGATAAATCATCCGGAGCGCATCATGGTGCACCGTCAGGACATGTAATGTTTTTTCTGTTATCTCCGGATCAAAGCCGTCTTTCGCGTGAAGCATGACGGATTGATTCCAGTGGTGTTTGTCCGTGAAGTTTTTCTCAAAGAACCAGCGCTGGATCGGCGTTAACTCCGCTTCACCTTCGACAGGGCCCTGGTCGGCCTGCTTGCCTTCCGTCCGCTCCACATAAGAGACGAGTTCTTCGATGGTCGGGTGCTGGAAGAGGTCTTTCATCTCCAATTTATACCCGTGCTGGTTCAGGCGGCTCGCCATTTGGATGCCTTTGATCGAGTCGCCGCCGAGCGTGAAGAAATTATCGCTTACGCCGATCTGGTCAAGACCGAGCACTTCCTGCCAAATGTCAGAAAGCAGCGTCTCCATCTCCGTTTCCGGCGCTTTGTACGCGGCGCTTCCCGCTTCAATGTCCGGTTCCGGCAGGGCTTTTTTGTCAATCTTTCCGTTTGCGGTGACCGGAAGCTCGTCCATCTCCACCCAGAACGCCGGCACCATGTAGTCAGGCAGCGTGTCTTTCAGCGCGGCTTTGAGCGTTTCGATATCGTCCTGCTGAGGCGCGACATAGGCGCAAAGCGCGGTATTGCCCGCTTTGTCTTCCACCGCCGTCACCGCTGCGTCATGAACGTCCGCAAGCTGGGCGAGGCGGACTTCGATTTCTGAAAGCTCGATCCGGTAGCCCCGCACTTTGACCTGCTGGTCGATACGCCCGATGTATTCGATGCCGCACTGCGCGTTCCATTTGACGAGGTCGCCGGTCCGGTACATGCGCTCGCCGGGCACGAACGGATCGGCGGTAAACCGCTTCGCCGTTTCTTCTTCACGGTTCAGGTATCCGCGCGCAAGTCCGCGGCCTGCCACGCATAATTCACCGGCAATGCCTTCCGGCTGCACCTGATCGCCGTCGCCGAGAATATAAGCTCTCGTATTGGCAATCGCCCGTCCGATCGAAAGCGACCCTTCCTCCGGATTGATGACGCCGCTTGTCGCGACGACGGTGTTTTCCGTCGGGCCGTAGTTGTTGACGATCGTGTACGGCTGTTTCACCGCCCGCTTCAGCTTATCGCCGCCGACGAGAAGCATGCGGAGAGAGGTATTTTCCAGCTCCATAAATTGTTCGGCGAGCTGCGTAGGCAGGAAGGTGATGGTCACGCCGTGCTCTTCGAAATAGTGATTTAAGCGGGTGATATCCAGCCGGATCGCTTCGTCAATGACGTGAAGCTCCGCGCCGATGGTCCATGTCGGGAACATCTCCCAGATGGAGGCGTCAAAACCGAAGCCCGCGTATTTGGCGCTTTTATCATCCGCCGTCATGGCGAATGCGTCGTGATGCCAGAAGCACAGGTTCACCAGCGCATGGTGTTCGACCATGACACCTTTCGGCTGTCCGGTCGTTCCTGACGTGTAAATCATATAAGCGAGATGATCCGCCGTTGTTTCCGTCTGCGGGTTCGCTTCATCGTTTTCATCAAGCGGCAGGCTCAGAATGGAGCGTCCGCCGTCAAGCAGAATCGTTTCTCCGTTGTAGCTGTCCGGCACGTCCAGCGCTTCCTGTGTGAGAAGAAGCTTCGCGCCGCTGTCCTGCAGAATGTAGATGATCCGCTCTTCCGGGTAGTCGGGGTCAATCGGCACAAATGCCGCGCCCGCTTTCAGGACGCCGAGTACGCCCGCGGCCATTTCCAAGGACGGTTTCGTCAGGATGCCGACACGCTCGTCAGCCGTGACGCCGCAGTCCATGAGAATGCGCGCGATGCGATTCGCCCTTGCGTTCAGCTCGCCGTACGTCCATTTCGCGCCGTTATATGCCGCGGCCGGCCGGTTCGCGTGGCGGGCGGCCGTTTCTTCAAAGAGACGGTGAACCGTTTTGTCCCGCGGCACAGAGAGTGTTTTTCCTTTCCATGCGTTGAGGAGAGCTTGTTTTTCTGTTTTATTCACCAATGAAAGCTCAGAAAGCTTCGCAGCCGGATTTTCCGCTGCTGCTTCTAACAGTTGAAGCCAGTAATGCTTCCATGTCTCTGCCGTTTCCGGTTTAAACAGCGCGGTGTTATATTCAAGCACAAACGTTAAGCCTTCGTCTGTGTCCTCAGCCGTCATTGTCAGGTCAAACTTGGCTGTTTTTCTGTCAAACGGATGGTGCTTCAGCTCAATTCCTTCCATGACCAGATCTTCCGCATTTGCATTTTGCATTGAGAATACCGCATCAAACAGCGGATTTCTGCTCGTATCACGCTGCACCTCAACCTTTTGCAGAAGGTCTTCAAGCGGATAATCCTGCGCGTCAAATGCATGTAAAGCGGTTTGTTTCACTTCTTTAAGATAGTCCGTGAACGTTTTGTCCGCTTCCGGATACGTACGAAGCGCGAGTGTATTCACAAAAACACCGATGACGTTTGCGAGATCCGCATGTGACCGTCCCGCAACCGGCGAGCCGACAATGATGTCATGCTGTCCGCTCAGTTTTGAGAGAAAGACGCTGTATGACGCCAGCAGCACCATGTACATGGTAGAATCCGTTTGTTTCGCAAGACTGCGAAGAGCCGACGTCTGTTCCTCAGTCAGAGAAAAGACCAGCTTGTCTCCTTCAAAGGTTTGCACGGCCGGACGGCTGTAATCAGCCGGCAGCGTCAATACCGGAAGCTCGCCGTCAAGCTCCCGAAGCCAATGCTCCTCCTGCTTGCGGTACTGCTCTGATTGAATAAATTTCTGCTGCCATACCGCATAGTCTTTATAATGAATCCGCAGCGGCTCAAGCGTTTCGCCGCCATACAATCGGGACAGTTCATCTATCAGCACGCCGACTGAAGCGCCGTCCGAAATGATATGGTGCATATCAAACAGCAGCAGGTGGTCATGTTCAGCCAGCTTGACCAGTCCCGTTCTGACGAGAGGAAGCTGATCCAGGCGGAACGGCCGGATAAAGCTCTGAATAATCCGTTCAGCATCTTCTTCAGAGGCTTCATAATATTCCATGTCGATATCAGCTTCCGCCCATATGCGCTGAACCGTTTCTCCATCCTTTATGTCAAATGTCGTTCTGAAGGCTTCATGGCGTTCTGTCAGCTGTTTCATGACGGATTTCAGCTTTTCTGCATCAAGCTTTCCTTTTAAGCGGAGCACAGACGGCATGTTATAGCTTGTTTCAGCGCCTTCCAGCTGCTGAAGCACGAACATCCGCTTCTGCGGTGAAGAAACCGGATACGTTTCCCGCTCGGCCGCCGGTGTGATGCTCTCAGCCGCCTTCCGCTCAGCCCCTTCAATCAGCTGCGCCAGCCCCGCAGCCGTCGGAGAAGTGAACAGATCCTTTAAGGTAAGCTGCACGCCGAATGTCTTCTGGATGAGGGCAAGCAGTTTCATCCCCGCTAACGAATGGCCTCCGATCTCAAAGAACTGATCATGGACGCCGACCCGCTCCATTTGCAGCACCTCAGCCCAAATATCCGCCAGTTTTTGTTCTGTTTCGTTGCGCGGCGCCGTATAAGACACGGCATTCGCTGCGGTCACATCCGGCATCGGCAGCGCCCGCCTGTCGATTTTTCCGTTCCCTGTAAGAGGCAGTTCATCCAATTGAATAAAGACGGACGGAATCATATAAGCCGGAAGATCCTTCGCCGTATGCTCCCTAAGCTCCCGGGAAGAGATTTCCCTGAGGCCGACAACATACGCGCAAAGAAGTTTGTCACCCGCGCCCTGATCCACAGCGAGCACAATGCATTCCTGAATCTGGTCATGGCTTTGGAGCTGATGCTCAATTTCGCCAAGCTCAATCCGCTGACCGCGGATTTTCACCTGATGATCGATACGTCCGATAAACTCGATATCGCCATTCGGAAGCCATCTGGCCAAGTCGCCCGTTTTATACATCCGTTCACCTTCCTTAAACGGATGCTCTACAAATTTTTCTTCCGTCAGTTCAGGACGGTTGTAGTACCCTTCTACGAGACCTTCCCCGCTGACGCACAGCTCTCCCGCGATACCCGCCGGCTGAATGCGTCCGGCTGAGTTCATAATAAAGACTTCCGTATTGCTGACCGGTTTCCCGATCGGAACGGAGAGCGTATCCTCTTCAATGACATCCACCGGATGGTATGTCGCAAACACCGTGCTTTCCGACGGGCCGTACATATGAAGCAGTCTTCCTTTTCCGACTGCCGCCAGCGCTTTTTTGACATGTTCTACAGACGCTCTTTCGCCCCCGAACATGATTTTCCGAAGCGTCGTCAGACAGGACGGCTCCATATCAACAAGCAGGTGGAACAGGGCCGTCGTAATCATCAGAATGCTGACGTTCTCCCGTTTGATCACACGGGACAGGCGTGACATATCCAGCACCGTATCTTTCGGGACGATCACAAGCTTTGCACCGTTTAACAGCGAACCGAACATATCAAACATAAAAGCGTCAAAGACGTAGTTTGACAGACCGAGCACTGTGTCCTCTTCAGAAACAGTCAAATAGTTCGTGTTTTTTACCGTCCGCAAAATGTTGGCATGTGTGACGATGTTTCCTTTCGGCGTTCCCGTCGTGCCTGATGTATAAGTGAGATTGGCAATCGTTTTGGAATCAAACGGCAATGCTGGATTGCGAGAGTCCTTTTCATAGCTCGCCTCATCATCAGCAAGCACAATGACGCCTTGAAAACCGGCCTTTTCCGCAAGCGGCTTGAGGCTTTGCTGAGTCATGAGCACATTCGCCCCGCTGTCGCGGAAGAAATGCTGAATCCGCTGAACCGGATGCTCAGGATCAATCGGCACATAGGCGGACCCCGCTTTTAACACAGCCATAATGGAAACAATCATATCCATTGACCGTTCACACAGAACAGCCGCGGTTTTTCCGCCGCCTCCGACCGAAAGAATATGCCGCGCAAGCCTGTTGGCGCGTTCATTCAGATGCTGATACGACAGGGTTTCCCCTTCGAACTGAAGAGCCGTCCGGTCAGGGTTCTTTCGGGCTTGTTCTTCAAAGATCTGCACGATCGTTTGCTCTTTCGGGTATACCGTGCGTTCCGGGTTGAATTGCTGTAATTGAGTCAAAGCCTCCCGTTCAGAAAGCAGATCATATTCGCTGATTTTCGCATCCGGCTGAGCTGCCGCGCTCTCCAGCAGACGGACATAGTGCGCAAGCATGCGATCCGCAGTTGAGCGCTTAAACAGCTTCGTGCAATAATCCAAATCAAGCGCAATGCCTTCCGCTGTTTCCCGGGCCTGCATGGTCAGGTCGAATTTGGCGATGTTGAAGTTTGTTTCATGAAGAGACAGCGTCAGATTACCGATCTCCGGAATTCCGTCCGAAGCATTTTGCAGACTGAACATCGTGTCAAATATCGGATGCCTGCTCATGTCCCGGGGCACGTTCAGCTCCTCGGTCAGCCACTCAAACGGATAATCCTGGTGGGAAAACGCATCCAGCACCTGCTTGCGCACATGACCTAACAAGCCGGCAAATGTCTGACCCTGCTTCACGGAGCTTCGCAGCGCAAGCGTGTTGACAAACATCCCGATAAGCCCCTCGGTATCAGAGTGGTTTCTTCCCGCTGATGGTGTTCCCACGATGATGTCTTCCTGTCCTGAATACTTAGAAAGCAGCGTATAGTATGCCGATAACAGCACCATGTAAAGGGTGGCTCCGTTTTTCTCGGCAAGCTTCTGCAGCCGTTCCCGCAGCATTTTCGGCAGCTTGACGGACACGCGGTCACCTTCAAAGCTTTGCACCTGCGGCCGCGGATAATCAGGGAGCAGCTGAAGCACCGGCAGTTCCCCGCTGAAGACTTCTTTCCAGTACGCCCGCTCCTTCTTGTAGCCTTCTTTCGCCCGTTCCGCCTGCCATACGGCATAATCTTTATATTGAATGCGCAATTCAGGCAGCTGATTTCCCCCGTAGATGTCAGCCAGTTCCTTCAGCATGATGGAAATAGACACCCCGTCAGAAATCAGGTGATGCATATCAAACAGCAGCAGATGGCGATTGTGACCGAGCGTTTGCAGGCCGATTCTGAACAGCGGCGCCTCAGATAAATCAAAACGGCGCACAAAGTCCTTCATGACCTGTTCATTCGTTCTTCCGCGCGCTTCGATCATTTCAATATGAAACGGAACATGCTCGCCAATCACTTGTCTCGGCGTGCCGTCCTCTGATTGAAACGATGTTCTGAGCGCTTCATGCCTGCTGATTAAGGCAGAAAATGCACGCTCAAGCTTTTCACGGTCTAAAGCGCCCTCAATCATGGCCGCAGCCGGCATGTTATATCCGACTCCCGCGTCTTCAAATTGGCTTGCGATATAAGTCCGCTGCTGAGCGAGCGAAAGCGGATAGCTCGCCTGCTTCTCAGCCGGCTCAATTGCACTGAATGCCGGTCCTTCGTTTCGGTTTTCCGCATAATCGGCAAGCGCCGCAATCGTCGGATGCTCAAACAAGTATTGCAGCGGAATTTCAACGCCCATTTGCTTATGAATTTTCGTCAGAAGCGTCATTGCCTTTAATGAATGACCGCCTGACTCGAAGAAATGATCATAAATGCCCGCCTTGTCCATTCCGAGGACTTCCTGCCAGATGACGGTGAGCATTTCCTCCGTTTCATTTCTCGGCGCGGCATATTCAGATGAGCTGACAGCCTGCACATCAAGCGCAAACAGCTTTTTGCGGTCCGCCTTCCCGCTCGGCGTGAGCGGAATTTCGTCCGTTTTTGTAAAGTAAGCGGGCACCATGTAATCAGGAAGGTGCTTGGACACATACTCCCTGTACTCGGCAGGGTGAAACTCGGTTCCTTTTTCCTGAACGATATATGCGCAGACATCTAAGCTGCCCTGCTGATCCGGCCGTGCCAGCACGACGGCCTGCGCCGCGCCCGGAGCTTTTCTGAGCACCGTTTCAATTTCTCCCAGCTCAATGCGGTAGCCGCGGACTTTCACCTGATCATCTTCACGGCCGATATATTCGATCGTCCCATCCGGCAGCCAGCGCGCCATATCACCCGTGCGGTACATGCGGCCGCTTCCGTTAAACGGGTCCTGCAAAAACTTCTCTGCGGTCAAATCCGGAAGATTTAAATAGCCGCGGCCTACACCGTCACCCGCGATATACAGCTCACCGGCCGTGCCGTCGGGCTGAAGCCGCTGGTGCTTATCCAATATATACAGACGGGCGTTGCCGAGCGGTTTTCCGATCGGAACGTACGCCGCCTGTTGATTCATTCCGTTATCCGCTGACACCTGATGCACGGACGCATCTACACACGTTTCTGTCGGCCCGTAGACATTCGTCAGACGCGGCGTCCTGCCCGATTGATGAAAGAGCGTCATCAGCTGTTCAGCAACAGCCGCGGACAGGCCCTCTCCCCCAATGAGCATGTGGCGCAATTCAATTCCGCTGACATCTCCCGCCGCAACCATCATCTGCAGATGCGCAGGCGTTCCGTCAGTGGCTTCAATCCGGTTTTGACGATAATAGTCCAGCAGTGCCGAGCCATTCGTCACAGTCGTTTTCGGCACGATATAAAGCGTCTGTCCCAAAAGAAGCGAAGCGAATATCTGTTTGACGGACGCATCAAAATGAAACGGAGCCAAAAGCGCCATTCTTAATGTCTGCTCACCGCATTGATAAATCTCCTGCTGCAGTGATTGCACCAGATGATGAACTTGCCGGTGCTCAATCATCACGCCTTTCGGCCGCCCCGTTGTACCTGACGTGTAGATGATGTAAGCCAGCCGGTCTGATTGAATGCCGACACCGTCCGCAGCCGTCTCATACTGAACAGCCTCGTCAAAATCAATCCGTTCGGCATCCGCTGCAGGCGCCTGTATTCCGGCCTCCGTCAGAACAGCCTTCGCTCCGCTGTCCTCCAAAATGTACTGAATCCGATCCGCCGGAAAGTCAGGATCTATCGGCACATAGGCGCCGCCCGCTTTCAAAATTCCCAATATTGCCGCAATGACACACTCAGAACGGCCAAGCAGCACCGCGACAGGAGAATCGGCTGATATCCCGGCTTGAAGAAGACGTCCGGCAATACGTCCTGACTGTTCATGCAATGTGCGATAGGACAATGTTCGGCCTTCATACACAACCGCGGGTTTGTCAGACAGTGACTTCACTTTCTCTTCAAACAGCCCCGGAATCGTCATCTCCTTGCGGTAATTCACCGGATTGCCGGAGGCCCGTTTCAGCAGCCGCTCTTTCTCGGATTCAGAAAGAAGAGTAAGTTCATCAATTATGCGATCAGGAGATGAAATCGCATCTTCAATCAGCGTGATCAAACGTTCAGAAACAGATTCAATCTCTTCCCCCTTGAAAATGTCGCTGCGATAGTCAAAATCAATCGTCAATTTCCCGGTGTCCCATCGTTCCTTCACATGAATTGAAATATCATTTGTACCGCTTCCGCTGAAAATAGGGTCTGTCAGGAAGGACAGATTCTCTTTTTTCTGCCACTGCATCACCTGGTACTCCAGAGCCACCGTAAACAATCTGCTCAGCGAACTTTTCGAAGCGCGCAAATCATTGACAAGCAGGTTATACGGATACTTTTGGTGGCGGAGAATTTTCATCAAATCCTTCATCCGGCCTTTAACGAATTCCAAGAACGACTGTCCTCCGTCAACGCTTGTCCGCACAGGCACCGTAGATACGAACATCCCGAGCATCTGCTTTTCTTTCGCATTCGTCCGGTTTCCCATAAACGTACCCGTGACAACGTCATCACGACCGGTCACTTTGTAGAGATAAGTGATCAGAGCTGACTGGAACAGAGACAGTACGCTGACTTTATGCTCCTCGCAGAATGAATGAATGCGGCCATATAAGTCGTGAGGAATTTCTTGAGAAAACCGTTTCGCATTAAGACCCGCATCTGCCTGGCTCCGTTTCAGGGACACAAGCTCCGGCACGGTCTCAAACTGCCCGTTCCAAAAATCCCGATCCTTTTTAAACCGCTTCGACTGCACATATTCCTGCTCTGTCAGCACATGCTCAATAAAAGAAGGAATCTCCGTCTGTTCCTCACTTGTCCCGCCTGAAAGCTCCAAATAAATATCAGTAATCGCATTGCCCAGAATCGTCATGGAAATCCCGTCTGAAATAATGTGATGCACATTAGCGTAAAACCAGACCTCATTTTCACTGATCGTGTGCACGGAAAAACGGAATAAATCCTGATCATATAACGCCAGAGGCTTGCCGGCTTCTTCACGCCCCCATTTGGACAGCTCGTCCGCAGAGCAGCCGGCTTGCCTGATATCCGTGTGCCCGATAGAGAGCGGACGGTATTCGCTCACATATTGAACGGGCTCCCCCTCATCATCAAGCCGCAGACGGATTCTCATCGACTCATACCGCCGGACGAATTCCTGTATCGCTTTCTCAACGTAATGAGCCTGTACGCCGTCTTCAGAAATGAGTTTCCCGAAACCGGCTAGATTTGAAATGCTTGTGTTCGGATAGAATTTTTCTGTATACCAGATACGTTTTTGAGCATTTGTTAAAGGATAAAAAGTTATTTCCATATGTGTGCGCCTCCCCTTTTTAAGATAAAGTTGTCAATTCTCCCTTAGAAACAGCCTCCCTCTATGTCCCTAACTCATTCTCAAGCCAAAAGAACCACTTACCTCCAAAAACGATCCCGATTCAATCACCGCCGAAATCCGTCATCCGTTCACCCGCGCAGTCCGAAATGCGGCATCAAATTTATGAGAAATCAAGACAAAAAGCCATTGATTGTAAGCACGAAAGGTTTACCTATTTCTGCATGTATTTCTATATATCTACTTACGTTCACTTTATATGAAAATATTGTTTTTATCACCGAAAAATGGGTGAAAAGTTTCATGCGGCACACCGAAAAAAATCCGACGAATCCAGAGGGTATTTTGCGGCATCCCGCAATTTATTTTCAAAAATATTATTTACGTAAAATTAAAAATCTTTAAACTATAATGAAAATCTGTCGAATATCCAGTTATGGCAGAATGAAAAAAATTTACGTACGTAAGCTGACCCGGAAAAAACAGCGCAAGAACCGAAACAGACGGCCCGAATGTTCGCAATATGATTTCATTAAACCGCAAAAAAAGCACTCTATTTTACATAGAGCACTTCAAAAAGATTCCTTTATTGCAGTTTTATCAATGTTGATTAATTCCATATAATCTTTTCCCCACTTATACATAGCGTCCAGAATCGGCATAAGGCTTTCTCCTTGCGCCGTTAAAGAATACTCCACTTTCGGAGGGACGACAGGGTAAACTTCCCTGTGAACGATCAGATCCTGCTCCAGCTCCCTGAGCTGATTCACAAGAATTTTGTGCGTAATATCCGGAATTAAAGCTTTCAGCTCATTAAACCGCTTCGTCCCTTCTTTTCCCAAGTGCCACATAATCAGCATTTTCCACTTCCCGCCTATCACGGCAAGCGTCAATTCCTTTTCGCAATTAAACGTTTTCTCATCCATTCGGCTCACGGACAATTCTCCTTCCTCTTACTTTTTGTACGGTCATTATCTATTCATACACGCTTACTTTTTCACACAACTTTCGTCAGTTTATACTACCACGCAGTTTTGCTGAAACAAAGCGCATTGCCTGCGGGGACAGTATCCTCAAAGTAACTATTAGACTTCAAAGTGCGTACTTCTCAACATGCGGGGCACTCTATAGAATGGAAATACATGAAAAAGAGGAGTGGATATAAAGTGGAATTACAGCTGGCATTAGACTTAGTAAATATCCCGGAAGCAATTGAACTTGTGAAAGAGGTCGAACCATATATAGATGTTGTAGAAATCGGCACTCCCGTTGTCATTAATGAAGGACTGAAAGCCGTGCAGGAAATGAAAACAGCCTTTCCTCACTTGAAAGTGCTTGCCGATCTTAAAATCATGGATGCAGGCGGTTACGAGATTATGAAAGCGGCAGAAGCGGGAGCCGACATCATCACCGTTTTAGGGGCGACAGACGACTCAACGATCAAAGGGGCGGTTGCCGAAGCAAAAAAACAGCAGAAAAAAATCCTCGTCGACATGATTAACGTAAAAAACCTTGAAACACGGGCAAAAGAAATTGACCAACTCGGTGTTGATTATATTTGTGTTCACACAGGTTATGATCTTCAAGCAGAAGGAAAAAATTCATTCGAGGAACTGACGGCGATTAAAAAAGCGGTCAAGAGCGCTAAAACCGCAATTGCCGGAGGCATTAAACTTGATACGCTTCCTGAAGCCATCAAACAAAACCCAGATTTAATCATTGTCGGCGGAGGCATTACGGGAGCTGACAATAAAGCGGATGCTGCTGCTAAAATGAAACAGCTGATCACACAAGGATCATGAAAACGACTGAATACTTACATGAAATACTAAATGAAATATCCCGCACCGCAGCATTAATAGCCGACAGTGAAGCTGACAAGCTTGCGGATCAGATTTTATCGGCAGATCAAATCTTCACGTCCGGAGCGGGACGTTCCGGCTTTATGGCTAAAGCGTTCGCCATGAGGATGATGCACATCGGCCTGAACGCTTACATCGTCGGTGAGACGCTTACCCCTCCCCTCCAAGAAGGCGGTCTCGTCATCATCGGCTCAGGCTCAGGCGAAACAAAAAGTCTGCTTCATACGGCTGAAAAAGCCAAAAGCCTTAACGGCATCATCACTGCATTAACGATTAACCCCGATTCAAGTCTCGGCAAACTTGCTGATCTTACGATAACGATTCCCGGCTCTCCTAAGGAAGAGACCGGCGGAGACAGAAAGACGATTCAGCCGATGGGTTCTTTATTCGAACAAACTCTTCTGCTGTTTTACGATGCGGTTATTCTAAAAATCATGGAGATAAAAGAACTGAATTCAGCAGACATGTTTACAAAGCATGCGAATCTGGAATGATTTGCTGACGGCCTTCTTATCAGATGGCCGTCTTTTTATCGTCCTGTTTCGCACGACACTCGCAGACGAAGATACCTCGCCGGTGAGCTTATCGCTATAATAAGTCAATTGACGATACACCCGCAACCATTCATTTCTGAATAGGGAAACGGCAAAAAACACTTTCTGATCGAATTTTTAATGAATAAAGTTGATTTGTGCGGATGGTTTTACAGATATTCAGCTGAATTGCGGCTGAGAAATATATTTTAACAGCTTTACAGCCGGCCGATTCTGCTTTATTCTTGGACCAGCTTAACAGCAATTTATAACTGGAGGTGATTGATACTCTTGAAAACATTAAAAGCACTGCTGCTTGTTCTTATCATCATTGCCGGAGCAGTCGCGGCCCTGATCAAGGGTGATCTTTTCTCCGATAACGAGCAGACCGTTCAGAAGAGTGATTACGACAAAGTAATCCTATTTCCGTCCGATCGATATCCGGAAACAGCAAAGCATATTAAGGACGCGATAAAAGAAGGACATTCCAGCATATGCACCATTGACAGAGACGGAGTACATAAGCGGCGTGAGCAATCTCTTAAACATGTGCCTGTCAAAACGGGATACGATAGGGATGAATGGCCGATGGCGGTTTGTAAACAGGGCGGAAATAATGCCTCCGTAGAATATATTTCTCCGGCAGACAACCGCGGAGCCGGCTCTTGGGTCGGACACCAGCTTACCAATGATCCCGACGGAACGAGAGTATTATTTAAAATCAAGTAAAAAACAGGAGGAACAGCGCATTGATTAAATCATGGAAACCGCAAGAACTGGCCATTTCTTATCATCAATTTACAATCTTCCAAAAAGATTCAGAACCGCCTGTTATCGATTGGACCGATGAAGCCATTGAAAAAGGATATGCGGAAGCTGACGGAGCTGTTTCATTTGAAGCAAGGAGAAATACGAGGGCATTTATCGTCCTCAGGCTTAACACAAGTGAACCGGTACCATCCTATGAGAAAAAAGCGACTGTTCCCTTTGAGGCTGTAAAAGATGGAATTGAGATTGAAAGCGTGATGTCAAAGCGGCTTTTCTTTCATATTCCGAAAGGCCGATACAGCCTTACCTGTTATTCAGTGCCTGCCGAAATATCCGATCTTCATGCGGATACGTATATTATTGATGCAGCCGCAATGTAAAAGAAATCCCTGAGAGAATCATATTTCTCTCAGGGAACTTTTATAAACTTTTACCGTTTGTTTCAATTACATTCTGATACCAATAAAAACTTTTTTTCCTGATCCGTTTCAAATCTTTTTCATCTTCTTCATCTCGATTGATATAGACAAAACCGTAGCGTTTTTGATAGCCGTTCAGCCAGCTTAACAGATCCGTGAATGACCAGCTGCAGTAGCCGATGAGATGAACTCCATCACTAATGGCCTCTCTGCACTGTTCAAGATGGGAGCGTAAATAGTCAATTCTGTAGTCATCCTGAATTGAGCCGTCTTCTTCTATTTTATCGAATTCCCCCAGCCCGTTTTCTGTTATAAAAACCGGCAGCTCATAGCGGCTCGTTATACGCCGAAGGCCGATGCGCAGACCTATCGGGTCAATCGTCCAATCCCAATTACTCGTCACGAGGTTAGGATTCTTTTTCGTTTTAAACAGCCCCGGTATACCGGTATCCTGGTTTGTCCCTTTCTGACCAGTCGTGTTCATTTTCCCCTCCGATACACCATCAAGAGGATTTCTTTCGTACGTAATCGTCTGATAATAATTAACACCGATAAAATCCGGCTTGCCTTTCGCAAGCAATTCCATATCCCCGGCTTCAATGGCGGGCGCCCAGCTCTTTTCCTTTAAATAATTGAAAGGAATTTGCGGATAAGTCCCCCGGCAATACATATCAAGCCACCAATGGTTCATAAATTCCTCTGCGTTTTCAAATGCAGTTATGTCTTCAGGGTGACTTGTAAGCGGATAAGCCGGTGAATAAGCGAAGCTCGGGCCGATCAAACCGTCAGGAACATATTGTCTGAAGGATTCAATCGCTTTGGCATTAGCTAAAAATGCGATATGATTCGCTGCATAAAATCGTTTTCTGTCCTTTACGCCGGGCGGATGTGCAGCTGTTATAAACCCGTTATGAAAATTATAATTCTGCTCATTTAACGTGACCCAGTATTTCACCTTGCCGGCAAATCTTTTGTATAACGCAATGCAGTAATCATTAAAATCATCAATAATTTTTCTTGATTCAAAGCCGCCGTATTCATCCATCAGCGCCTGAGGCAAGTCCCAATGATAAAGAGTCAGCACCGGCTCAATATCGTTAGAAATCAATTCATCGATCAGGTCTTCGTAAAATGCGATCCCTGATTCGTTAATTTCCCCTCTGCCATTCGGAAAAATTCTCGGCCAGCTGACAGAAAATCGGTAAGCTTTCAAACCCATTTCTGCCATCAAGGCGATATCTTCTTTATAGCGCTCATAATGGCCGACTGCTGTATCGCCATTTGAGCCTTTAAACGTTTTACCCGGTATTTTCGTGAATAAGTCCCATACTGAAGGTCCTTTACCGTCTTTATTCCAGGCTCCTTCAACCTGATAGGCAGCCGAGGCTGACCCCCATAGAAATGTATCAGGGAACAGGCCCTGTTTTTTATGTATCATGTGTTTCATCCTCCTGATGCGTATGATATTGATATCATACGTTATGAAACGCGTTTCAGAGCAATCCCGATAAAAACAAAAAAGCATCCGGCTTGCCGGATGCTTAAGAATGATGATGCCGCTTTTCCAATTTATGAGGCGGAGGCTTCGGGACAAACCCATTTTGTTTCATCATGTTAAAGCGCCTGTCCATATGCTGTTTAATATGTTCTGCTTTTTCTTTCGGCAGGACCCCGTACTCAACATATTTGGATATGACATGTTTTCGTTTTTCGAGCACTTCTTTTTCAAGTGATTCAATTTCTTTTTTCTGCTGTTCCGTGAGTGACATTGTTGAAGGCATTTTTGTTCCGGCGGCGTGTGCCGGCATTGTGAAAACCATTGCTGTAATGAAAAACGCAGCTAAAGACAATGCAGCTTTTTTCATGACTCTTTCCTCCTTTAACGTTTGTTATATGTTGCTCCCCCATCCATTTTTTATGCAAAAAAAGAGCGAAATTATTCGCTCTTTTCAATCGATTCGTCCGGCAGCGCGTATGTGACATACGTTCCTGCTACAAAATCGTGGATTGACCGTCTGTCTTCTCTCATTCCGACCATGAATGCGCTCACGATCACACCGATTCCAAACGTCACGCCATATATCAGGCCGCCCACAAGCACTCTCAAAATCATAGTGAGAAAGCCTACCTGAGTTCCGTCTTTTTTGACGATGCGGATACCGCAGATCTTTTTGCCGATAACATAACCGTTCCAGTATACAGGGAGCAAAATACCATAAAGAGTCAAAATAATGCTGATCATTGCGCTCTCATTCGGATCTTTTCCTGTTGCCAGCATAAAAATAATCGCCAAAGGCACTGAAGTAATTAAATAGTCGAGTACCACGGCTCCCAATCTGATCCAAAATCCCGCCGGTCTGTAAATATTCATCGTGTTTCTCCTCGCTATGGCTTCAAAATCACTTTAATGTTGCCATCTTCTTTTTTGTCAAATATATCATATGCAGCAGGAGCTTCCGCAAGACTCATTTTGTGTGTAATGATATCCGTCGGATCAATTTCATTTTGTTCGATCATTTGATACAGCATCGGCATCAGATGAATAACGGGTGCCTGGCCCATTTTTAAAGAAACGTTGCGTGTGAAAAAATCGCCGAGCGGAAAGCCGTCCGCTTCAGAAATGTATGCGCCCGTGAGCTGCACGGTTCCGAACTTCTTAACGGCTTCTGATGCTGTAAGAATCGGACTGATCGTTCCGAACTGATTCGGTTTTTGCTCTGTTTTTTCTTTTGAAAGCGGCGTGCCGTCCATTCCGACACAATCAATCACTACATCCGCGCCCCCTGACGTTTGTTCATGCAGCAGTTTCCCGATCTCATCATGTTCTGAAAAATTGAAGGTCTCTGCTCCGTTTATGCGTCTCGCATGTTCAAGGCGGTGCGGGACTTGATCAACTGCGATAACCCGTTTAGCTCCTTTTTTCCACGCGAATTTTTGCGCCATTAAGCCGATCGGGCCTGATCCCAGAATAACGACTGTATCCCCTTTTTTCACTCCGCTGTGCTGGACGCTCCAAAAGGCGGTCGGCATGACATCTGACAGAAGCAGCACCTGCTCATCTTCAAGCTCACTGTCTGCCGGAACCAGAAAAGAAGAGAAATCAGCATAAGGAACACGTAAATATTCAGCCTGCCCGCCGGGATAATTACCGTTAAACTCCGAGAAACCGAATAAGCCGCCGGCATCTGTATGAGGGTTTGGATTTGATTCATCACACTGGCTTTCCATCTGGTGCTTGCAATAATGACATTCTCCGCAGCCGATGTTAAAAGGAATCACGACCCGGTCGCCTTTTTTCAGCTTTTTGACTTGACTGCCCGTTTCTTCAACGATTCCCATCGGCTCATGCCCGACGATATAACCCGGATCGGCGGGTATTCCGTTTTTATATAAATGAAGGTCTGAACCGCATATCCCGGTTGCGGTGATTCGAACGATGACATCTCTCTCATCTTGAATGGCGGGTGCCGGGACTTCTTTCACTTCCATATGTTCTTTTCCTTGGTATGTCAGTGCTTTCACACTTGGTCAGCTCCTTTTTCATCACTCCTTCCCTTTTCACCTGCTTCTAAACTTGGCCGGTATGTTATTCGGCCCGCTGAATATCCCATTGAAAAGGATCTTCAAGCTGCGACCAATCGGAATCGAACTCAGACGGCGTGAGCAGGCACTGATCCAATTCCTTTGTAATGGCTGCTTCATCTAAATCTGTTCCGATAAACACCAGGTTCGTATGACGGTCTCCGAATTGGTCGTCCCAATCTTCCAGAATCTCCGGTTCCTGCTGTTTGATCTGCTCCTGCTCAAGTTTCGGCATTGCCGCCACCCAATAAGAAACAGGCTCAATCGAAACCGCCGGACCCGCCTGAGACATCAGCAGCGCAAGGCTGTTGCGGGTTGCGCACCAAGCAATTCCTTTTGCGCGCACAATGTTGTCAGGGATTGATTGATGCAGCCAGCTGTCAAAACGAGCGGTATGAAACGGCAGACGCCGCGAGTACACAAACGAAGTGATGCCGTACTCTTCCGTTTCCGGAGTGTGCGCTTCATGACCTGCCGTCAGTTCCTTTATCCATCCTGCTGATGAACTCGCTTCCTCAAACTCAAATAAACCGGTATTCAATATGTATTCGGCGGGCACTTCTCCGCGGACGGACCGGATCAGTCTGGCACGGGGCTGTAATGCGCGAAGGACCGTTTCCAGCTGTTCAAGCTCTTTTTCGCCCACCATGTCGCATTTATTTAAAATGAGCACATCACAAAACTCGATTTGGTCAATTAATAAATCGGCAATCACCCGTTCATCCTCTTCTCCCGCCGCTTCCTTCCGGTCAAGAAGGCTGTCACCGGACTGGAAATCATGCCAGAAGCGGTTTGCATCCACCACGGTCACCATTGTGTCCAGCCTGCAGAATGTTGTCAGATCAATGCCCATTTCTTCATCTATATAAGAAAATGTCTGGGCAACGGGAATCGGTTCGCTGATCCCTGTTGATTCAATCACAATATAATCAAATCTGCCGTCTTTCGCGAGTTTCTCAACTTCGACTAATAGATCCTCACGCAGCGTGCAGCAGATACAGCCGTTGGATAATTCTACGAGTTTCTCATCCGTCCTTGACAAGCCGCCTCCCTGCTTCACCAATCCCGCGTCTATATTTACTTCGCTCATGTCATTGACGATGACGGCAATTTTTAAACCGTTGCGGTTTTGTAAAATATGATTCAAAACGGTCGTCTTTCCGGCACCAAGATAGCCGCTCAATACTGTAACCGGAATTTTTTTCATATAAATAGCCTCCTGACAAAATAGAATGATTACGATTTATATCCCGCACCTGCCCCTTTTTCATCATGATGTACATTGTTATAAATCGTAACCGTTACTATTTATTTTGATATATTCTCCGTTTAAAATCAAGTAAAAGTCAGACATCATACATTGTTTGTCCCCATCCATTGGTCTGACACGCAAAACGTCAACGATTTAATTGGTGAAGCCTTCGATCCGGACTGTAAAATGCCCGGTTTTAAGATGTGCGCGGTACGAATCAGCCCTATATAATTTTTCATAAAATTTTTAGATTTTTTAGTATTTTTTGTTACATTTCATAACATGCATCTTAAATATTTGTTTTTGCTGTGCTACGCTAAAAAAAAACAAAGATAAGGAGCGGATCATCTGATGGGAAAAAAACAGCTAGTCCTTGTTGGAAATGGAATGGCCGGGGTAAGAGCGATTGAAGAAATACTGCGTGTTTCAAAAGACGAATTTGAGATTACAATATTCGGGGCCGAACCTCATCCCAACTATAACCGAATCCTTCTGTCAAAAGTGCTGCAAGGCGATACCGACATTCAAGACATTACGTTAAACGATTGGAACTGGTACAAAGAAAACAACATTCAGCTGTATACCGGTGAAACAGTCATCAAAGTCGACACGGAAAACAAAACCCTCATCACCGATGCAGACAGAATCCAGCCTTACGATGAACTCATCCTGGCGACAGGCTCTGTCCCTTTTATCCTTCCGATTCCGGGCGCAGACAAACAAGGCGTCACGGCATTCCGGGACATAAAAGATACAGACACGATGCTCGCCGCGTCAAAACAATATAAAAAAGCAGCCGTCATCGGCGGAGGACTGCTGGGTTTGGAAGCCGCACGCGGACTGCTGAATCTCGGAATGGACGTGTCTGTCATCCACCTCGCCCCATTCCTGATGGAGCGCCAGCTTGACGCAGCGGCGGGACGCCTGCTGCAAAACGAATTAGAAAAACAAGGCATGACCTTTTTCCTTGAAAAGCAAACCGAAGAAATTCTCGGTACTGACCGTGTCGAAGGGATACGCTTCAAAGACGGCACAAGCATCGAAGCTGATCTGGTCGTCATGGCGGTCGGCATCCGCCCGAATACACAGCTTGGCACAGAAAGCGGCATTCCGGTAAACCGCGGAATCATTGTCAACGACTATATGCAGACTGACATTCCGCACATTTACGCGGTCGGTGAATGTGCCGAGCACCGCGGAATCGCATACGGTCTTGTGGCGCCGCTCTATGAACAGGCGAAAGTGCTCGCAAAGCATATTTGCGGCATTGAAACAAAACCGTATGAAGGCTCCGTTCTCTCCACTCAATTAAAGGTATCAGGCGTCGAAGTCTTCTCTGCCGGTGACTTTAACGAATCAGAGGACAAAAAAGCGATTAAAGTGTTCGATGAGCAGGACGGCATTTATAAAAAAATCGTCCTGAGGGGCAATCAAATTGTCGGCGCTGTTTTGTTCGGCGACAGCAGCGAGGGCAGCCGCCTGTTTTCAATGATTCAAAAAGAAGCCGATATCTCCGAAACTTCCAAGATATCAATCTTACAGCCTCTTGACCAGGAAGCAGGCGCAAGCATGACCGCGGCGATGAGCGACGATGAAATCATCTGCGGCTGCAACGGTGTATCAAAAGGCGCGATTATTCAAGCCATTCAGGAAAAAGGCTGCACATCAACGGACGAAATCAAAGCATGCACCGGGGCATCCCGTTCCTGCGGAGGCTGTAAACCGCTCGTGGAAGACATTCTTCAATATACACTGGGCTCAGAATTTGACGCGTCCGCGCAAAAAGAAGCGATTTGCGGCTGCACCTCACTGTCGAGAGATGAAGTCGTAGAAGAAATCAGAGCCAAAGGGCTGTCCCATACAAGAGAAATCATGAACGTGCTCGGCTGGAAAACGCCGGAGGGCTGCTCCAAATGCCGTCCTGCCCTCAACTACTACTTAGGCATGATTAATCCGGCTACATACGAGGATGACAGAACATCCCGTTTTGTGAACGAACGGATGCACGCCAATATTCAAAAAGACGGAACATACTCAGTCGTGCCCCGTATGTACGGCGGCGTGACCAACTCTCAGGATCTCCGCAAGATCGCCGATGTCGTCGACAAATATGAGATCCCGCTCGTTAAAATGACCGGCGGCCAGCGAATTGATCTCATCGGCGTGAAAAAAGAAGATCTGCCGAAAGTATGGGCCGAGCTTGATATGCCGTCAGGCTACGCGTACGGAAAAACACTCCGCACGGTAAAAACGTGCGTAGGCGAACAATTCTGCCGCTTCGGCACACAAGACTCCATGGCACTGGGTATTGCGCTTGAGAAAAAATTCGAAGGGCTCAATACGCCTCATAAGGTTAAAATGGCCGTGTCCGCCTGCCCTCGGAACTGTGCGGAATCAGGCATTAAGGACCTTGGCGTTGTCGGCATCGACGGGGGCTGGGAGCTTTATGTCGGCGGAAACGGCGGAACCCATTTGCGCGCCGGTGATTTGCTGATGAAAGTAAAAACGAATGAAGAAGTCTTAGAATACGCGGGTGCTTACCTTCAGTACTACAGAGAAACGGCAAACTATCTGGAGCGGACATCCGCATGGCTTGAGCGCGTCGGTTTATCTCATGTCCAATCCGTATTAAACGATCCGGAAAAACGGCAGGAGCTCAACGATCGAATGAATGAGACACTCTCTGTCCACAAAGATCCGTGGCAATACTTCCTTAAAGATAAAAAAGCATCTAAAGATCTATTCGAAAATGTCGTCACGACTTCATAAAACAGTAAGGGGGAACGGACATGGTTAATAAAGATATGACAAAGGTTTGCATAGGCAATGTAAACGAATTACCCGAGGAGTTAGGAAAAACCGTATATATAGAAGATAAAGAGCTTGCCGTATTTAAGCTTTCTGACGGGAACGTCCGCGCCGTCGAAAACCGCTGTCCCCATAAAGGAGGCGTCCTGGCTGAAGGCATCGTCAGCGGAGAATACGTCTTCTGCCCGATGCATGACTGGAAAATCTCCTTAGGAGACGGAAAAGTCCAAGAGCCGGACCATGGCTGTGTCAAAACATACGAAACACTGATCGAAGGAGAGAATGTATACCTCCTGTATTGATCAAAGACCGGATCACTTTTTCAAGTGGTCCTTCATTTTTTAAATTGCTGAAGGGATGACGCCATCATGAAAAACGGAATCGTATATTTTGTCGGTGCCGGACCAGGAGACCCGGGGCTGATCACCGTAAAAGGAAAACAGGCTCTGGAGAAAGCGGATATCATTTTGTATGACCGGCTCGCAAACCCAAAGTTTCTAGAATACGCCTCACCGGACTGCCGGTTCATTTATTGCGGAAAGCTGCCCGACCGCCATTTTATGAAACAGTCTGAGATAAATGCCCTGCTGATAGAAAAAGCGGCGGAGGGCTGCACCGTCGTCCGCTTGAAAGGCGGAGACCCAAGTGTGTTCGGCAGGGTCGGCGAAGAAGCAGAGGCGCTTCATCAGCATGGCATCCGCTACGAAATGGTGCCCGGCATCACCTCGGGAATTGCAGCGCCGCTATATGCGGGAGTCCCCGTTACCCATCGTGATTTCGCTTCGTCCTTCGCGATGATCACCGCTCATGATACATCATTGCAAGGCAGGCCGAATCTCGACTGGGAAGGGCTTGCCCGAAGCGTTCAAACGCTTGTGTTTTACATGGGCGTTAAAAATCTGTCATTTATATGCCGGAAGCTTATGGAGTACGGAAAATCCCCCTCCGTTCCCGTACTCGTCATTCAATGGGGGACGTGGGGACGGCAGCGGAGCGTTAAAGGAACGCTTCAGGATATCCATGAAAAAGTTCAAAGCCAAAACATCACCAACCCTGCCATTATCATCATTGGTGATATTGTCAATTTTCAAACACACAGCTGGTTTGAAAGCAAACCGTTCATCGGGCGGCATATCATGGTGGTCACTCATGGCGATGATGAACATACACTGACAGACAAGCTGCGCGAGTATGGCGCCGATGTTATTGAATGGCCGAAGCGGATCGTTAAAAAAATGCCCGCAAACGAAAACATCCTGAAACAGATCAGCACCTTTGAACAACTATTTTTCACATCACGCCTTGCGGTATGCGAATTCTTTGACACACTGGCATTCAAGCAGATCGACATCCGCCGGGTGACCGCAAGCCTGAATGCAGCGACCGAAGCTGCAAAGACGGAACTGACAAAACGGGGCTTTCTCCTATCCGAATGGCAAAATGATTCTCCGCACTCGCTCATTGTAGGAAGCCGTCAAGCAGCAGAAAACTTGTCAGACTCAAAATCATGCCCGTTTTATATCACCCATGAACATATCGCGGATGAGCGGTTCACTTCCATGATCGAACGCACGATCAGTGAGTCTCCTCTGCAAATGATTATCTGTACGGGCAAAGAATCCGCTCAGCATTTGATCAGCGCCGGAAAACAAATCGGCATATCACCGAATCCGTCAGGAAACCGCCCTCCCGTCATCTGCATGGGCGAAGACGTCCCCGCCGGCTGCGGGTTTACCGCCGTGAAAAATCAGGAACAGTTATTTGCGTTTATACGAAATGAAATGAAAGACATGCTCGTTCACAGCTGATACGCCGGAATGCTTTTCTGACCCCCGGGCCCAGCATCGGGGTCAGCCCTTTTTTATTGTGTCACCAATTTTTTATGATGAGTCGAATACATCGCCATCTGATCCGCCTGCGGGTCCAAATAGGCTTTGGCGCTGTTCACTGCGGTCGGGCCCTCCGTGAAACCGCCGGCAATCAGTCTGAGCTTGCTTTCATAATGGGCGGCGTCACCGGCGACAAACACGCCCGGAAGATTCGTGCGCATATGTCTGTCAGCTTTAATCCTGCCTTCTTCTATCTCAAGCCCCCAGTCCTTCATCGGGCCGAGATCAATTTTAAACCCGTGGTTGATAATGAGCTCATCAAGCTTGATGACTTCAGAAAGTCCGGACTCAGTTTGGCAAACGGTGACGCTCTCGATCCGTTCCCCTGTGCCGTTGAGAAGCTTCAGACGATACGGCGCAAGCACCCGCACGGAAGACCGCTTCATTTTCGCCACGCTGCTTTCCAAACCGCCGAACTCCTCCCTGCGGTGCAAGACGGTAACAGACGCCGCAATCGGTTCCAGCTCATTCGCCCAGTCAACCGCGGTATCTCCTCCTCCAGAAATCACGACATGCTTATCTCGAAACGCATCAAGCTTCTCCACCTTATAATGAAGGTTCTTTCCCGAATAACGGCTCGCATCCGCGCTGTCAAGTTCATTGACCTCAAGCGTCCCCATGCCGACGGCCAAAATCACCGTGCGTGTATAGTGCTTTTCCCCTTCGGAACTTTCCAGCACAATGGTTCCGTCCTCCAGCCGTTCAAATCCGGTCACCCGCTGATTCAACACGATATCCGGCTCAAATGTCGCCGCCTGCTCCTTCAGCTGCTTAATCAGCTGTTCTCCGGCAATCCCGGGTATTCCGCCGATATCACGGATGATTTTTTCAGGGAAAAACATAGACACTTTCCCTCCGAGCCGCGGCAAAAACTCGATCACTTTCGTTTTCAGCTCACGCATCCCGCAATAAAAAGCCGCAAACAGGCCGATCGGGCCTCCGCCTATAATCGTGACGTCGTACACCTCATGATTTTCCGCCATCGTTCTGCCTCCCGTTTATATCTATACTTCATAAATTTTTAATTGAGAATCAATATCAATGAAAGTATAACACATATTGAGGAGCAGTGTTTATTCATTTCTCATCTTGCGGGAAAGGAGTGATTCAGAAGTGAGGTTCTGAGATTGATAAGCGGGAAGGTATTAAAACTGAAACCAGTACGGCGACTGGTTTCTTTTTTATCTCTTTTTCATCAGCATGATATCGAGATACAGCTGGCACCTTGTCCTGAAGTCGTTTAAATTAATTGATGTCATGTCAAGAATCTGTTTGATGCGGTAGTTCAATGTGTTTTGATGAATAAAAAGCTGTTCTGCGGCTGGTTTTGTTTTGCAGTTATTGAGGAGATAGATTTCTAACGTTTTCAGCAGTTCGGTGCTGCTTTCTCTGTCTTTGGCTTTTAATAACGCTAAATCATCGTTTACATATTCCAGTGAGGCGTTTTTTTCTTCGATGCTTTCAAGATAGCGGTAAATCCCGAGCTTACTGTATTCGTACGGGATATTTTCCTGGTTTCCGGTAATTTCGGCGGCCTTTATGACTTCAAGGGCTTCTATATAACTTTTGCCGAGCTTCAGGATGCTGCTGTATTCATTGCCGATTCCGATATAGATGGGAGTGGGGATCTTCTGAAAGTGAAAATGAGTCAGCAGTTTGTGGATGAATTCAGATGCTGCCGAAGTGCCGGAGCTTTTTTGCGAGAAGCTTGCGACGACGATGACAATATTGGAATCAATGGTTAAGACGTGACTGACTTTATCCCGCAAATTCAAGTACGATTTGATATTTTCCTTTACATCTTCGACTGCCTCCCCATCCCCATTTGCGGCATGCAGGACGACTACTGAAAAAACCGACGGCAGCACGGCGTTCATCTTTTCCGCTTCCCGCCTGAACTCCTTTTCAGAGGAGAATTGCTGAAAGATCGCCCGTTTCACCAGGTCTTCCGCTCTCTCTTCCTTTTCCTGTTTCAGCCGGTTCGTTTTATAGATGATTTTTCCGACATGGAATGAAGTTTCATATAAAAAATCGAGCTCCTCGTCCGTCAAGTTTCGGTCGAGCTCCTGAATCCAGATGTAGCCCATCACTTCCCCTTTATGTTTTGCGCTTACAACCACTCTCTGATTCAGTCCGATACTGTCTATTTTTTCGACACGGAACGGTTCAGGAACGGTTTTCAGCTTTTCGATCACCCCGTCCTTCAGAAACCTTTCAAAAATCTGCACGGGGCATTTTTTTGAGAATATCGTCTGCTGGTTGGCGGAGTCGAAGTGATTAATGTAATAAGAATTATAGGCAAGCAAAAAGAAATCCGCGCTTTCCAGAATAACGGGCTTCTGCAATTCATAACTGATAAAATCAATTAATTTATCAATGTCCGTAAATGAAAAAACTCTCTCTAAAAGCTCTTCCATACCTATTTCTCCTATGCTCTTTTTATCTTTATCATACTCTGCGGGGTGACTTTTTGTATAGAAAAAAATTCATATACTCCAAAACGGAATGATCCGAAAGCCTGTATCGTGAAAAGAGGAAAAAGGGCGGTCCCTTCTTCCTCTCGTTCCTTGCTTTTATTGAGAAAGTGTATCACGGTAGTCATGAAACTGATCTGTGACATCTTTTGACGGAGCCTGTGTCAATAAGCTGACGACAAATACAGCGGCAAGGCTTACAGCAAAGCCCGGAATGATTTCGTACAAAAAGTCTGAAAGACCGGCATTCGCCCAAATGATTACGGTAATCGCTCCCGCAATCATGCCGGCGAGTGCCCCCCATTTCGTCATCCGTTTCCAAAATAAACTGAGCAGTACGACCGGCCCGAATGAAGCGCCGAATCCCGCCCATGCATAGCTGACAAGACCAAGTATCGTGTTGTTTTTCTCCCAGGCGAGCACCAGAGCGACGATTGACACCGCAAGCACTGCCATTCTCCCCAGAAATACGAGTTCCTTATCAGAAGCTGAACGCCTGAACATGGACTTATACAAGTCCTCCACTAAAGAACTGGACGTAACGAGCAGCTGAGACGAAATCGTACTCATAATGGCCGCTAAAATCGCAGAAATGAGAAATCCCGTAATAATCGGGTGGAACAGAATGTTGCCGAGCTGAATAAAAATGGTTTCCGGATCATCCAGCTTCAACCCGCGCTGGTGGTAATACGCGATTCCCGCAAGACCCGTAAACAGCGCGCCGAGTGCAGACAAAATCATCCATCCCATTCCGATCCGTCTGGCGCGTTTGATCTCTTTCACAGATGTGATCGCCATAAAGCGCACAATAATATGCGGCTGCCCGAAATAGCCGAGCCCCCACGCAAATAAAGAAATAATGCCAAGGACGGTGGTCCCTTTGAACATATTAAACAGTTCCGGGTTGACGGAACGGATATCGGCAACGGTTTCTCCCGGGCCGCCCGTATGGAAAATCGTCACAATCGGCACGAGAATAAGCGCCGCAAACATAATGATCCCTTGGACAAAGTCCGTCCAGCTTACCGCCAAAAAGCCCCCGAACAAGGTGTAGGCGACAACGACGCCTGTCACGACCCACAGTCCCGTGTGGTAATTCAACCCTAAAATGCTGTTGAATAAGACGCCTCCGGATACCATGCCGGATGATACGTAAAATGTGAAAAAGACGAGAATGACAAGACCCGAAAACAGTCTGAGAAGCTTCGTATGATCACCGAAACGATTTTCAAGGAAACCCGGAATGGTGATGGAATTCCCCGCTTTTTCAGTATACGTTCTCAGCCTCGGCGCCACGAAAAGCCAGTTCGCCCATGCCCCGAGCACAAGCCCGATCACAATCCAAGCGCCGCTTAATCCTGTCGAGAACATGGCGCCCGGAAGCCCCATCAAGAGCCATCCGCTCATATCCGCCGCTCCCGCGCTGAGCGCTGTGACGGCAGGGCCTAAAGAACGCCCCCCGAGCATGTAATCCGTCAGATTTGACGTCCGTCTGTAGGCGAAATAACCGATAAACAGCATGCCCGCCATATAAATACAAATGGAAATAATCAACTGAATGTTTGCTATGGCATTTCCTCCTCCGCTTTATATGTTTATGGTGAAATGGACACCCCCCGCGAGGAGGATGCCCATTCAGTCCCTCTTAAAACATTTCACTGATTGTTTTCGCCTGCATGTGAAGGGCCAAATAATCCGGGCCGCCCGCTTTTGAATCAGTGCCGGACATTTTGAAGCCTCCGAACGGATGGTAGCCGACAATCGCTCCCGTACAATTGCGGTTGAAGTACAGGTTGCCGACATGGAATTCCTGTTTCGCCCGTTCAATATGTTTGCGGTTGTTTGTAATGACCGCGCCTGTCAGACCATATTCAGTATTATTTGCCACTTCTAAAGCTTCATCAAAGTTTGACACTTTAGAAAATGCAACGACAGGCCCGAAAATTTCTTCCTGCATGAGTCTGGCTTTCGGATCAAGGTCAGCGAAGATCGTCGGCTTAATAAAGTAGCCTTTTGAATCATCTCCGGTGCCGCCGCTTACTAAACGGCCTTCTTCTTTTCCGATTTCAATGTAGCTCATGATCTTGTCGTAAGAACCTTGGTCGATGACAGGTCCCATATACACGTCAGCGCTGTCAGGGCTTGCCGTCACTTTTGATTCAGTGATTTCGATGACGCGCTCTAATACTTGATCATACACTTTTTCATGGACAACTGCACGTGAACCTGCAGAACATTTTTGTCCCGCGAAGCCGAATGCTGATGTAAAGATGGATTGAGCCGCCAATTCAATGTCCGCATCTTCATCAACGACAACCGTATCTTTACCGCCCATTTCTGCAATGACGCGTTTCAGATGCTGCTGTCCCGGCTGCACTTTCGCCGCGCGTTCGAAAATTCTCGTACCGACTTCACGTGATCCCGTAAACGTAATGATGCTTGTTTTCGGGTGATCGACGAGGTAGTCTCCCACTTCCGCTCCGCTTCCCGGCACAAAGTTGACAACGCCCTTCGGAAGACCTGATTCCTCAAGCACTTCTACGAATTTCGCCGCGATGACCGGTGTCGCGCTTGCCGGTTTAAGAACGACCGTGTTGCCCGTTACGATCGGTGCCACCGTCGTTCCCGCCATAATCGCAAAGAGGAAGTTCCATGGCGGAATGACGACCGTTACGCCGGTCGGTGTGTAGACATATTGGTTCTTCTCGCCTTCGCGGCTGTTGACCGGCTTGCCTTTTGCCAATTCAACCATCTGGCGCGCGTAGTATTCCATAAAGTCGATGGCTTCCGCCGTATCCGCATCAGCTTCGTTCCAAGGTTTTCCCGCTTCCTTGACGAGCAGGGCGGAGAATTCGTGCTTTCTGCGGCGGACTTTGGCAGCTGCGCGGAACAAAACGGCCGCTCTTTCTTCAGGGGAGGTGTATCTCCACTCTTCGAACGCTTTCGCAGCTGCTTCAATCGCTTGCTCAGCGTGCTCCTGGGACGCCTTTGACACTTTTCCGACGACTTCTTCTTTATCAGCCGGATTGATTGAAACGATTTTCGCTTCCGTCTCTACCTTTTCACCGTTGATGACGAGCGGATAATCTTTTCCCAGATACTCATTTACCGTCGCAAGCGCTTTCTTAAATTCTTCAACGTTCGATTGATCTTGGAAATTTGTGAATGGTTCGTGTTTATAAGGTGTAGTCATTGTCATCTCTCCCTTTTTTACTTCTTAGTCATCCCTTTAAAGGCGAATGCGATGTTTGAGGGGCGTTCGGCGAGCCGTCTCATGAAATAGCCGTACCAGTCATCCCCGTAAGGCAGGTAGACTCTCATGCGGTATCCTTCTTCCACCAAGCTGAGCTGGGTTTGCGAGCGCATGCCGTACAGCATCTGAAACTCAAAACGGTCGTTTGGAATGCCGTGCTCTTTGGCAAGCTGTTTTGTAAACTCGATCATTTTGTCATCATGCGTGGCAACTGCCGTATAATGTCCTTTTAAAAGCTGTTTGCGGATGAGTCTTTTATAATTTTCATCGACGTCGCTTTTTTCAGGATAGGCCACCTTTTCCGATTCTTTATAGGCCCCTTTGACAAGCCGCAGAAACGGATTCAGCGGGCTGAGGTCATCAAGATCCTTCTCCGTTCTGTACAGATAAGCCTGCACCACGGTGCTTACATATTCATACCGGCTCCGGAAGTCTTTAAAGATATCCAGCGTTTTCTGGCATCTCGTTTCATCTTCCATGTCAATCGTCACCATGACTTTATGTTTTTCAGCCGTCTGGAGGATTTTCGTCATATTTTCATAGACGAGATCGAGATCTATATCAAGACCTAAAGACGTCATTTTTAATGACACTTGGGAATTCAGCTGTTCATCAGCGATTAAGGCGATGGTCTGCATGCACTCCTCGGTGCGTTCTTTCGCGACATCACCGCTGTTGACAAATTCCCCCAAATGATCGACAGTAACTGACAGCCCTTGGCTGTTCAAATGTCGGATTGTCGGGATAGAACTGCGGAAATCCATTCCTCCGATGATTTTGCCGGCTGCCACCCGGCTTCCCCAGCTTCGCGCCATCTTATTGAGAAAGCTGCTCTTGGATAAAAATAAGAAAAAATCTCTTGTAATCACTTCCAACCTTAACACCCCGCAATCTAAGAAGTATTTGTATGAGTCTATTGTAAATGGACAAAACATCCTCTCACAATATTCTAAAAATACAAAGATTCTGATAAATTTTTGTGGTTTTACCACAATCAGCTTCTTAGATAGCAGGCGGATTATGCCGAAAAAAGGCGGACGGAAATGACGGCAATCGTCAATTTCCGCCTTTTTCCCCCCACGCCTCTTCGACGGTCTGAATCAATAGCCGATTCAGTTCCTCCGTTATGTCAGGTTTCGGCGTTTTGATGGTTTTGACATAGTGCCCGATGCGTTCTATTTCTTCTTCTATAAACGCATGAATCATCGTATTTCTCGGTTCCGGAGCCAGCTCCTGACCGCTTTTTTTCCTTGTAAGCAGTATATTGATTTCAGAAATGAGCGCTTCATCCGTCAATAAGGCATCGGCCAGTACGGGAAATGACATCGGCGGTACGGAGCCGAACGTTTCAATCCATCTGCAGGCAAGGAGAGGACGCAGAACATAAAAATACTTTTTAATCTTCACTTCACTGCCCTGCAATTCCGTTTTTTCATTCCGTTTTGCCATATTGAGATAATGATAAATGCCGGCTTCAGGCGAAAAGGCGCGGATTTTCAGTTTTCGAAGCTTTTCAGCCGCTGAGAAAGCTTCATAATAGATCATCTCAGAAGAGAGCCATTCCAAAAGAGGCGGATTTGATTTTTTAAAAAGCCGCAGCGCTTTTCTCAGTTCCCAGCCGCTGATGTCAAGCATGTCATGAATCGGCTCTTCTATGACATCCCTATGCGGTTCGATCGAAAAGTACCATTCTTTTTTCGGCACATAGAGAAACCGCACATCGTAGTCGCTGTCGCTTGACGGAAATCCCCATGCGCGGCTCCCTGATTCTACGGCGTAAAGCACCTTGACGCCGTGCTGTGCTTCAATTCGTTTTAATTCTTCGATGATCCTTTGTTCCATCTGTATCCGTCCTTTTCCGTGATCATTCCTGAAAAAAGCCCAAGTACTTGGGCTTTTCGCTGTTGTCAGCCTTTCAGATGCGCTTTCAGAAAGGCCAGCTTTTCCGTATGGAAAGAAGGTATGTATTCATGTCCGAAATATCGGTACACCTTCAATTCTTTTTCCGTTTCCAGATGATTGTAAGCGGCAAACACCGTCGACGGCGGGGTCACGCGGTCAATCAGCCCGATGGACATGAGCACCGGAACTTTTACGCGGTCCGCCAGATTCATGATATCAAAATAGGCCAGTGTATTCATCGCGGCCTTCTCCGTCTCAGGGCTGCCGTTCTTTCTGAAAAAGGAGTTAATCTCAAGATACGGCTCATCAAGAGCGACATCAATGGCCCGCTCAAAATTGCTTAAATAAGGATAATCGGCCGCAACCGCTCTCGGAATGTCAGATAGTGCCGCCGCGGCGATTGAAAGTCCGCCTCCCTGGCTCCCCCCGATGACGGCGATTCTCGTCTCATCCACTTCATCAAAGCCGCTGATGACTTCCAAAGCCCGGACGGCGTCTAAGTACACGCCGCGGTAATAATATGTATCTTTATCTAAAATCCCTTTCGTCATCCAGCCGGGAACGTGTCCGTGCGGTGAGACGCTTGTATCTGTGCTGCTGTGCTGACCGCGGACAAGCATGCCGAACGCGGCATATCCGTGAAGCGCCCAATTTACGATGTCATGTATATCCCCGTCATAGCTCGCGTTGTAGCCGTGATATTTCACGATGGCCGGATGCGGTCCTTGCCGGTCGGGAACGGCGTACCATCCCTCAATTTCCGCCTTGCCGAAGCTCCGGTATGTCAGCCGGAATACTTTCACGCCGTCAGCCGGGTAGCTTTCAGCCGTCAATTCAGGCTTTGCCTCTTCCTTTGCAAGCTCATGTAATGATGATGCCCAAAAATCCGAAAAGTCATGAGGAGCGGTTTTATTTGGTTTATAGGTTTGCAGTTGGTCGAGCGGCAAGTCGTATAATTGCATATCCGATTATTCTCCTTTGTTTTATAAGATTTAATTTTCTGACTCTATCTTAACACGATTTTACACTCATTTTCTAAACATTTTAATAAACGTTTGTTTAAAAACAAAAAAGCCGTGCGCTCACAGCGTCACGGCTCTTTTTACATCGGCTGATACAGGTCCCAGCCGATTTTTAACGTTTCTACGATATAATCGGCTATTTCTTCTGGTTCCAGATTATCCGTCGCCACTTTTGAATTATGTTTATCATAGATGCTTTGGCGCTCGTTAAAGAGCTGCTGCATTTCATCCATGGAACGGTTATGCAGAACGGGACGGCTTTCAATCAGCAGATCAGCCCGCTGCTTCCAATTCTCCCATGATAAATCAAGATGGAGCACGAGACAGTTTTCAAGGCAGCACTGTCTGATTTCCTCTTGTTTAAACGAACCGCCCCCAAGCGACACGATCTTGAATTTCGTATTGCGGCAAATATCTAATATATAATCCTTTTCGGTCTGACGGAAAAAGGCTTCACCTTTTTTCTCAAACATTTCAGGGATGGACATATTGAAATCTTTCTCAATCTGCAGATCAATATCAATGAAGTCTCTGTATAATTTCTTAGCGACCAGCTGGCCGATTGTTGTCTTTCCGACACCCATGAATCCGATCAGTACGATATTTCTTTCTCTTACGGGAATGGCACGTTTTGCGTTCATCTTCGGCGAAATCCTCCTAAGAAATGAAAAAGTTATGTTTATTATATGATAACTCAATATTGAAATATAGAGATAATGCAATGAAAGAAAACCCATCCTTTATAAGAAGAGATGAGTTTTTCTTTCTATCGGAGCCTAATGCGTTCCACCTTTCCGACAATGAAAATATAAGAAAATGCCCCGATAAATGCGACAGCGCCGACAAACAGAATCGCTCCGTTATATGAACCGGTCGCAGAAACGATAAACCCGATGATAAGCGGGGTGATAATACCGGCCATATTGGCGAAAAAGTTAAACACGCCTCCTGCCAATCCGATTGTTTCGCTTGGCGCGACCTCACTCAGCATCGTCCAGGATATATTGGACATGCCCTGCGCAAAAGAAGCAATGGATAAGATCGTCAAAACCGCGGGAGCAGAATCCGTAACATTCGCAAGCACGATGGAGCCTGTCAGCAGAAGACCGAGGATGACGGGCGTTTTCCGGGCAACGTTCACCGACACCCCCCGTTTCATCATGCCGTCAGACCAAAATCCGCCGAACAATACGCCGAAAAAAGCGGCGATATACGGGATTGATGCGGCAAAGCCGACTTTTAAGAAAGCCATGTGCTTTGCCTCCGCCAGATAAGTCGGAAACCATGTCAAAAAGAAGAACAGCGTGGAGGCTACGGCGAATTGGCCGATATACAATCCGACAAGCTTGCGGTATTTTAGAAGCTGGACGAAATCCGCCCACGATATCCTGCCGGCTGAATCAGACACCTCAGTCAGTCCGCCGCCTTCTTTAATATAATCAAGCTCCTCACGATTCACTTTCCGATACCCGTTCGGCTCGTGATACATTTTAAACCAGAAAATGGAGAAAACAATTCCGAGCACCCCTGAGGAAATAAATACGGCGCGCCAGTCAAATGCCGTTAACACCCAGAATAAAACCGGTGTGGCAAACGCCAGCCCGACATATTCCCCCGCCGTATAAACACCCGTCGCAAAGGCGCGTTCCCGCCTTGGAAACCATGTCGTGACAATCCGGTTGTTTGCCGGAAACGCCGGCGATTCAGCTATGCCGATGAGCAGGCGGCAGCCGAATAGAAACCCGAAACTTGTCGCAAAAGCTTGTACTCCGGTAAAAACCGACCACACAAATAAAGAAATTCCGTATGTCCGTTTTGACCCGAATTTATCCAAAATGAGCCCGCCTGGAATCTGCATCCCCGTATAGGTCCAGCTGAACGCAGAAAAAACGATGCCCAAAAGCGCGGGGCTTAGGTTCAGCGAATGTTGAATGGATGGGCCGACAATAGATACACTGGCTCGGTCTATATAATTAATCGCAGTGATAAAAAACAAAAGAACCAATATCACATAACGAGCGCGAGTCGGTTTATTACGGACGGGACTGAAGGCCCTCAGCTCCGTTTCTTTTTTCAATGGCTTCTCCCCCCTTACTCGAATGAAATTAATTGTACAACACTTCGGTTAATTATTTAATACTTTGACGCAAAAAAGCGCTAAACAATTTGTGTGCCGCACTGAACTGATGCAGACACACCCCGCTTATAAAAGTGTCTGCCCTTTTCACCTGTTTATCCGTATCGCACCCGGGGAAAAAGTACACATATGATAGACAGTTACGGGAGGATTACCGATGAAACTGAGTTTTTGCACGACAGGATTTAAAAAAAAGCATATTTTCGACATCATTTCTTTCTCGAAGGAGCACTCCTTTGACGGAATCGAACTGTGGTACGGACACGCTAAACAATATATAGAGGAAATCGGCCCGCTCGACAGGCTTGATCAGCAGCTTCAGGAGGAAGGCATCGGGGTGCCTGCCGTCAGTTTGTACACTGACTTCGCCACTCAGGATGAAAAGCAGGCGTTAAAGGATGTTCAAAGGGCATTAAGCGCGGCACGACAGCTGCACAGTCCCTTGATCAGAGTCTTTGCCGGCAATCTTCCTTCGCATCGGACGTCACCGGAAAAGTGGCAGCGTGCGGTTGATCAATTTCAGCAGGCGGCACGGCTCGCAGATGACTATGAAGTCGATATCGGGCTTGAGATTCATTACGATACGTACGCGGATACACCGGAGGCGGCGCTGGCATTTTTGGAGGATGTCGGACATCCGCGGGTCCGCACCATTTTTGACGGCTCCAACCTACACGTCAATCACGTTGACCAAATGCCCGCTTTAGAAAAACTGTATCATACCGTCAGCCACATTCATCTGAAAAACTATCACTGGAATTTTGACAACTGGTATCTCAGCAAGCCAACTCCGATTTTTCAAGGAGATCTCGATCAAAAAGCATTTTTAAAAGAGCTGATGAACAGACAATATGACGGTTTTGTTTCTCTTGAGTATTTTGGAGAACATGCCTTTACGCATATAAAGGAATCGCTCCGCGAATATACGTCTGTTTTTTCCCGCTGACTCTTCGATCGAAGGGTCTTTTTTGTATCATATAGAAAAAGGGGGATATCATGATGATCATTTGGATAAATGGGGCTTTCGGTTCCGGAAAAACACAAACAGCGTTTGAGCTGCACAGAAGACTGAAACCGTCTTACGTATATGATCCTGAAAAGATGGGGTTTGCGATGCGTTCGATGATACCGCCGGATATCGCTGAAGATGACTTTCAAAGCTACCCTCTGTGGCGGGAATTCAATTACAGCATGCTTTCCTATTTGTCATATACATATCAGGGCATCATCATTGTGCCCATGACCATTACGAACGATCAATACTTCCATGACATGATCAGCAGGCTGAGACAGGATGGCCGGACCATTCACCACTTTACCCTGCTGGCTTCAAAGGAAACATTGCTGAAACGCCTGCGCACCAGAGCGGAAGGAAAAAACTCCTGGGCCGCAAAACAAATCGACCGCTGCATCAACAGCCTGTCTCATAGCCTCTTCACAGAACATCTCCATACAGACCAAATGTCTATTCAGCAGGTCGCAGAAACGATCGCTGCCCAAGCAAATCTGCCTCTTGAGCCTGATTCGAGAGGCAGCCTTCGAAGATTCACCGACAGATTGATGGTGAAGCTGAATCATATCCGCATCAAATAAAAAAACGTTTTGAAAACATGTCCCTGACCCATGCAAATGGATCAATAAATAAAAAGTCCCTCTGAAGGGATGTTTTTTCAAATAAAGAAAAAAATTTCAGAAACATAGAAAGTATTTTATGGATAATCGTCTAATTATTAACACTGTAATACATTTCATTTGAAAAGGGAGTGTTCGAAATGAAATTCAAAAAAGTGTTAACCGGTTCTGCGCTGTCTCTTGCCTTACTGATGTCTGCCGCTCCTGCCTTTGCCGCATCACCAACAGCATCTTCATCCGTGGAAAATAGCCCAATCTCAACGAAAGCAGATGTTGGCATTAATGCCATCAAGCTCGTTCAAAGCCCTGACGGCAATTTCGCTGCTTCTTTCGTTTTAAACGGAACAACGTGGATTTTCAAAAGTAAAACTTATGACAGCGGCAGAGGGATTTGGATAGGGGTTTATGAAAGTGTAGATAAATAAAAACGATAACAAAAACCTCCCTTTCAAAAGGGAGGTTTTTTCATTCTATTTCCACCAATCATCAAACATTGATGCCGGCACCTGGCGCTTGTGCTCCGTACTGAGGTAGCGTTTTTCCAGCGCCTCAATCACTTCGGAAGAAACGTCCTTGCCTTCTAAATAATCATCAATGTCATTGTATGTGATGCCGAGTTCGGTCTCATCCGTCTGCTGCGGTTTTTCATCAAGCAGATCGGCCGTCGGTAATTTCAAATACAGGCGTTCCGGCGCGCCGAGCTCTTCTAATAAACGTCTGCCCTGGCGTTTCGTTAATCCGGTCAGCGGCAGCAGATCAGCTCCGCCGTCACCGTATTTCGTGAAGAAACCGGTCACCGCTTCAGCCGCATGGTCGGTTCCGATGACAAGCAGCCCTTCTTGTCCGCCGATGGCATATTGCGCGATCATCCTCATTCTGGCTTTTACATTTCCTTTGTTAAAGTCAGACAGCTGATCGCCCGTGTCTTTTTTGTACTGATCGGCGAACGCGCTGACAGCGGACTTAATATCAAATGTCCATGATTTATCAGGTTTAATGAATTTGAGCGCCAATTGGGCGTCATCCTCATCCTGCTGTGTGCCGTGCGGAAGACGGACGGCGATAAATTCCGCGTTTCCGCCTTCTTCTCTGATGCTTTCAGCCGCCAATTGGGCGAGGCGTCCCGCAAGCGTGGAATCCTGCCCGCCGCTGATGCCGAGCACAAAGCCTTTGGCACCTGTTTTTTTCAAATATTGTTTCAGAAAGTTCACTCTGTCCTCAATTTCTTGTTTCGGATCAATTGAGGGTTTTACATGGAGATCATTCATAATTTGTTTCTGGATGCTCATCCCAATCACTCCTCCTGCATTGTTTCTTTATGATTCATTTCCCGTTCATGCTGAAAATGAATCATGCCACTATGTACGACTCTTTGTTAAATATAGCACAGGTGCGGATTTTAAGTGAATCAAATACACCGGGATCAGCTGATTTCCACCCGCAGCGCCGTGATGCTGTCGCCGTTGCATTTTCCTTTTTCGATCGGACAGGATGAAAATGCAACGACGAGATCCATTTCCGCACGGAGCCGTACATAATCACCCGCGTCAGAAAGAGGCGTTTCGACTGATAAGTTCCCCTTCTCATCGAGCACCGTGTTCATAAAGATGGCAAATGGGTAATGCATATGCGGCCGCGGCACCCCGAACGGTTCAAGCGCCCCGCTCATATTGTCATAGCACGTATCCTGGAGCTCATCTTTATGCTTTCCGTATAAAAGCCTGTTCATATCCGGACGGCAGGCGGGAAGCAGCAGGTCATGCTTGCCGACTGTATCCTCAATCAGCGTCAGCATCGGCTTGTATAAATTCGAATAAATATGATCACCCGTTTTTACATGAATGGACTGGTTGGCATCGATCGTCGCGCCCTGATCAAGATGTTCATAAAAATCCTTGGCATGATATGCCGTAAAATCAGCCACCTGCTGTCCTTCCACATCGACAACTTTTATAATCTGCCCTTTGTGAACCTTCAGGCCGAGCCCTTTTTTCGGCGGTACGATAAATTGCTGTGTCATCAGACTGCTCCTTTTTTTCTTCTATTATGAACTCCGGCCGTTTGTTTCATGTAAAGCAATTTATTGGATGTATATTCCCCTTCTGACGGCCGCAATCTAAGCTTTGATAAAGGGGTTGAACTTCATGGGTAAATCACAGGACCAGCCTAAAGGAAATCTCGCTTGGTGGCAGCTCTCCTTAATCGGTGTCGGCTGCACAATCGGGACGGGCTTTTTTCTCGGGTCCAGCATCGCTATTGTCAAAAGCGGATATTCCGCGCTGATCTCATTTCTTATTGCCGGGCTCGGCACCTATTTTGTCTTTGAGCAGCTCGCGAAGCTTTCGGCTAAACAGCCCGAAAAGGGGTCTTTTTTTGCTTATGCGAGAAAGGCTTTCGGCACTTGGGCCGGTTTCAGCAACGGATGGGTGTACTGGTCGTCCGAGATGCTGATCACGGGAAGCCAGCTGACAGCGATCTCGCTGTTTACGAAGCATTGGTTTCCGAATGTGCCGCTGTGGATTTTCGCCTCCATCTATGCGGTGCTCGGTCTTTTGATTATATTTACGGGGCTGTCCGTTTTTCAAAAAACGGAAAATGTGCTCGCTGTTGTCAAGACGGCGGCGATTTTTATGTTTATCGTGATCGCCATATTGGCGCTGTGCGGTATATTTTCTCATAAACCGGATGTGCAGGTGCCGAACGAATCGAAGGATTTGTTCCTGCACGGAGCGATGGGGTTATGGACGGGACTGATTTATGCGTTTTACGCCTTCGGAGGAATTGAAGTCTTGGGGCTGATGACCGTACACTTGAAAAAACCGGAGGAAGCCTCAAAATCAGGCCGGTTGATGCTTGCCGTACTTGCGGTGATTTACGTCATTTCTCTCGGCCTGGCGCTGCTGTTAGTGCCGCTGGGCAAATTCACCGAACAGGACAGCCCGTTTATTACATCGCTGAAGGGTTTTCATTTAGATATCATTCTTGATATTTTTAACGGAATTTTTATTATTGCGGGGTTTTCCACGCTCGTCGCCTCGCTGTTTGCCGTGACGACATTGCTTTGTACAATGGCCGATGACGGGGATGCGCCGAAATGCTTCAGATTAAAGGAAAACAAAAAAATCTGCTGGCCCGCGCTCGGATTGACGTTTGCCGGACTCATCGTCTCCATCATCCTGTCATTGGTGCTGCCGAAAAACATATATGAACACATGACAACCGCGGCGGGCCTCATGCTTCTGTATACGTGGCTGTTCATTTTGTTCTCGGGCAAGAAACTGCTTGAAACGACAAAGATGGGAACCGCACAGATTGTTATCGCCCTTGTGCTGATTGTCGCGGCCGTCTCCGGGACGCTGTTTGAGAAATCGAGCCAGCCCGGTTTTCTGGTCAGCCTTTGTTTTCTCGCCGTCATTGCGATCGTGACATGGATCGTACAAAAAAAGCAGGGACACAGCCCTGCCGGATCATAGCTTATTTCGTCGGTTTAAACAGTCTCTTCAAATAAGAAAAGGGACACTTTGACACTTGCGTCTCATCATCACGGAGGAAATATTGCTTCCATTCTAAATTGTTTTTTCCTCCGTACCACCCCAATCGGGGATGAAGAGGGGCTTCATCATACGCCTCTAAGCGTTTTCTGATCAGCCGGCTCATGTTTCGTCCGAACGCGGTTGAATCGTTTAATCCTTCGAAAACCCATCTCGGCTGAAACGCCAGCATAAAAAACGGGAAGCTTCTGCTTTGTCTCGCTTCATGCGCAGGCGTCGCGCACAGAATAAAATACGGCTCGCCGTCAAAGCAGAACTCCCATTTATAATGTTCAGGGTCTTCCGGCATGTCTTCCGGCCAGTCTTTCGGGTCGCAGCCGCTCAGCCGGTTTAAAAAAGACCAGAACAGCTCTTCATACGCCTCAACGGAATAATGCTCAGCTAAATCCTCAGGCGTATCAAAAATCACAAGCAGCGACGCGTATCTTCCGGTATTCCTTGAGATCTTTCCGTACTCTGACAGCAGCATCCCCACTTCCTCCGGGGTTCCCTCTTCGCGGGGATCACCCGCAAAGGATATCCGGAGCTGATCTGTCAAAAATCCCTGACGTCCGGGAATGCACGGAAACGTATCCGCTTTATCGCCTACTTTTTCTGATAGAAGCTCAAAAGCGATTCTCTGCCAATTCGGCAGATCCAACAACTTTTCCTCAAGGCAACTTTTTGTGTACAGCCCGCTTGCCATCGGCCCACCTCCAGTATCGTCATGATACGTTATGATGGAGATAGGCGATGGGTGACTCTTCTATTTATGAGATGAGCATTTGAATCCCCTGCCATCCGAAATAAAACCCGAAAACGATCAAAGACACACCCGCCGCTCCCGTCAGCCAGCGGAGCGCTTTTTCATGAAGGAGATTTCTGAAAGTGCTCGCGGCGACCGCCATGCAGAAATCCCAGATCAAAATGCCGAGAAGAATGCCCGAGCTGTAAATCAAAAGCTGATTTGCATCGAAGGATTCAGCGGTTTTGGCGAGAATGCTCCCGTATATGCCGAGCCAGAATAAAATGCTCAGCGGATTGGAAAGAGAAATAAAAAATCCCGCGCCGAATGTTTTGTAAAAAGCCGGTTTTCCTTTTCCGCTTCTGACATTCATGGCTTCCCTGATATTTTTTAACGTTTCGACTCCCGTGTAGGTCAGCACGAAAAAACCGAAGAGCCACAAAAACGTTTTTACAAAAGGAGCGGTCAAAAATTGAGACAGCCCGAAATAGATCAGAATCATATACAGCCCGTCCGCGGCCATAGCGCCGAGACCGAAAATCCATGCATGCCAAAAGCCGTTTTTGATGCCTTTGTCAATTTGCGCCGCATTGACCGGTCCGACAGGTGCTGACAATGACAGCCCGAGAACGATGTAGCTTAAAAAGATGTTCATTGGCTTCCCCCTCATTCATGCAACTTGTACAAGTTATTCATGAATGGGCCGTGCTATGATATATTATTTTAATTTCTCAAGCTCGTCTTCCATTATGTCCGTCACTTTTCCTAAAAAATCGAATATCAGCCGCAGTTCTTCTTCTTTATATTGCCGGCAAAGGCTGATCGTGGACTGGGATAAGGAGCTGAACAATTGCTTCACATTCGCTTTTCCGGCCGTCAGCGGCACGATGATCACCCGCCGTTTGTCTTCGGGGTCTTTTTTCCTCATGACATATCCCGCTTTTTCGAGCCGGTCAATGAGCGCCGTTACCGAACCTGTGCTGAGGCCGGTTTTTTTCCCAAGCTCGCCTGCGGTCATCGGGCCTGCTTCATTTAAGATATCAGCTGATTTCAAATCGGTCGGAAACAGACCGAGAGATTGAGCGGCCGCCTGATGAAAAAGGATCGTCCTTGTGGCCATCTTCCGGAATAACTGTATGGCGGTTTCCTCCGTCTCACTTCTGGTATTTCTTGTTGACAACTGACAGGCCTCCCTATAAAATCAATTTATCTTGACGATCAAGATAATTTTCGGCAAATCTAATATGATCATAGCAAATTTAATGATCAAAAGTAAGTATGGGAGGAAAAAAGCATGGAACAAACAGCCGCGAAGGACGCCACGACAAAGTTTGTCGTCATCGGTCTTTTGCTGGGCATTTTAATGTCGGCTATGGATAATACAATCGTTGCCACTGCGATGGGAAATATCGTGGCGGACCTCGGAAGTTTCGATAAGTTCGCGTGGGTGACGGCATCATACATGGTAGCCGTTATGGCCGGTATGCCGATTTACGGAAAACTGTCCGATATGTACGGACGCAAGCGTTTCTTTTTATTCGGTCTTATTCTTTTCTTAATCGGATCTGCATTATGCGGAATCGCTCAAACAATGGATCAGCTCATTATTTACCGCGTCATTCAGGGAATCGGCGGAGGCGCGCTGATGCCGATCGCCTTCACGATCATTTTTGATTTATTTCCGCCGGAAAAACGCGGGAAAATGTCGGGCATGTTCGGTGCCGTTTTCGGCCTTTCCAGCGTTCTCGGGCCGCTTTTAGGCGCGCTCATTACCGACTCCATCAGCTGGCACTGGGTGTTTTACATCAACGTGCCGATCGGTATTTTATCATTGTTTTTCATTCTTCGTTATTATAAAGAATCCCTTGAACACAAGAAGCAGAAAATCGACTGGGCCGGCGCGATTACGCTGGTGGTTTCCATTGTCGGTCTGATGTTCGCTCTTGAGCTCGGCGGAAAAACGTATGATTGGAACTCCGTGCAGATCATCGGTCTGTTCGCTGTGTTCGCCGTGTTCTTTATCGCCTTTTTTATCGTGGAAAGAAAAGCGGAAGAACCGATTATCTCATTTTGGATGTTTAAAAACCGTTTATTTGCTACGGCACAGATTCTGGCGTTCCTTTACGGAGCCACGTTCATCATTTTAGCGGTGTTTATCCCGATCTTCGTTCAGGCTGTGTACGGAAGCACCGCGACAAGCGCGGGCTTTATTTTGACGCCGATGATGATCGGTTCTGTTATCGGAAGTATGATCGGCGGAATTTTCCAGACGAAAGTGCGGTTCCGCAATTTAATGCTGATTTCCGTGGTCGCTTTCTTTATCGGAATGCTGCTGCTTTCCAATATGACACCGGATACGGCGCGTACGATGCTGACGGTATTCATGCTGATCTCAGGATTCGGCGTCGGCTTCAACTTCTCACTGCTGCCGGCTGCGTCCATGAACGATCTGGAGCCGCGTTACCGCGGAAGCGCCAACTCAACAAACTCGTTTTTGAGATCATTCGGTATGACGCTCGGTGTGACGATTTTCGGAACCATCCAGACGAATGTGTTTACCAACAAGCTCACAGATTCATTCAGCGGCATGAAAGGAGCGGGCGGCGCGATGCAGAACATCGGAAATCCGCAGGACATTTTCCAGGCCGGCACGCGCGCCCATATTCCGCCGCACATTCTGGATCGCATTATTGACGCCATGTCGCAAAGCATCACATATGTATTTACGCTTGCGCTGGCGCCGATCGTCATTGCGGCCGTTACCATTTTGTTTATGGGAAAAGCGAGAGTAAAAACCTCTCAGGAAATGGCGAAAAAAGCGAATTAAAAAAAGCAGTACATGGCGTTTGTCATGTACTGCTTTTTTGTTTACTCTGCGAAATGCGGAGCGAGAATATCTTTCAGCACGTGTGCGCTGCGGCTGAATTGAGCCTGTTCTGTTTCATTCAGCTCAAGTTCCGTCACACCTGCGATGCCGTTCCGATTGACGACGGCCGGAACGCCGATAAAGACGTCGTTTACACCGTATTGGCCGTCCAGATATGTGCTGACGGTTAAAATGCTGTTTTCATTACGCAAAATCGCTTTTGTGATGCGGGCGAGGCTCATCGCCACTCCGTAATATGTCGCGCCTTTTTTCTCGATAATATGGTAGGCCGCGTTTTTCACATCGTCAACGATCTGATCCAGCTCGTCCTGTTTGTAAGCTGCATTTTTCTCCAGCAATTGCTGTACCGGCACTCCGCCGATATTGGCGTGACTCCATACAGGAAGCTCGGTATCGCCGTGCTCGCCGATAATGTGGGCGTGTACGTTTTGCGGAGCGGCGCCGAAGTATTCACTCAGCATATAACGGAATCGCGCAGAATCCAGTGTCGTGCCGCTGCCGATGACGCGTTCTTTCGGCAGGCCGCTGAATGTCCATGTCGCATAAGTGAGAATGTCGACCGGGTTTGTGGCAACGAGGAAGATGCCGTCAAATCCGCTTGCCATTACTTCACCGACAATGCTTTTAAAAATGGCGAGATTTTTTTCGACCAGCTCAAGTCTCGTTTCGCCCGGTTTTTGATTGGCTCCGGCACAGATGCACACGATATCGGCATCCTTGCAATCCTCATATGTGCCGTAAGACGTTTTGACCGGATGAGGCGCAAATGCCTTTCCGTGATTTAAATCCATGACATCGCCCATGGCTTTTTCTCTATTTACATCAATGATCACAAGCTCATCTGTGATCCCTTGGTTAATTAACGCAAATGCATAACTGCTTCCAACAAAACCTGCTCCGATTAATGCTACTTTGTTCACTCGTTCGTTCATCATGTATGCTCATCCTCCAGTGTTTCGTGGTGTCTGTTTTTAACTTGTGAAGTATTTCACATATATATTGTGCAACACTTCACAAACTTTCGCAAGAGAAAAGTTTGATTTTTGGACAAAAAAATATCGGTGATGGTTTCCAGATTGTTGACAACATCCTAAAACGGAACCGTTTTAGGATGTTGTCATCTTTTCAGCGTGATTGAAGATGCGCTGTCCTTTTCCCAGAAGCAAGGGTTTGCCGGCACGCTGATGTAATGATAGCCCTATCCATTAATGCGGAAGATAACCGTTTAAACCGGAGTTGTTATACAAACCATTCTGCACATAATCAAAGCCGGGATGGTTCTGTCCGGGCACTTAGGCGCTGCCATTGTTAAAAATCACTTTAGCGTTGGCCGTATCCGCATTCGCAGGCAGCGTCAGCGTGTAAATTCCATCTGCATTCTTAGTCATGGCTTTCCCCGGCCACGATCCGGTTAATTCTATGGCCCCGCCTCCATCATGTTTATAGATATAAGCATTTACATTGCCCCAATGATCCGGATTTTGATAGCCAATGATGTTGGTTTGGGACGGGTCTTTTTTGACAAACGTGTATTCTTGGGTTCTCGATGCACCCTCGCCGTTCGTTCCGGTTAACTTGACGTTGTATGTCGTGCCGATTGGATCTTCTTTCCCGATCGTTAATCGGTCTCCATCCTTAAATGCTGTCTCCTGCCCATTATTGATTTGGTAAACGGCTTTTGTTGTTTTCGCATTTGCACGCAGGGTGACCGTCAGCTGATCATTGAAAGAATGGACTGCCTCTGTTTGGTAATTCTCAAGAAAGACATGAGGCGCATTTCCAATATCATCAGGATAAAGAACAGCCGCGGATCTGGCATTGATCGTACCTGTCAGTTTGCCGTTCGCTACTTGAAATGAACCGGCGCCGGCCCTATTATCATACCTGCCGTCAGGTAATTTCGTTGAAGTATTGATGGTGACAGAAGACGATCCTGCATTTGCCAGCACAACGCCTTTTGAGCCGCGCTGATTCATAAATATTTGATTGTTGCCATTCGGATTTGAGAGTTCCTCAGGCTGCCCGGCCATTTCATTGTGAAATTGATTGACCGCAGTGATCGCCTGGTCTTTAAATAAGGCGCTCCCGCGATCTCCTATTTGACTTTTTCCGGGAAATCTTACACCATTTCCTCCGCCCTCAGGTCTGGAAAAGAAAAGAGGCGTGCTTCCTGAGCGGGAACCAATCACTGCCCAGCCTAAACGAATATCGTCATCACTCATCCATGTGGACTCTTCATCATCATTGGCATACGTATCATGTGATTCCACCCATGTGACTAACTTGTCCGCAGACACATCAGATGCATAATGGGAGATATTCGACACACTCAGATTACGATTCTTTAAAGCGGATCTGATGGAATGCCCATAGTTAGAAGCCGTCACATTCATATAATTCGCATAAGCAGTATCTCTGGACGCGCTGTCTTGCAGGATTTCTCCGTATTGGAACTCCGCCGATGTATTTGTGATATTCGGCCAAAATTGGCTGCCGTAATTCCCATCATCCGGAAGCTCTATATGCTTGGCGGCATCATAGCGGAACCCGTCTGCTCCGTCATTCAATGCTCTTTCCAAGAAACCTTTCAGGTAGGCTTGCACCTCAGTATTCTGAGTATTCCAATCATACAGCCCAAGCAATGCATTTTGAGTGATGTCCCATCGGTCCGACCAATTTTTAATTTGTGTGTTTCCATGGGTCCAGTTTGGAATACGCTTAATCTCATCAGAAATCGCGCCATAATCGCTGGTGGTATGATTGACAACCGCATCGACAATGACTTTTACGCCATACTTTTCCGCGGCTGCACACATGTCCTTAAATTCTTGTTCAGTGCCTAAGTAACGGTTGCCGATTTGGTACGATGTCGGCTGATAGAGCCAGTACCAGTTCGACATGCTTTTATCTCCTTGGTTCCCTTCCTTTACTTGGTTAATCGGAGACGTCTGAATGGCTGCATAACCCGCATCACGAATCTCTTTCATATTTTGTGTTAACGTATTGAATGACCAATTCCATGCATGAAGGATGGTCCCGTTTTTGACCGATGAATCGGTCACCTCATTCGATTTGTTTGCAGTTTCAGCGTTTGCACCCGCTGGGCCTGACAAAACCAAATGAAACAGCAGTAAAAATCCGGCGAATAACGGCAATAAAGAGGTTTTGAATCGTTTTTTAAACATTTTTGACACTCCTTATTTGATTTTTGAAGACTGACTGCGGAGTCAAAAATTCCTCTTACTCTTTCTTCAGCTTCCTCCTTTCAATTGTTGTGAAGACTGGATAATTCTGTTAACGCTTACATTTGAACTTACCACACACTCTCTATCAAAGCAACGCGGCAGAGTGAATTCAAATCTATATTCCTATCAAATTAAAAGACTTTTCTCTTATAAACAAAAAAAGAAACCACCATCAAGATGATTTCTTTTTTATTTCTTTTATCGCTCTTCTGTAAGACAGCTTCACAATGACATACCGAAGCAGAAACAGAATGCCTCCGCAGACGATAAAAAGAAAGATCATTTTCAGCCAAGCAAAGAATGTATGGGGAAACCCCCTGTCGTACATCGTAAGCGCCGCTGCCGCAAAAGTGACCGCAATTGAATCTATCCGCTGCTGCTTCACCCGCTTTTGCAGTTCTTCTTTGGTGTCTATTCTCGGCATGAGCATTCCCCGACGCTCCCGCCCTGATGCAATAATAAACAATTATAATGAAGAAAACCGCCAAGCTTCCGGCCCATTCCCTAAACGGACAGTTCAGAACAAGTCCGCGTACGATGATGTCAAGCAAAGACAGTGTGCCCACAAGCATTCCGACTTCTGACCAAATCATTCGTTCTTTCTCTTTCACACTCTCACTCTTTCCATTCACGTTTGAAAGTCCGTTCCGACGCTGATTCATGACTTCCTCCCGTACTATTAAGAATGGCTTACAACTCCCATTATATCTTGCCGATTCATAATGATAAACCGAAATATCATTGACAAAAATATTAATAAGGACCCCAATTGATCAGGACGCCTATGCAAATAAACACGAGGCCGATGACAAACCAAATCAGCGCCAGCGGAATCATGAAGCGAAGCCACTTTACGTACGGAATGCCGCTGGCAGCCAGTACGGCCATCAGCACGCCGGAAGTCGGATTGACACAGTTTACGACGCCTTCTCCGAGCATGACCGCTTCAACCGCGACCTGTCTCGTGATGCCCATCAGATCGGCAAGCGGCGCCAAGATCGGAATAAATACGACCGCCTCCCCTGAGCCCGATGAAATCAGAAAATGAAGCAGGGCGCTGGAAATATACATTCCGATGGCGCCTGCCATCGGGCTGAAGCCGTGCAGCAGTGACGCAAGTCCATTGACTACCGTATCAAGCAGCTTTCCATGTTCCAGGATAACGGAAATGCTTCTCGCCATTCCGACGATCAGCGCGCCGTAAACGAGCCCCTGACAGCCTGTAATAAATGTTTTTGCGATATCATTTGCCGCCATTCCCGCAATCAGGCCGGACACGATTGAGATAAAAATGAACACGGCGGCCATCTCTGAATCAGACCAGCCAAGAGTAAGCGCACCGTATAAAAAGCCGGCAAGCGACAATGCCGTGACAGCCAGAATCAATTTATGGCGGACGGTAAACGGGACATGCTTGTCCTCCGGTTCAGAAACCTGCGGGAGTGAACCTGCCGCCGGAAACCAATCGTTCCCCAGCAGACTGGCATCCTTTGCTTTTCTGAGTTTTCTCGTATACCGATAAATATATAAAATAGATGATAACAGAAAACAAATGTAGACGGCAATCCGCAGGCCGATACCGGAAAACAGCGGCAGCTCCGCGATGCTTTGTGATAACCCGAGCGGTGAAGGCGATAAAATCGTCGCGTTAAACCCGGCATAACAGCCGATATAAATGACGGCCGCTCCGGCCACGGCGTCCCATTTCAGCGAACGGGCGACGATCAGGCCGATCGGAATAAAACCGATCACGGAATTAACGACGATGCCGGTTGTGCCGAGGATCGAAAATAGAGATCCGACAATCGCAATAAACAGCAGCTGTTTGGTGCGGAACGTACTGATGACATTACTGATCAATCCATTGATGGCGCCCGTTTTCTCCAAAATCGCAATGGTTCCGCCCGTAAACAGGATTAAAAAAATAATCGGCGCGGAACTTGTCATCCCTTCCTGAATCGCGGTAAAAAAAGCGATCGGGCTGACAGGAGACTGGTCTAAAGAATGATAACTTCCCGGGACGGCGGACGTCACACTGCCCTTTGTCACCCTGTCAAATTCCCCCGCGGGAACGATGTACGATGCTATCGCGCATAGTAAAGCGACAATGAACAGCAGCACATAAGCATCAGGCATCACAAACAATTTCTTCTTTTTCAATAAAGGTTCGGCCTTCGGCACAGCCATAACATCACCATCCCGCTTTAAATTTATAAACTATTCAGAAAATACAGATATGTGCTATATTATATACAGACCGATTGCCTGTTTTCAATATCAAAAATAAAAAACAGACAGCTTTTGAAGGAGGACTTACGGCATGAACAGACTCACAGCGCATGAAAAGCAAATCATTATGGATATTTTTGACCACCTGCACGCCAATCCCGAAGTAAGCTGGAAAGAATATCAAACAACTGAATATCTGACTGAAAAACTGAAAGAGGCCGGCTGCCGAACCCGCACGTTTGATGATTGTACCGGTGTTGTCGGCGAAATCGGAGAAGGCTCGCCTGTTGTGGCTGTCCGGGCGGATATTGACGCGCTGTGGCAGGAAGTGGACGGTGTCTTTCAGGCGAACCATTCATGCGGACATGATTCACATATGACGATGGCGCTCGGCACGATGATGCTTTTAAAGAGTCAGTCGAAACTTCCGAAGGGCACCATCCGCTTTATTTTTCAGCCGGCTGAAGAAAAAGGCGGCGGAGCGCTGAAAATGATTGAAAAAGGCGTACTGGATGATGTTGATTTCTTATACGGCGTGCACGTGCGCCCCGTACAGGAAACGGCAAACGGCCGATGCGCACCGTCCATTCTGCATGGCTCAAGCCAGCATATAGAAGGCCTGATTATCGGAGAAGAAGCCCACGGCGCGAGACCGCATCTCGGCCTTAACAGTATCGAAATCGCCGCTCTTCTCGTCCAAAAACTCAGCTTCATTCATCTTGATCCCGGCATCCCGCATTCCGTGAAGATGACAAAGCTTCAGGCAGGCGGTGAGAGTTCCAATATCATTCCGGGAAAAGCATCGTTCAGCCTTGATCTCCGCGCACAAACCAATGCCGCCATGGAGAAATTAACCGCCGAAACCGAAAGAGCCTGTGAGGCGGCGGCTGCCGCATTCGGCGCAAAAATCGAACTGCAAAAAGAACACAGCCTCCCGGCAGCCGAGCGAAACAAAGAGGCGGAAGCCATCATGGCATCTGCGATAAGCGGCATTCTCGGAGAAGAACATGTGGATGAACCTCTTGTGACAACCGGAGGAGAGGATTTTCACTTTTACGGGTTAAAGGTGCCGAACTTAAAAACGACGATGCTCGGCCTAGGATGCGGTCTGGAGCCGGGGCTTCACCATCCCCAAATGACATTTGACCGAAGCGCCATCTTTACAGGCATTGAGATATTAACGGCTGCCGTCCTCAAATCGTTTGAAGCATAAAAAAAGCAGCCCGTTACAGGGCTGCTTTTCTTCGTTATTTCTTCAAATCTTCAATTGAATTGACGTTTTTCATATACTGAGGAACGACCAGACCCATCTTGACGCCTGTCAGACTCGTTCCTACATCTTCATATTTGCCTTTATATTTAGACGCATATGCCTTATGGGTATTCGGAAGCCAAGCAGACAATGACGCATCCGCGCTGCCTGTCGCAATCGCAGTCCACATCGGTCCCGCCTCCACTTGCGTCAGCTTCACGTCATAGCCGAGGTCTTGAAATACTTTTCCGATTACATTCGTACTTGCGATTTCACTGTCCCACGCCACATAAGCCAGGTTGATTTTATCCCCTTTAACTTTATGGGCGCCTTTTGTCCATTGAGCCACTTGGTCTTTGTGTTTTTTCACATATTCAGCTGCGGCTTTGGCCGGCTTTTCGCCTTCCTCAACGGCAATCATGACTTCTCCCATATCGTCCTGCGTCCATTTGAACTGGCTGAGAACTTTGGCCGCGTTAGGCTGTTCCTTACTGAAGCCGGTTCTTGTAATTGTATGAATCTGCTCGGCAGTTCCGTACGTTTTTTTCGGATCATCAAGGAACTTCAGCTTGTATCTGGAGAACATCCAGTGCGGCGTCCAGCCCGTTACGATGATCGGCTTTTTCCGGTCATATGATTTCTTCAATGTCGCCGTCATGGCAGCACTTGACGCCGTGACGACATTCCAGTCTTTCAATCCGTAATCCTTCACGGCCTCATCCGTCAGGGCCATGATCCCCGATCCCGGATCAATACCGATAATGGTTTTGTTCACCTGGTCCGCAGCCGTTGCCTTACCATCAGTCTGCGAACCGCAGGCAGCCAAAGAAAGAGCCAGCGCAGCGGTAACGCCGACACCGATGATTTTCTTAAGCATCAGGCATTCCCCCTGCTCTTCTTCTTCACTTTAATGTTTTGCGTGATACGGTCGAGTGTAATCGCTACGATAACGATCGCGATACCCGCTTCCACTCCGACACCGGTTTTCAACTGTGTCACGGCGCTGTATACTTCAGAACCGAGACCCGGCGCACCAACCATGGCCGCGATAACGACCATTGATAAAGCAAGCATGATGCTTTGGTTAATACCGGCAAGAATTGTTTTTGTGGCAAGCGGAAGCTGAACCTTGAACAGACGCTGAGACGTCGTTGAACCGAATGCTTCCGTCGCTTCGATCAAATCAGCCGGAACTTGTTTAATACCGAGAACCGTCATGCGAATCGTCGGAGGCATCGCGAAAATAACAGATGCCACGACGCCTGGCACAACCCCGATATTAAAGAAGAAAATCGCAGGCAGCAGATATACGAAAGCCGGCATGGTCTGCATTAAATCCAGAATCGGTGTAACAATGCGGCGGACCGTTTCTTTCTGAGACGCCCATATGCCGATCGGAACCCCGATAATAATGGAAATCAAAACAGATGTGACGACAAGCGCCAACGTTTGCAGCATCGGCGACCAATAGCCCAAATAATCAATAACAAGGAATCCGATTAACGTAAAGAGTGCAATTCCTCTCGTACTGATCCACCAAGCGAGAGCTGCAAAAATAACAGTCAATAAAATAGACGGGATGAAACCCAAACCGCTCACAATCGCGTTTACGAAAGCGGCCAAACCGTTTGAGATTCCGTCAAAGAAACCTCCGAACGTCATGGTAAGCCAGTCAACAAACCGGTCAACGATATCTGCTAACGGAATTCTAGGCAATCTGTCCATTTACTTCACCCCCTGAACAGAAGAATCCTGAGCTTGTTCAGCAGAATCTTCAACATTTATATAATCGTTATTTCCTGAAAGCGCGCCGATTAATGCGCCTTTTACGACAATGCCTTTCATGCGGTCCTTATCGTCCGTGACGGCGATCGGAATATTCGCATCAGACACGACATCGAAAATTTCCGTCAAGTATGTGCTTTCGTGCACAGTCGTAAATTCAGTATTTAAAATATCCTGAAGCGATAAGTCGGATTCCACCGCTTTTTTCGCATCCGCCGCGTGAATGACGCCGAGAAGCTGTTTCTGTTTATCAACGGCGTAAATAGAAGAAATACCGAGATTCTTCATGAGCTGCAGCGCTACACGAGGCCCTTTGTCAATCCGCACGGTTTCAGCGCGCTTCATGATGTGGCCCGCTGTCAGAACTTTGGATAAATCAACGTCCTCAACGAATTTCTCAACGTATTCATTGGACGGGCTCATCAGAATTTCTTCAGGCGTCCCGATCTGAACGATGTTACCGTCTTTCATCAGCACGATTCTGTCGCCGATGCGCAATGCTTCATCAAGATCATGCGTGATGAAGATGATCGTCTTGCCGACAGAGTCATGAAGGTCTAAAAGCTCATCCTGCATGTCTTTGCGGATCAGCGGATCAAGCGCACTGAAAGCTTCATCCATCAGAAGAATGTCAGGATCATTCGTCAATGCGCGGGCAAGTCCGACACGCTGCTGCATTCCTCCGCTGAGCTGATCTGGGAATTGGTGTTCAAAGCCTTCAAGACCGACAAGTTTAAGCGAATCAAGCGCTTTTTGCTCACGCTCTTTTTTGTCGACGCCTTGTAGCTCCAGGCCGTATTCCGTATTTTCAAGAATCGTTCTGTGCGGAAACAGTGCAAATTTTTGAAAGACCATGCTGATTTTTTTCCGGCGCACTTCCCGGAGCTGGTCTTTTGACATATTTGTTATCATGTCACCATCAATATAAATATTCCCGGCAGTCGGTTCAATAAGCCGGTTTAACAGCCGAACTAAAGTTGATTTACCGCTCCCCGATAGACCCATGATGACAAATATCTCCCCATCATATACATCAAAGTTTGCTTGATTGACACCAACGGTTGATCCGGTAGCTTTCAGGATCTCTTTTTTGTTTTTTCCGCTGGACAGCATCTGAATGGCTTTTTTTGTCTGTTTTCCGAAAACCTTAGATACATTTTCGACTTTTATCTTAATTGGTTTCTCATCCAAATTCATATTTTCCCTCCATAATAAGCAATCTTTAATACCGTAACACGTTTGTAATAAGTCAAACAAACATCATAATCCCTTTTTATTTTGTATCATTACTTTAAAAACATCCCTGTGTCTTATTTTCCTCTGGTATGCTTCTAAATACTCTCTAATCCTCCTTATTGAGGATAAATTATAAAGGAAACCGGGCTTTTATCAGGCTTGAGAACGTTTCCATCGAATGTGCTGCAAACTGATTTCCTATCCTTTTTTTACAAAAACAAGAATTTTTTCGCGACATTGTCCTGAAAAAAGAAGTTTTCCCCTCCTAAAAATAAGGAATATTAAGGAAAAATATAGGTCTGTCAACAGACCGCTCACTAAAAAAAGCACCCCAAAAGGGTGCTCATTGCGCAAGCTCTGTCTGTTTCGTTTCTTTTCCGAGAATAATAATGGTGATGACGGCAATCAGGATGGCCGCACAAAAGACGGCGAAAATCACTGTAAACGAAACGTTCCGGGCTGCAAGCGATCCGACGAGAAGCGGACCGAAAATGCCGCCGATTCTGCCGACGGCCGCCGTTGTGCCGGAACCGGTCGCACGGATCGCCGCAGGATACTGCTCCGGTGTATAGGCGTAAAGCACGCCCCATGCGCCGAGATTGAAGAAGGACAGCAGCATGCCCGCTGTGAGCAGCATGGCCAATGAATCCGCGGCACCGAAGAAATAAGCGCTGCCCGCCGTTCCGAGCAAATAGATGACTAAGATGGTCTTCCGCCCCGCTTTTTCGATCAGCCACGCCGCAGAGAAATATCCGGGAAGCTGGGCAAGTGTCATCAGAAGGACGTATTCGAAGCTCTCAATCATGCTGTAGCCTTTCATCAGCATCACGCTCGGCAGCCATAAAAACATGCCGTAATATGAAAAGACGACGCAGAACCAAACGACAGACAGCAGCACCGTCGGCCGGATATACGGTTTCGTCCAGACACTTCCCGCCTGCCCGCGTATGCTTTTTTTCTGCGGCAATGCCTGATGCGCCGGTGATTCCGGAAGGCTTTTCCGCAAGTACAGCGCATAAAATGCGGCCAGCGCCGTTAAGAGCAGCGCGGCCTGCCAGCCGAATGACGGTATGACAAAGTAGGAAATCACCGCCGCAAGAAGCCAGCCCGCGGCCCAAAAGCTCTCAAGCAGCACGATAGTCCGTCCCCGCTTTTCGGGAGCGGACGCTTCTGACACGAGCGTCGAGGCGACAGGCAGTTCCCCGCCAAGCCCCATTCCGATCAGAAAACGCAATATGAGAAAAACCGTCAATCCCGTTGCGAAAGCGGATATGCCGCTTCCGACAGAAAAGAATAACAGCGTGATCATAAACACTTTTTTCCGGCCGATCCTGTCGGCCAGCATTCCGAATACAAAGGCGCCCGCTGCCATACCGATGGAATTGACGCTTCCGATCCATTTCATTTGATCGGGTGTTAAATTCCAATCAGTGTGAAGCGCGGCGATAATAAACGATAAAATTCCGACATCCATCGCATCAAACAGCCAGCCCATTCCGGCAATCGCCAGAAGTTTTCGCGGAGTGACGGCAGGTTGTTTGTTCATAAGCAGCACCTCAAATCGAAAATGATTACCGTATAAGTTTACACCTGTCTTTACACATTGTCATTATCTTTTTTCGCAAAAAAAACCCGCTTGCCGTAAGCAAGCGGGGTGTTCGTTAATTCTTTAAGACTGCGTTTTTAATATTATCCTGAAGCTGTTGAATCCGTTTCGCGCCGTCTTCTCTGATACGTCTGTTCTCTTCTTCGATCTGTTTCGTTTCCTGCATACCGCTGACAATCGTATTCCAAGACGTTTCAATCGTCTCAATGTCAATGCTCGGACGGCCTGCCATACGGGCAATCTCCACGCTTTGGTTTGAAATATTTTCAGCGTTGCGCTTCAGCATTTCATTCGTGCGGCGGTCAAGCTCGCTCATTGAATCAGCCACAAGCTTTTGCCGTTTGACTGTGACAGCCTGAATGATGCCGTTTTTGAAAATCGGAATCGTAATGACGAAAGCGGAATTGATTTTCCCGATGAGCTTCGTATTTCCGCGCTGAAGGAGGCGGATCTGCGGCGCCGTTTGCAGCGCCACCATCCGCGCCATATCTAAATCATAGACACGTTCCTCAAGCGCCTGAAGCCCGTCACGAAGCGTATCGAGCTGCATTTGCGCAAGCTGGTTTCCGCCTGCCGCTTTTTCTTCATAAGAAGGAATGAGCGCCTGCATTTCCTCAAGCTTCATCTGCCCGGCAACGACATATTTTTCAAGCTCCATGTAGTAGTTAATGTTGTTTTCATACATCTCTTCCAGCGTATGGTTCGTCTTTGCCATTTCATCTTTGTATTTTGAAATTTCGACGTGGATTTTTTCAATTTCTCCGCCCAACGTGCGGTACTTTTGAAAAATCTTTTCAATCATGCTGTTGCCGCGTTTGAACATTTTAGCGAGAAATCCTTTTGGTTCATCGAAATCATTTTTGTCGAAACGGTCCATGATTTTTCCGAGCTGCGTCAGCATTGTGCCTGAATCCGTGACACTTGTTGTTTTCATCATATTTAAGATGCGGTCGGAGAACTTCGAGATTTCAACTGCCGGTTCTTTTCCGTACTCCAGCAGCTCCATTTGGTTTTTTACATCAATCTGCTGCGAAATGCGCTGCACCTCAGGGTCTTGGCGCAGCTGCACCCTGATGTCATCTGCTTTTTGTTCAGAAATCTCTTCATTTTTATCAAGAACAAGCGGATTTTGATTTTCTGTCATGTTTATTTACTCTCCCTGCTTTTGCGTAATGGTTCTAAACAGCTTTCTTACGAGTGACGGCTCCTTATATTCCTGCCGAAACACCATGTCCTCCAGCCAATGGACATCAAATTGGCTTTCTTCAATATAATGCTCAATGTCCTGATGGCCCGGCGGATTATACAGGATGATATCGACGCCGAATTTATTTAAAAACAACAGAGCGGCGGCGTCAGAACGTGTGAGTTCGCCATTTTGTTCCGTATGATATAAAACGAGTTTCGGAACGGTTTGGGCGTAATCAAACGTCTGAATCAATTGCAGCAGCGAAGCGGGCAGGTTCGTCGCCTGGCGGAACAAATAGATTGCGGCATCCCTTGCCTGCTCGCCGGGCAAAGCCTTCAGCCCGGGGTTTCTGCACATGTCAGAAATCACATTGGCGATGGCGCTCTGCACACCTGAAGGCAGATGCTTGTACTGCCAGATGTTGCTTCTTTTCAGCCTGTCCGCGTCAATCGCTCCTTCTTCGTTCAAAACCTGACTGTAGTGATACTGGTAGTTGGCTTTCAGCTCTTCCGTAAACGGAAAACTGCTGATCATGTGTGTCTCCTGATAGTCCGCGGCGGTATGGAGTCTGTTCCAATATTCTTTCGTATCTTTGGAAACCCCCATCACTTTCGCAAAAAGGTTCGGAACGGCCACCCGCTCCCTGTCCGCTTTAAATTGCGGCCGGATAAACGCCCGCTCCTTCGCAATGAGAAATAACTCATCATACGTCGTTTTTAATGTCACGGACTGCGGGGTATGATCCCTGAACTGCCAAGGCTTATACATCATAGATTCCTCATGGTTCAGCACATGCTCAATTTCTTTCGTTGACCGGTAGGCCGTCGTGGACGTTCTGTCCGGCTTTTCTTTCGGGAATGGCTCAAGGCCGCCTGTTGCGGGGAGCTTTATCACAAAGCTGAGTTCCTCATCCGGATCAATCAAGCTGAACGGATCTTCCGCAGCCGGATGAAACAATAGGACGTCACAGCCGATCAGCATTATATAATAGAGAAAATAGAGCTGGCTTTTGGTAGCGTCTCCATACCACACCACCTTCGGCATCTCACGCTCTATATCGGCTTGTTCGAGCCATGGATTCAGGTGGTTCAGCGAAAACTTTGACACATCCAAGAGCACACGCCGGAAATCGGGATGATTCAGCCCGTTTTCATGCCGGTCCGCAAAGGTTTCCAAAAGCGTCATAAACGCGGTTCTCAGCCGGCGGTGCATAAGCGGATCAGCGTGTTTGGCAAGCAGCCTGCCTCCATCGAGAAACGCGACAAACCTGGAAACCGAAAGCCCTTTCTCTTTTTGATTGACCGAATGGATGTGCTGGAGCGCCTGAAACGTTTCAGGCGCGATGGTCTTATCCAGCGTCTCGCTTAACACATGGATGTTTTCATGAGAAGACAGCTCGAAAAGCTTATTGTAATACTCCGTCTCATCATAAGGAGTGCCCAAAATCCGGACGGCAAGCCGGGTAAACGCCAGCCCGTTTTCCCGCTCATAACCGGGACGTTCCGGCAGCGGCCGCATCAGAAACGTTTCCCAGTCACCGTTTTCCGGCTCGGCCTTTCGGATCACCAATTCTTCCTGCTTCATCATTTTCCTCCTTTCTCTTCATGATTATCGGTACAAAAAAGGAAGGAAATGAAACTCTCCCTCCTTTTTTGTTTTATTCTTCTTTAGATGCAGCCGTTTGCTCTTGAACCTGCTTTTGTTTGTTGAAATAGTGGATAATAAACGTTACCACAAACGCAGCGATGATGATTCCGAAGAACACCACGTGCGGCATTTCATAATCAAAGGCGCTCGCCGCCATTTTCACGGCGATAATCCCGATCAGCACAAAAGCCGTATTTTCAAGCTCAGGGATTTTATCAATTAAAACAAGGAATACTTTTGCGACTGTACGCATCATGAGAATGCCAAGCATACCGCCGATCAAGAGCACCCACACTTTTTCCGATACCGCAAACGCGGCCAGAATGCTGTCAACAGAGAAGGCCAGATCCATTAACTCAACTGAAACGACAGTGGCCCAGAAAATTCCGAACGTACGGACCATCCATGAATTTTTCTTCATGCCTTCCGTATCGTCATCACCTTCTCCGATCCAGAAATGCTTAATGACGAGCCAAGCCAGGTACAGCGCGCCAAGCACTTTGATCCACCAGAACTTAATGAGCAGCATTCCGATCCCGATAAAGATAAAACGGAAAATATATGCCCCGAACAATCCGTATGTTAATGCTTTCTTCCGCTGTTTTTCAGGCAGATGCCTTACCATCACCGCAAGCACTAACGCATTGTCGGCCGACAGCAGCCCTTCCAGCAGAACCAAGGAACCGATCAGCCCCCATGATACAGGGTCAGTCAGCACCTCACCCCACATTTTCCAATCAAAAAAGGAAGCGTAGGTCGACATAATATGATGTAGAAAATCCAAGTTTTTTCCTCCTATTTAGTAAAACGGTAATTTCCTGCTTACACCTGCAAGCCGTAATTCCGGCAAAGTGATGCCAGACCGCCGGAAAACCCGCTGCCGATGGCGTTAAACTTCCACTCAGCCCCATGGCGGTAAAGCTCACAAACGACAACCGCCGTTTCAATCGAGAAGTCTTCCCCTAAATCGAAACGAAGCAGTTCATTCTGGCTGTTTTCATCGACGACGCGCACGAACGCGTTAGACACTTGTCCGAAATTTTGGCCGCGCGCTTCCGCATCATGAATCGTGACGGTGATGCCGATCTTTTCAATATTTGCGGGTATTTTTGAGAAGTCGACGATAATTTGTTCATCGTCTCCCTCGCCCTCGCCCGTCCGGTTGTCTCCCGTATGGATGACGCCCCCGCTCGGGTGTTCCAGGTTATTGTAGAAAACAAAATCAAGATCATTTACACAGTTGTCATGGGCATCGACAAGAAAAGCCGACGCGTCAAGGTCAAAGTCATGCCCTCCGGAGTACTTGTTCGTATCCCAGCCTAAGCCGATCACCGCTTTTGTAAGACCGGGGTTCGTTTTTGTCAGATCAACACGCTGTCCTTTCGCCAATTGAATAGCCATGTGCTGTCTCTCCCTTCTGTGTTTGATATGGTTCAGCCGATTTGCAGGCCGTAATCTGTCGCAATACGGGCCAGTCCGCCTTGGTAGCCTGAGCCGATCGCGGAAAATTTCCATTCGCCGTTATGTCTGTAAAGCTCCCCTGCGATAATGGCTGTTTCAATTGAGAAATCTTCAGCCAGATCATAACGGATCAGCTCTTCATTTGTTTCTTCATTGACAATGCGCACGAACGCGTTGGAAACTTGTCCGAAGTTTTGGCCGCGCGCTTCCGCTTCATGAATCGTGATGACGAATGAAATTTTGTCAATAGCGGCAGGCACCGCGCTCAGGTTGACCCTTACGCTTTCGTCATCGCCTTCGCCCTGGCCTGTCAGGTTGTCGCCTGAATGTGCGACAGAGCCGTTTCCGCCTTCAAGCTGATTATAGAAAATGAAATCATCGGGCGACGCGCATCTTCCTGCTTCATTTAATAGAAAGACGCTGGAATCTAAATCAAAATCATGTCCGCCGTCGTATTTGTTTGTATCCCAGCCAAGGCCGACAACGACTTTAGAAAGACCCGGATTTGTTTTAGTCAAATCTACTTTTTGTCCTTTTGCCAATGAAATTGCCATGAGTGCACTCTCCTTTTTATCGTTTAGGCGTATCGGTTAACGATATCGCCGATTTTTGTATCGTTTGTGCCTTCTCCTACTGCGGCGAATTTCCACTCGCCGTCCTGGCGGTAGATTTCCGCCGCGATCAGGCTCGTTCTGCCTGAATAGTTATCTCTTAAATTGTAAGTCACCAGTTCTTCGCGATTAGCCTGATCAACAACGCGGATGAACGCGTTTTGAATCATGCCGAAGTCCTGTTTTCGTCTGACGCAGTCGTAAATATTGACGACAAACACAAGTTTATTAATCTGAGCGGGCACTTTCGCTAAATCGATGAGAATTTGTTCATCATCGCCGTCGCCTTCACCCGTCAGGTTGTCACCCGTATGTACGACACCGCCGCACCGGCTTTTCAGATTGCCGAAATAGATGACGTTTTTGCTGTCTGTCATTTTATCATTTTCAAGCATCAATACGGAAGCGTCACAGTCGATATTGGCACCGCCTCCGCCGAACAGCTTTCCGAAAAAGCCGCCGGATGATACAGGGTCCCAGCCGAGTCCGACCAGCAGTTTTGACAGGCCGGCTTTTCCTTTTGTTAAATCAATCCGCTGTCCTTTTTGTAAAGAGATCGCCATATGATTCACTCCTATTCTGTAAGGGTGCCGCTAAGCACGCCGCAAGTGCGCATTTTCACTAAATTCCGGGACAAGAATCCCGGTGTTTATTAAGATATACGTCTTTTATTATATCAAAGTTTCATAAAACATAAGAATTTTTGGCGAAAAACGGCGAAAAATTACTTCCTATATTCTCCTTCGTTCCGGAGAGAATAGAGAAAACAAAGAAATTGACGGGGACTGAACATTTTTCCTATCCTTGTATCAATACATGTCAGGAAAGGGGCAGACGAGTGATTGATTTAAGCATACTTGATCAGGCGCCCGTATCCAAAGGAAACGGGCCGCACGAGACGCTCCGCCGTTCAGCAGAGCTCGCCCGCCTCAGCGAAGGATGGGGCTATAAGCGGTACTGGTTTGCCGAGCATCACGGCACAAGAGGGCTCGCAAGCGTTTCGCCGGAAATTATGATCGCTCATACCGCCGCAGCCACAACATCCATCCGTGTCGGATCAGGCGGCGTGCTGCTGCCGCAGTACAGCCCCTATAAAGTCGCGGAAACTTTCCGTCAGCTTGAGGCGCTGCATCCGAACCGGATTGACCTCGGGGTCGGACGCTCACCGGGCGGCACAACGAAAATCCGGCTCGCCCTCACAGACGGGGTAAAGAAAAGCATGACCGAATTCAACAGGCAGCTTGAGGATTTATCATCCTTTCTGACAGATTCGATTCCCTCGAACCATGCTTATGCAGGAATAAAAACAGCGCCTTTGATTGAAACAGCCCCGCAGCTTTGGGTGCTCGGACTCGGGGAAAACAGCGCCAGACGCGCCGCTCTTCAAGGTGCGGGCTATGTCTTCGGCCATTTCATTAATCCGGAACGCGGGGAAAAAGCTTTTCAGATCTATCGGGACCATTTCCGGGCCTCCGCCCATTTTTCCGCTCCCGCCTCGCTCTGTGCCATTTTCGTCATATGCGCGGCTACGGATGAGAAAGCGGAAGAACTCGCGTTAAGCCAGGATTTATGGCTTCTTCGTGTCGGAAAAGGCGCCGACAGCCGCGTGCCGAGTGTGGAAGAAGCGAAGGCTTATCCGTATTCGCCGGAGGATCGTAAACAGATAGAAGAAAACAGGAAGCGGATGGTGATCGGCTCTCCTGCCGCAGTGAAACGCCGTCTGCTTGAACTTTCCGAGCGGTATCAGACAAAAGAGATAATGGTGCTGTGCAACGTCTTTGATTTCGAAGCAAAAAAAGAGTCATATGAGCGTCTTGCTGATATATTTCTGTAAAAAAAAGCCGTCAAACGGAGCAGCAGATGAGACTGCTGCACCGCTTAACGGCGATTTTTTCGTTCTTTTCCTTTTTTAAACGCATTCCAAATCCCCTGCAACGTAAACCCGAGCAGAAGCAGAATGATTAACAGTAAAGTGATTGACGGCCCAGGAGGCGTTCCGAGCTGGTACGAAGACGTCAGCCCCATGAACACACTGAAAAGAGAAATAATAATAGCCGCCGCAAACACCCATTTAAACCCTTTGGCAATACGGATTGCAAAAGCCGCGGGCAGTACGAGGAGCGCGGAAACGAGCAGCACGCCGATAATCGGAATAATGACCGAAATCGCCAGCCCCGTCACGATGCTGAATGACATTGACAGGAGGTTTGTGTTAATGCCTGATGTCTTCGCCGTCGCCTCGTCAAAGGTAAGCAGATAGAGCGGTCTGTTTAATATAATGAAATAAAGCAGAATCAGCAGGGTAATGCCTCCGATAATATAGACCTGCTGCTGGCTGACCGTGACAAGCGATCCAAATAAATATTGATCGATGCTCATCGATGCGCCGCCTTTTGACAGGCTGATCAGAAACATCGCAAACGACAGCCCGGCCGCCATTAAGATTGCGATAGATACCTCTGAATATGTACGGTACGCCCGCCGCATGTATTCAATGCCGATCGCTCCGATCGTGACGACAACAATGCTCGCCGCCGTAATATTGGTACTGAGAAAAAAACCGATGGCCACGCCCGACAATGAAATATGAGACAGCGTATCCGCCATCAGCGCCTGTCTTCTCAGCACGAGATATACGCCTAATATCGGCGCCATAATTCCGATCATGCTTCCCGCTAGAAAAGCTCGTCGCATGAATTCCAAGTCAAACATTTCCATCCGCCTTTTTCCCCCTTCTCAAGCCGTATAACTTTATCCAGATACTGCTGTACTTCGTTTTGTTCGTGTGTCACCATGACGACGGTGCGGTTGTGATTTTTCACCTGATGGTGCATAAATTCGTAGAAACCCTGTCTGCTTTCATAATCAACCGCTGTTGTCGGCTCATCAAGCATCAGCAGATCCGGATTGCTCGCAAGCATTCTCGCAATGCAGATTTTCTGCTTCTGTCCGCCGGATAAATCGCCGATTTTCCGGTGGCGGAAATCCCACATTTCCACCATCTTCAGCGCGTTTTCCACCTCGTGGTGATCCGTTTCGTTCAATCGTTTAAACCATTTTCCTTTCGTATAACGGCCTGATTGCACAAGCTCCAGAACAGTACTTGGGAATCCTGCGTTAAATGAAGAAATCTGCTGCGGAACATAGCCGATTGTCAGGCGTTTTCCGGCTGCGTTTTTTTTACTGATCTCGGCCGTTCCTTCCCAAGGTCTGAGCATGCCGAGCATGACTTTCATCAGCGTCGATTTTGACGCGCCGTTCGGCCCTGTAATGCCGACGAATTCGCCGCTTTTGATTTCCAGCGACACGCCGTCAAGCACCGGTGTATGCGAATAACCAAAAACGATATCTTGTAATGTAACGAGATTCATGCTGACCTTCCTTTCCCGCATAGAAATAGTGTGCACCCCGCGGCGCACACTATGTTATTTAACCAATAGCGAATCTTTCAGTGCATCAAGGTTTTTCTCCATAATGTCGATATAACCGATGCCTTTATCCCGTTCTTTTTGGCTTAAACCTTCCAGTGTATTGAGCACTTCCGTTTTCGCGCCGATTTCACCGGCAAGTGTATCTGCAACTTTAGGCGATGCAACTTCTTCAAAGTAGATGATCTTCACATCATGCTTTTTGGCAAACGTTTTGAGATCCGCCAGTTTGGCCGCACTCGGCTCTTCTTCAGGAGAAAGGCCTGCAATCGCGACTTGTTTTAAGCCGTATTCTTTGGCGAGATAGCTGAATGCCGCGTGCTGTGTGATCAATTCTTTTTTCGCCGCTTTATTTAATGTTGTACGGTATAGTTTATCAAGATCCTGCAGTTTTGCAATATATTCTTTACTATTTTTCTCATAGTATGCTTTATTCTTCGGGTCCTGTTTTACGATCTGCGCCGTAATGGTTTTGACCTCTTTTTGCGCAAGAACCGGGCTGAGCCACACGTGAGGGTCCATGCTGTGGCTGTGGTCATGACCGCCGTGTCCATGTTCCTCTTCCTCTTCCTCTTCATCTTCATCCGAACCTTCGAGTAAGTCAATTCCTTTTGACGCCTTTACAAACTTCGCATGATCAGAGCTCATGCTTTTTTCCGCTGAAGGAACCCATGTCTCCATATATTCGCTGTTGTATACGAAAAGATCGGCGTTTTGAATGCCGGCGATATCCTTCGGCGTCGGCTCCCAATCATGGGGTTCGACCGAAGACGGGATGAGAATGTCTACATCGCCTTTGTCTTTGACAATTTGTTTCGTGAATTCGTACATAGGATAAAAGGTCGTCACGACGTGCAGTTTGCCGCTTTTCGAAGAACCTGACGAACCTTTTGAAGATGAATTGCCGCATCCCGCCGCGATTAAAAAGCATGCCGCAATGACAATGATTCCGCTCCATTTTTTAAACAAGCCGTTTCCCCCTGTTCTGTAAATCAGAATGATGACGATTTCCAAAGCGTACTTTCTCTTTCATTTGTTACCTATACCATAATAAAACGAAGTAATTACGTTTTGCAAGATATTTTTTTCTAAATTGATATCCGATTTACCTAAAAAGCCCCCGCCATGTATGGACGGGGGCGTCGTATCACATATCAGGCAAGCAGATAGACTCTTGTTTCATAAGGGCGGAATGTGATGCGGGATTCCGCGCCGCCGTTATTTTCATAGTTGCTGAGAAGCAGCTCGGCGCTTTCAGGTTCGGAGCCGTCCGGCCAATAAAAGGCGGCTTCTTCTTTCGATACGTTGCTGATGGACATGAGTTTTTGTCCGTTTGCCTGTCTTTCATACACAAACAGCTGCGGGTCATCGGGAAACAGCAGCGTGTAGCTGCCTTTTATGATATCAGCATACTGTTTTCGCAGGCGGATCAGTTTTTTGTAAAAGTTCAATATAGAATCGGGATCATCCTGAGCCTCGGCAGCATTGACGGTTTTGTAATTGGGATTGACCTTCAGCCACGGTTCGCCCTCCGTAAATCCGGCATTCTTGCTGCCGTCCCACTGCATCGGTGTACGGGCATGATCGCGGCTTTTCGCCATAATGGACGCCATGACTTCTTCTCTGTCACGACCCATTTCAAATACCCTTTTATGATACATATTGACGGTCTGAATATCTTGATAATCCTCTATTCTGTCAAACGGAGCGTTTGTCATGCCGATTTCTTCCCCCTGGTAAATGTACGGCGTGCCTTTCATGAAATAAAGCAGGGCGGCAAGCATTTTGGCGGATGCTTTGCGGTATGTGCCTTCGTCTCCGAAACGGGATACGATCCGGGGCTGGTCATGATTGCACCAATACAGCGTATTCCAGCCTTGATGTTCCAGTTTTTCCTGCCAGTCTGTGAGCACTTTCTTTAAATCGGACAGCTCAAGCGGTTTTACATCCCAATGCTCTTGGCCCGGCTTTTGATCAAGCTCCATATGCTGAAAATGAAAAATCATATTCAGTTCATGCTCATCGGTTCCCGTGTAGACGAGCCCTTCCTCAGGCGTCACTGATCCGGCCTCGCCGACTGACATCACGTCATATTTGGAAAATACCTCTTTCGTCATTTCTTTTAAGTAATCATGTATCCGTGCCCCGTTTGGCCGGAAAGGCTTCGGATCGGCCCGGCGGGCGATGTAATCTTCATATGGCGGCAAATATTCTTTTTTTGACAGAAGATGAAGCTGGTCTATTCGCAATCCGTCCACGCCTTTATCGAGCCAAAATCTCATCATCTCGTATACTGATTGCCGAACCTCGGGATTTTCCCAATTCAGATCGGCTTGTTTGACGGCGTTCATATGCAGATAATATTCGCCCGTATGTTCTTCGTACTGCCAGACGGATTGTCCGTAATCCGACACCCAATCGGTCGGCGGGCCGTCCGTGGTGCCCGGCCGCCAAATATAATAATCGCGGTATTTGCTGTCCTGATTCATTTCCGCCTCTTTGAACCAAGGATGCTCCGTGGATGTATGATTTAAGACGAAGTCCATCACAAGCTTTAATCCGCGGCTGCGGCATTCTGTAAGCAGATTGTGAAAGTCCTCCATCGTTCCGTAGGATTCCATAATCGCTTGATGATCCGTCACATCGTAGCCGTTATCAACGTTTGGCGACGGGTAAATCGGGCAGATCCATATCACATCAGCGCCAAGTTCTTTTATATAATCGAGACGCGCGATAATCCCCCGCAGGTCGCCTATGCCGTCGCCGTTCGTATCTTGAAAGCTTCGCGGATAGATTTGATAGACAACGGCGTCTTTCCACCAGTCACTCGCCATAAAGTTTAATCTCCTTTATTTTTAATAGATGATTTCCTTATTTTTATTAAATGTAAACAAGGTCTTCCCTATATTCCCCAAACGCAATATGACCACTTGAGCCACAGACCGAAAAATAAAAAATCCAATTATTACAAGATATATTTACAAAATTGCAATAATTGGTTATTATTTGATTATTCTGATTTATGAGAAGGCACTGCCTCAATTGAAGCAAAAAGCGCCAAAGACTTACTGGAAGAAATAGGGGACAATTACGAAGTTACGATTGAGTAGAGTAATCGAGAAGAACTTAGCTGTCCTAAGTTCTTCTCTTTATTGTATTTAACATTATCGGAAAGGATTAAATCATGATTAAAAACAGAGCGCTTCTTTTTGTTGTCAGCAGTAATTTTATACACAAATTAACTGAAAATATATATGACCTCGTTCTCCCCTTATTAATACTTTATTTCACAAACTCTCCAATTTTAATGGGGGTTTGCTACGCTTTAGGTTTTTTGGCGGATTTTCTTGCAGCATATTTTGGCGGTGCCGTTATAGATTCATATAATAGAAAAAAGGTACTTATCTTCATTTCAATATCCCAGGCATTCCTCATTTCTTTCATTCCGATCTTCCATGAATTTCAGATCCTAACGGCACCCCTTGTCTTATTTATTGCTTTTTTTATTGATCTGCTGATCGCGATGTATGGTTTAACTGACATATCTATCATTCCTGAAATCGTGAAAAAGAGTGATCTGCCCTCAGCTAATTCTTTTTCTCAGATCGCTTTATCAATAGCTACTTCAATCGGCCCTTCAATAGCCGGTTTATCATTAACCATATTTGGTTTATTTAACAGCCTATGGTTTACGTTTTCAGGTTTTTTGATCCTTATCTTCTCGCTTAGATTAATAAACTACTCAGATAAAGAGATAACAGCTGCTGCAACTCCTAAGGAAATTCTCAGGAAAAGTTTTGAGGGTCTTAAATATACCCTCTCGATTAAAGTCTACAAGCTGCTGACGTTATGGAACCTATTTATAAATTTAGGGTTAACAGGTGCGGTTCTCATGATTATGTTCAAACTCAAAGAAGAGCTTCATATCACGGAAACACAAATCGGTTTCATTTATACGCTAAGTGCTGCAGGCGGAATCATTAGCGGTCTTATTCTTCCCTACGTGCACCGTTTTTTCAAGTCAGCACATGCATTGTTTATTTCATCTTTCATGACTGCATTGTCTTTACTGATTCTTGCACACAGCGATCATTGGCTGACAATCGGAATTCTTAATTCCATTTTAATGGGGAGCATAGGTTTGAATTCCAGACTTGTAAGTTTGCTTTTTCAGACTCATGTCCCTGCTGATTATTTAGGACGAGTTTTTAGCGGTTCAAGGCTCATCTCAACATTACTGGCTCCCCTTAGTGTTTTAGCCGCAGGCTATTTTTCTCATAAACTTGGTACTTTGCATGTGTTCCAGGCAGGCTCATTTATTATAATATTGACAAATATTGTTTTTCTGTTCACTTCACTTCGACACGAAGACTGGCGTCTCCTAAAAGAAGAAAGTGACGTTAAAAATGAGAAATTAGTATAATTTTCACTCCAGCTGAGACGGATAAAGCGTCATGCCTCCGTCGACGAAAAGTGTCGTTCCGGTCACGTAACTCGCTTCTTCCGACACCATCCATGCGGCGGCCGCGGCGACTTCTTCCGGTTTTCCGAAGGCGTTCATCGGAATTTTTTTCAGCTGGGCCTGTTTATGTGTTTCATCTTCCAGATCCTTATTGGACTCCGTGGCGATCGTGCCGGGAGCGATGGCATTCACCCGGATGCCTTTGTCTGCGTAATTGAGCGCCATCGTTTCCGTCATCATTTTGATTCCGCCTTTGGATGCCGAGTACTGCACGTTTTCAGGGCGGGGTATTTGCTGATGAACGCTCGATATGTTTAAGACCGTTCCTTTTTTGCCGCGCTCGAGCATATGTTTCAGTGCCGCTTTCGCCCCCAAAAAGGTGCCGGTCACGTTGACGTCGATGACCCTTTGCCAATCCTCCAGGCTCATTTCATGGGGCATCGCTTCGGCTCCGTTAAAGCCGGAATTGTTGACCATCACGTCCACGCCCCCGAAATGCTCCTGCGCGGCATGAAACAGCGCCTGAATCCCTTCTTCTGAGGATACATCGGCTTTTACGGTGACGGCTCGGCCTCCCGCTTTCTCAATGATGTCCGCCGCTTCTTCCGCTCCGGCGGAATCACCGAGGTAGTTCACAACCACATTCATCCGCTCCTTGCCGAAGCGTTCGGCAATGGCCTTTCCGATTCCTTTCGAAGAACCTGTTACGATTGCTGTTTTTCCCTGTAAATCCTGATACATTGTCTCTTTTCCTCCCTGATGTTAATACAGAGCATGTACCCGGTTTTGATCGGCTGAAAACAAAAGGGATCATAAAAAGAACGATGAAACCGAAGCTCCCTCGTTCTTTTTTTTCATTATGCGTAGTTGTTCATTTGCAGCCTTTTTTGCACGCCGACAAGCCTGCTGAAAAAATAAGATGCCGCTTTGTAGTTCTCCCGTTGATGAAAGAAATGAGCCGCGTCCTGAAGCAGTTCCTCTGTGTCAGCCAACAGCTCTTTTGATTCCAGAATGTCAAAATACTCTTTGAGCGAATCCTGTCCGCCTTCCCCCTGATAAAGCTCTTTAATCAGACGGAATTTCGTCAGATAGATCTCATCTTCCCATTCCGCCGCGCTTCTCATGCCCCGCGCGCAGCTGGCGGCGGCTTCACTGTATTTTTCCGTTTTAAAGTAGATATGCGTGAGTGAAAAAACAGCCTGGATGACCTGCCGGAAGCTGTGTGCTTCAAATCCGGCGGCCGCCCGTTCAAAATCCTCCGCCGCCTTGCAAAAGTCACCCAGACTGTACATACAGTGCCCGATATTATAATAGGCCGCAGCAATCATATATTGATCATCAAGCCGCTCCGCGTGCTCCAAGGCGCATTCGAGGTATTCCAGCGCTTTTTTATGCTGCTGGGCGTCCATCAGATTTCCGGCAATGATAAATTTGCACTGCACCCTTCTCATTCCGTATAATTCATATTTCTTGTAAATATCAAGCGCCTGTCCTGCGTAATTCATCGAAAAGAAAGTCTGCTTGATATGATAGTACACCTCAGAAATTTTATACAAAAACTCGGCTTTCTCTATGTCATCTTCCACATATTCAAGTTTTTCCTCAGCCCGCTTATAATGAGAAATCGCTGAGATGAAGTTTTTCTGCTTAAATTCATACATTCCCCTGAAATAGTAAAAATAATATTCCAGTAAGCCGGTCAGCTTTTGCTGGTTCATCTCAATCTCAGTGAGCATTTCAGAGAACGGAGGCTGGCAGTCGCCGTCTTTCATGGGTTTTAATTTATCCAGCATGATGCGGTGCCGAAATTCCATCAATGAAAAATACAACAATAAATCCTGGTTCTCTTCCATATCTTCGAGTTCAAATTGAATCTCCCGCTTCAGCGCTTCAGCTTTATCGGCTTCAAACGCGCGGATCAGCTTATACCATTCATTCATCTTTACGGCCACTTCTTCAGATGGAATCTTGGATTTCATAGATTTGCCTCCTTCCTCCGGCTACTAATTATGTTATATTTTATCATAGCAAATTTATGGCAGTGAGCAAACAAAGATTTTAACCAATTAAAGAAAGAGAGAATTCACCATGAAACTATCAGTCAGAATTGCGCTGCTTTTGATCCTCTTCTTTTCCGCAGACCTATGTTTTTCCTATGTGCAGAAAGAATTGAGGCCGCAGACGGCATTACAAGACAGAGCCATTCCAAACGCTCTTCATCCGCTCGTGAAACAGAATGCGGAGCTATTGCAGACGGCCGCTCTGAAAAAAGGCATCACCGTCGTTATCACAGAGGGTTTCAGATCAATTGAGGAACAAAACGAATTGTACCGTCAAGGACGTTCAAAAAAAGGAAATATCGTCACCTACGCAAAAGGCGGGGAATCTTACCACAATTACGGCCTTGCGATCGACTTCGCCCTGCAAAAAAAGGATGGAAGCCTGATTTGGGATATGACGTACGACGGAAACCGAAACGGCACGCCCGATTGGCTTGAGGTCGTATCGATTGCCAAAACGCTCGGTTTTGATTGGGGAGGCGATTGGAGAGGCTTTAAAGATTATCCTCATTTACAAATGATCCCTGGCTAATAAAACCTTTTCTTTTTTCGCTTTTGCGCATCAATGTACGGAGGATAGACAGGCCTGTACACAAGCTTATATCCTTCATTGCCGGACGGCGTAAAATCGCGCTGCCACTCCAGCCGCAGATGGAAATCGGATAAAAAAGCGGCCTTTGCTTCTTCGGGAGTAACGGCCGGCACCGGATTGATCTTCTCCAGCTGCTCCGGGTCAATGTCAGGCGCCATGTAAGCTTCCACAAGCCCCGTTACGGGACTGACAAGTATTCTCGCAGCGCCGAACCGCAGCGGAATATCCTGATGCCATATGGAAAAATGGAAGCGGAACCTGCCCCTTCCGTCCGTTTTCAGCGGGTTCATTTTAAAAAACTCGTCCGCTCTCGGATAAAGTTTGTATAAAAATTGAAGCGCGACGGCCTCACACTCTTCCGCAGAATAAAAGGCCGGGCCTTGATGCTCAATAAAAGATTTAAAGGCTGTCATTTTCCCTGTCTTTTTGTCCGTTTTCATCTTCATTGTATTTTTGTTGCTGCTTTCAAAATAGCTTTCGATACTCAAATCTTTCCGTTCCGGAACCGACCCTTTCCGCCATGTCGTTCCGATCTCATCCCCGAGATCGCGCCGGCGCGTCTGAACCATATCCGCGGTAAACCCCATTAATTCATCCAGGCTGATTTCCCGTTTATGTTCAAACGCGGGAAGCGGTTTTGCCGGCTCATTCCTGTCTTCGCAAAGCTGCTGATCCGGCACGATATCATCTTCACCGGCCGGATAGCTGTAAGCCGGCAGAATCGGTTCATAGACGAGACGCGGTATTTTCTCAAAATTGACCACATCATAGACGAGACTGAATGTCAGCACACTCATATAATGCGAGACGACTTTTTCCCGATCGACGAATGTTTCCGGAACGGGCGCTTCACCCTTATCCCCGTAATAGATAAACTGCACGACGAAGCCGCTCCTGGTTACATCAACGAAAAAACCTGAATCGGGAAGCGGCCGGCCGAGCACTTTTTTTGTATAGATAAATCGGATGCACCCATTGCGTTCTTCCCTCGCCTGAAAGATGAAATTCATAAAAGTAAGCGGGCGGTGTCTCGCCGCAAACCGAAGAGCCGTCAGCTTTAATTCGGCGTCTGACAGCTGCATGTCTGAACCCGGACAGTCGTTGCGTGAATAAGTAAGCAAAGATCCGTCGTCGCCCAGCTCAATCGTGACCGTTTTATCCGGCTGGTTACGATCTTTCCATATATAATAGGCTTTCGTTTTTTGTTTTTCATCATAATCTTCTATTTCAAGCTCATAGTGCGGCGGTATGTTCCCGATTTCCAGCGCTTTTTTTCTCAGATGTTCTTTCAGCAATGGGGTCATCCTTTCAGAAGAGTGTATAAAAAAGAACTGTTTTTTATTATATAAAAACGCCCTTATCCTTTTAAAGGGAAGAAAGTGCCTTTTATGTGTCTATTTTTAGCAAAGAGGGAAAAGAGCCGTATTCAGAGCGGCACTTTTTCATACAAATGTCACATTCCCTCTGAAAGCCCCGGGACGAACGCCCATGACCTTCAGCCTATTAAACTCGTAATCACTTCTCCCGTATGAGCCTCAATAAACCGCGGGAAAACCGGTTTGTATACGAGCCTGTACACTTTCCCGGAGCTGTCGTCATCGTAACAACGATCCCAAGCGAGCTCTGCTTTGATGGCCCGGCGGATCGCGTCCTTCGCCTCTCCCAATGTCAATGAAGGAACGGGATCGATTTCCTCGAGCTCTTTCGGATCAATTTCCGGCGGCATATATACAGTGACAAGACCCGTCTTTTTGCTGACACAGATTCTCCCCTCTCCGAATCGCAAATCAACACCGCCCGGACAAGCCTTAAATGTAAGCCCTGCGTTTTCTCCTTCATCATCCGGTTCATCATATTGAACCCGGAAATACTGATCCGCTTCCGGAAACATGGCGAACAAAAAGCGGATGGCCCTGTGATGGCATTCTTCCTCGGAAAACACCGGTTCGCCTTCAACTTTTATAAATGACATCACCCCGGTGAGCCGGCCCGATTCTTTATCATACCTTGTTTTCAATACGTGTTCATTCCGTTCTTTTAACAGACTTTCAAAGCTTTTATCTTCCCGTACGGATTTTGTTTTTTCAGGACGCCAGGCAATGCCGATACAGCCCTCTCCAAGATCGCTTTCCCTCTCTTTATAAAAACCGTCGTGCAGCCCGATCATGTCATTGATGCTCATCTTTTCCGCTTCAGGTGCAGGGCGTGAAATCGGGACATACGGCAGCGTGTCGTCTTCCAGCTCTTCATATTCGTCTATTTCTTCATTCTCTTCCTCTTCCTTCAGATCGGCCGATATCGGCCGCGTCGGAGACACGATTTCATAGACGAGATGGGGCTTGTCATCCCCCTGCACATAGACGGACTGATGCAGCACGGTGAACAACAGCTCTGCTTCAATATGTTTGACAAAGTGAGCCAATGCTTCCCGCTTGTCCGCAATTGTTCCGGGTCTTACAAGATTATCGGCCTTCCCATGGTAAGAAAAGCCGGTTACTTCCCCTGTCAAAGACAGATCGACGTAAAACCCGGTCAGCGGGAGCGGCAGACCGTCAGCCATCTGAACATAGGAATATCTCACATCACCATCATTGGCGGAGCCGCTGTTTTCCAATTCGAACTCAACCAATGCCCCAGGACGATGGGTTTCTAAAAACGCCCGCATCCGTTCTTCTATGTCCGATTCCGAAAGAGGCGGCAGATCAGTCCGGAAAGCCGGACGGGATAAGTATTTCAGTTTTCCGTCCCGGTCTAATTCGACCATGATGCCGGCTTCCGGATCATTCTTATCTTCCCACCAAAACAGAACCTCATCTTCCTGGTATTCTTCCACATTACTCTCATAGCGGGCAGGTACGTTTCCGATTCGGAGAGCCAGCTGTTTCAACTCTTCTTTTTTCATCATAACACTTCCTTTTCTTCCAAAAAGATTGATGATTACCAAGACTCTTTTATACAAAACTAGTATAATTAACCTGTCTGTCTTCATGACTATCGAATTAATAACAACAGGGGGTAAACCAGATGTCCATCAAAAAAATGAGCGCCGTGTTTTTCATTCTGCTTCTCACGGCATTTACCGCCGCATGCAGCAGCGAAACGAGCGGCGGCCAGGAAAGCAGCACGGCGAAAGTGAAAATAAAAGAGACGGCATGGGCCGCTTCAGACGATACTGAACATTCGGCCGCGCTGAAAGTAACGGTCACCGTCAAAAATACGGGCAAAGACCCGCTTACCGTCAAAAGCAGCGACTTCTCGCTTTATCAGGATGACGCAAAAACAGCCAAGGCCGATAAGGAAGACTTGTTGCAGAGCGGCACGCTTCATGCGGGTAAGACAGTGACGGGCAATCTGTACTTCACGGCTGACGAAGGCAAATCCTATGAATTGGTATATCAGCCGCAGGCAAAAGACGCGAAGCCTTTATCTTATAAACTGAAAGTCAAAGGCACAGCCTCAAACGCAAAACCTGACCCGGCGGACGCATTATCCGCCTACATTGATGTGATGCTGTACGGCAAGCACAATAAAGATTTCACCCGCCTGACCGGTGTAAATGAAAAAATGACGGCCGCCGCATATCAGGAATCGGCGAAAGCCAGCTTTATCACCTCAGCAGGCATTTCACAAGAACAGGCGGATTCAAAAGCCATTACCGCTATTATTGACGCCATGTCATCAGCGCTTCGGGATAACACGGAGCTCAAGGTGCATACCAAATCCATGTCAGGCAAAAAAGCCGTCCTTGAAGCAAAAGTGACGCCGCTTGATATGTCTCCGCTTGCGGGCCAGCTGCAAGACCGCGTGCAAGACTATGCCGGAAAGCACCCTGATGCTGATGAAAACGAAATTGTCAGCCACCTTCTTTCTGTCTATCCGGAAGAGTTTATGCGCCTGAAACCGGCTTCTTCTTCCGTTACAAGAGAAATCGAGATGAAGAAAAACGCCCGCGGCCAGTGGTATCTGGATACAGACGCCGATCTGGAAGGATTGACAGAAGCGTTTTTGAAAACGTCCTGACAACAAGAAAGGAAATAGCGCAGGCTATTTCCTTTTTTTATTTTCACTTAAAGATGTCACTGATAAATTGAACCTCATCCTCGGTTAACTGCACATGAAGCGCGTCCAGATTGTGTTTCAGCTGGTCGGGGCGTTTGGCTCCGGGAATGATCGCATCCACCGCCGGCTGCGACAGAAGCCATGCGAGTGCGATATGCGCTGTCTGCGCCCCTTTTTCTTCCGCAACGGCCCGAAGCTTATCCACTCGCTCCAGGTTTTGGTGAAAAGCTTCTCCCTGAAACGGCGGCCTGTTCTTTCGGCTGTCCTCAAAGACTGTGTCTTTTGTAAACTTTCCCGTCAGCAAGCCGGAAGCAAGCGGAAAATAAGGAATAAAGGAAATGCCGTTCTTTTCACAATAAGGCAGCAGATCGTGCTCCGCCTCACGCTGAATCAGTGAATATTCCGATTGAAAAACCTCTAAATAGCCGTCGGCGTTAAACTCCTGCAATTGCCGGAAGCTGAGATTGGACGCGCCGATTGCTCTGATTTTCCCTTCGTCCTTCAGTTCTTTTAGCGTGCCCGCCACTTCGGAGAGCGGTGTTTTGCCGTCAGGGAAGTGGACGTAATACAAATCAATCACGTCTGTTTTCAGCCGCTTCAGGCTGTTTTCCGCCTCACTCCGGAGAAATTCACGGCTGTTGTCCAGCTCGATCTGTCCGTTGACCTCTTTGTGCGCGCCTTTTGACGCAATCACGAGGCTGTCCCGCACGCCGCGCTCTGCGACAACTTCACCGATTAACTCTTCGGAACGCCCCAAACCGTATATAAACGCCGTATCAATAAAATTGACGCCGCCGTCCAGCGCTGTGCGGATGAGTTCTTTTCCCGTTTCATCATTAAGATTCGGAAACAGATTATGTCCTCCGACCGCATTAGCGCCAAAGCCGATACGCTTTACCCGTAAATCCGTCCTGCCCAGCGTACGTGTCTCATCCATGGCTCAGGCTCCCTTCCTTTTATCGCTCTGTTTAGTATTAGATAACCGGTAAGAATTATCCTGCCTGAGAGCCTATCTATAGAAAAAACCTTGAAAAGCGTTTGCCCTTCAAGGTTTTTTTGCTGTGTATTAAGATGTCAGAGCTGCGGCGAAGCGTTCGGCTTCATCCGTGAGAGCACCCTCGATTTCCTTATAGCGGCTGGAAATCGTTGAGGCGCTGACGCCGTACTTCTTCGCCAGCTTGGCTTGAGAAACGGACGCGCCGTTCAGAGAAATGCTGTTCACGTAATATTCGACCGCCGCCGCGAAAGCTTCAGGCTTTCTGATCGTCGGTGTTTTTTTGACACAGAACGTTTTCCACAGATCAATCACGGCCGGAACCAGCTCAGCCGGGTATTCATCCCCGCTCAGGCCTTTTTCAATGGCGTCCGCCGTTTCCTTCTCCATGTCGTTCGCCCACTCCGTCTGTTTTTCTTCAGCAGCCTGCTCAGACTCTTCCGCAGTTGTTAAAAGAGCGGCCAGCACAGTGTCGAAGTTTTCCTGCATAAAGCGCTCAGGCGATTTGCCTTCCGCAAGGGCCGGGGCCGCCGCCTTTTTCACTTTGCTGATTAGAGCTTCGGTCCGCTTCACAGGGAAGATCGTAAATTGCATGAAGAACTCCGCTTTTTCCGCTTCGTGGATCGGATAGCCGAGAATCAGGCTTCCCGCCGGCGGAAGATCCTGCTGGCTGACGTCCATTTCCACTTTGAATTGTTTTTTCGTCATCACATCTTCAAAGTGAATCATTCCTTCTTTCACATCTTCAAGCACCATAACGGCAGGTGTCATGCTTTTCCATGATTCAACGATTTCCCGTGTTTTCGGGCGGTTGATCCCGCCGGCTTTTTTCTGAAGATATTCTTCAAAAATCGTCTTGCCGCCTGCCAGCGGACGGAAGAAAATTCCCCAGATGCCGAGGTTGAAGACTCCGATGTCTTTTGTCTGTCTGTCCAGCTCCGTAATGAATGCGTGCTGGTTAATAAATGATGATATGCCGTCTCTATGTGCTGTAAAGGCGTACTCCATTAGGCTTTCCTGAATCTGTTTCGCTTCTTTTGCCGCGATGTCTGCCGGAATGGCAGCTTCTTTGCTTCCGCAGCATTTTTTATATTTCTTCCCGCTGCCGCATGGGCAAGGGGCATTTCTTTTCACTTTTCCCACAATAAACCCTCCGAATTCTGATATAACTTTATTATTTTAACAAAAATAACTTCAGAGGGCTTGGTTTACGGCGAAAAAAGAATATGGAAGAAAAAAAAGACCCCGGGATATTCTCATTCTCCGGGGCTTTGAAACTGTTAATTTGTATTTTGTCCGCCGCCGTTCAGACCTTCTTTAATCAGCCCGTTTACTTGGCTGTTCATCAAAAGTCCGATGTGTCCGACACCGTGAATCTGCACGTTTTTCCCGCCGATCAGCCGTGACAGCGGGTTCATGACGATTAAGTCCGCTGAGCTGTAAATCGATGTATATAAAATCTTTTGGTTCGGATCAGTCCCCGGAAGCGCCCGGTTGGTCACAAGGCCGTTCGCTCCGCCCAGTGTTACGACGTTTGCGATTTTGTCTCCGCCGTCAAGATTTTTAATGTAATAGAGTGTGTTGGCTCCGCCCATGCTGTGCGCGACGATATCGACTTTACTCGCACCTGTTTCGCTGAGCACTTTTTTCACGTAATTGGACAGTCTCGGCGCATTGTGTCTGTTGTTTCCGGTTTTGTCTAAGAAATCAATGGCGTACATCTCTTTTCTTGACCAGCCTTGGGATGCCAAGTATGTTTTGATTCCCGCGAAGTTAAAGGACGCCCCGCCGATTCCGTGGACCATGACAACAGGGTTATGCCCTGAGGAGGCTTTCGATACGGTCGGCTGGAAGGCAAATACGGAAATGACGGACAGCATACAAACTGTAAGGATGACTAGGATTTTGCTTTTTATATGTTTCATGAACTTTCCTCCTGCTATGTAATATTTTTGCAGTTTTCATTCTATTAGAGGAGAAAAGGAAAAAATAGTGTATTTTTTACTGTTTTCAACAATTAAAAAAAGAGCGGAAAAATGAGAAAGACGCCCCTTTCCCGAAAGCACGCTTATGCTTTAATACGGCATACCAACAAAGGAGAGAACACCCGGTTCTCTACTCCTAGTACTCATTGAAATAGGTTTGAATCCGCTTAGGATCATGCGTTTTTGTCAGCGCAAGCATCAGAAGAATCCGCGCTTTTTGAGGGTTGAGAGAGTTTGAAGCTGTCAAATGGTCTTTTTCATACTCTCGATTAGGTGTTACCGTTCCGTTTCCCGTCCTTGTGGAGCGGACGACCGCCAGCCCGCTTTTGACCGACTTTACGGCGCCTTTTTGGGCCTCATCAGACATTGAGCCGTTTCCCGGGCCTGCAAAAATAATGCCTTGCGCTCCTGATTTTACGGCGGCTTCAAAGAGATAGCTTCCGTCATTTTGATAGCCGTATATAATATCGACCTGCGGCAGTTTATCAAGTTTATCTATCTTGAAATCTGTATCCTTCGTATGCTTTCGGGTCATGATGTTATTAAAATAGACGTCATCAGCAATTGTTCCGATATAACCCATTTCTTCCGATTTGAATGTGTCGGCCGCGGTTGTATTGGTTTTTGTCACATAGCGCGCCGAAGCGATTCTGTCATTTAATACGACAAGCGTCCCCTTGCCTTTCGCATCAGGCGCAGCCGCTGTTTTTACAGCGTTATATAAGTTGGACGGCCCGTCCGCTCCGATCGCCGTGGACGGCCGCATTGACCCGGCGACAACAACGGGCTTGTCACTTTTGACCGTCAGATTGAGAAAGTAGGCGGTTTCCTCAAGTGTGTCTGTTCCATGTGTAATGACAATGCCGTCTGTATCATCAGACTTGAGCAGCTTGTTTACCCGTTTTGCAAGTTTCAGCAGTGTCTCGTTATTCATATTCTGGCTGCCGATATTCACAACCTGTTCTCCGCTCACATGCGCGACCTCTTTTATCTCCGGAACGGCCTGAATCAGGGCATCAACTCCGATTGCCCCCGCCCTGTACTCCGTAGCGGACGTCTTCGAAGGAGCAGCGCCTGCAATTGTGCCGCCGGTGGCAAGAATTTTAATATTCGGAAGTCCGTCTTTTTTCGCAGAGGCTGCGGCTGCCATCTGGGGCGGTGTTTCTTTCGTTTGAGGAGATTGGGAGCAGCCGGCCGCGATGAAGAGCAGAGCCGTGATAAATGTAATGAAGGGCATGAATTGTTTTTTCATTCTTTTCTCTCCTTTTCTTTATTTATGAAGATTTTCCTCTCACCGGTCAACGCGCTTGTCAGGCAACCTTCCGAAGAAAATAACCGTTAAAAATTCTTGACACCGTCATGCGAAATCCAGATAATAGACCAGTCACTATATTTTAAATTTGTCACAAATCAGTAAGGTGGGAACATTATGAGCTATGGAGATTCTCGTGAAAAAATCCTCGCCGCGGCAACCAGGCTGTTTCAGCTTCAGGGGTATTACGGCACGGGACTGAATCAGATTATTAAAGAAAGCGGTGCGCCGAAAGGTTCTCTTTACTATCATTTTCCGGACGGCAAAGAGCAGCTCGCCATTGAGGCTGTCAATGAAATGAGCCATTATATCCGTATGAAAATAAAAGAAAGCCTTGATGCCTATCCTGATCCTGCGGAAAGCATTCAAGCGTTTTTACAGGACTTATCACGGCAATTCACATGTCCGGAGAATTTTGAAGGGTTTCCTGTCGGTTTACTGGCTGCCGAGACTGCTTTAAAGAGCGAAAAGCTCCGGCAGGCCTGTCAAAGCGCTTATCAGGAATGGGAGAATCTGTTCGCGGGCAAATTAAGATCAGCCGGTTTTTCTGATGAGAAAGCGGCGGAAATCAGCACTGTTTTAAATGCCATGATAGAAGGCGGCATCATTGTGTCCTTAGCCAAAAAAGACAAAATGCCGATCCTCCATATTTCTAAACAAATCCCCAACCTGCTGAAGACATAAAATACGAGAGACATGTACGTATAGAAAGAGAGGAGAATGATTTTGGAAAACGCTCAGCCTTCCAAACAATATAAAGTCATGCCGATCATGATTTCTTTGCTGACGGCAGGGTTTATCGGCATGTTCAGTGAAACGGCGCTGAATATCGCCCTGACTGATCTGATGAAGGAGCTACATATCACTCCTGCGACCGTCCAGTGGCTGACGACGGGCTATCTGCTCGTTCTCGGTATTCTTGTGCCGGTATCAGGTCTGCTTTTGCAATGGTTTACGACGAGACAGCTGTTTATCGTTTCACTCGCTTTTTCCATTATCGGCACGCTGATTGCAGCGCTTGCGCCGAGCTTTCCGTTTCTTTTGGCGGCAAGAATCGTGCAGGCTTTAGGAACCGGGCTGCTGCTGCCGCTGATGTTTAATACAATCCTCGTCATCTTCCCGCCGCATAAGCGCGGAGCGGCGATGGGGACGATCGGGCTTGTCATCATGTTCGCTCCTGCGATCGGTCCGACGTTTTCAGGGCTTGTGTTAGAGCATTTGAACTGGCATTGGATTTTCTGGATTTCCCTGCCGTTTCTTGTGTTGGCTCTTTTATTCGGCATCGCCTACATGCAGAACGTGTCTGACATTACAAAACCGAAAATTGACGTGCTTTCCATTATTCTGTCTACGATCGGGTTTGGCGGCATCGTATTCGGATTCAGCAATGCGGGCGAAGGATCAGACGGCTGGTCAAGCCCGACGGTTATCGGTTCACTCACTGTCGGTGCGATCGCGCTCATCTTATTTTCCATCAGGCAGCTGACAATGAAGCAGCCGATGATGAATCTGCGCGCTTTCCGCTATCCGATGTTTGTTCTCGGTGTCGTGATTGTGTTTATCTGTATGATGGTTATCTTATCGACAATGCTCCTATTGCCTATGTATTTACAAAGCGGACTGATGCTGACGGCGTTTACGTCCGGGCTCATCCTGCTGCCGGGCGGTATTTTAAACGGCTTTATGTCTCCGGTGACGGGACGTCTGTTTGATAAATACGGGCCGAAGTGGCTTGTCATTCCCGGATTTGTCATCACGGCAACTGTGCTTTCGTTTTTCTCAAACATTAACGGCGCTTCTACGGCGCTTCTGATTGTCGCGCTTCATACATGCCTGATGATCGGCATTTCCATGATCATGATGCCGGCGCAAACGAACGGCTTAAATCAGCTGCCGCCGGAATTTTATCCGGACGGAACAGCCATTATGAATACGCTCCAGCAGATGGCCGGCGCAATCGGCACTGCGGTGGCGGTCAGCATCATGGCGGCCGGCCAGAAAAATTATATGAGCACCGCGAAAAACCCGAATGATCCTTCCGCATACTCTCACGCGCTGATTGCGGGCGTCCAGCACGCCTTTATCTTCGCGATGATTGTCGCCGTTATCGGCTTGATCAGCGCTTTCTTTATGAAACGGGTCAAAGTGAATCATTCATAAGAAAACAGCAGGCTCCCCGTGAGTCTGCTGTTTTTTTTATATACCGCGCGCTTCAGCCAGTTCATCAATCGCATAGATCAGATCGTCAGCCGTGTTATAGAAATGAGGCGCCAGCCGGATGATTTGTCCGCTGGGTGCGCATACGATGTTTTTCCGCCTCAACAGCGCAGCCGTTTCCGCCGCTTTTTCATCCCGTATGGAAATCATGCCGGGTCTGTCATCGGCAGACGGCGGCCCTGTGAGATTCAGTCCTTTTTCAGAAGCGTATTCATACGCAAATGCGCTGAGTTTTTTTACTTCCCGGTGAATGCGGTCTGTGCCGGCATCGTTTAATAGAGATAAAGCCGCCTGTGCCGCATATATGCTGATAAATGCCGGGGTCCCGGTCTCAAAGCGTTTGGCTCCGTCCGCATAAGAAAAACGGGTTAAATCCAGCATCGACGCCCGCTGCTGCCCGAACCACCCGGTGACTTTCGGCTTCAGCCGTTCGGCAAGTTCCTTTCTGACATAAAGAAACGCCGTTCCCGGTATGCCGAGCATATACTTTCTCGCACCCGCGGCCAGCATATCAACTCCCCATTCTTTTACATCAATCGGGATGTGCCCCGCCGATTGATAAGCATCGACAAAAAGAAGCGATCCCTTCTTTGCGGATATCTCGGCAATGCGCTTCATATCCTGGACAAACCCCGACGTATATGACACATGGGGCACACAGGTGAAAAGCGTCTGTTCCGATATGTACGTCTCATACCGCTCTAGCGGGATCATTCCATCTTCAGACGGCACGACTGAAAGCTCCATCTCAGTCTGTGCCTTCAAAATGTGGGCGATCGCCGGAAAATCCAATTCCGTATACACCGCCTGTTTCTTTCGGCAATCCGGTAAAGCAGAAACGACGGCAGAGACAGCAGCCGTTACTGAAGGTAAAACGGCGATTTCTTCAGGATGGGCGCCGATCAATTTCGCAAATTCACACCTTGCCTGCTCCGTACGTCCAATGGCTTCTTCCCAGTTTCCGCCATGCTGAAGCAGGCTTTCCTGGTAGTCATTGATCGCTTTTGAAACCGGCAGGGCAAGAGCGCTTTGAGAGCAGCTGGCGAGCATCGTATGTGTGCGGAGCGCCGGAAATAAAGATCGGTATTGCATCAGAGGCGAATTCAAGACATGTTTCCCCCTTCGGCAGGAATATATGTCCATTATAGAGTATGGTAAAAAGAAAAGGAGGGTTTTATATGGAGAAAAAAGTATTGCTGACAGGCTTTGACCCCTTCGGCGGGGAAACTGTCAATCCTTCATGGGAAGCGGTCAAACGGCTGAACGGTGCCGCTGAGGGCTCCGCCTCTATCGTATCCGAACAAGTGCCGACCGTTTTTTATAAGTCTCTTGCCGTGCTGCGCAAGGCGATCAAAAAGCATCAGCCTGACATTATCATCTGTGTCGGACAGGCAGGCGGCAGAATGCAGATCACGCCGGAACGGGTCGCGATCAATCTCAATGAGGCGCGCATACCGGATAACGAAGGAAACCAGCCTGTCGGGGAAAACATTTCTCAAGACGGTCCCGCGGCCTATTGGACCGGCCTTCCGATCAAACGGATCGTTGAGGAAATCAAAAAGGAAGGCATTCCCGCGGCTGTATCCTACACGGCGGGGACGTTTGTATGCAATCATCTCTTTTACGGCCTGATGGATGAAATCGCCTGCCATCATCCCCACATCCGCGGCGGGTTTATACACATCCCGTACATTCCGGAGCAAACCTTGCAGAAGTCTGCGCCGAGCCTCAGCCTGGATCTCGTGACAAAAGCGCTCAAAATCGCCGCGGTGACCGCCGCGGCGCATGAGGACGATATTGAGACCGGCGGAGGCGAACTTCACTAAGCTGCAGACGGCGCCTCGGCCCATTTCTTCCGGTAAACGATGCGGGACAGCGTCACACTGATTTCATAGAGGACAAGCAGCGGAATCATAACGAGAAAGTCAGACATAAAATCCGGAGGCGTAATCAGCACAGAGACGACGATCAGCACAAAATACGAAAGCTTCCGCGCCTTTGCCAGCCGGGTTGGATTCACGATTCCGAGCCGTGTCAGAAACATGACGGCCAGAGGCATTTCAAATAAAAATCCGAACGGCAATGTAAGATTCAGCATAAAGGTAAAATACTTGTCCGCCGTAAATACCATGTCAAAATGGCCGGCGGACAATTGTGTTAAAAATCCGAGCACAATCGGAAACAGCACAAAATACCCGAAGGAAATTCCGATGATAAACAAAACCGAAAGCCCCGGAATGTAAAGCAAAGCGGCGCGGCGTTCAAACGGGGTCAAGGCCGGCGCCGTAAAACGCCAGAGCTGAAAGGCCGCAACCGGAATCGTTGCCGTAAGGGCCCATATTCCCGCAATCATCATATACACCCATAAAATCTCGCTCGGCCCTAAAACGGCCAGCCTGCCATCCAAATCCTTGATCAGCCAGTCATAAATATCCTGCACAAACCAGCAGGCGCCGATAAAACACACGAGAAAGGCGATAACGGTTTTAATGAGACGCTGCCGGACTTCCTCTAAATGCCCGATCAAGTGGGTTTCTTTTTTATCCAATCGTACATCCTCCTTATAGAGAAAGAGGCAGAAGCGGATTCGTCTGCCCCCATGTCAGGATTCAGCCTGCCGTTTTGTCTTTCTCAGCCGTCTGCTTGTCCGGCTCTTCATTTGAGACCAGTGTTTTTGCGGCGCTTTTAAATTCAAGCAGCGTGCGGCCGGCGGCACGGCCGATTTCCGGAAGCTTTGAAGGTCCGAAAATGATGAGAGCGATGACGAAGATCAGGATCAACCCGGGAATGCCGATATTTGAAAACATGAGTGTGCCTCCTTATTGTGAGATTTTGGCCCGTTTCTTTCTCATTTGCTTTTCATGCGCATTGTTATGGGCGAAGAAACGATCCTCTTCCACCTCGTTTGACTGCTTTAAACCGCCTGCAACCGCCGCTTGAGAGACCTTCCGAATCCCCGTCTGGTCTTTCTGATAAATGAATGAAGCCCGCGTGGATACCTCAGCCCCCGGCTCCGTCACGTACGGCACCACTCTGTAATCCGCTCTCCATTGGGCAGGGGTCACCGTACAGCGGACATAGCCGCGGTAATCGTTGAAAAACTTAATATGCGGGTTTTGTTTTAAGATCTGATCCGTATCGGCCCGTTTATCCGCCCCGTTTCCTCCAGATGTAATGGAAGTCCCGACGAATTCGGCTCCGAAAATCTTTGAATTCGTTTGGTTAAAATCGGTATGCAGGTTTGACGCCCAGCTTGCGTGAACATCACCCGTCAGCACGATGACATTGTTCAGGTTTTTGCTTTTTATAAAATTGATGACCCGCTCCCGCTGCGCCGGGTAGCCGTCCCATGAATCCATGCTGTATATCGGATTGGCGGTTGTTCCGAAATTCCATTGCGCGAAAAAGATTTGCTGCGCCAGCACATTCCACTTCGCTTTTGAGGCGGCTAAATTGCCGAAGAGCCATTGCTCCTGTTCTGTCCCCATCAATGTACGCTTCGGGTCTCTCCACTCATCAGAAGGCGGCTTATTCCCGTCGCCGTTGGCCTGATCATCTCTGTACTGTCTTGTATCAAGCACATTGAACAATGCCAAATTGCCATAAGAAAATTGCCTGTACAGCCGCATATCAGGACCGTTCGGCAATGACATGCGCCTGAGCGGCATGTGTTCATAATAAGCCTGATAAGCGGCGGCCCTCCTGAGCACAAACGCTTCCACGGATTGGCCTTTTTCAGGGATAATATTGGCATAATTGTTTTCCACCTCATGATCGTCCCACGTCACGACCCACGGAAATGCGGCGTGGGCGGCTTTCAGATTGGCATCAGAGCGGTATTGGGCATGACGGTTGCGGTAATCTGACAGTGTATACACTTCAGCGCTGCTGTGCGTCCTGACATTTCCTGTTTTTGACACATATTCGTTCGGTCCGTATTCATAAATGTAATCTCCGAGATGGAACACGAGATCAAGCTTTTCCTTCGCCATATGTTTATACGCCGTATAATAGCCGTGTTCATACTGCTGGCATGAGGCAAATGCAAACGTCATGGCGGATACGTCAGCGCCGGGAGCGGGCAGCGTTTTCGTCCGGCCGACGGGACTGAGCTCATGCCCGCTTTTAAACCGGTAATAGTACACTTTATTGGGCTTGAGCCCGTCCGCCTCGACATGGACGGAGTGTCCGAGATTCGGCTTGGCCATTTCCGTTCCGCGTTTGACGATGTGACGGAAATGTTCATCAGTAGCGATTTCCCATTTTACCGGCACGGCCTGCTTCGGCATGCCGCCCCCATTCAGCGGGTCCGGGGCAAGACGCGTCCAGAGAATGACGCTGTCAGACAGCGGGTCGCCGGAGGCTACGCCGAGGGTGAACGGATAGTTTGAAAATTTCGGAGCGGCATTCACTTCAAACGCGCCGATGGATTGCGCGATCGCTAACCCGAGGGAAAGACCGGCGATTTTCCCGGCGCCCTGTATAAATGCGCGGCGGTCAAACGTATTGTTCTGAAAGCTTTTGTTCTCCAATTCCTTGATCCATTCATCTAAACGGCCGTCATGTGTCATGTCAGTTCCCCTTTCGTCTCATTGATCGCCCTTATTATAAAAAAGAAATGTTAAACCGCTATGAAGAAGTGTGAAGGGTTTGTAAGGCTGAAAAATGGACGGCGGGAGACATTTTTCACATTGTTTCGACAAACCTTGCCCCGCCGGGAGAAAACCCCCTCTGTTTCTTTTTGGCTTGTCATCCGTCAAGCGCACTTTTTTCCTATTTTTCTTCACAAAACATTAAAAAAACACCGTTCATTCTAAGAACGGTGCGCCCGGGATTAAAATGTATTGTACACGTTTTCGCACGTCTCACCTGTCGGCTGATAGAAGCAGTGGGATCTGAATCTGGCGACAAACGGCTGGCCATACCAAGTCTGCGGGCAGTTGCCCGGCGGCTTAAAATACCACAGGCTGAATTTAGCCGGCCAAAACCGTTCTCCGTTAATGTTCCTGCGGGCAAGCCTCCGCTCGGATTCACGCGGTCTCTGGTAAAAGTATCCGTGAGTCACCGCTTCAAACGCGTGCGGCTGAAACACCATCTGCCTGATGGTGCGCAGGCCTTTAAAATCAGAACAATTCGCCCGCACCCTATTGATTCCCACATTGCCGACCAAAAGCATTCCCTGCTTCCCTTCGCCTTCCGCTTCCGCCCTGAGCAGCCTTGCCATTAGATCGACATCGGCGCTCGACGCTTTTACGACTGCCATCATGACACCTCCCGTATTTTCTCCTTTCATCATATTCAGCAGCGGCCCAGTGATGACAGCCAAAAGCCAGAAAACAAATGTTCACGAAAAAAGGGTTTATATTTCACGTTATGAGGAAACATACTAACATGATTTCCATAAGGAGGAATTCGCATGGAACACATTAAAGCGCTTGCCATTAAAGGCATTATGACCATCATTATTCTGTATCTGATACTCGGCTTAGGTTTTCGCTTTACATTCGGCGACGTGCTGCTGATGACCATTGTGCTGGGAGCCGTTTCCTACTTTACGGGCGACTTGTACGTGCTTCCGAGATGGAATAATATCACGGCGGCGTCCGCTGATTTCGGAATCGCGTTTCTTGTTGTCTGGCTGATGGGAATGCCGCTGTCCATGGGCATTTCCGGGGGAAGACTGGCGTTTGCCGCCCTTATTTCCGCCGTCATCATCGCCGTCGGAGAATATTTTTTCCATATCTATCTGATGAGAAAAGACTTGGGCGGGTCCCGTTTTTTAGAACCCCGGTCCGAATAACGTAAAAAAGGCCGGATAACGGCCTTTTTCGTTTGATTTCACTAATCAATATGCTTTCTGATAAAATGCAGCAGCGTGTTTCCTTGAGCCGTCAATATGACGCCCTTCGCGCCGCACTTCGGACAGGGCGTCCCTTCCTTCTCCTGGCCGGTTCCTTCACAATGCGGACACGTGAGCTCAAGATCGTCGGTTGCGATCACCATGAATATCCCTCCTTTTTTGATTGTCTGTCCGTCTCCATTCACTTTCCATGGCCATCACCTCCTTAACAACACAAAAAACCCCGTCCATCAAAGGACGAGGTTTTCGCGGTGCCACCTTTATTAACGGCTGAAGAGCCATTCTCTCAAAAAGTACAGAAACACACGGTTTCAATACTCCTTTCTTGATAACGGGGAAAGAATCCCGGCACCGCCTACTGTCATTTCAGCGCAGCAATTCAGAAGCCCATTTGGCACCGGACGGGGATCGGTTCACAGCGGCCACCGACTCTCTGAACCCCGCGCGCTGATGCGTACTTACTCTTCCTCAGCATTGTTCATCCGTTCTTTTATTTTAAAATGTATCATACGCTGTCATCCGGCGGAAGTCAATAACCTTTCGGATTGGACAGGCCGAGCATGTCCCGCGCCATTTGCATATGCTCCTCTTGCCCCGTCTGAAGCGCGAATTTCGCCGTTTCCACGGGATAAGCGGCCTGCCATTCTGTCACATGCTCCTGCATTTTCGGCCAGACGCGCCCGCCTTCAGCTTCGTAGCTCTTCATCAGCCGTTTTGTTTCTTTTTCTCCTAATATCACTTGATAAAGGACAAAATCCTTGGCCGGATCGGCAACCTTTGCCTCCGTCCAATCGAGGAGACCCGTCACACGCTGATTTTCGCCGATCAAAATATGCGGAGGATGCAAGTCGCCATGGATCAGCGCGGAAAAATCAGGCCAGTACGAACTGTCATTTATCCACGTTTGCCATCTTTTCCAAAGCGGCTCTGAGACCCCGATTTCTTTTTTTATGTGATCCATTGATTCCGCCGCCCTTTGCCTGACGTCATCCGGTTTTATGATTTCAATTCCGGATCTGGAGGCCGCATCCGGGTCTGCCCCGTGCAGCTCAGCTAATGACGCGGCAAGCGAGCCGACAAAACCGTCTGAAGGCGGCTCGTGTTCCATATTCCAGACATACTGTTTCTTATCCAGATCAATTGCGGCAGCGGGTATTCCGTCCAGTTTCGGATAAGCGATCAGTTCCGGTGTATGAATCCGCCAATCGGGCACTGCTACCGCGGCATGGCTGCGGAGAAACGCGAGAACGCCGCTTTCTGCAGCCGCTCTATCGATAACATCGGGACGGCGCGGCTTTCGGAGCACCCATGTCATGCCGCTGTCATCTTCAGCAAATACGACTTGGAAGTCCATACCCGTTTCATTTATGTCCGCCCCTTCATATTTTAACCGTAAGCCATTTTCCTTTGCGATGTTCAAAACGGATTCTATTTCCCTTTGTTTTGTCATTTCGTTTCCCCATTTCCCTTATTTACTGACACAGAGCTTCGCCTGAGGCGGAGGAGAAAGAGATATGTGAAGACGCCAAAAAGAGGGCGGCATAATCGCCGCCCCCTCACTATTACTGTCAGGTTCCTTATTCAGGCAGACAATCCCGGTTTCCTCCGCGCTCAAGGCAGAGACTTTGACACTATTTCATTAGTGCGAAAACCGGAATTTGATCAGCCATCAGGATCCCTCCGTTCCTTCTTAGTTAACATTATTTTACACAAAAACCTTATATACGTAAACCCTATTTATCAGCTTACCGGCTGCCTCCGCTGACAAATTTTGATCCTTCACGTAAATCTTTCGCCTCCAAAAAAAAGACGTGAATGAATTTTTTCATATTTACTTTAACCGGAGAAAGCGGCACGGTTTCCTTAGCCTGCATTTCTTTCATTCTCTTGCTGACAGCGGGGAAATCAAAGAATTTCGAGGCGTAATATTCAAATTTGGGGTTTGAAAAATCAGTTGTGCCCAATGAGGCGAAATGGTTTAACGAATGAATGACGGCCCTTCTGATCCGCTGTTCCGAGGCTTTGATTTCTCTGTTAACCTCAGCTTGTGCCGCCGCAGGCCCCAGCTTCCGGATGGCGGCGTTTGTAAACATCTGCTTTAAAGACGGGATGTTTCTTTCCGCCTGTTCATCCTCAAATAAATAGTGAAGGACGGCCATGAGGTCATGCGCCCCGCTTTCTCCCACGATGCCTAATTCCGATAAAAGAAATTTTCCTGTTTCTTTGATTGATTTCTCGCGCACACTCCCTGGCCCGCTTTTTTTCGGCTCATTCCGCTGAATAAGACGGCTTAACGAGTGTTGGATGTCGCCGATCGACGTTTCCAGTTCAATCCGCTCTTTTACTTTTCGCAAAACGGTGACGATCTCGATTTTGTTGATCGGTTTATGGATAAAGTATTCGATGCCGAGAGAATAAGCTTCTCCCACCATTTCCTTTGCCTCCACCTGCGATATCATCACTGCTTTTCCGTTGTACGACCCCTGAAGATGCCGGATCGTCTCAATCCCGTCCCGACCCGGCATCAGCAGATCAATTAATAAAATATCGACTTGTTTGAAATGGAGATAATGCCCTTCAATCTGGCTTCCGTCCTCTGCCTCACCGACGACTTCGCCTAAGTCCTCGTCCTCAATCATCTGTTTTAAAATGGAACGGATCGCCCGGTCATCATCAGCTATAAAAAAACGCATATTATGAGTTCATCCTTTCTGCAATCAAATGCTTCACCGGCAGTTTAATCGTAAATATGACGCCTTTTGGCTTGTTATGAAAGGAAATGTCTCCGTCAAGTTCGGTTACGATTTCCTTCACGTATGAAAGCCCAATGCCCGTTGAAGGTGTGCCGAATTCATCGTATTTGGACGTAAATCCGGGATCATAGATTACCTCTCCGATTTTTTCCGGGATGCCGGGACCGTCATCTTCCGCCTCAAATTCGGCCATCTCCCCCTCAGCCCTGCGCAGCGCGAGGCGGATCTCACCCCTGTCACCCATGGCTTCGACGGCATTGGCGGTCAGGTTATTTAAGATCGACAGGACGGTAAAGACGTGATAATCGGGGTGTTCTCCTTCAATCACGCTTTTGAATTGAATGTCTTTGCCTAAAGATTCGGCGTATTTTTCATTGATGCGGATAACGAGGCCGACCAGATCGGCGGCATTCATGTAATCCCGGAATCTCTCATTTGAAATCAGCTTCGACAGACCGGCGAATATTCGCTGATTGTCTTTTTTCACTTCATGAATTTCTCCCGCAAGGCGCAGCATTCGGCTCCCGAGCTCCCGGTCGTTCCCGCTCATTTCCCGATACAGCTGATAGGATTCTTTCGTCACATGCTCCGTCGTTTTTAACGTTTTTTTCAGATGAATCGTTTCTTCATATAAGTTAGACACAATCATCAGCATGTGCTCATGCTGCTTTCTCGTTTGTTTTTCCCTGACCTGAGATTCGTGCAGCTTCATCACGTTGAAAAAACTCAGCACAATAAATGTGTGAGAAACAGCGATAACCGCAATATCCGCCAGCTTGTCCGGCATCATAATCTGCTTGCCGCCGGAAAACTGAACCGTCATTTCAACGGCATCGGACGCCATTTCAATGAGAAAACCGAGAAACCCGATCATGAGCGGCCGATCCCAAAAAAGCCTGACCTTCAGCACATAAAACAAACAGGCATATGTAAAGTAAAAAAAGAAACTGGGATATTGGCTGAAAAAAGCCGCCGTAAATCCGGCATGCTCTCCCCCCCAGCACGCCAGGCCGATCCGGAATGCCACAACGGCTGCACCTGTCAACAGCCCTGACAATACCGCCGGCACATGCCGAAGCAGCAGAAGAAAAAAGAAAAAAGCCGGGGCGCCGAAGCTGATCCGATATACCTCATTCAGGGGGTAAAATTTCAGTTCCCCCGCCAGCGGCACGGTGATCAGCATAAGGGCGAAAAGATAGCCGTCTTTTTTCAGTAAATAGTCGAGCCTGATCACAATCACTTCCTTCTTCTGTCTATTTTGAACAAGACCGATACAGTCCGCAAATTTCTTTAGACCCGAATGGCGGGACGCTCCGGCTGATTTATAAATCTATCGGCTTATTTTAAGAATGATTTTGTCGTATTTTGTATGATTCTGTAGATGTCATTATACATTAACATGGAACACGCTATTTTTGAAAACGTTTTCCAAGACCGGTTTCCGCTTCGGACAGGCTTGCAATAGAGGAGGAATGTTATGAAAGATATGGTCAGAGAGCGCCTTGAAAAAGAGGAACTGGCTTCACTTTTACAAGATTGGGTCGAGCATTACCGACCGTTTTCCGTCAATGGAAAAAGCGCAAATTATATACCCGCCCTCGGAGAAATCAACGACTCTCAGCTGGGCATTTGTATATTAGAGCCGGATGGCTCAATGATTCATGCCGGTGAATGGAATGTGCCGTTCACATTGCAGAGCATCTCAAAAGTCATCAGCTTTATTGCCGCCTGCATGTCCAGAGGCATTCCTTATGTGCTGGATCGTGTGGACGTGGAACCGACGGGTGATGCGTTTAATTCTATCATCCGGCTTGAAATCCATAAACCCGGGAAGCCCTTCAATCCGATGATCAATGCCGGCGCCATTACCGTCGCCTCGCTGCTTCCGGGTGAAACGGCGCATAATAAATTAGAATATCTCTTTTCCGTTTTTGAAAAATTAATAGGAAAACGGCCTCACATTCACGAGGAGGTCTTCCGTTCTGAATGGCAGACCGCACATCGGAACAGAGCGCTCGCCTACTATTTAAAAGAAACGAACTTTCTCGAGGCGGATGTGGAAGAAACGCTTGAAGTGTATTTAAAGCAGTGCGCCATGGAGAGTACAACCGAGGACATCGCTTTAATCGGATTGATACTTGCCCATGACGGCTACCATCCGATCCGACGGGAACAGGTCATTCCGAAAGATGTCGCGAAACTCGCCAAAGCCCTGATGCTGACGTGCGGGATGTACAATGCGTCAGGCAAATATGCGGCTTTCGTCGGCGTCCCGGCCAAAAGCGGGGTATCCGGCGGCATCATGGCATTGGTTCCCCCAAGCGCCAGAAGAGAGCAGCCTTTTCATAACGGCTGCGGCATCGGCATTTACGGTCCGGCCATTGATGAATACGGCAACAGCCTGACCGGCGGCATGCTGCTGAAACATATTGCACAGGAGTGGGAGCTCAGTATTTTTTAATCAAATGAACCAAGAGGTGATTGGATGCAGGAATTCCTTGAAAATGTAATCGGCTCGGCAAATGATTTTTTATGGTCAAAACTGTTAATCGTACTGCTTCTTTCTCTGGGACTGTTTTTTACGTTCAGATCAAAGGGTCTGCAAGTCCGCATGCTGAAGGAAATGATCCGGGTTTTGAAGGAAGGCGCGGCCGCCCGGACAAAAAACAGCATTTCCCCGTTTCAGGCATTTTGCATCAGTATGGCGGCGCGTGTCGGAACCGGGAATATTACCGGAATCGCCATTGCGATCGCACTCGGCGGTCCGGGCGCTATTTTCTGGATGTGGATTATCGCAGTCATCGGTTCGGCTTCAAGCTTTGTTGAAAGCACGCTGGCCCAAATTTATAAAGTAAAAGATCAAAACGGATTCCGCGGCGGACCTGCCTATTACATGGAAAAAGGCCTGAAGAAACGCTGGATGGGCGCGCTGTTCGCCGTATTAATCACACTGTCATTCGGGGTTGTTTTTAATTCCGTTCAATCCAATACGATCAGCGTCGCCTTTCAAAACGCATTCGGCACCAGCCGGCTTACATTGGGCATTATTTTAATCTTGGTTTTCGGCGGCGTAATCTTCGGCGGCGTCAAACGAATTGCGAAAATGGCGGAATACATCGTAGTCGTCTTGGCCGTTTTATATATCGGTGTCGCTTTCTTTGTCATTCTGACGAACATCACCCAATTGCCCGGCGTTCTGTCGCTAATCATAAAAAATGCGTTCGGCATTGATCAGGCAGCGGGCGGCGCTTTAGGTGCGGCCTTGATGCAAGGTGTAAGACGCGGGATTTTCTCAAATGAAGCGGGTATGGGAAGCGCTCCGAACGCGGCGGCGACAGCTACGACGAGCCACCCGGTGAAACAGGGGCTCATTCAGGCATTCGGCGTCCTGACGGATACGCTCGTCATTTGTACAAGCACGGCGCTTATCATTTTATTTTCAGACGCTTATCACCAGCCGGGACTGAGCGGCATCGCGCTTTCTCAGGCCGCCTTGAGCGACCATATCGGCGCGTGGGCGTCAGGTTTCCTTGCCGTCTTAATGCTTTTGTTCGGCTTCAGCGCTCTGATGGGCAACTATTATTACGGAGAAACCAATATCGGATTTTTAAGCCAGAATAAAAAATGGCTGTTCATTTACCGCATCTGCGTGCTCGGAATGGTACTGTTCGGCTGTATTTCCAAAGTCCAGCTTGTGTGGGATATGGCTGACTTGTTCATGGGTTTAATGGTGGTCGTGAACTTAATCGCGATTTTCCTTCTGTCGAAAAAAGCGTTTGCCGCTTTGAGCGATTATGCCCGGCAAAAGAAAGCCGGAAAGGACCCCGTCTTTTACAGAGATGTGCTCCCTGATGATGACGGGATCGAATGCTGGGAGTATTCAGATATCGCGAAAAGCGCGAAAGGCAAAAACATTTCCTAAACAAAAGGTGTTCGGGCAGCGTCCTGAACACCTTTTTTCCGCCGGTTCATTGACAAAGAGAATAGCGTCCATTACCCTTTTTATATATTTTCAGTAAAGTCAGAAAGGAAGGCCTATGAATCCCATTACACAAATATTAAATGAATACCCGGTTATGATCATAGACGGCGCGATGGCAACCGAGCTTGAGCGGATGGGCTGTGATTTACATGACGATCTGTGGTCGGCCAAAATTCTTTTGGAGAGACCCGAACTGATCAAACAGGTGCATGCAGAATATTTTGCCGCCGGCGCTGATTGCGCGATCACCGCCAGTTATCAATCGACAATTGAAGGATTTGCAGCGCGCGGCATCCCGGAAACCGATGCGATACGTCTCATTCAGACATCTGTTGAACTTGCCGCACAAGCACGCGATGAATTTTGGGCGCATGAAGAAAACCGTTTACACCGGCCCAAACCTTTGGTCGCCGCTTCTATCGGACCTTACGGCGCGAGCCTCGCTGACGGCTCTGAATATCGCGGGCATTACGGACTGACGGAAGATGAGCTGATCAGCTTTCACCGCCCCCGGATGAAAGCCCTCATAGAATCCGGTGCCGATCTTTTGGCCTGTGAGACCATTCCGTGCCTGTCAGAAGCAAAAGCGATCACAAGGCTGCTGGAGGAATTCCCCGGCACTTATGCATGGATCAGCTTCAGCGCTAAAGACGGACGGCATATCAGCGAAGGCACGCCTATTTCCGAATGCGCGTCCCTGCTTGACTCCTGCAGCCAAATCGCAGCGATCGGCATCAACTGCACACCGATCGAACATATTCCGCCGCTGATAGAAGAAATCAAACGGGCAGCATCCAAACCGATTATCGCCTATCCGAACTCCGGTGAACAATATGACCCGGTGACAAAAACCTGGAAAGGCGCAGCGTGCGAAAACCATTTCGGAAAAAGCGCGCAAAGCTGGTACGAAAACGGCGTGAGCCTGATCGGAGGCTGCTGCCGGACGAAACCCGCGGACATCCAAGCCATTGCCGATTGGGCCAAAACCTTAAAAACAACTTGACTAATCGGAATAGTTTGTATATTCTATTCAAAAAGCCGGTTCGCCGGAATCTCGTGCCGTTCGCCGGCATGAGATTTTTTATTAGAACGGCCCTCGCAGAAAGTTGGAAAAAAATGAACAACAAGAACGAGACGAATTTTCAGAGAAGTATGAAAAGCAGACACCTCTTTATGCTATCACTCGGAGGTGTGATCGGAACGGGGCTGTTTTTAAGCTCTGGGTATACCATTCATCAGGCGGGTCCGGCGGGCACCATTTTCGCTTACCTTTTGGGCGCGGGCATCGTCTATCTTGTCATGCTTTGCCTCGGTGAACTGTCAGTGGCCATGCCGGTGACGGGCGCATTCCACACCTATGCGAAGACCTATATCGGGCCCGCGACGGGCTTTACGGTCGCATGGCTGTACTGGCTGACGTGGGCGGTGGCGCTGGGCTCTGAATTCACGGCGGCCGGGCTCTTCATGCAGCGCTGGTTCCCGCATACTTCAGTTTGGATGTGGAGTGCGGTATTCGCTCTTTTCATCTTTTTATTAAACGCCTTCTCCGTGAAATTTTTTGCTGAATCGGAGTTTTGGTTCTCAAGCATTAAAGTCTTAGCCATCTTACTGTTTATTTTATTGGGCGGAGCGGCGATGTTCGGCCTCGTCCCGATGAAAAGCGGTGAGGCCGCACCTATGCTGTCGAACTTTACGGATGGCGGCAGCCTTTTTCCAAATGGCTTTTTCCCGATACTGATGACGATGCTTTCAGTAAATTTCGCCTTTTCAGGGACGGAATTGATCGGAATCGCCGCCGGGGAAAGCGCCGATCCGGAAAAAACCGTTCCGCGCGCCATTAAGACCACAGTCTGGCGGCTGGCGCTTTTCTTTATCGGAACGATTTTTGTGCTGTCAGGGATGATCTCCATCAAGGAAGCCGGTGTGATTGAAAGCCCGTTTGTCACGGTATTTGACAGAGTCGGCGTGCCTTATGCGGCCGATCTGATGAATTTCGTCATTTTAACGGCGCTTCTGTCCGCGGCCAATTCAGGGCTGTACGCGTCATCACGTATGCTGTGGTCCCTGTCTAAAGAAGGGGAGCTTCATCCCGCCTTTGCCAGGCTGACCTCTAAAGGCATTCCTTTTAACGCTCTGATCTTCAGTATGATCGGCGGCATTCTGTCGTTGTTGTCAAGCGTATTTGCAGCGGATACAGTCTATCTTGTTCTCGTCTCCGTCTCAGGATTTGCGGTAGTGGCTGTGTGGATGAGCATCGCCGCATCGCAATTTTTGTTCAGAAGACGGTTTCTTACAGAAGGGCACCAGCTTTCAGACTTGAAATACAGGACGCCGGGATATCCGGCCGTACCGATAGCGGCCTTTCTCCTGTGCCTCGCCTCCTGTATCGGCATCGCTTTTGATCCGAACCAGGCCATCGCCCTTTATTGCGGAATTGCATTTATGGCCGTTTGCTACACCGCTTATTACTTGAAAAACCGGAAAAGCAGAGCCCGCGTGCAAGCCGTAAAATCCCAATAACCGAAAAAAGAACCCTGCAGCGCAAGGGTTCTTTTTTCATTTATACTTCAACCACCCATCTGAACGAATCCCGCACCTTCCCGACTTGGATGCCGGCAATCGTTTCATAGAGCCTTTCTGACACTTCACCGATCAAACCGTTATTCAGCTCAATCGTTTCTCCGTGAATGTGCAGCGCGCCGACCGGCGAGATGACGGCCGCGGTTCCCGTACCGAATACCTCTGACACCTCGCCTCTCATCGCAGCCTCATAGATGTCATCAATGGCGACCTGTTCTTCTCTGACACGGATGCCCCAGCTTTTTAACAGCTCTATCACAGATGCGCGTGTGATGCCCCCGAGAATGCTTCCGTTTAACGCCGGCGTTACGGCCTCTCCGTTTATGATGAAAAAGATATTCATACTGCCTACCTCTTCGGCATATTTCTTTTCCACTCCGTCGAGCCAAAGCACCTGATCATACCCCAGTTCTTCGGCTTTCCGCTGAGCCTGTAAGCTGGCCGCATAATTTCCGGACGTTTTGACGTCGCCCACTCCGCCGGTGACGGCGCGCACATACTCATCCTCCACATAAATGCGGATCGGTTTCAGCTGATCGCCGTAATACGAACCGACCGGCGTCAAAACAACCATGAACTTGTAACGCTTTGAAGGCCGGACGCCTAAAGAAGGCTCAGTCGCAATCACAAACGGACGGATATATAAAGAGGTTCCTTTTTCTATCGGTATCCATTCCTGCTCCAGCTCCACCAATTGTATCAATGCTTCCAGCGCCAGCTTCTCGTCAAGAGGCGGCATGCTCATCCGCCGTAACGATTTATTCAGCCGTTTTATATTTTGGTCAGGACGGAACATCAACACCCGTCCGTCTTCTGACCTGTAAGCCTTAAGCCCTTCAAATACGGCCTGCCCGTAATGGAAAACCGATGCGGAAGGATCCAGATGGACCGGTTCATAAGGTGTGATTCTCGGATCATGCCACCCTCTCCCCTCTTCGTAATCCATGACAAACATGTAATCTGTGAAGTACTTGCCAAATCCCAATGAAGCGGAATCCGGTTTTTCTTTTCTAGCTGTGACCTTACGTCTTTCAATCAGTTGATTCAACAAAAGCACACCTTTCTTCTAATTGTTTAAATTTTCAGTCTTCTCTGGGCTGCATGTTTTTTCTGTCCCGAATCTTGTATGCACAGATATATGAGAATGCAGTTGACCGTATCATATCAAATATACCACTTATAAGAGGATAATTATCAAAATTTTTAATATTTTCAGCGGAAATCTTTCTTTATTCTTATGCTCCTTCATTTTTTTCAATGAGGACTTTCTGTCATATTCAATGATTGCGCTTACATAATGTAAAGCAATCCTTCCTTTCGCACAGTCAATCATGTGACAAATTTATGGCGGACAGGAAGGTGGTTGCCGCCTGCTTCACGAATTACGTAAGAAATGCGCAAGTAAAAGGGGGATTCGCTTGAAAAAATTTATCGCATTCCAGATTTTGATCGCTTTAGCCATCGGAGCATTGATCGGCCATTTCTTCCCGGATTTCGGGATGGCGCTGCGGCCCGTAGGAGACGGATTTATCCGCCTGATTAAAATGATTGTCGTGCCGATCGTGTTTTCGACCATTGTTATCGGAGCCGCCGGCAGCGGCAGTATGAAAAAAATGGGCAGTCTCGGCATCAAAACGATTATTTGGTTTGAAGTGATTACGACGCTCGTTCTGGCGCTCGGTCTGTTATTGGCGAACGTGCTGAAGCCGGGAGTCGGACTTAACCTCTCTCATCTTGCTAAAAAAGACATTCACGAGCTTTCCGGCTATACGGAAAAAGTAGTCGATCTGAAACAAATGCTTCTTGATATTATCCCCGTTAACATCATTGACGTTATGGCGAAAAATGATCTTCTCGCCGTCATTTTTTTCGCAATCCTATTCGGTGTTGCCGCAGCCGGCATCGGCAAAGCCTCCGCACCTGTCATGAGTTTCTTTGAATCCACGGCAAATATTATGTTCAAACTGACGCAGATGGTGATGGTCACCGCTCCGATCGGCGTTCTCGCCCTGATGGCCGCCTCAGTCGGACAATTCGGAATCGCGCTTTTGCTCCCGATGCTGAAGCTGATCGGCACTGTGTTTCTCGGGCTGTTCCTGATACTCTTCGTTCTGTTTCCGATCGTGGGGCTTATCTTTAAAATCAAGTACTTTGAAGTGCTGAAAATGATTTGGGATCTGTTTTTGATCGCTTTCTCCACGACAAGCACAGAAACCATTCTGCCTCAGCTGATGGATCGGATGGAGAAATATGGCTGTCCGAAGCGGGTCGTCTCCTTTGTGGTTCCGTCAGGTTTATCGCTGAACTGTGACGGCTCCAGCCTCTATTTATCGGTGTCCTGTATTTTCCTGGCGCAGGCGTTTCATGTGGAGATGCCGCTTTCTCAGCAGCTTCTGATGATGCTTGTGCTCGTCATGACAAGCAAAGGCATTGCCGCCGTCCCGTCAGGCTCACTCGTCGTGCTTCTGGCGACAGCGAATGCGGTCGGTCTCCCCGCGGAAGGCGTCGCCATCATTGCCGGTGTCGACCGCGTCATGGACATGGCGCGGACCGGCGTCAACGTGCCCGGCCATGCGGTCGCCTGCATCGTCGTGTCTAAGTGGGAAAAAGCATTCAAATATAAAGGACCCGTCACGGCAGACCAGACCGCACGGACAGAAAGTATGTAAACACAAAAAAGACCACCTCATTGGTGGTCTTTTCTATTAATCAATCGCCGCATGATCCTCTTTTTCAATCAAAGCAAGGCGTTCATTGATTTCTTCCTGAGTCATTTCGTGCTCTTTCACATACATGTTTCGTTCGTTCGTACGGCATTCGTGACTGCAGCTGCGCATGTATTTGTATTCATTCTCAGGTGTGCAGATCATTTTTTTATTACATGCCGGATTTGCGCAGTTCACATAACGCTCGCACGGCTCGCCCGTGAAATAATCTTTTCCGATGATAACGTGCTCTACGCGGTTGACCGGTACGCTGATTCTTTCGTCAAACACATAGCACTGTCCGTCCCACAGCTGCCCTTGCACTTCAGGATCTTTACCGTAAGTGACGATACCGCCGTCAAGCTGGGACACGTCTTCAAATCCCTGCTTCAGCAGCCAGCCGGAAAATTTCTCACAGCGTACGCCGCCTGTGCAGTACGTGAGGATTTTTTTGCCTTCAAGCATGTCTTTGTGTTCTTCAATCCAGTCCGGCAGCTCACGGAACGCCTCAATATCAGGTCTGACCGCTCCGCGGAAATGACCGAGGTCATACTCATAGTCGTTTCTGGCGTCGATCACGATCGTGTCAGGATCCTGCATTTGCTCATAAAAGTCTTTCGGTTTCAAATGCTTGCCCGTCGTGACATTCGGATCAACATCATCTTCGAGACGAAGCGTCACCAGCTCTTTTTTATGGCGCACAAACATTTTGCGGAATGCATGGCCGTCAGCCTCGTCAATTTTAATCGGCATGTCGGCAAAACGCGGATCAGCTTTCAGCGCATTCATGTATTGATCCGTCTGTTCAACCGTTCCGGACACCGTGCCGTTAATGCCTTCCTCAGAAATCAAAATACGGCCTAACAGACCGAGCTCCTTACAAAACTTCAAATGCTGAGCCGTGAACTCCTCAGGCTCATCAATCTTTACATATTTATAATAAAGTAAAACTCTATATTGTTTTTCCATGATTTATACACCCTGTTCAATTATATTAATGATCGCACACTCTACTATATCATACAGGAAAACGGGCGAAAGATGAACATTTCCGTCCGTACTCTTTCTTCCAGTCACGCTTCGCCTTTTAAAACCTGCTGAAAATAAAACCGATACGTATTGCGCAAAAAGGTCTCAAGCGAAAGGCCGGCCGCGGTCTGATACTTGACGATAATAAACGGAAAACGGTCACGGCCTTTTGTCCGCAGAAGATCCGCGCTGTCTTCAGCCAGTTCTGAGATGAGCGCCTCAATGACAGGCTGGCATGCGTCCCGCACGGCTTCAAGAATTTGCTGATCCCCTGTATGCTGGTACTGTTCTATCAGCTTTGCCAAATCCTTTTCTTCCATAATGTTCACTTCCTTACACCATATAAAAAAGAGGAGCAGCTTTTATAAAGCGGACGCCTCCTCCTGTGACTCCGCATAACCGATGATCTGACCGACCTGTAATTCACGGCCTTCAGTCAGGTTATCCGAAGGGGTAAACATATCTTTCTCGAATACTAAAATAACGGTCGATCCAAATGAAAAATAGCCCAGCTCTTCCCCCGTCTCAAGCCTGTTTCCGGTGTTTGTCTGAACGATCGAGTTAATATTCATCGCACCTACCGGAATCATGAGCATCTGCTGGTCAGCACGGGTCAGCTCGTACACATAACGGTAATTTTTTGAGAGCACGTCTTTCCCGTACTTTAACCCCATCGTATTAACGGGATAGGAGCGTTTCCCCAGCTCGGCCAGCTTCTGATACGTGCAGCTGACAGGAGAATGGAAGCGGTGGTAATGTCTCGGGCTCAGGTAAAGCACGGCAAAACACCCGCCGTTATACTTGTGATCGGCGCTTTTAAACCCCGTCAGTTCGGCGAACGAATAATCCTTCCCTTTTACCATGAAAGTTTGATTAGGATTAATCATGCCCACCGTCTGAACGACGCCGTCCACCGGGCTGACGATGGCGTTCTTCTCTTTTGCCACGGGGCGGAGATTCAAATTAATATCACGAATGAAAAATGACGCCAGTGAATCAAAGTCAGAAGCCGTGCGTTCCGTTTCATTCCAGTTAATGCGATAGTGTTTGGAAAACAGCGGAATCATCGGCTTGCTCAGTTTCGATTCACAGAAGTTTTTAATGAGATAAGACGTCAATCGATTATTAGTCAGTTCAATCAATGAACGGTAAAGAACTTTAGCGGCAGTATTAAACATTGATTACTCCTATGAATTTTCCTATAGTAATAAAAATAAAACACCATAAAAACGCTCCGATAGCGGCGAAGCATAAGTAGGTTTTGAATTCCATTCTGCCGATTCCGGAAAAGTAGCAGGTCACGTGTCTGATGCCGGGGATAAAATAACCTAAAATAATGGTGTACGGCCCGTACTTCTTCATCCACCTGTCTACTTTCGCCATCCTCTTTTCCTTCAGGCCGACCCATTTCCCGAACTTATTAATAAACGGGCGGCCGGCTTTTCTGCCGATGAAGTAGCTGATAATCATCCCAAGGAGCGCTCCGATAAAGCTGATCAGAATGGAGAGCCCGTAATTCAGCACGTTTATATGAGCGAAGTAGCCCACAAGCGTCATCATGACTTCATCCGGAATAGGCAATCCGATAATACCGAGTGTCAGCATGAGAAAAATCGCGATATATCCGTAATCGGATATTAATTGCTGAACTAATTCCATCTTCTGCTCTCCAGGTTTTCAGGCGCCTGTTTTTTAAAGTGCGGAAATTTAATGTTGCTGACCATTAAATAACCGAGCGCGATCGTTCCCGCCCCCAGAAGAAAAGCGTTATTGATAAAGCTCAAAATGACAAGACACATACCCGCAAACGGAATCGGCATCCCGATAAACGTCGGCAGCTTGCTTTGTTCAATATTAAATCTGGAAAGACGGATCATCCCGCAGATGCTGTAGGAAAGCGCGATTAAAATTCCGATGAACGGAAGCGTATATAGTGAAACACTGTAAGCGAGCATGGACGGCGCTACGCCGAACGTCACGAGATCAGCAAAAGAGTCAAGCTCTCTTCCCATCTCCGATACCGCGTTCAGCTTACGGGCGGCCAAACCGTCAAAAAAATCAAGGAACATCCCGGTGAAAATAAAGATCACCGCAGAGTGTATATTATGATACAAAAGGGAATGAATCGATAAGAGCCCGCAAATGAAATTTCCAATTGTAATCATACTAGGTATATAATTCACAGTTTACACAAACCTCCAATTAAAACCATATCAAATCGGACTGCGTATGCATAAAGAATACATTTTAAGGAAACATAAAATGAAATTCTTTCAATGCTATCATTCAAATTCTTTTATTATACAGCATTTGGTGTTATTTGAACAATCTAATCTGGTGATTTTTGTTTTTTCGCCGTTCATATTAAGGTAAGCAATCATGGTTTCCTCTATTCCGGATTACCCTGCTTAAATATTCCATGCCGCGATCCGGATTGTCCGTTTATGATGAATGAAAAGCCGTATGATGTATTGTTATTTTCTTATCTGTTAAATGAGAACATTACATATAACGATTGCGGACATAAAAAGTTTCAAGAATTAAAAAACCGGCACAAAACGGCCTCATACATTATCTCACAACCCCGTTTTCCAGTATATAGTCTGTCCAAACAAAAAAGGCGCCTTACCATTACGGTAAAAACGCCTTTTAAGATCATTTTATGTAATTGATAAATGACTGAGTGCTTCGGCCGCTCTTTCTCTGGCCTCTTCAACGGTCTCGGCTGCAGAAAGCGCAACCGCCATACGGCGTCCGACTTTCGTGACGGGTTTACCGAATACGCGGACCTGAGTGCTTTTTACCGCCAAAGCTTTCTCCAAACCTTCAACCGCATAATCAGCAAGCTCTTTTGGCGCCTTCAGCGGACGGCTTGCCCCCGGCGACAGCTGAGTGATTTCCGGAATCGGGAATCCCAATATCGCGCGGACATGCAGCGCAAACTCTGACAAATTTTGCGTCACAAGCGTAACGAGCCCCGTATCATGCGGACGGGGAGACACCTCGCTGAAATATACTTTATCTTCAGTAAGGAAAAGCTCCACCCCGAACAAACCGTATCCGCCGAGCTCATCCGTTATGCTTTTCGCAATGTGTTTCGCCTCTTCAATCTGCTGTTCCGTCATATGATGAGGCTGCCATGATTCAATATAGTCACCGTCTTTTTGTTCATGTCCGATCGGCGCGCAAAAGGACGTACCGTTCGCCGCGCGCACTGTCAAAAGAGTGATTTCTGACTCAAATGGAATGAATTCCTCAACGATGACCCGGCCGTTTTTCACCCGGCCGCCTTCCATTGCCATGTCCCAGCAGCTTTTCAGCCCGGAAGCCGAGCGGCACACGCTTTGCCCTTTTCCGGAAGAGCTCATCAGCGGCTTTACCACGCACGGAAAGCCGATTGTTTCTGCCGCTTCTTTAAATTCTTCATATGTATTCGCGAATTCATAGCCGGCAGTCGGAAGATGAAGCGTCTCTGCCGCAAGCCGTCTGATGCCTTCACGGTCCATCGTCAGCTTTGCCGCACGCGCATTCGGAATGACGTGAAACCCTTCTTCCTCAAGCTTCAGCAGCTCATCCGTCGCAATGGCTTCCACTTCCGGCACGATCAAGTCCGGTTTTTCTTTCTCAATGACTTCTCTGACCTGCGCTTTATCAAGCATATCAATCACATAGCTTTTGTGCGCGGCCTGCATGGCGGGAGCATGCTCATAGCTGTCAACGGCTATAGTGACAACCCCGAGCCGCTGCGCTTCAATGACGACTTCTTTCCCCAGCTCGCCTGATCCTAATAACAACATCTTCTTCGCCTGATACATGTCCTTTGGCCCCTCCCTTTCTATACCCCACTCATTATAACGGAAATATTCAAAAAATAAAGACAAGACAGATTACAAGCTCTATCCTGTCTTTTGTGCTGATTCGAGCGATTCAATCGCCGCTGACACGTCCTTCTCGCAATATTGCCCCATTAAGCATAGCGATTCTTCCGCCCGGCAGGCGTGAGAAGCGATGCGGCGCTTTGCTTCCTCATGGTTGTCAAGAATGCCGAGATCACAGAGGCTGACGGGGAAACCGAGCCGGCGGTAAAACGGAAGCAGCTCTTCAATCTCATGTCTCCGATTCTCAAGCGCGAGCTGCACCAATATGCCGTAAGCAACCTTCTGGCCGTGCAGCACCTGATGTGTCTCCTGAAGAAAACTGAGGCCGTTGTGGACCGCATGCGCCCCTGCCATCCTGCACAAACGGCCGCCATACCCGCCGACCGTTCCCGCAAGCATAATGATCGTTTCCGCCGTATGGATGAACGGCACGGACAGCTCGCCTTTCTCCATGCTTACGACGGCGGCTTCACTGTAACGCAATAACAGATGACGGATATATTCCGCCTGTCTCAGCCCCGCCTGCGCCATCAGCGGCGGCGCCTCCTCCGTATTTCTGATGACCGCCTCGGCCTCATACCATTTCGCCAGCGTATCACCGATCCCGCTTTTCATATATTCAATGGGAGAGGAAAGCAAAAACAGCGGATCAACAAGCGTCAAATAGCTTGAACGCTTATGATAATCCACTCTGATAAAATTGCCGCTCTCATCATACATGACACTTAACGGCGTACTTGCCGCACACGTCCCCGCAATGGAAGGAACCATCACAGCCTCTATATCAAGCCGGTCTGCCGCCGCTTTTGCCAAATCCAAAATCGTGCCGCCTCCGATACCGATGATCACATCCGCATCTTCCGCCTGCTCACAGACCTTATGCACCGCCTCAGGTGAACAGTATCCTTTATGCTGAATCACATCCCAGGAAGAACCGCCGCCGTAATCGGAGAACGCCTGATAGGATTTGATTCCGGTCACAATAACGGGTTTTCTGAATGTCTCCAGCAGCCCCGGAAGCTCTTTTGCGATTCCTTCCTTGCATATGTACTGATTCGGGCCGCTTCGGACGATATCTTCAGGCTTCATTCGAATCTCTCCTTTGGCTGGAATTTATATATATTTTCCCACTTGTCAGAAAATACATCAACCGGAGGTGCGTCAGCGCTTCGCTTCTTCCGCCTCCAAGAACAGCTCATCAAGCCGCTCCAAAGCCTCTGCCTTTTCAAAACTGCTGAACCACAGATCATCATAGGAATCAAGGATGCGGTAATGGTGGGAAATCAAATGCTGCTGCAAGCGGAACTCGCCTTTTTTCTCGATGGCTTTCCACCACACCTTGCCGCCCATCGTCTTCCCCTTCGGCCTGTCAATTGTGCGGTGAGCAACCGTTTCAATGACCTCCAGCGGATCATCTCCTAATACGGATTGCAGTGTTTCACTTGATCTGAAAAGCGCGCAAACCGCCACAACGTGCGGCCATTCCGCAAGCGCCCGCCCTTTCTCAATCTGCACCAGCGACTTTTTAGAAAGGCCGATCACATCCGCCATTTTCTCCTGTGTGTAGCCTCTCTCCGACCGGATTTTCTTCAGCTGGACTGAGACAAGCTCAGTCATATAATCTTGATCCATCTCAACCTCCATATTTATCAATATAGCCATTTTACACCGCGGCACGCCTTTTTTATATCAGAACATTTTCAAACAAATCAAAAGGACCCGGGATTGGCTTATCATTGAAGCGATGTACCTTTCCGCATAATCCAGAATGATGCGGTGAATACAAACGTACGCCCGAAGAGACAGGTGCGGGCTCCCTGGCGGTTGAGCTCCGGAAAAAATAAAAAGCTGCCGCAGCTGCGGCAGCTAAAACATTATAAGCTGAAAATCAAAATTATGAAGCGAATACAATCCAACTCGCACTATAATTGACACGTTTTTTCGAACCTTGATTGACCATTTTAAATCTGTATGAATCTCCTTTTTTTAACGAAGGTGTTTCAAAATAAGTCGTTCCATTTTTCTTTGCATTGGCGGTTTTGATTGTTTTCCAGGCACCTTTGCCGTTGACTTGCTTTTGGACGTATATTTTATACGTGCCCTTCCCTTTACTGTTGGATTTAAAAGTCACGGCTCTCAAGCTGTACTTTTTTGTCGTCTTAGTGAATTTAGGGTGATACGTATTGATCACATAGTTAGTGAAATACCCGCTTTTATAAGTATGAAGCCAGTCTTTAGCCTCTGCTTTTTGCGGAGAAGAAAAACCCATAAAACCAATTCCGCTGATTAAAAGAGTAAAAATAATGATGAGCGACTTAAAAATCTTTTTGCTTTTCATCGAGAAAATCCTTCCTTCCTGTAACTATTTACCCTATTTATGTTAATGACAATATAGCTAACCATAAATCCGTCCAACTAACCATTTTGATTGCAGGAAGAGATGAGAACAGCCCTGAAAATGACTATATGACTAATACTTATGATTCTTGTTATTTTTGATTAAGTGATAAAGTTACTTTAAAGCGCTATCCATTTTGCTGTTTTTGTATCAATTGTCATAGAGAGATCTTTACCTATCAATGCCTCTCTATCGGCGTTTGTATGATGGGGCTGTCCTCGGACAAACTCCTGCGCCCATGACAAACTGTCATACGTTTGCCACCTATGAATGAACGCACACTACACGTAATGGAGGGATTGCAATGGACGAAATGGTCCTGGAAACACAACAATGGCTGAATGAGACGTACAAAGACAGACACGGATACAACAAAGTGCCGGAAAACGGAAAAACGGGCTGGGATACCATTTACGGTCTGACACGGGCGCTTCAAATTGAGCTTGGTATTTCAGAACCTGCCGATAACTTCGGACCGACGACACAAAGATTGTTTAAGCCGTTGAAAAAGCAGGCTCCCGATTCTAAGCCGACAAACATGAATTACATTCTGCAAGGGGCGCTGTGGTGTAAAGGTTTTAACCCCGGCGGATTTTCAGGCGTTTTCTATGAAAATACCGAAAGCGCTGTAAAAGAGTTTCAAAAAGCGGCCGGGCTCACTAAGCAAGACGGCATCGTCACGGCACTCATTATGAAAGCCTTGCTGGATATGAGCGCTTTTCGGTTAGTAGAGGGAGGCGACAAAAGAATCCGCCAAATCCAGCAGAACCTGAACCGGGATTACAATGACTACATCGGCTTGATGCCTTGTGACGGCTTATATGCCCGCGGTACAAACAAGGCTCTCATTTATGCTCTGCAAAAAGAAGAAGGCATGAGCACAAGCGTCGCCAATGGATTTTTCGGAAACGGAACGACCAGCTTATGTCCTACCTTGACTCCCGGCGATTCACGGACAGGCTTTGTTTTGATTGTTCAATACGCGCTTTACTGTAATGGGGAAGCGTTTGATCCCGGTGAATTCGACGGAAAATACGGCGTCGGAGTTGTCTCGGCAGTGAAAGCTTTCCAAAAGTTTATGTGCCTGCCGCAGACTGGTTATGCGGACATGCCGACGATTAAAGCTTTATTATCAAGCTCAGGCGACACAACCCGTGCTGCTTCAGCTTGTGACACCGCTGCCATTTTGACGGCAGATACGGCTAAAACTTTGCGTGAGAATGGCTATAAGATCGTGGGAAGATATCTGACCGGGAATGTGCGGACAAGCAGCGGACTGACATCGAAAGCGTTAACGTCAAAAGAACTTTCCACGATTTTCAATGCCGGCTTAAGCGTATTTCCGATTTATCAGGACGGCGGCTATGAATCTTCTTATTTTGTAAAAGACCAAGGAACGAGAGATGCGTACAGCGCTGCATCAGCCGCCCGAAGATTAGGTTTTCCATCAGGAACGACCATTTACTTTGCCGTCGATTTCGATGCGTATGATTATGAAGTCACAGATAAAATCATCCCTTACTTTCAAGAAATCAAGTCAGCTTTTATGAAAATGCAGGCGTTCTCAACTGCGCCGAAATATGAAATCGGGGTATACGGACCGAGAAACATTTGTATCCGGACGTCAGAAGCAGGTCTGACCAAATATAGCTTTACGGCTAACATGTCGACCGGATTCAGCGGCAACCTCGGATACCCGATGCCGAAAAACTGGGCTTTTGATCAATTTTATGAAGGAACGATCGGAAGCGGAGCGGGAAAAGTCGCCATTGACAAAGACGGATACTCCGGAAAAGACTCGGGTGCAAGCAGCGTCCATCCGCCTTCTGATCCTGTGTATGATGCAAGACTAAACACATTAACCAATATTCTGTCAACAATTCCAGCATTGGAAAATTCATCTGGTCTGGCCAATATGATGTTCGAATTCGGTACAACCGAAACCATTTTAGCCTCTCCAACTTTAGATATCTTATTGTCTACTTCAATTCTGTATACGATCCCAAGTGAGGGGTCTGCTAATACAATGACAATAACGAATGGAAAGCCCGGGGCTTATGTTACTGGTTTACTGGGAGATACACAAACAATACTTACGGCTTCAGACATCCGTTCTTATCAAAATTTATTAGACAATCTGAGCCTATCTGTAAGAAACGGTTATCTGGAAATGGCAGTGACCCCATCTGCTCAATCATTAGATGTTTCAATTAAAATCTATACACCTGACATTCCAGTTGCCGATGGGTCCACAACTGGACTTACGACCATGTTTACGTTTAGAATTAAAACGTATAAAGGTGTACCGGTTTCAGCTGCAGAAAGTGAATTAGCGAAGGACTGGGATCTTCTCCCTTCAGGCCTCGTTATTGTTGCAGGGGTGTCTGCTTTCTATTTCTCCTCTAAGATCCTTACTGTTGAAAAACCGACCGAGAATAAAACAGTAGAAGCGGTAACTGAATTCGCCGCAGTTTTACTAGCCCTTTACGCTTATATGACTGATCTCTACTAATCAAAGAAAAACTGCATGAATATCTTATTCATGCAGTTTTATTCCTATTATTTTTTTGGAGGTTTCACTCATTGAATGAAAATCAATCCGCATTTAACACAGCAAAGCAAACTGCACAAAGATTGTTAAAATGTAAGAATGAACAAGAAATGATGGACTTTTTAGCTGAACAGGATGTACATACGCTCAGTCTTTTAAAGTACTATTACTCTGCTCCGGCTCTTCCTTTTCAAATGCTCATGAAGATTGCTTTTTGCTGTATAGTGATAGCGTTGATCTTCACTTCATTCTTGTTTATTCAAGTCAAAACACTCATACCTGTTCCCATTTTATCTGATCTGTTGCCGGCAGTGTTTTCACTGTTTACAATCGGATGTATTGTCGCGTTTTATATGTTTTTTTCGCGCGAAAAGAAAGACCGGTTACCTGACAGCCGCTTAAGAAGAAACACTTACTCCTTCCGGGTTATAAATATGATAAATACAAATCTGGAAAAGAAATATCGTACACTGGCTTCTTTAGCGGGCGGTAAACAAAGTGATGATACACTCGACGAAAGCATGAAGCAGATTAGCTCTTGTAAAAATGATGAAGAACTGATGAAATGTCTTGAAGAACAAGATACTGAGAAGTTATTCAAGCTGAAAAATCAGTTTTCCAAACCTGACTCCTCATTATTTGATTTTATGAAATGGATTTTTATCGGAAGCGTTATTGCTATGTTTCTGACTGCACTTTTCTCAGGTCAAGTCAGCTATGTTCATGTTCCCCGCCTGCTTCCGTATCTCCTGCTTTTTTTATTCGCCAGGGGCTTAATATATCTAATAAAACTGCTGAAACTGTACCAAAAAGGGCCTTTGCACTCCATTCCTCACTTTACAAAGAACGCTGAAAACACCCGTATCACCGGAATGATAGACTTTGTCCTCGAACAACGATACAAAGACATGATCAGTTAAAAACCCCTCTGCTTAAGGGGTTTTTTATTATGCAATCCTTTCACCCCCCTTATCAAAAAAGGCTCTTCCTCTTTGGAAATAACCGGAACACCCAATTTCGTTTTCAATATAATGAGGTAGTGGATCTGCAAAGAAAGAAGGGCGACATGATGGGTATCATTAATGGCAAAATGTTCATTGACCGATTAAATCAGCTTGGAAATGAGATTTGGCTCGATGGTGAAAAGATCGAGGGACAGATTTCTGAACATCCCGCATTTAAGGGCCTTCTGGAAACGAAGCGCTCTCTTTATGATTTGCAAACGAAACCGGACATGAAAGATCAAATGACTTACAGTCTTCCCGGTAAAAAAGAACGGGCCGGGCTTTCATACCTGCAGCCGAAAACGAAAGAAGACGTAAAAAGAAGAAGAAACATGTTCGAACATTGGGCCAGACACACGCACGGAATGATGGGACGAAGCCCGGATTATATGAATACCGTGCTGATGAGCTTCGCCTCCTCCGCCGCGCTTTTGAAAGACCGCGAGCATTGTTTTCCGGAACATGTTCAAGCGCTGTACGAACGCGCTGCTGCTCAGGATCTTTCTTTTACGCACACGTTTATCACCCCTCAGGTGAATCGTTCACAAATGGGTGTAAACGTATCGCCGACACCTATCTCGGCAAAAGTCGTCGATAAAAATGAAAAAGGCCTCATCATACACGGCGCCCGGATTTTAGCCACACAAGGCGGCCTGACGGATGAAGTGCTCGTGGTTTCTCTGCCTAAAATGTATTTTGAATCGGATGAAGCGTTCGCTTTTTCAATCCCTTCCAATACAAAGGGAGTAAAATTCATCTGCAGGGAATCTTTCGTACTCGGAAAATCAGCGTTTGATTATCCGCTCAGCTCAAGATATGAAGAAATGGATTCTATCGTTGTATTTGATCACGTTTTGGTCCCTTGGGAACGCGTATTTTTTTATAATAATTACGAGGCGGCTTTTGATTTTAATATGAAAAGTTCTTTTAACGCCTTCGCATTTCATCAAGTTATCACGAGACAAATTGTAAAGACGGAGTTTCTCCTGGGTCTCGCCCAAACGCTTGTCGAAGCGATAGATGTGGGCGAATATCAGCATATTCAGGCTAAGATGGCTGAAATCATCACCGGTCTGGAAACGATGAAAGCCCTTTTGGAAAAATCGGAGAATGATGCGGAAACAGATGAATGGGGTTATATGCGTCCGAGTGTCACTCCGCTTCGTGTGGTCAGCGCGATTTTTCCCGACATTTACCCGCGCTTCACGGAAATCATTCAGCTGATCGGAGCAAGCGGAATGGTAACTTTGCCGACTGAAAAATCGTTCAAATCGGACATCAGAGGAGACCTTGACCAATATTTGCAGGCGGCCGAATTGAACGCTGAGGACCGGGTAAAAGTGTTCCGCCTCGCATGGGATTTGACCATGAGCCCCTTCGGAACAAGACAGACACAATATGAGCGGTACTTCTTCGGTGACCCCGTCCGCTTAACCAGCCATCTGTACAGAAGCTATCCGAAAGAAGAACAGACCGCGGTCATCAAGGAATTCCTGCACATTCATAAATAAAACAAAGCAGAGAGCGCATCTCTGCTTATGATAGCTGGATCGGCTGGCGCCGATCCTATTTTTTATTTTGGCTGATCACCACCATCGTAATATGCGATAACGCGAAAGAGACAAGCGTATACACAACGGCCCACCCGATAAACGAGAAATTCAATACGGCAAATGTGCATATAAGGCAAACGGCTAAAGCGGCAGCCGGCATAATGAACGCGTTTTTAAACAAATACGTTCCGGCGACTGACAAGATGATGATACAAAGCGGCAGAACACCGAACGCAAAATCCAATTCATCAATCAACAGATGCACTCCCTTCGCTTTTCTTAGTTCGGCCTAACACATCTTATGCCTGAGTACAAAATCGAGTACTTCAAATCTTTCGCGCTCCGGCTGATATTCCCTCCGGTTATTTATTCAAAAAAATGAAAACTTTCCTTAAAGCGTTTACATTCACGTCAGACTGTGATAATTTAAGAAAGCGCTATCATACACAAGTTAATGATTTTTGGATGGAGATGAGGAGAACCAGGAAACCCCGCCCTTTCACAAGGGTGATTTCTGGTTCTTTTTGTCATTTTCAAGGAAAGGAGTCATACATACATCATGATAGACGTTCAGCAAAGGGGAGGATATGATGTTTCAATTGTTCAAGCCGGCTCCGCATATTGAGAGATTGGATGATTCAAAGACGGATGCGGCCTATAAACGGCTCAGGCTGCAAGTATTTTTGGGGATTTTCATCGGGTATGCCGGGTATTATTTGCTTCGCAAAAACTTTGCCTTCGCTATTCCTTATTTTCAGGAACAAGGGTTTTCAAAAGGGGAACTCGGCTTGGTGCTTGCGGCCGTATCAATCGCTTACGGCTTCAGTAAATTTATTATGGGGATGGTGTCTGACCGCTGCAACCCGAGGTATTTCCTTGCGACAGGTCTGTTTTTGTCAGGTGTCGTAAACATTTTATTTGTTTCCATGCCATGGGTCACGTCAAGCGTGACGATTATGTTCATTTTTATGTTTATTAACGGATGGTTTCAAGGAATGGGCTGGCCGCCTTGCGGACGAACGATGGCTCATTGGTTTTCCATCAGTGAACGCGGCACGAAAATGTCGATATGGAATGTCGCCCATAACATAGGCGGAGGTATTCTCGCCCCGCTCGTGACTCTCGGCATCGCCATGTTTGTTACTTGGAAAAGCGTGTTTTTCTTTCCGGCGATTATCGCCATCGTCATTTCATTTGTGATTGTTCTTCTCGTTCGGGACACGCCGCAATCCTGCGGGCTTCCGCCGATTGAAGAATACCGGAATGACTATCCGAAACATGCGTTCAAAGACCAGGAAAAAGAGATGACGACCAAAGAAATTCTTTTCAAATACGTGCTGAATAATAAATTTCTGTGGTATATCGCATTTGCCAATGTCTTTGTTTACTTCGTACGGTACGGTGTCGTTGACTGGGCGCCGACTTATTTGACGGAAGCGAAAGGATTCTCTCCTGAAGATTCCAGATGGTCTTATTTCCTTTATGAATATGCGGGAATCCCGGGAACGATTTTGTGCGGCTGGATCAGCGACCGGTTTTTCAAAAGCCGCCGCGCGCCGGCAGGCGTACTGTTCATGGCCGGCGTATTTATCGCTGTATTGGTCTACTGGCTTAACCCTGCCGGTCATCCGCTCATCGATAATATCGCGCTGATCAGCATCGGCTTCTTAATCTATGGACCTGTCATGCTGATCGGGCTTCAGGCCATTGACCTTGCGCCTAAAAAAGCGGCGGGAACGGCAGCCGGCTTAACCGGGTTTTTCGGCTACATCGGAGGCTCTGCTTTCGCCAACGCCATCATGGGTTATGTCGTAGACCGCTTTGACTGGAACGGCGGATTTATCATGCTTATCTCCTCATGCGTGCTGTCCATCGTCTTCTTGGCTATGACGTGGAATACGGGCAAGCGGGCGGAGCATGCGTAAGAAAACAACATAAAAGATTAATATTTTTGCAGTACAGGATTTACAACTATCTTCTACGCTAGAGACAGATATTGATTTTTTTAAGGGGGAAGAAAACATGCGGAAACATAAGTTGTTTGCTTTGGTATTGCTTTCATTCGGTTTATTGTCATTCATCGTCACGCCTGTATCAGCAGCGGGAAAAGGAAACCTCTTGTCTCCTGACAGAATTTTGACCATTGCCCATCGCGGTGCTTCGGGGTATGTCCCGGAGCACACGATCCTTTCTTATGAAACTGCGCAAAAAATGAAGGCTGACTATATTGAGTTGGATTTACAAATGACAAAAGACGGCAAGCTGATCGTCATGCATGATGAAAAATTGGACCGCACCACAAACGGACAAGGCTGGGTGAAGGATCATACATTAGCCGAGATTCAAAAGCTCGACGCCGGCTCTTGGTTCAATAAGGCCTATCCGGAAAAAGCAAAACCGCAATACGCCGGACTTCGCGTTCCCACACTTGATGATGTGTTAAAACGGTTCGGCAGACATGCAAACTATTATATTGAAACAAAGGCGCCCGAAACATATCCGGGTATGGAAGAAAAACTGATCGCTTCACTGAAAAAATACAAATTGGCAGGTAAGCATGCGAAACTTGGACAAGTTATCATTCAGTCTTTCAGCAGGGACAGCCTTCTGAAAATCAAACAGCTCGATCCGAAACTTCCCGCCGTCCAATTGCTTGAAGCGGAACAGATGACGTCAATGACTGACGCAGATTTAACGGACATTAAAACATATGCCGTCGGAATCGGACCGGATTACAAAGCGCTGAACGCTCAAAGTGTCCGAAACATTCGCAGCCACGGCCTTCTGCTTCATCCTTACACCGTAAACAGCGAGGCGGACATGCGCCGTCTGCTGAATTGGGGCGTAACCGGTGTGTTTACCAACTATGCGGATATATTTCAAAAGGTTAAAAAAGAATACAAATCATAAAGCCAGCATGGGTTCGGAGATGATGCCGAACCCGTGTTTTTTTGCCCGATAATGCAAACGCATCATGGGTTATGTAGCGGGCGGAGCATATTATTAAAAGGCTGAGACTCACCTTAATTGTAAAAAGGTATCACTGTAATGATGAATTACTTGTGATACCTTTTTAAACAAAAGGATATAATTATTTATTTCTATTATCTATTTTCTTTCTTATACTATTTGTAATAGACGATAATACAAGTGATACTAAACCATAGACAACCACCCATCCCCAGAAGGATAGATTAAAAACAGTGAACATTAATATGACTGAAACAACTATACTGACAAGCGGCATTATATACACTTTTTTGAAAATATAAGTGAATATAATCGATAAGACGATAATAGAAAGTGGTAAAATACCAAAAGCAAGATCTAGCTCATCCATTATTATTCTCCTTTGTGAATTTAATTTCCCCTTAAGTATACTCACTCAGCTGTCTAGCCATTTATATCTAATCACTCCATATTTCTTTGTTTTTCTTAATCATAAAAAAGTCATATTCAGAAACATGGGCATTGTTAATAATTTTTTCAAGTCCTCTGATAGGAGTAGATTTTAATTTTTTTCCGTTTTTATAAGAATAAGAATTAATCACATATTTCCCGCCCTTGCTTATTTCTAACAAGAAAATTTTAGACTCGTCAAAATAAGTGAATTTTGCTTGGTTTTCAAATTTTGTCGACCTATTTAACGGGATTTTTTTTCCCGGCTTCATACTTTTCAGATCGAAAGTATAAAGTATTGAATTAGCTGCCAAATGATATAAAGTGTCATTTTTCACAAAAAAGTTATTAGTGGAAAGAGGAATTGCCAGTTGAGAAATTTCCTCAGGGATATTATAGCTGCCTAAAGGAAAAGCCCCTTTGTACTTATTATGCTTTAAATCAATTTCTGCTACTTTGAATTGTACTTTGTTTGATTTATCCGTTTGGTTATATAGTATAAAAAAGGCTGAGCTTTTTTTAACTATTATCTGTGAATAAACACTCCAATTTTCTTCATTTAATATAGGAATTGTTGTTCCTTTCCCTACTGTAACTTTATCTTTATCTATTTTAATACCCTGAAAAGTCGGTGTTTTGGTTGAAGAATCTTCATTTATCACGTAAATATATTCACCGTCATTACCGGTACTTGTGTAGAAACCCGGAATAATCTTTTCATGAAATCCACTGCCGTTACCCCATCTGATTAAACTATTATAATGGTTTTCACCGACTCCTTGATTATTCAAAAAATAAAAGATATTTTCTTTTATTAAATGGCCTGATGATTGCCCATAACTTGTATGTACTTGATGTTGCATCGGGAATTTTTTAAAGTTACCGCCTATCATATAAACTTCTTTTTTGTCCTGTCTAACTATGTTTTTTTCATCTTGTGCAATGGTTCCAACTTCAATAGCATCTCCTTTTACAGCTGTTGCTTTTCCTTTTTCATCAATATATACAGTATAACTCCCATCTTTAGGGTAATCTATTGTAGCTGAATAATATATAGCTGCAATTTTATCATTCAAGAAATTCTTTTCTTTTTCTGTTTCAGTTTGTTTAACATCAGAAACTGTATTAGTATATTTAAAAGTTCCGATACATATAAATATACCTATTAATACTATGACCGCAATTATAATTAACCACTTAATTTTGTTCAAATATAATCTCACTCCTTAAAATAATAATGACTCCCTAAATAAACTTAGGGAGTGACGATGCAGAATGTTACAAAAAATTTTCGCTTTTTCATACTTATTACCATCAACTATTTGTTCATTTTTCCATATTTTAATTTATTATACAATTATTTCAAACACGACTTGCGTACTATATTTTCTCTGTGGTTAATTATTTGTTTTGTCTCTAAAACTTTGACTTGGAGTACAGGAAAACGGATGAAGTTACGGAGAAGAAAGAAACACATAAAAGATTAATAGTTGCCCAACATATCTTTTACATTCATTGTTTAATACGGAAGACAGTTATTGATAAGGCGGAAGAAAACATGCGGAAACATAAGTTGTTTGCTTTAGTATTGCTTTCATTCGGTTTATTGTCACTCATCGTCACGCCTGTATCGGCGGTGGGAAAAGGAAACCTTTTGTCTCCTGACAGCCACGGCCTTCTGCTTCATTCTTACACCGTAAACAGCGAAGCGGACATGCGCCGTCTGCTGAATTGGGGCGTAACCGGTGTGTTTACCAACTATTCGGATATATTTAATTTTGTTAAATCTAATAGGGATCAATAGGTTTACGAATCTAAAGATTTCAAAACAAAAACTGCACGTATATCGCGTGCAGTTTTATAATATTAATTTTAAATATTTCTCCCTTTAAATAACGGTCTTAGTATATTCTTAACTTTTGCTTTAATAGATTTGCCCTTATAAATAACAGGAACACTTTGTTGCAAATGACCAATAATCACTTCTGCATTCTTTTTTAGCTTAATTTGTTTTAACTCCTGCTTAGTTACTTCAAAACTAAAATCATATGACATTTTTTTTCGGGTAGAATCTTTAAGTACCACATCAGGTTTAAACACAAGAAACCTTCCAAAATTCACCTGGAAAGAATTTTGTTCTCCAAAACTTAAATCTGTTTCACAATCAAAATGTCCTTTAATCCTAGAACCGCTGCAGGTTAACACAAAGTTTTTAAAATGTAACATTTGATGTTTAACAACAAGAGAAAGATTACCCCATTTAGTTAGATACGAGTTTATAACGATAGGTTCTTTACATCCTTTTGCAATATAAGAAGCATTTTTTAAATAAACGCTTTCTTTCGATTTTAATCTCAATGATTTCGTATAATCTTCTATCTTACTAATTAATCTTAAATCTAATATACCATCTTCGCTATTTAAATGGAGTAAAGATTCTATAGAAATATATGCATAAAAATAAGTAACTTTTTCTTTTTTTATAATTTGCGTATCTATTTCAAAAGGATATTTTTTTTCAAAAAGGCTTCTATAAGCTGGAAATGAAATTGTTTTATCTTTTTGTTCTCTCAAAGAGACTTCGATAAATAAACGCTCATTTGAGGAGTCAACATGTGAATGATAACAAAAACCCTCTAACAAAACGGCATTCTCTAATTTCTCTATTTTTGTTATTTCTCCTTCAAATTTATTATTACGATGAAAGGAAATGGACTCATGCAAGGCCAAATTGTATGCTAATTCTGGTTTTGGATAGACCTTCCCATGTTGTACTACCATGTTACCAGGTTGTTTTTCAGCGTACCAGAAAGCAATTAAATCCTCCAATTGTCCTTTCTCAATTAAACGTAATAAGATTTTATGGCGGGAAGAAAACTGCTGGTAGTAATCTAAGTATTGGTACTTGTCAAGCATTTTCTTTAATGTATTAAAAATATAGATTTTATCTTCAATTAGAAAAGACTTTGAAATCAGAGCGCTTAACTCCACTTCCATAATCCTTTCCCAGTAATGAAAGAAAATCAGCCGTTTTTTATCTGTTTCAAGGTTCAGTAATTCAATAGATGCCAATGTTTCTTCGATTCTGAACATAAAACTTTTACCTGATAATGGTTTCTTAGTAAGTTGAACCCTTCCTATTGTTTGATGATTGGTCAAATAATAACATGGGTAATCTTTAACAAGGGCTATGGAATTTGAATATGCATACGCTTGAATCATAAACGGTTGATCTTCTCCTAGAGAGAAGTGTTCCGGAAAACGAATATTATGTTTAATTAATAACTCCCGTTTAAATAGCTTTTGAGCACTCATCGTAAAAAGAGCATTGGAACCAGGGAAGGAAAAACAATCTGGATTCTTTTTAAATACAGCCACAGGAACACCTCTATTAATTCCTTCATAACGGCCGATAATTATATCACTTTGATACTGAACTATTTTTTCTTCCATCTTTTCTAAAGCTTCAGGTCCTAAATAATCATCTCCGTCTAGAAAATAAATATAATCACCTGTTGCTGCTTCTATAGCTTTGTTCCTCGGTCTGCCAGGTGCGCCGCTATTCTGCTGATGAATTACTTTAATAAACTTGTACTTGCTCATGTATTCATCTAAAATATTACCGCTTTTATCAGTTGAACCATCATTTACACAGATAATTTCAAGTTTGTCCTCTCCAACTGTTTGGTTCACTACGCTATCGAGACAATCTCTAATTGTGTTTTGATCATTATAAACCGGAATAGCTACAGTAAATATCATCTTTTTTCTCCTTAATTATTGTTTCCTATATAAAAACAAGTCCAGAATTATTCGAATCCAATTTTAAAAGTTTACCATAATTTCTTTCTTTTATAAATATGGGTTAAAAATTTTAATGTGTTTTTAAACCTAGCCACCGTAATCTAGATAATAAGATGGAATATTTCCAGTAATTAAATCGGATTTTCCATAAGATCCCTAACAAATGCTTTGATTCATTTCTCTTTGAATTTGGAAAGCTCACTTCATTTAATCCTAATTACGATACTTTGCGGATTTTTAATTTACCCATAAAAAAACACCTCTAAGTCGTTTTCAGGTATGATACCTGCTTTTCAACTTAAAGGTGCCTTTGTCCTGCGCTTACAGGCCCAGACTCTCAAAAACTTCAACTTTTTATAACTTACTCTTTTCCGGCAGCGGCTTCCGCCTGTCCGCCTTTTAATTGATCATTGATTGCTTTGGCGTCTTTCAAATACTCAGTCTTGAATCCGCTCTTCAGCGCCCACGCATAGAAGGCAAGGGCAACGATTGCGATCAGCCCCATATCCCAGCCGTACGGAATGATGTTCAGACCGCCGAATTTTTCACTTCCGAGCCATGAAATGACCATCATGCTGAGCAGATAGACAACCATCCAGACGCCGCCTTTAAAGTTTCTGCGGAATCCTTTCCACTTCGCTTTCGCTTGGTAGTAGAAATAAATCGGAAGGCCGATCAAAATGATAAACAGCACCTGCCCTGTTAACGGCCAGCGCGCCCAATACAGCACGAGAGACGCGAACACGAAGCCGAGCGGTGCAACCACGCTCAGGCCTTTCAGACGGAGAGGCCTGTACAAATCCGCCGCCGTCCGCCGCAGCGTCATCACCGTCACGGGACCCGTGATATAGGAAATCAGCGTCGCAACGGAAATGATTTCAGCAAGCACGCCCCATCCTCTGAATAAAAACAAAAAGATAAACGATACGATCAGGTTGAAAATCATCGCTTGGCGCGGCACGCCGTACAGCGGATGAAGCTTTCCGAAAATGCTCGGCATATATTTATTTTTTTCCATGCCGTAAATCATGCGGGACGTCGTAGCGGTATAAGTGATACCCGTTCCTGACGGAGATACGAACGCGTCCGCATAAAGAATAATGACAAGCCAGTTGATATTCAATGCGATCGCCAAATCGGCAAATGGAGAGTTGAAGTTCAGGTGACTCCAGCCGTGAACGATCATGGAAGGTTCAACCGCCCCGATAAATGCGATTTGCAATAGGACGTAAATGACGGTTGCGACCAGCAGCGAACCGACAACCGCAATCGGAATCGATTTGCCGGGATTTTTTGCTTCGCCGGCCATGTTAATCGGGCTTTGAAACCCGTTAAACGCAAATACGATACCTGATGTGGCCACCGCCGTCAGCACGCTTGCCCAGCCGTTCGGCGCAATGCTTGAACCGGATGTGAAGTTTCCGCCGTGAAAACCGGTAAACAGCAGCGCTCCGATTGTCAGCCCCGGAATAATGATTTTAAATATGGTAATCAATGAATTCGCTTTTGAAAATAAGTTAACTGTCCAAAAATTCAGTAAAAAGTAAATAATCAGTAATACGGATGCGAAGCCGAGCCCCTCTCCCGTAAGAGTGCCGTTGTGAACGAGATTGCTTGTCCATTTTGCCCATTCCCACGGCCATGAGCTCATATATTGAACAGACGCAACCGCCTCCACCGGAATAACGGAAACAATCGCAATCCAGTTTGCCCATCCTGCGATAAATCCAATAAATGATCCGTGAGAATATTGAGTATATTTTACCATTCCCCCGGCTTCCGGGAACATTGAACCCAATTCACTGTAAGAAAGTGCGATAAACAAAATAACGATCATACCGATAATCCAGGAAATAATTGCGGCAGGTCCCGCAATCTGAGCCGCCCGCCACGCCCCGAATAACCAACCGGAGCCAATCATCGACCCAAGTCCGACCATCATGAGTGCAAACGTTCCCATTCTGCGATGTAATTGATTCATAAAGTTAACACCTTTCAATTAAAATATGACTCCAACGCTATCATATATTTATAATATTATTCTGAAAATAGTTTTGTCAATCTTTATCGCATTAAAGCGGCAAGCCAAAATTAACCTTCCGATGTTTAAACAGCCGTTAAGCGGGAATAACTACTGCAAGCCAGAAATAGAAAGGAGTTTTTATCGTGAAACAAAAACTGCTCATTTCAGGACTTGCCGTGTCGACTGTCGGAGTGACTTCCTACCTGCTCAAAGATAAATCAAACCGCCAAAAGGTGATGAACTTTATCCGCAATATGAAAACATCGCTCTCCGGGAAGCAGGATATTGAATCATTCCCCGTCAACAAAGCAGGCAACCCGCATCCCGAAGATATTGAAGACAACAAAATGGTATCGGAAGGCTCCATGTACCCGGTTCAATATTATGATGACAAGAAGAAATAATCTGTTCCCGGGCTGCCCGGCCGTATCAAACGGCGGCAGCTTTTTTATGCAGACGGCGTTTTATAGATCCGCCAATATTGGCGCGATCCTTTCTCCCGCACAGTAATGCCCAGTTTGGATATTTCCGCTTTCAGCTCTTTCGCATCTGCCTTTTCCTCCTCTTTCAGCGCCTTTTCTCTCGCTTTTAAAAGAGCATTTGCCCCAGGCTCCAAATCCGGCGTGTCCGGCACCCACCGTTTGTATTCTTCTTTAAAAGGATCTTCCGTCCCCAGCCAGACATACCCATGCGCGCGAAACGCATCAGCCGCTTTTTCAACCGCCGGCTCAAGCTTCTCCCGAAAAAGCTCCTGTCCTTCAGTGCCTAATAAGACAAGATACTTCCCATCCGTAAACACACCGGAAATGCTGTCTTTCGAAAACACGCTTTCTTCATTATATATGGTTAAGGACACCTCGCTGTCCGTCACGACTGCCACAAGACTTTCTTTAAAAGCTGCCTGCGTCAGCCACACTCCCCCAATTAAGCCGATAACGGCAGTTGCAGCCGCAGCCTTCCATCCGTGAAAGGAAGCGATTATTTCCAGCGGCCCGTGAAAAGGCAGCCAATCCAATGTTACGGCCCACTTCGCAATGACCGGCAGAAACCATCCGATGACCAGCCCTAATAATGGCGGCACCAGAAAAACCAAAGCTTTTTCAACCGATGACAACTCAAGAACCGTCTGTTTTTTTATTTCGTTCATGTTTCTCCTCCGTCTGTTTTTTTCACAACTATCCAATATACAAAGGGTTGGATGATTCTGTAAACTGTTTCCGAAACAATAAAAAGCCTCCCGACCGCCGGGAGGCTTTTTAAAACAGGAGCTCATATACTTCATTCAATTCCATCGTGCGCTTCTCATCCTGCTCGTTCTCAGCATATTTGATTTCCTTTTCAAGCACCTGATTCAGCGCATCCATTTCCAAATCATTTAGATCTTTCACAAACTCGCCCTCATTTTCATAATGCTTCACCTGAAGCTTTTTATAAATCCTTCGGCACACATCATGCTCCAAGTGGTTCGAAAGCGACTCGCGCAAATATCCGAGTGTCCTGTCCATCATGTAAGCCCTCCCTTTTCTTTAGGAATAGCTTCCCGGAAAGAGAGAAAAACTATACATGAAAGCACCGGGCGGCTGTTTTAACTCTGTACCTGAATGGAGAAAAATCCGCTGCTTAACGGTGTGTACGGCCCGTTCAGCCCCGTTGCGGAGAAAGAGAACGTTCCTGAACTGACATAAGAAAGAGGAACACTGTAATATTTAATATAGCCTGTAACGATATTGCCGTTTTTCGTATATTCATCTTCCAGCGCTTTTGACGTAAGATTTGTAATATTCGTTCCGTTGTTAAACGCCTGGATCGTGTTATTGTTCGGATACCCTTGGAAATATACGGCTAAATAACCCGTTGTACCCTTCATCGGTTTTGATGCGCTGATTTGGTTCGGCCCGATATTTTCCCATTGGTAACTCTGACCGTCAGACGTCACACCGATAATACGGATTTGTGTTAAAGCAGGAGCCGGCGCCGCAGACGCTGATGGAGCCCACAACCCGCTCACAAGCAACAAAACAGCGGCGGCCGCCGCGAATAGCGTAACGAGTCTCTTTTTCATGTTTTTTCCCCCTCTAATTCTTTTCGTAGAATCCTATACTATTTTACACGATTTACAAGGAAAAAGATTACATTTTATAAAAGAGTCCGGAACACTTTGTGAACTAGATATGAAACGCTCTTGAAACGCCGTTGATCATGAGAAAGATGCCGCAGATTCTTAACACGACTCTCGAACTTCTGTCATCTTTACCGAAAAAGGTTTTTCCGAGCCTCCCGATCCATACGTTCATTGCGGCTCCCGCGAGCAATTCTATGATTCCGATTATTTCTGCCATATACAAAGCAGCCACCCTTCTAACCGTTTTTTTTCATATGACGGTTTATCATATAAAGTGATAAGACTAATGACGCTGCACCGGCAGCAAGAAACAGGCTCAGCGGCACGATCTGCATGCTGCCTCCGCCATTGTTTTGAAATGAGCCGATCGCCCATTTTTCAGGAGTAAACAACGACAGCATCCGCATGTACTCCGGAGCCGCGTCTAAAGTGAAGAAAGCCCCTCCCAATAAACCCGTGACAGCTATAAAAACGGAAGCAAGCGACGTGAATTGCTTTTGGCTCTTCATGAACGGTATCACGGCCATCGTTACAGCAGTCAGCGCAAACGAGCAGGCCGCAAGCACCGCTCCCGCAGCAAAAACATGATCAGCAAAACGGATATGCAGCATGAATGTTCCGGCAGCGAGGATCACGATAATATGGAGAAGTCCGAAAAGATACGCCGCCGCAAACTTAGAGATTGCATATGCCGTATAGGAAACGGGCGTGCTCAGCAATCTGTCATATGTATGATTTTCTTGTTCATCTATAAATGATCGCAGGCTTTGGACTGCAACGAACCAGATAAACATCACTAAAAATCCGATAAGTCTGTCGGCTGCCTGTCCGCCTTCATAAACGTGATGGCGGTCAACATTGACGGCGGAATGACCCTGAATATCCTTCAAGAGATCAGCTGCCGCCTGCTTCCCGTCGGTGTGCAGCGTGCGGGATATCACTTTTGCATCGCGGACTATTTTTTTCAGCGCGCCCGCCTGCTGCGCAATCAGCTGCTCTGTCAAAACAGCATCACCCTTTTCTTCATTCTGAATAAATGAAACGTTCAATTCATCTCCGGAAAATAATTTTTCTTCAAAATGAGAGCCGATCAGCAATCCGAAGGAAATATCCTGATGATTAACCTTTGTTTTTAATACGTCCTCCGTGACCTTCGTGACTTTTATATGGCCGGCTGTCTGAATCATTTTCATAAATTGCGCTGAATAGGCGCTCTGATCCTCATCAGCTACATATACTTCCTTCTGCTGACTGCCATCCGCAGAAAAGGAAAAGAAATATGTGAGAAGGAGCGGGGCGGAAATCGTCGCAAAGATGGCAGCGCGATTTTGCAGCATCAGTTTCAGCTGATGTCTGATCATGAATAACAGCTGCGTCATGAAACAGCCTCCTTCCGTTTAAACACCCAGATGGTCAAACATAAAAACACGGCGCCGGTGGCGGCAAGCTCTGCCAAATCCGCCAGAATACCGCTCAGACCGGCATGCTGCGTGACACTGACATAGCTGTTGATCGCTTTGCCGTTCGGTATCAGCTCCTGCACGATTTTCAAACTGTCAGGCAAGCCGTCTTTTGCGATAAAGCTTCCGCCTAAAAAACTGAATCCGTATAAAATGGGAGCCGCCATGCTTGAGACGGTCTCGTGGTTTTTTGCAGCAACCCCCCAAAGAAGCACGATACTGCCGATCGCAAATGAATAAACAATCGTAACCAGCAATATTTCAAACAAATTGCCCCATTTTACCTGATACAAGATACTGCTTGCGATGATGACGGCAGCCATTTGCATAAGGATGGCAAGCATGATTCCCCAAAGCTTACCCGCCACATACTGGATACGTAAAACAGGCATTGATTTGATTCTGAATAACGTGTGCTGCTGTCTCTCTTCCACTATCCCGTGAATGAGCGCAAACGCGGTCATAATGGAGAACATGACGACCATTGCGATTGAATAATACTGCATCGCATCAATCGGGGCCGCGTGATTGCCGGCCGACTGTTTCGGAATGGTGACAGCCTGTTCACGTTCACCCGAAAGGCCGCTGATGATTTTGCTGACTTCTCCCTTTGACAGATGTCCCGACTTCTTCAGCACCGCTTTTTCTTCACTGATCTCCGTTTTTACTCTGGTAACAAACGAATCAGCCATCATTTCCACAATGTCTCCGTTTACAGAGCCTTGTTGGTCCGAGATGACTTTGATACTTGTTTTCTCATTATGTTCTGCCGCTTTTGCAAAGCCTTTCGGCACGTATACAAAAACGGAGACTTTGCCGCTTTCGACAAGCTGTTTCCCTTCTTGGTAACTGCCTATGTCTTTTACACGGATGAGATCAGTTTGTTTCAGCACGTCATTCTTTAATACGTCGCCCAAAGAACTCTCCGCGTGATCCGCATTATAAAACGCGGTCTGAAATGGCTTCACTTTCGAATCGCCGTGAAAAACCGTTCCTAAAATAAAAATCATCAGTGCCGGAAACAGAATCAGTTTTATATAGAAAGACTTTGCTCCGGCCAATAACCGAAAATCTAATAAGATCAGCCTGAATAATATTTTCATGACGCCCCCTATGAATCCCGCAGCGTTTTGCCGGTGAGCCGGAGGAAAATACTTTCCAGATTGGCTTCCTCGAAATGAATGCCCTTAATGGTGATACCGGTCTTCCTGATATCATCCGCAATATCAAGGATATTGCGATCTGCCGCAGAGACGAGCATCGTAATGGTCTGCTGGCTGACAGCAGCCTCGGCAACACCGGGAATGCGGCGGATTTTTTTAACGGCATCATCATTCAGCCCCTCTGCATTCACGATCAGGGTATCAGAGGCTTTGGCTGACTGCTTCAATTCGTCTTTCGTCCCGCAGGCAATGATTGAGCCGTGATCCATGATCGCCGCTCTTTCACAGAGGTATTCGACCTCTTCCATGTAATGACTCGTGTAGATGACGGTCATCCCTTTTTCTTGATTTAACGTCTTCACGGTTTCAAGAATATGATGTCTGGATTGCGGATCAATTCCGACGGTCGGTTCATCTAAAATGAATAGTTTCGGTTCATTCATTAGCGCGGCTCCGATATTCACCCGTCTTTTCATGCCGCCTGAAAACTCAGATATCCTTTGATTTCGCTGTTCCTGTAATTCGATGATGTCCAGCACTTCATCAACCCGTTTACAAAGTTCCCTACCGGACAGTCCGTACAGACTCCCGAAAAAAGCCAAATTATCCTTTGCGCTTAACGCTTGATATAAAGCGATTTCCTGCGGGACGACTCCCATCACTTTTTTTATGGCCGCAGGCTGCTCCTGTAATGAGGTTCCGTCAATGCAGATTGTTCCGCCCGTCGGCGGGAGCACGGTGCTGATCATCGACACCGTTGTTGATTTACCGGCGCCGTTTGGTCCCAGCAGACCGAATATCTCTCCTTTTTCGACGCGCAGTGATATATGATTGACAGCGGTAAAATCGCCGTACTTCTTTGTCAAATCCGTTAATTCGAGCATTCGTGCAGCACTCCTTGTGTCATGTCTGCACTTATTCTACTCTCGGCAATCCTTGTTTTCTATTCACTTTCGTACTCGATATGGATATTACTTTCGTCATATGTTTAGTGATAAAAAGGGAGAGAGGAGGGTGAAGCGGGGTTATACCAATTTTTGCAAATATAAAGTAAGCTCGGTTCTGTTTGACACTTCAAGTTTATCGAGGATTCTGGATACATAGTTTTTCACAGTGCCTTCAGTCAGAAATAAGTCTGCGGCAATGCGTTTATTGCTTTTGCCTTCCATAATGTGTTTCGCCACATCAAGCTCTCTCGGCGTGAGAATCTCCGTCAGCTTTGACTGCGGCTCTTCCTGCACCGCAGGGATCTCCATATTGTTCAGCGCTTTTACGACGGAAACCGTGATTTTGGGATTCAGCATCATCTTCCCTTCATAAACGGCTTGAAGGGAGGCGATAATTTCATCTGAATCAGCATCCTTCAAGAGATAGCCGTCGGCTCCGCTTTTCAGCCCGGCAAAAATATAGTGATCATCTTCAAACGTTGTCAGAATGATGACTTTTACGGACGGATATCGCGCTTTTACCGCTTTTGTCGTTTCGATTCCGTCCATACCGGGCATTCTGATATCCATCAAAATCACATCAGTTTCGGTTTGAGAAAGCAGCCGGAGAACCTCTTCGCCGCAAGAAGCCTCTCCCGATATTTGAATTCCTTCGTGAAGACTCAGAATCATTTTCAGCCCCTCTCTCACAATGGACTGGTCGTCTGCAATCATGACATTCACTTGATTATTCCTCCTTGCATGGAATCCTTATTTTCACGTCAAAACCTGTTTCCTTCCCAGACGAGAAAACAGCCTCTCCGCCAAGTGCGGCGGCTCTTTTCTCAATTCCTTTCAGACCATTTGATTTTATGATCGTTCCGCAGGCTGAGCCGTTATTATGAATATGCGCCAATATCATGTTTCGGTTTTTTTGAATCCGGACAGAAACATATGAAGCATGTCCATGCTTTATCGCATTCGTAATCGTTTCCTGAACGGATTGATAAAGACAATGCTTCACATCCGGCTGTTCCGCTTCTATGGCCGCATCTATCTCCAGCTCGAAGCGTATGCCTCCCGCCTCTTGAAAATGGCTGAAAATGTCACGAAGCTCTTGCTCAAATCCCCGCCCCGGCAAAGAGCCCTGCAGCAGCATAACGGCCTGGCGAAGCTTTAAAATGGATTCTTTCGTAAGATCATGCGCCTTATGAATGATCTGCTTCACTTTGTCCGGCTGATGCCCGGCTGTCTTCCCGGCAAATTCCAAATTCATTTTCAGAGCAGCCAGATAATGACCGAGAGAATCATGCAGCTCCTGCGCAATTCTTGTTCTTTCTTTCGTAACGGCCAGTTCCTCAATCCGGTCTGAATATTCCTTCAGTGTATCATTAGCGATCTTCAGCTCTCGGTTCAGCAATTCAACCTTCGACTTCTCCTGCAGGTTTTTCCGATATAAATAAATCACCGCAAACATGATGAAGTATGGCGGCACGATATCACTGACACCCGCTCCTCCGGCGTATAAAGCTGCGGCAAATGCGGCGGCATTCACCGTTAACAAAACAGCCGGAATCTGCTGATCAGTAATAAGCACCTCCGCCAATAAAAGCACCATTACGGCCTGTGTCCCCACACTATAGACATTGTACAAAAGAACTCCCGCGATAACGTTGCTCAGGAGAAAAGAGCCTTGATATACAGCCGGCCTTCTCTTCATATATAGCGGCCGCAGGCAGTCATTAGCCGTCAGCATCATCACGAGCACAGACAAAAAAACCTTCAGCTCCCCCCGGCCGGGAGGAAGCTGAAGAATCGCATGAAAGATTGATAGTAATGCACAACCCCTGATCAGTAACTTCGTATGTGCAATCTTCATCGTATTCTCCTTACAGATGAGCGGCGGCTTTTCGCTCCACGTTCAGCACATCATACAGCTCATCAAGCGAATGAATTTCATGCGTCGGGATGATCCCGGACTCATTTGCTTTCTTTCCGGGATTAAACCAGCACGTATCCATTCCCGCCATCTGACCGCCTTTTATGTCCGCGCTCAATGAATCGCCGATAATAAGACCGTGCCCGGCAGAAAAACCGGGAATTCTCGCAAATACATAATCAAAGTATTCCTTCATCGGCTTTTGAAAACCCGTGTCCTCAGATACAAACACATCTTTAAAAAACGGATACAGACCGGAGTCGCCCAGCCGCTTATATTGTGATCTTGAGACGCCGTTCGTCACGATGTATAAATCAAATAAAGGACTCAGCCGTTCAATCAGCTCATAAGCTCCGTCTATCATCTGGTGCCCTTCTTCTAAGTATTGGCGGTACGCCTGATTCATCAGCACGCCGTCGGCTTCGAGGCCGTATTCTTTAAACAAAAGGGCAAACCGTGTATTCACCACTTCATCGCGGGTCATTTCCCCCTCTTCAAACGCCTTCCACAGCCCTTGATTTAACGCTTTATAACGGGCTTCCACCTCTGCCGTCAGCTCCAGCTTTGAACCTTGAAACAATTTTTGAAGAGCATCGGTTTCTGAAGCGGTAAAATCCAGCAGCGTATTGTCTATATCAAATAATAACGTACGGTAATGACTCATCGATGTTTCCCCCGGTTCTGCTTTTTTTAACCAGTATACCACTCGCGGACAAGCCGAAAAAGACACCCCTGTAAGAGAGGTGTCTTTTTGAATTATACAGCGTCTTCTATTTTCGATTTTTCACCAGGCATGCGCTTGCCGATACCGAACGCATAATAGCTGACCGTCACAATCGCCAGGAAAATCACCCCGACAACCAAAGAAATCCGCGTATCTTTGTTAAACCACATGCCGATCAATACCATGAGTAAGAAAGCGATCGTCAAATAGTTTGTAAACGGCGCAAAAGGCATTTTAAACGGATGCTTATCAAGCTCAGCGCCTTTCGCTCTTCTGAAACCGAGATGGCTGATCAAAATGACGAACCACGGAATCATTCCCGGCAGCACACTCGCGCTGTACACATAAACAAAAATTTTCGGAGGCGCGATGTAGTTCAGCACGACACCGATCACAAGTCCGATTAATACCGCAAGCGTACCGAATATCGGCACACCGCTCGAAGAAACTTTCTTAAAGAATTTCGGCGCCTGTCCGTTCACGCCTAACGTATAAAGCATACGTCCCGCACTGAATATCCCGCTGTTGCATCCGGACATCGCAGCGGTAATCACAACAAAGTTAATCAAACCGGCCGCCGCCGTAATCCCGACTTTCGCAAATGTCGAAACAAACGGACTGCCGAGTGAGTGAAGCTCATTCCACGGATATACGGTAACGATTACGAAAATCGCACCGATGTAGAAAATCAAAATCCGCCAGATAATGCTCTGAATCGCGCTTCGCAGCGTTTTTTGCGGGTCCTTCGCTTCCCCTGCCGTAATTCCGATCAGCTCGACCCCTTGATAGGCCGCAACAACCAAAGACAAAGCAAAGAAAAATCCTGAAAAACCATTTGTAAAGAAACCGCCGTGCGACCATAAATTAGATAATCCGATCGCATGCCCTCCGTTACCGAAACCGAAGAAAATAATCCCGATTCCGGCCACAATCATCAGAATAATGGTGACGATTTTGATCATGGCAAACCAAAATTCAAACTCACCGAAAGATTTTACCGAAATTAAATTCGCCGCACCGAGAATGGCCATGGCGATAATGCCGGGAATCCATGCCGGCAGATCAGGAAACCAATATTTCATATACGAACCGACGGCGATAATTTCAGACATCCCGACGATCACCCATTGAAACCAGTTGCTCCACGCCGTCATATAGCCGGCTAACGGATGTATATACTTATGGCCGAATGTCGCAAACGACCCTGTACTCGGCTCTACATAGAGCATTTCGCCCATCGCACGCATGATAAAAAAGATAAAGATACCCGAGATCGCATAAGCCAGCAGGACAGACGGCCCGGTCCATCCGATCGTGCTGGATGACCCCATGAATAAACCGACACCGATCGTGCCGCCCAGCGCAATCATCTGTATATGACGCGCGCCTAAGCCTCTCTTTAATTCTTTGTTTGCCACTTCGCTTCCTCCTCTTAACAGCTCTGATATATGTGAAATAATGAAGCAGAAGGTGCACCTGTTGAACCTAACTCAATCTTCATTTCCCGCAATATTAGAAATATTCTATCTTCCTATCGTTATATAATCTCCAATTTCCTTATTCCATCATAATAAATTTTCGTGGAAAATACAATTGTTTTTTTCAGGCAAACACCTTACACTCTGGACCACCGGAGTAAAAATAAAGCGCTTTCATTTTCATTGAATTATGAATATTGAGATAATAAATGCCGCAGCCTCCGAGAAACATTATTTCCCAGGAGAAACGTTTTCCGCCCCCTATTCAATATTATTTTTGCTAAGCAGAATGGCGTAAAACCTTACTCTGTTCCATTCTCCCTTGTATACGCCATAATCCTGCTTAACCCGGCAAAAATCATGCATTAATCGATAAATGCCTCATTCAGCCGCAGCAAAAGCCGGCCGAACATTTCTTTTTCATCGCCGGACCAATCGTCAAGCATACGATGATACCGCTCAAGGCGCATCTTTTTATCAGCTTTTAACCTCTGTTTGCCAAGCTTCGTAATCGCAAACAGACTGACCCGCCCGTCAGAAGGATCAGAAAAACGCTGGATCAGCTCTTTCGACTCCAAGGCCGCTGCCTGGCGTGACAATGTAGAAATATCCAGCTTAAATGATTCGGCCAATTCCTTCACACGCGCAGGCCCGAATTCATCCAGCTGCCGTAGTAACAAATACGCAGCCCTTTCCAGATGTCCGATTTTACGGTCGGAGTTATCAAGATAAACAGCTCTCCTGATAAAAGTGGTGAGCTCATATTCAATTAATTCAATCGGATCTTGTTTTGACAAACGCCTCACTCCTTACATTGACAACAGCAACATTAGTTGTATAATACAAACATATGCACATTTACTCAGAAAACATATAGAAATATTTTGCATACATATATTTGTATAGTACAAATATATGTGCCAAAAGTAAAGAAACTTATAGAAACATCAAGAAAGGGGGAAGCTGCTCTTCTCCAAAGAACAGCATCGTTGTGAAAGTCATACGCATCATCTTGCAAATCATTATTTTATTCGCATTTTCCTTTATCGGGGGAGCCGTTCAGCAGTTCTTTCACCTGCCCATTCCCGGCAGCATCATCGGTTTGATCCTGCTGATCATATGTTTATCGGTTAAGGTCATTCCCGTCAAAATGATTGAAGACGGAGCCGGATTTTTGCTGTCTTTTCTTCCGCTGTTATTCATTCCGGCCATGACGGGCGTCATCAATTACCCGTCACTGTTTTCCGCCAGCGGGGCTGCTCTGTTTCTGATCATCGTGCTGAGCACCATCGTCACAATGATCGCCGCAGGGTACGCCAGCCAGCTGTTAGAGCACAAAGCCAATCAGAGAAAGGAGAAAAAGAAGTGCAGCAAGCATGTATCGCAATCGTTATAATTTTGTTCACGGCCGCCGCCTATCTGGCTATGGTGAGATTATATGTGCGCTTTCCATATCCCTTTCTCATACCGGTTTTGACGACTACGATTTTCATTATCGCCGTGCTGCTTGTTTTTCATATTCCGTATAAAGACTATATGATCGGCGGACAATGGATCAATTCACTGCTCGGCCCCGCCGTGGTGGCTTTGGCATACCCGCTTTATAAGCAGCGCCGGGTGTTAATCAAGTATATGTTTCCGATCATCGGCGGCGTGTTGGCCGGTTTATTCTCCGGAATGGTCAGCGGCCTGCTATTTGCAGAGCTGTTCGGCATCAGCCGGAGTTTGATTTTGTCAATTATCCCAAAATCAATTACGACGCCTGTCGCCATACAGATTGCGTCCGGTATCGGCGGTGTCCCTTCCATGACAGTCGTGTTCGTCATGATCGCAGGGTTTTCCGGCGTTATCTTAGGACCGCTGCTTCTCAAGTGGATCCGCATCCGCAGCTCACTCGGGAAGGGAATTGCATTCGGGAGCGCCTCCCATGCGCTCGGCACCTCAAAAGCAATGGAGTACGGAGAATTAACGGTCTCCATGAGTTCTGTTTCCATGACGCTCTGCGCCGTGTTAGGGTCGGTCTTCGGCCCTGTCGTAGCATGGATGTTTCAAATTTAAAGCCGGCGGTTCTCCGTCAGCTTTTTTCATGTGCGGATCATCTCATTTCCTTCCATTATTATGTTTCATTTGTAAGAATAATGGTAAAGTAGAAAACAAGGAGGGATTTAATGATGACTGGGACAATTCCGCAAAAGAAACTGCTGGATGGGACAAGCATTCCCGCGATCGGCTTCGGTACATACGCTCTTAATGGAAACAATGGCGTTCATGCCATTACCAGCGCCATTGATATCGGCTACCGTCTGATTGATACCGCTTATAACTATGAAAATGAAGGGACGGTCGGAGAAGCCATCCGCAGAAGCTCTGTTCCGAGAGAACAGCTATACGTGACGTCCAAGCTGCCCGGGCGCTACCATGACTATGACAAAGCTGTACAAACCATCCAAGAATCTTTATACCGCGCCGGTCTGGACTACTATGACCTGTATCTCGTCCATTGGCCGAATCCGAAACAAGACCGCTATCTGGAAGCATGGCAGGCACTGATTGATGCGAAAAAATGGGGCCTGATCCGCTCCATCGGCGTCTGTAATTTCCTGCCTGAGCATATCGAACGGCTCGAACGTGAAACCGGCGTAAAGCCAGGCATCAACCAAATTGAACTGCATCCCGCTTTTAATCAGCAGCAGCAGCGCCAATGGCACGAAGAACAGGGCATCGTGACAGAATCATGGAGCCCGTTATCCCGCGCCGGCGAAGTATTAAACGATCAAAAACTCGGACAGATTGCGGACAAATACGGCAAAACCATTTCTCAAGTCATTTTGCGCTGGCATATCCAGCTGGGCGCCATCCCGATTCCAAAATCAGCATCGCCCGAGCGCCAGCTTGAAAACATCTCCGTTTTTGATTTCTCCCTTGATGAAAACGACATGAACATCATCGACTCGCTTACCCGCCCCGACGGACGCATAAACGGCCAAGACCCGGCGGAGTATGAGGAGTTTTAAGAAAACACATAAAGAAAAGCTGACGGCATCATTCGTCAGCTTTTTTCTCATTTTATATACGCACACCCAGCTCCCGTTTCCATTCAGAAAGCCAATCTGTATCCCCAGATCCGTATTGCCTGCTTTGACCGGCATCACGCAGAGATCCGTTTTTATACTCAATGGACAGCACCAAATCAGGAATGGCGTCATAACCCGTTCTCGCAAGCTTCGTGAGCGCCTGTCCGTAATGGGCGGCCGCTTCTGCCGCCGTATGTTTCAGCAAAGGATCGTGCTGCAGCGCTTCCTTATAGACGTCTAAAAGGTCACGGCCGTCTTCTGTGACGTACTTTCCGTCCACGATCTGCAAGTCTTTCAGATGATAGCCGGTCACCTCATACATTTCCCGAACGACTTGATATTTCTCATATGTTTCCGGCGTAAACTGCGAGGAGTCATCACTCCGGCTGCGAATGATGTGCGCAAACAGCTCTTTGCTGTTTTCCCCGGAGTTTAAGACGGCTTCAATCTGCTGAGTGAGCTCTTTATCGTCAATCCCGCTCACTTTTAACAGATAATCAATCGGTGATATCGTAAATGTAAGATTCGCACCCTCCGGAATCTGAATATGATTCCGATGAAAAAGCACACCGATTTGCTGATTGACCTGCCCTCTCTGAAACACCTTTTCATTTTCTCCTTGAATCTCTCCGTTGAGCGTTTCACCCCGAAACGCCGCATCACGGAAATCATAGCTCTGGGCTCTCCCCTTAAACAGCCATTCCGTTTCATTATGATAAGCAGCCTGACGCTCCGATTCTGATAAATCACTTCTGAAATAAGGTGAATCGGCACGCTGGTATTTGTCCTTAATATAATGCAAAGGATCTGGTTTTCGTTTATTGATTTCATTGATACGGCTGTATTTCTCATCAAGAATCTTGCTCGCAATATCACTCTCAGACTCATACCGATTATTAGCGTCTATTACCGTCTCATTCCCATTATCCGTAATCGTTTTCTGATTTGCGGATTGATATAAACGGGACAGACTGCTCCCTTTCTCAGTGACACCGCTCCTTGAATAATTCACCTGGCTGAGATCGCGGGTGCCGCTTGCCTGAATCAATAAGCTGTCCGGCCCTTTTGCCGCATCTTTCACATTTGTTTTGGAAGAATACCGCTGAAGCGCTTGCTGAGCCATTATTTGATTTTTTATATAACGAGCGTTTAGGCGCATGTTTTTAACCTCCGCTTGAGATAATGTTCTAGTGTTTGTATCGGCTGTTTTCCAGTTGATTTTAACCTAAAATAACAAATGTTTACATTATGGGGGTTTTTTATGTATGATGTAGTCAAAAAGGGGGATTTTTCCATGAAAAAGTATATATCTATACTATTTGTCAGTGCAATCGTATTATCAGGCGTATTGTTTGCACCTTCAGCCTCTGCCTCTGCGTCTCAAAAGAACTCATCACAAATAAGCGCTATTACAGGAAATCACTCATTTGAAACTGCCAATCCGGTAGGCTACTGGAAATATAAAAATATTGATACAGCCATATTGCCGGAAGGGGAAAAAGAATCGTACTTCACTTTCACGGCAAATAAGGGAGAAAGACTCTATGTCAGGAGCTCAACAAGAAGTGAATACAAGGGAATGAGCATTGAAATTTATAATAAAAATAAAGTGCTGGTCAGTAAAGGCACAGAAGTGATAAACCCTGATACGCCGCTTCCTTTTATCTATGCCATTACAGATGCGAAAGAGAATAACGAGATGTTCTACGTGAAAGTGTCCCGCGGCTCATACACTGATGATATATACTTTACACTCTCCATTTACGATCGAATCAAAGCTGGAAGCGAGACCTTCGCATTCAGCGGCGCAGCTGAAAATAAAGGAAATACAAGCCTCAGTCCGAACGGATCAGATTCAACCGTTCTCAGGCTCGACTTAACCAAACAGACAAGCATTCCAAAAGACGCCATAGTGAAAAGAATCGGCACCGCCGCGACTCAAATACCAAGTCAAGGAAACACAAGACACTGCATAATGTCAGAAGAAAATAAAGTGTGGCACCGCGCACTCGCAAACAGCTCCACTCAAGGAAATTACGATATCACACTGGAAGATAACCTCTCAGTCTCAAGCATCTGGAATTTTAAATACAACACACTCGCAACAGCTAGATCGACTATGAAAAATGTAAAATTGAAGATTGATTATGAGTATGATGTGACATCACAGTATTAATGAGAAGAACTGCCGCCCATTGTGCGGGCGGCTGTCTGCTTAAAGTTTAAGTGAATTTATGAGCCCGTTCCTTGCCTTATCCTGTTGTAAATTCTTTTTTATGATAGATAGCTGCGGCAATGAAAAATGAAATGATATATAAGATAACGCCGATCATGAGATATATAATCGGAACATATAAAGAAGGATTTATGTGCAAAAATGACAGCGGTACTTGTTCTGCTACATACCCAACGACACTTTGCAATCCAAAGGTAGCAAAAAGTCCCCCCATTGCCCCTCCAATCACGATAGCATCGGATTTTTCCGGGCCTATCATGTAGAGAAGAGGATAAACGATTGCACCGGCAAAGAGAACGATGAACGTTCCAAAAGAGACAATATTAAATATGCCGTCAATTGGTTCATCAGAACCCAGGCTGTATACAACGAAAATACCATAAGATATTACAGCTCCGATCACAACAATCAAAAGATAAAAGAAATAGTGACTTTGAACAATATTTGTTCTGCTGACCGGTAAAGTCAGGACATACCTGTCATAGCCAGACTTGCTCTCATACTTTATAACCTCAAGTGCGGGCATAACGACAAACAATATAATCAGCATAGCAACAAAACGATGCATTGAAGCATCCCCAAAATAAAAAATGACTGCTGATACCAATATGGCCAACCCTGTGTATGCAAAGAAACTCCGATAAACCAAGTAATAGTTAGTCAGTAACAGACCTCTCAATGTTTTCACTCCTCGTTAAAAAGACGCTGATTTCTTCTATGGAAATGGTGTTGGCCGTTACGCCATTCGGCAACTTCTGTTGATCCGATACAAGCACACTCCAATAAGATCCATGATTCCTTTTTGCTAGAACGATATCTTCGTCAAGCTCAGCCAATTGGCCTTCATCAACATCTATAACGGTATAGCTTTCAAGAACCTTATCTTTCTCTTCATTTAATAAAATTTCGCCATCTTTCATCATAATGATATGGCTGGCTATCTTCTCGACATCAGTCATAATGTGCGATGAAAGTAAAATACCGCCGTTGCTTTTACTCACAAAGCTTTTTAATTCATTTAACAGATCATCTCTTGAAGAAGGATCAAGCCCTCCCGTTGCTTCATCCAGGAGTAATAATTTTGCATTATGCGACAAAGCAACAGCTACAGATAACTTCATTGACATGCCGCGCGAGAATGTATTCACTTTTTTGTCCATAGGTAAAGAGAAAGAATGAACCAACCGGTAAAAATGGTCTTGGTCCCAAGCGTCGAATAGTTTCTTAAATACATGGTTCAGCTGCTTTATCGTAAGGTGCGCGGGCAGATTCATCGCATCAAATACGACCCCAATATCTTCTTTAAACTTTATATGTTTATCCAGATTCTCCTCACCAAAGATTTTCACTTTTCCTCTATCTTGAGAGATTAACCCTAATATCGTTTTAAATGTTGTTGATTTGCCTGCGCCGTTATCACCGATAAAACCGACAATTGATCCGGCAGGCACATTGAATGTAACATCCTTTAAAACAGCTTTATGACCAAAAGATTTGCTGATGTTTCTGATTTCTAAAAGATTTGACATCATTCCACTCCTATCATTGTTGTCAGGACTTTTTTAAGAATTGAACCGGAGTATTGCAAAATGTTGTTATTTTCATATCTAGTCTAGGTATTCATAATGGATCAGGAGCCGACAAATACAAAAGGGATTTTAAAGTCTTTTTTAATCATAATTTGGAAGTGTAATCGATTGATTACATTTATATAATGGATATTCATGATGAAAATTACTGGAGGTGATTACTTTTCGATGAGACATACACAAAAATGATTTACTAATGATTACATTTATGGATGTTAACCGGAATGCATCTCGTATTATAAAGCAGGTGTTATTCCTTTTCAATATATAAAAGGGGATTTCTTTACAATCGCAAAGAGTATGTATTTCTCATTTCCGCATTAAAAAACCCCTCTGGCTAATTGTAACTTTAAAATAAAGTTTGATCAAAAACGTTCGACAAATCCATATTTTACGGTAAAAGAAAAGAATCCATTTTGAAAAAAGATTGATCAAAATGGGTTCTTTTCTTTTTGAATGAACATTCCTTTTTATAAAAAAGTTTAATTAAAACTCACATAGAATCCTTTAATCGAAAAGGAATAAAACGGTGCAACTTTTTTGTAAACGGTATAACTTTCTTTAAAACGGTACATCTTTTTTATAAACGGTACGACTTTATTTCAAATCCACAATTGTGTAGGTATTGACGGGAATAAATCATCTTTGGAGATTCTTGAACAAAAATTAAAGTTGCCAAGGTGGAACCCTTGGACCTATTCAAATTTCTACAAAAGCTGTGCAAAAATATGGAACGGTCCAATTAATAGATGTTTATGGGGGCAACTATAATGTGTTTCCATTGGGTTGAGTTAGGAATATCAATCTGAGAATGGGACTGGCATCAGTCATACATTTTATGCCTGAATTTTTTGAAAAAATAACGAATAACGAGTTTGACCCACATACAAAGTGGCCCTTGGATAAGCAAGTCATGGTTATCAAATGTTTAATAATCGTGAGGACGACTGTATAAAAGTCGTTTTAAAACCGTTATCCTATTAGTTTAAATGGATGATTTGAAAGTTAGCATAATTGCGAACCCTAAGCGAAATGTTGAATGGACTTCCACACTGTGTATAGAAGTCTTTTTGTCTGTTATTATTTAGATTATTGGATAATTCAGCTCGTAACTTGGGTAGCAATAATATGGTGGTCTCAGTCCTATTTTTGGCATGGGCCAGGAATCCTCCATATAGACCATCCTTACTTTTTCATTTGAATGGTTTACTAGCAATAGCTTTACTTCTGGATTAAATTCATATCTCAAAATGGTAACCCCCTTCCATTAGGAATGTGTGGATTCTCCCCCATCAACATGAAGAACTTGACCAGTAACAAAACGAGAATCATCAGAAGCAAGATAGACAAAGGTTGGTGCGAGTTCAAATGGATGGGCAACTCGTTCCATTGGATTAAATGCTCCATATACAGCGACTTGGTCTGACGAGAAACTTGCTGAAATAAGTGGGGTCCAAATTCGGCCGGGGGCGACGGCATTGACTCGGATCCCTTGTTTCACGACATTTTTAGCCAAGGCACGTGTCCAACCAACTATTGCGCCTTTTGTGGCCGTATAATCAATCATTTGCTGCTCACCTACATACGTCACCACTGAAGAAGTGCCAATGATTGAGCTGCCTGGTTTTAAATGAGGAAGCGCTGCCCTTGTTGTGTAAAAATGAGAGTATATATTAACTTTGAAGGTGTCATCGAATTGCTCATCTGTAATGTCAAGCAGACTTAGTTGTTGGAATTGGATACCAACGTGGTTACAAAGAATATCGAGACGTCCAAACGTATTTACTGTTTGTTCTACAATGGAGATACACTGTTGTTTGTCTCGCAAGTCCCCAGGCATTAGAAAACAACGTTGTCCGAGTTGTTCAATCCTCGTTTTTGTTCTATTTGCATCCTCATGTTCATCTAAGTATGAAATAGCAACATCTGCGCCTTCTTTAGCAAACGCAATTGCTACTGCTGCACCAATACCACTGTCCCCCCCTGTAATAAGTGCTACTTTTCCTGTTAACTTTTCACTCCCTTTATAGTTCGGGTTTTCGATAATTGGAAGGGGTACCATAAATTTTTCCACTCCGGGATGGCGCAGCTGGCGCTGTTCAGGTAAACTTATCGGAATTTCTTCGTAACGTGTGATTTTCCCATAGTTAGGGTACATGGGATAAGGTTGAGTTTTCATGTTCGCTTTAAACATTTGTTGCATTTGCTTTATTTGGTCTAATTGACGACTTTGATCCTTTTGATCCATGGAAACCTCCTATAGAAATAATTTTCTTCTATAGAATGTTTATGTTGTTCACTACAAATAAATTAAAAAAGTTTGAAAAAAGTGGTTTACTTTCAACACAGAAGCTTATTCTTCCTCAAAAGAGACACCTTTTTTCTTTATTGAACTGACCTTTAGGACAAGGAGCTTTACTCAATATTCTACCCCTTTAACGGATCAACTTATTTTTACTTAACAGTTCTTTAATCCCGGCTACCTCAAGAATAGCACCTAAAAAAATAGGTCAACCAGAAAAAACCGGCTAACCACATAATACGATTTGACCCTATTGCTGAATAACAAAAAATACGTTTTGTTGTTCCACAAATTCTTAATATCATGAAGTAATTCTGTAGAGATGTTCAGTTTCCATTAACCAATCTCGGCGAGCAACGAGAGTTCTAAATGTGATAAAGTCACTCTTTTTGCATCCTCTTTCAATTGATTCCATGGACTGTTTGTAGAACCTTCTGATACCTCGAAAAGTTGATTCACGCTCTCTTTTTGATTTTCATTAAGTAAGTTATGATAAATCATACGATAAGACCTTTTTCGAACATCATTGGCTGCATCTTTTAAAGTATTGTAGATGGGAAGTTCATATTTTTGATGTATTAGCTCTTCAATTGCTACATTGACTAGGTCAGCAGGTTCGTCTTTACTGTATGCGAGTTTATTCATTGTATCTATCAATTACTTTTTGACCTTCTTGGCTAAATGGTCGAATAAAAAGACTTCTATACAAAGTATGAAGTCTTTTTGGAAAGAGAAGAGGATTACGGTTTTAAAACGACTTTTATACATTCATCCTCACGATTATTAAAAATTCGATAACCATGACTTGCTTCTTCAAGGGACATCTTGTGTGTGATAATATCTCTTGGGTCAAATTCGTTATTTGTTATTTTTTTAAACAATTCTGGCATAAAATGAATGACTGGAGCCTGTCCCATTTTAAGATTAATATTTCTAATCCAAAATGCACCTAATGGAAATAGATTATAGTTACCCCCGTAAACACCAGTCATTTGCACTGTCCCATACTTTCGGACAGCTTTAGTAGAAATTTGAATAGGTCCAAGGGTTCCGCCCTGCAGTTTGAATTTTTGTTCCAGAAACTCTAGGGGTGATTTCTTTCCGTCCATACCTACACAATCGATGACGACATCTGCCCCACCATGTGTGATCTCTTTTAAATGTTCGCCCATATCAGGGTATTTTGTGAACTCAAATACCTCAACATTGTTCATCTTTTTCGCATGATTGATCCGGTAATCCAAGTAATCAACTGCTATTACACGCTTTGCACCTTCCATCCAGGCAAATTTTTGTACCATCAACCCAACAGGTCCGCATCCAAGAACAATAACTGTATCGCCTGATTTTACACCTGCATTTTTTACACTCCAATAAGCTGTTGGCAGAACATCCGATAAAAAGAGCAGTGACTCATCCTCCAATTCGCATGACTCCGGGATAACAAAGGGAGTGAAGTTTCCAAAAGGGACTTTTAAATATTCAGCCTGACCACCCGGATGGTTACCGAACTTCTCAGTATAACCAAAGTATCCGCCAGAATCATAATGAGGGTTTGAGTTATCACATTGGCTTTCCATTTCATGTTGGCAATAAAAGCAATGTCCACATGAAACATTAAAGGGAACGACAACACGGTCTCCCTTTTTTACTTTTGTGACTTCAGGTCCAACTTCTTCCACAATACCCATTGGTTCGTGGCCAATAATATATCCTGGGGGTAATGGCATGTTACCTTGATATAAATGCAAATCAGATCCGCAAATAGCAGTAGAAGTAATCTTAACTATAATATCGTCTTTTTTTTCTAATTTTGCATCCTCTACTTGATTAACCTGTACATGATTTGGTCCTTGATAAGTTACAGCCTTCATAAATGCACCCTCCTATTTCTAATACTGTTAACACTCTTAACTATTGTTAACAAAGAAAGTAAATAATATACTTAGTCACTCTTAGCGTAATTGTTTTATGTAAGTTAAAGAAGTCGCACCGTTTTGATTACGAAGTATTGGTGATAGCTCTCGAATTAGTTATTGTAAGTGTATATAGCGTGAATTAATTCGGGGAAATATTTGGATTATTCTTTGAGGGAAGAGGTATTTCATTTATTCCTTTACTCAAATCTTCACTGCTATTCTAACTTATTTAATAGAATTTCAGCCTTATGCTTAACCCCTTTAGAACTGTGTTTAGCTTTCATCACTGTAACCCTACTCTCCTCAATACTTTTCAGCGACTTACTTGTCCACGTACCACTATCATTCACAAGGTTTACTAACAATCTATCATAAATCGATTTCCAATCATTTATTGCAAGTGATGATAAAATTAGCATTGATAAAGAGCGATCTTCTCGCTCAACTTCAATAATATTGAATTTCTTCCCACTTATCATATATACTTCTGCAATCACATAACGTCGTTTCGTGATATTATCACTCAATTTCGTAAATCTGCGGTCTCCAATTCCCTCTGGTAACACATCTATAAATGCTCGTATCGCACTTACTTCTGGATATTGCTCCATTATTCTAAGGACATTAATGAAATCTTGCAATTCACCTTGTACTTGAATTTCAGATAACATTTGATGTTCTATTCCTCTTGCTAGTTTTTGACCTCCAGTGTCTGCTGTAGATCGAATTGAATCATTGCTGCCATAGTATTTCTTAGTATTTTCATCTTCTTTCGTTCGCTGCTTTGAGGAACTACTTTTAATTCGTTTGATTTTGGGTACCGATGTATATTCATGTTTCAACTGATTCATTTGTACAAGATCAAAGTCTTCTGTAGAACCATCTACTTGTTCATCTAATGTAAAGCCCTCTTCATCACCCTGTCTATTTAGAAAACGATAAGTGTATTTCTTTGCCTCATTGGATTTCTCTTGATTTTGTATTTCTGGATGCGAAATCGAAATATGTTGGTACGGAATATCTTTATTTTTCACATTAACAATTTGTAATACTGTACACGTGTTATTCTTCTCCTTTACACGAGCTGTTATTGTAATCGGTTGTGTAAAGTTCCATTCGAACTTCAAAGTCTTTTCCTGCAACCAAGTAAATGCTATATTTTCATAGGCTTGTCGTAGGTCTCGATTCGTTAGCAACCACACCAATTGATAAATGAACGTTGTCTTTGTGTATTTCAATTCATATTGTGATGAAAAGCTAAGATGGATTTTATTAGGTTCATATGTTTCTGTGAAGAACTGAGGAAATGAATTCGATTCAAACAAGCGATATAAAAGGAAGCCGTTCGGAGCTAAAATGCTACGCAATACTTCAATGACTGGTAAAATCACATTCTTTCCATCAAAAGAGAACACGAAACTACGGGAAGTTGCAGGATCACTGCTTCCTTGAATAGACCAAGGGCGTTCGTGAAATTTAACTTTATTAGGATAAATAGTCATATCGATTTCTTGTACACTTTCAGAAACTTGACTAGCCGTTATGATGCCATCAGTATAATAATGTTGGATTGCTAAGCATGGTAATGTACCCCAATCCATTAATATACCTTCTGTACGACCTTGTGAGCGAAAATAAGCTTTGATTATCATTTTATGATCATATCGAAATGGCTCACCAATCCATATTAGTTGTGCTTTTTCACCTTTAGCAAAAGGCCAAGCTAGCTTAACCTGTTGTTTGCTCATAACTTTTCACTTCCTGTTTTGTTCGTAAATACTCTTCCAAATACGGTTTTATTTCGTGAAAATGATGTGACTTAACAGCGCCAATACGCTGTACTTTCCATAATAAAACTGGTTCTTGCTCCAGCAACATACGATCAATAATTTTACAGCATCGTCGAATCTGAAACTGTTGTATAGATTCCGTAATTTTATTTAGATATTTTTCAGTTTGTGGCAGCTTATCAAGATGTTTCTCCAAATTTGATAAGATTCCTAGACGTTTCCCAATTATCGAAATCGTGATACGTACGGGCTTTTCCAGTTCAATTAATTCTTTGTAAAGCTGTTTAATTTTAGAAAGATATTCTCGATCACGTACGTCCCAATTGACAATTGATTTTGGCTTTTCCTTCGCCTGAATTATAGGTAACTGTTCAAACAGCCATTCTTTATCATTTCGATATAAGTAAATATATTCTTTCGGTAAACATTGACGAATTTGTGTTCTCGAGTAACTTGGATATTGCTGCATTCCTTTTAATAATTGCTTTCGATACATATGTAACATTGGTGGAAAAACTTTATCAGGTAATTTCTCTATTTTCTCAACTGAGGCAAGATGTCCTTTAACTGTTTTCGAATCCACGCCAAGCATTCTAGCTAATGCTCTTATACTGTAGGTTCCATCAACTGCTAATTCATGTAATTTAGCCTTCCAGACATCTCCATACGCTTTTGTACGTCCAATACGATATTTATCTTCAGATAATCTATCAGGACCCTTTCTAGCGTAAATAAAGCCACAAGAGCATTCAAACGTGCCAATGGGTGCATTTGATTTAAAATCCCTTGTAACATTTACTTCATGAATCACAAATTCCTTATAATGATTAGCTGCTTTATTTAAACAGGGCCATGGGCCACTACCGAAAGGACCTGTATCAGCTTCAATTTGTAAAAAGGACTCCAAATCTTGTTCTAAGAAATAAAGAATAAGCAAATGACGGAAAGGATGTACATGACGTTTTAGATTGCGTATAATGACCTTCAGCCAATTGTATTCATCATTTACATTGATTGCTGATTCGTACTCATCTAAAAAGCCTTTTGGGAACTTTGATTGAAATGCTTTGTATAGCTCCTTTTGCCGAATTCGATTAGACGTTGTTATTAAATTACGCTCCCGTAAAAGAACACGATATTTAAGATTAATAGATTCTCTTGAAAATTGATGTATTGGAACTTGCAGCAGTTGATAAGCCATCTTTGCTAAAGCAATTTGAATGGCTATAAACTCTTTTAGTTCAACTTCTTGAATCATTGATAAGTTCAATAGCTTTTTATCAAATCGAATAAACTCAATTCGACTTTGCTTTGAAAAATCGATAGGATACTTCATTAATTTCAGTTCATGATGTGCACAGAAATCAATCCCTTGTAGCTGGTGCTCACGATGAAAATAGGGTTCTCCATGTTGCTCAATATCATTAGTTGCACACTCTGGGCAATAAAAGAGTCCATTCTTTCTGCAAATGCTTCCTGCAACTATGCCAAGTCTTGTATAAAGTCCTTTTCCATCTACTTGAACATCTTGTAGAAGTTCTTTCTGGCGTTGCTTGGAAAGAAACGAAGCATAGTAAGGGTAGATCGTATGCTTAGCTAATAAGCTTTCAACAGAATAGTTGGAGCCTAATTGCTCAGCTAATATAGAAAAATGACTACCAATCTCTACACTCGGTATTACAGAACGACTTTGAAACACTTCTTCCAATGTATCTTTGTAATCAATATTTCCACTGTAAAAGTGATATCGCGCAATCGCCGAATATATCAATTCATCTGGATATGGATCCGTAAAGAATGGCAGCATGCGTTCCCTCCTAGTAGAATTCCTCCAAAGGATTTTTAATGTATCCATTTGCTTTTAATAATTCATAGGGGTGTTGCTTTTTGTCTAACGCTTGCTTTCTTAGCTTTAGCAATGGTAGAATCTCTGCATTTTTTGCTTTTGCCTTTGCTTTTTGATCTTTCTTTTGTTGATTTAATGCAATCGCCTGCTGAATCACATCTGATTTAAGTTGATGAAATTCAGTATCAAGTGGATTTTCCTCAACTATTTTTTGTGCGAGCTTTTTAATATCGTTTTCTTTCAAACTATCAAAAATACCAAGGGCTGCCACTTCAACACTTAAGTTCCCAATCATGTCTTGACGTTTATACTCGATTGTATTTTGGCGCTCTTTAAATGCTTCTTGAATACGTCCTGTCATTTCAGTATTTCGCTTGTGATTCAGCATGACTTCATCCAAGTTAATCATAATATCTTCATATTTCATCATATCGGCAAAATTGTTCGTCCGAATAGCTGTCATCATTGGTTGAATCGTTTGCATATCTTCCCTAGCAGTCTTTTTTAATACTTGTGGTGTAATGATTTCAGCCGGGTTGTCCTCATCAAATAATACTCGTTCTTGCGCTAGAATAAATAGGTTCACGGCAACAGCAGTAATCCCTTGGCATTCATAATAAAATGCCTTCTTTGTCTCCTCTGTAAGCTCAGAATGGGTTTTTAAACACTGTAATTCCCAAAGTGTCTCTAGGAAAAACTCCCACTCTTCACTATTTTCGTCCATACGATCCCAAATAATAGCTCCATCACTCGCTGCCCGTCTTGCTTGTCTGAAGTTTCCTTTGAATAGTTTTTGTGCTTTAGAAGTTCCGATTAAAACCGTAGGAATACCAACTGTATTAGACAGTGTTACAAAAAAATTCAACATTTCTTCCTGTTCATTTTTGGAATGTAGTAAGTGCTGGATTTCATCAATTACTAGAACACCGATGCCGTACATACTTGCTAACGATGTCATGTGCAATAACATTGTCGATGTCACACGGTTCAAATAACCGTACTTTTCTAAATATCGAGTGCCTAGTAAATCATCAATTGCTTTGAAAAAGCTTTTGCAAAGTGTAGATAAACTTCCATCATACGGGCAGTCAATTTTAAGCCAAACAATTTGAGTTCGATTAAACGGTTGTCCTTTGTATTCTTCATGCTTGATCACTTGTGGATACATAAGCAAAAGACGTTCAATTGCTGTTGTTTTACCAATTCCTGAAATACCGATAATGGATAAGCTATCGGCAGTTGAACGAATATAATTTAGTCGTTCATCTATATATTTGTGAGCTGTTTCCTCTTCTTCACGCAATTCATGCAACACCCGAACACGCTCTAGAAATGTTCTATCTAATGGATTTCGCGCCAAGTAACCTCTTCGAATCAATGTAGACAATCGACGTTCTACCTCGAAATGAATCGGTAACGGCTGGATAAAATTCCTTACACGTTTTAAGACGTGATAACGAATATTCGTTTCACTTAACTTATCTTGCTCACTAATTCGTGGAGTCACCATAAATCGCTCTAGCACATCATCCTCATTAAATATAGGTGGAAGAGCTTCGATGAAAGGATTATTGGTATATTCATTTAAAAGTTGCTCCTTATAGACAGCTTTCTCAAAATCCCCTTTTAAGACAACCATGTCATTTGTCTTTCCCAAATTCCTCATCTCGCTTCTTCTTTAGTTTTTCCATAAGACGTGAGCCTGGTTTCTTAGGTGGTGTTTCATCAATCTTCTCTTTTGTAACAAAGTCGATTACGTCAGCTGATTCACTAGCCTTATTAGGTAATAAATCAAACTTTTCAGCTTCACGATTTAACTGTTTTTCAACATCCTTATTTTCACGAATAGCTGCTATTTTAGCTTTCTTACTAGTTGGCTGATTGAAAGATTCTTTTTTGTTCTTCACGGCTTTTTTTATAATCTCTTCCAATGCTGCATCAGTATTTACCGTAAGCTGAATTTGATTTGTTCGTTCCATTTCTTCTAGTTCATTCCGAAGATGTTGCTGAAAGACAATTTCCTCCAAGAAGTCACCTTTATATTGCTGACTAGGCTCTAATAAAATACACGTCTCAAAATCTATTCCGTTATCGTGGGGAATATAGATTTTTTCAATATGTCGTGGATCATAAACGATTTCTAGACTTCTATTTTTCAACTTTAAATACCATTGCTCTTCAATAGCTTGACGAGAACCATAAAGAAGATTTTTAAACTTAATTCCAGCTCTTGAAATTGTCGCTTTCCCACGTGGAAGCACGTTCAGACGAAGAATATTTCGATCAACTGTTCTTAACCTTCCTTTACGATTTTGAATACCCCAATTCCATAAGTTAATCGGAGTTGGCACTAGTCCATCAGCCACCATTTCTTTTTCAACAGGATATTTATCAATGACCTTTTGGTTATGATGAAGCGCCATTGTAATAATTAGAGATGTAAATTCCCTTAAATTCAGCGTAGCATTTAAGCGATAATCCTGATCTCCACGTTCTCTATATTCCTTTTGAATTGCTCCGGGAGCTTTTTGCTTTACCTTCCCATTAAACGTACGGAATTTCCTTTCAACAATCCCTTTCAAATCTCCACGATAAGCTGTAGTATTCTCAATTTTAATATTAAGATTGTTAATTAAATTCTCTACAGAATAGCCTTCAAACTCACCCCGGTCGGCGATAATAATTTCAGGCAAATGATGTGTTGGCCATTGCTCAGGTGTAATATTAATTCCATATTGCTTACAGAACCCTACTTTGTCAGCAACCATATTATCTAAAGCCATCATTGCACCGATCCATGATGGACCTTCTAGTCCAACATAAAGACCTGTAATAATACGTGAATACACATCAAGTACTGCATAAATAACTGGTCGCCCAATTACTTTATTTACGTCAAGTGAACTAACTAAATAAATATCTGCAATGGTTGCGTCAAATTGAAATCTTGTACCCGGACCATTTGTTTCTGATTTGGAATCACTTAAAATCGGACGATGTTTCAATTCATATTCCTTTGTACTTTTACGGAACTGAATATCCTTTTTCGGGTCTTCAAGCTTTTTAAACCAGTAGTAAAACTGATGGTACGAGGGAATTCGAGTGGCCTCCCAAATACGGTACTTTAGCTCACCATTTTCCTTATAGCGATCAGAGTAAAAGTCACGCAGCATGAAATTATAAACATCTCTTAAAGAGTAATTATTCTTTTTCCTGTAGTACTTGTTGATAACGTGCTCAATTTGGACCTTTACCTCGTCAGTAATGTTAATACCGGTTTGATATTCATTATTTATGTTTATCTTTCTAGGACGACCCACTTTCGCATTTGTTAGAGCCTTCGCTCTTCCTTTACCACCCGAATTAGAGTAGTCAGGTAACATGGCATTTTTGGTCATACCTCGTTGCCAATAGCGAGTTAGTAACTTTTTAACCTTTGTCTTGCCTAAGTTGCTGTCCCGAACGATTTCGCGAATTTTATTTTCTCTTCCTCTTTTGTAGAGCAAATCTTGCATATTCGGAACACAGTATTTTTGTATAGTTTCCCAATCTTCTTCACGCTTACGAATTTGCACTTCTGTTAAATCATTTTCATAAATCACTTTTGCATAAGGATCACTAATCGCAAGTAGCTCTCCTTGATTCATATCTGTAATTAGGTTGGAATATAGCTCCCTCTGCGGCATAGCACTACTCGTGTCAATATTAACAATATAGACATGTGGTTCTTTAATATAAATTACCCGAATCCTTTTCGAATCGATTACATATTGAAATACTTGATTAATATAAATCATCCGTATTTCACCTTCTCTAAATTACCTTCATCAATACACTTAATATCAATTGTTTGCTCTAAATCAATCGGCTTTTGCATATCAATGACTACAATTTTTCTAGCAAGCAAGTGATAAAATAGTGTAACACCACTTCCAAAAGGCAAGTGTGTATCTGCATCAAACCCATTAGTAATTTCACGGATACTTCGTGAATTATTCAATAGGCGATTCATAAGAGACATGGATAAATCCTCAATATGTTGGTCATCCATTTCTTGATAAACATCATAGCTACGAATATCAAAATAATCATGGATATAACTAATATTTCTAGCCATTGTCTTATGAATTTCTTCCTCTGTTACAGTTGCCCAATTAATGCTTCTACGCTTCCAATATTCCCTTTCAATTTCAAACTTCTCTAACACACGTTCTTCTAACAGCTTATCTTTCATTTTGATAGTATGAGCGACTTCAAATACACCTTGTCCTTTATCAACTGTTAATAAAAAGTCCGTTGTCATAACAATTGGATCACCTGTTTTTGGATCAGCTGGGTGTTTAATCCCAAGCTCTTCAGCAATGGCAAACGTCTCTTCTTGTGGTAATAAAGGAAATTGTTCACGAATATCTAAAATAACATCAGAAAATTCAGTTAAATAAAAGTAGTTTCGTTCCAAATCCGATAAAAACTCATGTTGTCTGCCGGTTTTTATACCTTTTAATCTTGTTGACCGACCTAATGAGGAAACATCTTGAATTTTAAGCCAAGGCTGATAATCTGCCCCACTGCCAGTTCCTCGACCCTCTTTAATCCACTTATCAATTTTAGATGTTCTTTTTCTTTTCGACACAAAAACACCCCTTTAGATAATCATATCCAAAGGGGCAAAGCTTCGCAACTTTTTTATAAACGTCGCGACTTTATTTTAAACATCGCATCTTTTTTATAAACATCGCGACTTTATTTTAAATTCACACTAATAACCAAAGGGGTTAAATATATTATTCCACCGTAACACTCTTCGCAAGGTTGCGCGGTTTATCAACGTCACAGCCGCGGTGCAGTGCAGCGTAGTAAGCGATCAGCTGCAATGGCACAACAGAAACCAGCGGAGCAAGCGCAGGGTTGACTTCCGGCAGGATGTATCTGTCGTCTGCGTCTTCTAAGCCTTTCAGCGAGATGATGCAAGTGTTGGCGCCGCGGGCTGCGACTTCCTTCACGTTTCCGCGGATGCTCAGGTTGACGTGTTCTTGTGTCGCAAGGGCAAAGACCGGTGTTCCTTCTTCAATCAGAGCGATTGTTCCATGCTTCAGCTCGCCGCCGGCGAAGCCTTCCGCCTGGATGTAAGAAATCTCTTTCAGCTTCAGGGCGCCTTCGACACATACGAAGTAGTCAAGGCCGCGGCCGATGAAGAAAGCGTTTCTTGAAACAGTCAGGTACTCACGCGCGATCATTTCCATTTCGTCCTTCTGGTCGCAGAGAGCTTCCATGGCATTTGCCGCGATACCTAATTCTTTGACTAAATCAAAACCGATATCAACGCCGTTGCGTTCTGCTGCAACGGACGCAAGGATCGCGAGGACGGCAATCTGAGCCGTATACGCTTTTGTTGATGCCACGGCGATCTCAGGACCTGCGTGCAGAAGCAATGTGTGATCCGCTTCACGGGAAAGCGTTGATCCCGGAACGTTTGTAATCGTCAGCGCTTTGTGACCCAGCGCTTTGACTTGAACAAGCACGGCGCGGCTGTCCGCTGTTTCTCCGCTTTGAGAAAGGAAGATAAAGAGCGGCTTCTTAGACAGAAGCGGCATGTTGTAAGAGAATTCACTCGCTACATGCACTTCAACCGGTACGTTTGCCCACATTTCAATATATTGTTTCCCGACAAGACCGGCGTGGTAGCTCGTTCCGCAAGCCACGATATAAATGCGGTCCGCTTCCGCCACGGCGTCAGCGACATCGCCCGCCACGGCCAGTCTGCCGTTTTCGTCCTGATACGTTTGGATGATTTTGCGCATAACAAGCGGCTGCTCATCCGTTTCTTTTAACATGTAGTGAGGGTATGTGCCTTTTTCGATATCACTGGCGTCAAGCTCAGCGATATAAGACGCACGTGTCATGACTTCACCGTCAAGGTTTTTAATCACGGCTTCGTCTTTTGTCACGATCACCATTTCTTTGTCCAAAAGCTCAACGTATTCATTCGTTACTTGAAGCATAGCCATCGCGTCAGATGCCACGACGTTAAACGTATCTCCAAGGCCGATTAACAGAGGGCTTTTGTTTTTTGCAACGTAAATGGTGTCTGTGTTTTCACCGTCAAATAATGCAATTGCGTAAGAGCCTTTTAACAGAGTCAGTGTTTTACGGAACGCTTCTTCTGTGCTGAGTCCTCCCGCCACAAATTGCTCAATCATTTGAACGACTACTTCAGTGTCCGTGTCGCTTTTCAGTTCAACGTTTTCAAGATACTCGCGCTTCAGCTGAACATAGTTCTCGATCACACCGTTATGAACAAGTGTAAAGCGGCCGAGTGCGCTTTGATGCGGGTGAGCGTTCAGGAAGCTTGGTTCGCCGTGAGTCGCCCAGCGTGTATGGCCGATTCCCGCTTGAGATTCAACCGTGTGATCCACCACTTCACGAAGGTCGGCGATGCGGCCTTTTTCTTTGTACACATGCACGCCCTGCTCATTCGCCACAGCGATACCGGCAGAGTCATAGCCGCGGTACTCCAGCTTCTCTAATCCTTTTAACAAAATCTCTTTCGCATCAAGCTGACCGATGTAACCTACAATTCCACACATATTTTCTTCCTCCTAAAGGTGTAAAAGGAGACGAAGAAAGTCAAATTACAAGGGGACTTTCAATCGTCCCCTCCCACATGTTTTTTTGGAAGATCATGTGATTTCTCTTTGTTCGGAGAGTCGCCCCTCCGGTTTGAAGAAATCCTTACGGCTGTGATCTAAATGAATCAGCCGGGAGGCATCCGCCGAAAATTCGATAACCTCCATCCTCGTCAACTAAGCCGTTTTTCGGGCGCTTAGTTCGGGCGCTGTAATTATAAAAGATGCAAACAATCCCGCCTTTCCTGCAAGTGAAAAACAAAGGCTGAACAAGCTTGATTTTACAGCATGTGCCAAGGACGGTCAATTATTTTTTGCCGCCCCGGCATCATGTTTACTATCATATTATGCTGATCGCACTTGTCTTGTTCGCTCTCTGCTTATAAACTTCGCTACTCCGCTCCCATTTCTGTCCGCACGACATCCACGATTTTTGTGACATATTCGTCACAAAGCTCTTTTGTTCTCGCTTCGGCCATCACGCGGACGAGCGGTTCGGTGCCTGACGGGCGCACTAAAATCCGGCCGTCTCCGTTCATTTCTTTTTCCACTTCAGAAATAACGGCCTTCACCTTAGCGTTTTCTTCTACCTTATATTTATCCGTCACTTTCACATTCACTAAGAGCTGCGGGAATTTTTTCATTTCATCCGCAAGTTCTGAAAGGGTTTTGCCGGACGCCTTCAGCGTATTTACAAGCATGATCGCGGACAAGAGACCGTCGCCGGTAGTGTTGTAATCAAGGAAAATAAGGTGCCCCGACTGCTCGCCGCCGACATTATAGCCGTCTTTTTTCATCGCTTCTACGACATAGCGGTCGCCGACTGCCGTTTGAACGCTTTTGATTTCTTCTTTTTCAAGCGCTTTGTAGAAACCGAGGTTGCTCATCACGGTTGATACGACGGTATCATCCTTCAGACGGCCTTCTGATTTCAAATACTTCGCGCATATGTACATAATCTGATCACCGTCGACGATGTTTCCTTTTTCATCGACGGCAATGAGGCGGTCGCCGTCTCCGTCAAACGCAAGGCCTATATCGGCGTTTTTTTCTTTGACGAAAGCACTCAGCGCTTCCGGGTGTGTAGAACCGACGCCATCATTAATGTTTAATCCGTTCGGAGACGTCCCCATTGTAGATACGTCAGCATCGAGATCGGCAAAAAGGTGCGTCGCAATGGAAGATGTCGCACCATGGGCGCAGTCAAGCGCTACATGAATGCCTGTGAAATCTTCGTCCGCCGTCTGCTTTAAAAATTGCAGATACTTTTGAACGCCTTCAAAATAATCGTTCACAAGCCCGAGGTCCGCGCCTGTCGGTCTCGGCAGCTTATCTTCCGGTTCATCCATAAGACGTTCAATCTCGGCCTCCTGCTCATCAGAAAGCTTAAAGCCGTCCCCTCCGAAAAATTTAATCCCGTTATCCTGTACGGGGTTGTGAGAAGCGGAGATCATGACGCCCGCCTCAGCATCCATGGCTTTCGTTAAATAGGATACCCCCGGCGTAGAAATAACGCCGAGGCGCATCACTTCAGCTCCGATCGATAAAAGTCCGGCGACAAGGGCTCCCTCCAGCATATGTCCGGAGATACGTGTATCACGGCCGATCAGCACTTTCGGGCGCTGCTTATCTTTGGTCAGGACATAACCGCCAAAACGCCCAACTTTAAAGGCCAGCTCTGGCGTAAGCTCGCTGTTGGCAACACCTCTTACACCATCTGTTCCAAAATACTTGCCCATTTTGTATCGCTCCTTTTTCATTCTGTTGAAGAAGAATCAGCGCTTGATCCGTCTTCATCCTGGTCTTGATTTTGATCCTGGTTTTGACTTTTATTCTGATCGCTGTCAGTGTCGTCTTCCCGGTTCTTGTTCTTGTCTTTGTCTGCGTCTCCGCTTGTGCCGTTCTTATTGCCGGAATCAGCGGAACCGCCGTTATTTTTATTTGAACGTGTGTTTTTCTTAGAAGTCAGCTTGATCTTAACCGTGTCTTTTGACAGGGACCATGTGACGTTTTGCGGGCCGTTTACTTCAAGCTTTACAGAGTGCTCTCCGTCATCCAAGTCCGAGACATTGGCATACAGTTCAATGTCTGACTTTTTCAACGCCTTAATGTTGGCGGGAGAGCCTTTGGCCGTAATATTTATCGCCTGCGATTCAGGATCGAGAAACTCAATCTGCTGTGAGCCTCCCAGTCCGACCGTCTTGATTCCGACATTGTCAAAATCCTTTTTGTCTTCACTGTCCACTTTAACATGAAGCGTGATTTTTTCCGGTGATACCTTAGTGACACCCTTAGGAAGCGGGATATCGGCATTGATATCGGTATCTTTATCAATTTTGCCTAAATCAAGAGATACGCCGTCAATAAATTCCAGTGAATCCAGCACATCCTGCGGGCCGTAAACCGTCACCTCACTCGGATTCGAGTCAATGCTCGCAACGCTCACCCCGTCCGGAAGACTTCCCTTCCTTTCGATTTTGAAAGGAAGCTTTTTGCTCGGACTGGCTACGGGAACCGTCACTTTAATGACTGACGGTTCAACATCAACAGGAAGTGCGTTGCCGTCTTTGTCATAGACGGTCACCTTCACTTCCTTTTCAATGGTCTCATTTGCATTTTCAAGGTTCACGGATGCTTTTACAAGTGAAATGTTATCAATCACATTTTTCGAACCTGTAATCTGCACGTTTTTCGGGCTGATAATCGGCTGCTGAGGGGTGTATCCCTTTTTCATTTTGCTTTTATTGTAGTATTCAACTTCCACGGGAAAACTCTCAGCCGTTTTTTCCTGAATCGTAACCGTCGTGACTGACGGGTTAATGGAGATCGTCAGTCCGTCCGATACGTTTTTCGCTTTCAATTCGACCTTATGAGTCCCGGTCTTCAGCTTATTCATATCGGCGTATATCTCAAAATTCTTCGTCTGTCTCGCCTTTTTCACCGCGCTTGTCGAGCCTTTAATCGTGACATTTACGGTCTGGGGCACACCGGTGACGACATAGTTCGCTTCATCATAGTATGCTTTTACAGGAATATCAGTAAGCGTAGCCTCGTCAGTCGTTGATGTCGGAAAAAAGGATTCCCCCGGCTTTTTCGGAGTCGGCGCCTGGTTGTTGTTAACCGCAACGTAAAGCAGCAGCGCCAAGAGCAATGCAATGATCTTTACAGCCCAGCGGTTGTTTAAGAATTTATCCATTTTTCTTGCCCCTCCAGTACCAGCGGTTAGAAGAAGTGTCTCTGGCGTTCTTCTTAAACTCGGCTTCAAGCATTTCTTTCAGTTCTTCTTCCGTCAATTCTCTGTGAAGGTCTCCGTTTTTGGCCACACTGATGGCGCCCGTCTCTTCAGATACAATAATGGTTAAGCTGTCCGTCACTTCACTGATGCCGACAGCCGCTCTGTGACGCGTCCCCAGCTCCTTTGAAATAAACGGGCTTTCAGAAAGCGGCAGATAACAGGCTGCCGCCGCAATCTCGTTATTTTTCATAATGACCGCTCCATCATGCAGCGGTGTATTCGGGATGAAGATATTAATCAAAAGCTCCGAGCTGACCTGCGCATTAAGCGGGATGCCCGTCTCAATATAATCGCCCATTCCCGTATCGCGCTCAATGGCGATGAGTGCGCCGATGCGGCGTTTCGCCATGTAGCTGATCGATTTTGTAATCGCTTCAATTGTCTTATGCTGCGCTTCCTCCACGGGGGTTCCGCTCCTGGAAAAGAACCGGCCCCGTCCGAGCTGTTCAAGCGCCCGTCTCAGCTCAGGCTGGAATATAATGATGATCGCTAAAAATCCCCATGTTATCGCTTGGTCCATCAGCCACTGAAGCGTGCTGAGTCCCAAATATGAACTGGCCATCCGGACCAATACGATGACGACGATTCCTTTTAAAAGCTGAACCGCCTTCGTCCCGCGTATGACCATGATTAATTTATATATCACATACCAAACAAGGAGAATATCAACGGCATTGCCGAGGTATTGCAAAAATGGGATGTCCTCAAAAGCCATTTCCTCGTCCTCCAAGAATTCAGTCATTTCGTTTTTTCCGTTATGAATTGTGCTGCATGAGCAATATGTACATCATATAGCGTGCTCATTATACCACATTTTGATTTCTCAAGTGAAATGGGCCGGCACGGCGATGCACAAAAAAAGAGTAAAGCGATTATACGCTTTACTCATCTTCATTCGGGTCCAAAGCGCTTACGACGCCCTGGCCCGCCAATTTCAGTTCGTACCAGACCCAGTCAAACAATTGGTTAATCTCTTCAATCTGCCCGGTGACTTGTCCGGCTGAGGCCATGTATTTTTCTCCGTTGACGACGGTCACATTGCCGTCGACTTTTCCTTCAATGAACAGCTTGCCGTTTTTTACTGTGACATCGCCCTTTACGGTCTCGCCTTCAGGGACGGTGACCGTGTGATTCTGCACGACAAGGTTCGGCTGTTTGGACACACTGAAATTGTGGTCATTATGCCAGCTGTTGAAAAAACCGCCGCCCATTAAAATCACAAAAACCGCTGCGGCTGCAATCATCGGATGAGTTTTGATCCATCGTTTTACAGAAGCGCGTTTTTTCTCTTTTGGAAGATTCGCCATAACTTTGGCAGTAAAATCAGCAGGGGCCGTGACATGCGATGTGCTTCGGACGAGTGCTACGGATTTCTCCATTTCATGAAAATGCCGTTTGCAATTCCCGCATGACTGCAAATGTTGTTTTAATACGTTTTCATCTTCAGGAAGGATATCTCCATCAAGATGCTTATGCATAAGCTGCACAATCTGTTCAGGACAGCTCATTTCATCACCCCACTTAAAGATCCCTCAATTGTTTTCTAAGAGCCTCTCTGCCTCTGTGTATCCTTGTCTTGACGGTGCCGACAGGGATATTCAGAATCTCCCCGATTTCAATTAAAGAGAGTTCGTCAATATACTTTAATACAATAACCGTTCTGTACTTGTCCGGCAGCTTTAAAATCTTTTTCTGAATTGTGTCCGACAGCTCCAATGACAATACGGCGTCTTCAGGGAGAACCCCGTCCGCGGCGATCTGCGAATACATCGTCAGCCCTTCTGCTCCCGCTACTTCTGCGTCCAGATAGTAATCAGGCTTTTTCTTGCGGATGCGGTCAATGGTCAGGTTGGTCGCAATTCTGTAAAGCCACGTTGAAAACTTTCTGTTGATATCGAAACTGTCGATATTGACATACGCTCTGATAAAAGCTTCCTGCGCAATATCTTCCGCTTCGTGAACATTGCCGAGCATGCGGTAGCAAAGCTGGTAAATCTTATCTTTATAAAGGTCAACGATTTCTGCAAACGCATTTTGATCGCCTTTTTTGACTTGCTTGATTCTTTTTTTAATCAGGTTTTCCATGTTTTATCTTACCTCTGCCCTTCACCGGTCTGTATCTATACGTTGATTGTTTTAAAAGGTTTCATTTTTTTATTACATTTATTTTACCAAATTTCAGGCAGGGTGTAGATGGAAAATACAGAATATACTGCCTTAACAGCAGCTTAAAAATAGTATATCTGATGAACAATCAGAAATCGAAACAAAATGCTGATAAAAAAAGACACCTTTATGCAAAAGGTGTCTGATACTGGGCTAGCTGGATTCGAACCAACGCATGACGGAGTCAAAGTCCGTTGCCTTACCGCTTGGCTATAGCCCAAAAATGGTGGAGGGGGGCAGATTCGAACTGCCGAACCCTGAGGGAGCGGATTTACAGTCCGCCGCGTTTAGCCACTTCGCTACCCCTCCGTATTTTTTTAAAAAACAGTGCCGGCCAGAGGACTTGAACCCCCAACCTACTGATTACAAGTCAGTTGCTCTACCAATTGAGCTAGGCCGGCAAATATGGTGGAGGATGACGGGCTCGAACCGCCGACCCTCTGCTTGTAAGGCAGATGCTCTCCCAGCTGAGCTAATCCTCCATATGACCCGTACGGGATTCGAACCCGTGTTACCGCCGTGAAAGGGCGGTGTCTTAACCGCTTGACCAACGGGCCGTTGTGTCCGCGTCGAGCTGACAAAAGTTATTATATACAGGTTGTACCCCATTTGTAAAGAGAAAAATTATTTTTTTTATTTTCAAACTTTTTTACCCGTTTTTTAACTGAAAAACTCATCCCTCCTCTCTTATTTCATTTATGATGAAAGTATCAAAATATTGAAGGGAATGGACACAGATGATCTTAGTCAGCTCTTGTCTCGGCGGTATCGAATGCAGGTATAACGGCTCTCACGCCGCTTCGGAAAAAATCCGCAGACTCGTAGAAGAAAAGAAAGCTGTTATGGTCTGCCCCGAACTTTTGGGCGGCTTCACTACTCCCCGCGAACCGGCGGAAATCATCGGCGGCACGGGTGAAGACGTGCTGAACGGAACGGCAAGAATCGTAACGGCATCAGGCGAAGACGTTACAGCTTTATATATGGACGGCGCGGAAAAAACGTTAGCATACGCAAAAGAAATAGGCGCCGCAACGGTCATCCTTAAAGAAAACAGTCCGTCCTGCGGCAGCAGCTTTATCTATGACGGCACTTTCTCAGGAAAAAAAATACTCGGAGACGGCATCACTTCCGCTCTTTTAAAACGGGCAGGCTGCCGTGTTCTATCAGAAGATGAATTGGATCAATTATAAAAAAGGAGAGTAGATATCATGGATGTAGCCCTGTCCTTTTATAAACCGGAGCATGCAGACGGGCTGAACGGGTTTGTGCTGAGTGAAGAAGATAAAAAGTTCACAGCTCTGCCGATAGATGTCCTGCCGCAGGCGCTTGTCATCCGGGATCGCTACCCGACAGTCATTTTAAAAGAAGACCGTCCCGTCGGTTTTTTTATTTTACATACCTCAAAAGAAACCATTGCCCCGTATTCGAACAATGTGTCTGCCATTTTGCTGAGTGCGCTGTCATTACATGCGCCGCATCAGGGAAAAGGTTATGCCAAACAAGCGATGCTGCAGCTCCCCGCTTTTGTCGCAAATTACTTTCCTTGGTGTGATGAAATCGTGCTTGCTGTAAACCATCGCAATCAACGTGCAAAGAACCTGTACCGGTCTTCCGGTTTTATTGACAAAGGGCGGCGCAGGATCGGCCCGATCGGTGAACAGCACATTCTGCATCATTTTTTGTGAAAGCGCTTGATTATTCATCTCAACCCTGCCGATTTTTCTTGAAACATCTATTCAGATGCCCATATACTTCAAGTATTAACGACTTGGGAGGGTACGATCATGACAGACCGGCTTAACATTCACAGATTGACCACAGAAACCAGAAATCCGCAGACCGCTTCAATCCATCAGGCTGACACGATGGAAATTCTCCGCATCATTAACGAAGAGGATTTCAAAGTGGCTGAAGCCGTTCAGCAGGTGCTGCCCGATATTCAGATTGCCGTTCAATTCGCCCATCAGTCCTTACGGCGAAACGGCAGGCTGATTTATGCGGGAGCGGGCACAAGCGGCAGACTCGGTGTACTGGATGCGGTTGAATGCCCGCCTACATACAGCGTAAGCCCCGACACCGTCATCGGTCTGATGGCCGGAGGGGCAGACGCCTTTTTGCAAGCGGCTGAAGGTATAGAAGACAGCGAGGAAACCGGCGCTCTCGATCTCAAAACGATCGGGCTTACCGCAGAAGACACCGTGATCGCCATCGCGGCAAGCGGGCGCACGCCGTATGCGGCCGGTGCGCTGAAATATGCAAAAACAATCGGCGCCAAAACCGTCGCGCTCACATGCAATAAGGACTCATTGATCAGCACCTTTGCCGATCACAGCATTGAAGTCATTGTCGGCCCCGAAGTGATTACAGGGTCAACACGAATGAAAGCCGCGACGGCACATAAAATGATTCTGAACATGATTTCCACGGCCGTGATGATTAAAAGCGGCAAAGTGTACGAAAATTTAATGGTGGACGTTCATGTCAGCAACGAAAAATTGAAAGAACGCGCAATCGGCATTATCCAAAGCATCACGGGCGTTCCGTACGACAAGGCAAAAGAAACGCTTGAGGCCGCAGACAGCCATGTCAAAACGGCAATCGTCATGCTGAAGACGAATTCGGACGAAACACACGCGAAGGCACTGCTCAAAGAATCAGAAGGATTCATTGATAAAGCCATTGAACAGCACGTTTCAAGAGAAAAAGAACGCTGATCGTTCTTTGGTGAAAAATAATGTGCTTTTACGAGCCCGCGCCGTTTTCATGTTCGGCGCAGGCGCTTTTAGGATGCGTTTCAGGCATAGCTCCCCGGGAAAAATCGTACGGAAAAAGGAGGATCTCCATGAGCAAAGAGGCATTTTATCAGTCACTGGCCAAAGATATCCTGGACAATTGCGGCGGTTCATCGAATATTTCAGGCTTTACCCACTGTATGACACGCCTGAGGATTACACCTTTAGATCGGGACAAAACGGATATTGAGGCGCTGAAACGGCTTGACGGGGTAATAGGCGTCGTCGAAGCTGAAACACTGCAGATCATTCTCGGCACGGGTGTCGTCAATCATGTCGCCGACGCTTTCGCAAAACTTATGCCATCCGGAAAAAACATTGATTTAAAAGAAGCCGCCTCACGGAAAAAAGCCGATCTCAACAGAAAAAACACCACACCCATCAAATTGTTTCTGAGAAAAATATCAAGCATCTTCATTCCCCTTATTCCCGCACTCATTGCATCAGGTTTAATCACCGGTATTACGAAAGCCGTCATTCAGGCCGGCTGGCTCCCGAAAGAATCCCAAATCGCACTTATTTTAACGGTTATCGGTTCAGGCTTGTTCGCTTACCTCGGCGTCCTTGTCGGCATCAATGCGGCGAAGGAATTCGGCGGGACACCCGCGATGGGCGGCCTTGCGGGCATATTGATCCTTAACCCTGAGATCGCCAATATCAGTTTGTTCGGAGAGAATCTGCTCCCTGGCAGGGGAGGATTAATCGGCGTTCTTTTCGCGGCGGTTTTTATCGCTTATACCGAACGGTTTATCAGAAAGTACGTCCATCAATCCATCGACATTATCGTCACGCCTACATTGTCTTTACTTATCACCGGGCTGGTGACATATGTCGTTTTTATCCCTGCAGGCGGTTTTATTTCTGATCTGATTACATCAGGTTTATTGTCGCTGCTGAATGTCGGGGGAGTGCTCTCAGGGTTTGTACTGGGAGCCGCCTTCCTGCCGCTTGTCGTCACCGGCCTGCATCAGGGCTTGACTCCCGTACATTTGGAATTAATCCGATCAATCGGAGATGACCCGCTTCTTCCGATTCTCGCGATGGGAGGCGCGGGTCAAGTAGGCGCGGCCTTCGCCATCTTTATGAAAACAAAAAAAGCCTCATTAAAAAGAGCGATCGGCGGCGGACTTCCATCCGGTCTGCTCGGAATCGGAGAGCCGCTCATCTTCGGCGTCACGCTCCCGCTCGGCCGGCCGTTTTTGACAGCGTGTTTAGGGGCGGGAATCGGCGGCGCTTTTCAAGCCCATTTTCAAGTGGCTACTTTTTCAATCGGTGTCTCCGGCCTTCCGCTCTCGTTTCTCGTACAGCCGGCTCAAATCGTTTTGTATATCATCGGTCTCTTCATCTCTTACGCGGCGGGCTTTGTCTTCACTTATGCGTTCGGATTTAAGGATGACATGGCTGCTGAATTTGAATAAACCGGGAGGGATCAGAATATGAAAACACTGACAGCCGCCGTACTCACAATGGTCATCAGCCTCTCTTTTCTGCCGCAGCACAAAGCCGAAGCCGAAGCCCAATCCAAATTATACGACGCAGCAAAGCTCAGAAAGGTTGATCAAATGATTGAAAAAGACATCGCAGCAGGATTCCCCGGAGCCGTCCTCGTCGTCGTAAAGGACGGACGGGTGATCAAAAAGAAAGCATTCGGCTACAGCAAAAAATATGACGGGAACACCCTTTTATCCCGTCCGAAAAAAATGAAAACATCAACCATGTTTGATTTAGCTTCCAATACAAAAATGTACGCGGCCAATTTTGCACTACAGCGACTCGTCAGCCAGGGAAAGCTTGATGTGTATCAAAAAGTCTCGGCTTACCTTCCTGATTTCAAAGACAGAAAAAGCGATCCGATTCAAGGAAAAGACCGCATACGCGTCATCGATGTGCTCCAGCATCAATCCGGTCTGCCGGCAAGCTTTTATTTCTATCAGCCGGACACCGCAGGCCCTTTATATTCACAAGAACGGGATAAAACGATCCGTTTTCTCACCCAAATCCCGCTTGAATACAAGCCGGGAACAAAACACGTATACAGCGATATCGGTTACATGCTTCTCGGCTGCCTTATTGAAAACATAACCGGGAAAACCCTTGATACCTATGCGGAACAAGAACTGTACAAACCGCTGAAACTGACGCACACACTGTTCAATCCGCTGCAAAAAGGTTTCAAAGAAAAAGCATTCGCAGCTACTGAACGTTTAGGCAACACACGTGACGGAGTCATCCATTTCCCTCACATCAGGACGTATACGCTGCAGGGGGAAGTTCACGATGAAAAAGCATTTTACTCAATGGGAGGGGTGTCCGGTCACGCCGGGCTGTTTTCCAGAGCTGATGATATGGCCGTCCTCCTTCAAGTCATACTGAACGGCGGCAGTTATAAACATGTTTCTCTCTTCAATAAAAGAACGGCCGATTTGTTCACAACCGCGGCATCCTCTGATCCGACATTCGCTCTCGGCTGGCGGAAAAACGGCAGCCCGGATATGGAGTGGATGTTCGGACCTTATGCAAGCAGGCAGGCATACGGCCATACGGGATGGACCGGCACCATCACGATTATTGATCCCGCTTATAAGCTGGGGATCGCACTTTTGACCAATAAAAAGCATTCCCCCGTCGTCAGCCCCGGTGAAAACCCGAATGTTTTTGAAGGGGATCTTTTCCCGACCGGAAGCTACGGCAGCGTCATAAAAGCGATTTATGAAGCCATTGAATGACAACCCATGTCTTTTGTCCAAACTATGACGGCAGGAGGGCACCATCATGAAACTTGTCATCTCAGCTGTATTAATGTTGTTCATTGTTTTCGGCACGCATCATGCATCGACAAAACCGGACATTCCGTCACAGGCGGAACAAGCGGTATCCCGTATGACATTAGATGAAAAATTAGGGCAGATGCTCATGCCTGATTTTCGCAATTGGCAAAAAAAGGGGCAGTCATCACCTGAGGCTCTTACCCAAATGAATGACGAAGTCGCAGGGCTTATTCAAAAGTACCGGTTCGGCGGCGTTATCTTATTTGCAGAAAATGTAAAAAACACTGAGCAAACGGTACGCCTGACAGATGCCTTTCAAAAGGCGAGCCCTGACATTCCGCTATTATTAAGCATTGATCAGGAGGGCGGCATCGTAACTAGACTTGGTGAGGGCACTCATTTCCCAGGCAATATGGCGCTCGGAGCCGCTAGAAAAACAGCCTACGCGTCCCAGACCGGCGCCATTATCGGGAAAGAACTGAAAGCACTGGGCATTAATACGAATTTCGCTCCCGTTCTCGATATCAATAATAATCCCGGAAACCCTGTCATCGGCGTCAGGTCGTTCAGTTCAGACCGAGATCTGACAGCTTCACTCGGCCTTGCCTCAATGAAGGCTCAGCAAAAGCAGGATGTCGCTGCCGCCGTCAAACATTTCCCGGGACACGGCGACACGGATGTCGACAGCCACTACGGCCTTCCGCTTGTCACCCACAATCAAGAAAGGCTGCGTCAGATTGAACTTTATCCGTTCCGGAAGGCCATTCAGGCCGGAGCTGATATGATCATGACAGCCCATGTGCAATTTCCCGCTTTTGACGATACAACCTATAAAAGCAAGCTGGACGGTTCAGACATCCTCGTACCCGCCACACTCTCGAAAAAAGTGATGACTCATCTTCTCCGTGAGGAAATGGGATTTAACGGCGTCATCGTTACGGATGCATTAAATATGAAAGCCATAGCCGATCATTTCGGCCAAGAAGAGGCGGTCGTCATGGCAGTAAAAGCAGGAGTCGATATTGCCCTGATGCCGGCCCAAGTGACATCGTTGCAAACGGAAAACCGCTTTGCCCGGGTTCATTCCGCTTTAAAAAAGGCGGTACAAAAAGGGGAAATTCCGCTTCAGCAAATTAACAAATCGGTGAAACGCATCATTTCCCTGAAAATAAAAAGAGGGATATATCCCGCACCGAAAGAGACAAATCTGAAAAAGAAGATTTCAAAAGCAAAGAAAACCGTCGGCAGCAAAAATCACCTGAAAGCTGAAAAACAAATCGCGGAAAGGTCCGTCACCGTCTTACAAAACAAAAACCGCACGCTCCCATTCAAACCGAAAAAGAACAGCCGCGTTCTCATTGCCGCTCCTTATGAAGATCAAACAGCATCAATGGAACAAACCATTCGGCAGCTCATCAAGAAGAAAAAAATCCGGCCGGTAACCATCAGTAAAATGAACTTCGCCGAACGCACTTTTCATGATGAGCACAAAAAGCTGGTATCCGACGCGGATTACGTGATTACAGGCTCCTATGTCGTGAAAAATGACCCTGTCGTAAACGACGGCGTGATTGATGATTCCGTTACAGATCCCGGCAAGTGGACGACTGCATTTCCGCGGGCCGTCATGAAAGCCGCACAATCAAACCAAAAACCCTTTGTGCTGATGAGCCTGCGTAATCCATATGACGCTGCGAACTTTGAAGAAGCTGAAGCCCTTATCGCAGTCTACGGCTTTAAAGGATATACAGACGGACAATTTCTCCAGCCAAACATTCCGGCAGGCGTTGAAGCGATATTCGGACAGACAAAACCGCAAGGCAGGCTGCCCGCTGACATTCCTTCCGTCACTCATCCGGGAACGACACTCTATCCTTATGGTTTCGGTATCAATCTGAAGACCGGAAAACCGCTTTAAACAGGAGGACTGATCATGAAAAAACAAACGGCTGCGCTTCTTGCCGGATTAGTCGTCATCAGTGCCATGACGGCAGTCTCGGCGGCTTCTGACAGAAACCTTCATACCGCCAAGAAACCAAGCATCCAAACAGGCATCGACCGCCTGCTGAAAGATTATAAACAGGAACTGAAGGGAAAAAGGGTCGGGCTGATCACCAACCCGACCGGTGTGAACAATTCATTGAAAAGCAGCGTTGACGTGCTGTATGAGGCACCAGACATCCAATTGACGGCATTATTCGGACCGGAGCACGGTGTCCGCGGCGATGCTCAGGCCGGAGACAAAGTCACATCCTATATAGACGAAAAAACAGGGCTTCCCGTCTACAGCCTGTACGGGGAAACGAGGAAACCGACGCCTGACATGCTGAAAGATACAGATGTGCTGATTTTCGATATTCAGGATGTCGGAACGCGATACTACACCTACATTTATACAATGGCCTATGCCATGGAAGCGGCCAAAGAAAAAGGCATTCCTTTTTATGTCTTGGACCGGCCGAATCCGCAAGGCGGACGAAATCCGGACGGTCCGGTTCTTGAACCGGATTACGCTTCATTTGTCGGACTGTATCCGATCCCGCTGAAGCACGGCATGACGATCGGTGAGCTTGCTCTTTTATTCAATAAAGAGTTTCATATTGGCGCCGACCTCACCGTCGTAAAAATGAAGCGCTGGAAGCGGACGATGACGATTGAAGATACCGGCCTGCCGTTCGTCCTCCCTTCGCCTAATATCCCGACCCCGGACAGCATATTCGCATATTCGGCGACAGGACTAATCGAAGGCACAAACGTATCCGAAGGAAGGGGCACGACAAAGCCGTTTGAACTGATCGGCGCGCCTTATATGAAAAGCACCGAGCTCGAAGAACGCCTGAACAGTCTCAAGCTTCCGGGCGTCACCTTCAGAGCCGCATCATTTATCCCCAGCTTCTCCAAGCACCAGGGCAAGCTGTGCCACGGCGTACAAGTCTACGTAACAAACAGAAACACATTTGAAGCGGCAAAAACAGGGCTCTCCATTCTGAAAACCATGCATGACTTATATCCGAATGACTTTTCGTTCTTGCCGACAGGCTCTTTTGACAAGCTGATCGGTAACGGCTGGGTACGCAAAAAAATAGAAAAAGGCGCTTCCATTGAAGACATCACCGGCACATATCAACGCCGGCTGGACCAATTCAAAACTCTAAGAAAACAATACCTCATATACTGACAAAATTCGTGTTACACGTGTAACATTTTGACGCATTTCACATTTCCGCTTTTTATAGGAAAACATTCATTTATTTGGTACAATTTCATTGATAACAGTTATCATTTAAATGAATGTTTCCTAAAAGGTGGTTTCTCATGAAAAACACATTATTCTTTCAGCCCATTGATATCATCTCCGTAAAAAAAACAGCCGACCTTCTGTCAGAGCATCAGCTCACTGATTCTCCCGTATTGATCTTTCATGTGAAAGGCGAGGGACAAATTGATATCGGAACAGACAGCTTTCCGCTGCAGAAGGAAACGCTCTACATCTGTCCTTGTGATGAGACATTCAATATTGCCCCTATATCGTCAGGCGGCATCCATTTGTATATCGTCAGACTCCGTGTTTTCTCCTACTCATCAGATGATGAAGCGATGCTTCCGGATAACGGGGAAGACATCTTCCACGGACTTCAGCAAATGAATTTACAAACGATTGATCATTTGACAAGCCGGCTTCAGTCACTTTCTGAAAACGTGCGATCGGCGGATGCATTGCAGAAAATGAAATATACAGCCGACTTTCAGCAGCTGATGTACGACCTTTATGCCGCAAAAGTATGCCATCAAAATAATACAAAAGCGGCGATCGAACAGACAAAACAATTCATACATGCTCAGTCCGACACAAAAATCACGCTCACCCAGCTCGCTCATATGGCGGGAATCAGTCCCAAGCACTACAGTGAAACCTTTAAAAAACTATACGGGCAGAGCGTAACTGAATATATCACAGACATCCGCATAACCAATGCGAAAAAACTGATGGCCAAGGCAAACTGCAAACTGCGGGATATCGCTCATCAAATCGGCTACCAGGACGAATTTTATTTCAGCCGCATCTTTAAAAAACATACCGGCAGCTCACCTACAAGCTATATGAAAAAAAGGCGCACAAAAATGGCCGCGTACGGAAAAGAAACGATGGGACATCTGATTCCTCTGCATCACGTGCCTTACGCTGCGGCGCTGCACCCGAAATGGACGGCCTATTATTACAAACAATTCTCTTCCGATATTCCGGTTCACCTGAGTGCTTACCGTTATAATGCAAATTGGGAAGAGAACCTGCAAACGCTGTCCCAAGCTGCCCCGGACATCATTTTCAGTCTTGATTCTGTCAGTGAAGAAGAAAAACAGCGCCTGAATGACATCACTGACGTTTTTTACCTTCCGGCTCAAGAGAATTGGAGAGACCAGTTTCTTCGCACAGCCGCATATTTGAATGAAGAGCAGGAAGCGCGGCACTGGCTTAAAGCTTATCAAAGTCTCGCCCATTCAGCGAAAGATGCTCTTAAACACGTGCGGCATCAGCGGTTCTTATTTGTCCGTGTATATAAAGAAAATATGTACATCGCCCATAACAACAGTATTGAGGATGTCTTCTTCGGTGATTTAGGCTTTGCCTCCGCAAAACCGGAATCTTTTGCTCCTGACGAAAAGATTTCCTTGGAAATGCTGGCGGATTGCCAAGCTGACTGCATCATGCTTTTCACTTGTAAAGAACCGGAAACGCTTCGTTATTTTCAGCGGATTCAGCAGACCGGGATATGGCAGAACCTTAGAGCCGTCAGCAATAAACGCGTGTTTCCCATTTCATCTGACCCGTGGATTGAATATTCTCCAAGCGGACATCAGCGGATGATCGAACAAAGCGTTTCCATTTTTTCCGAAGATCGTCCATGATAATACCGGAAATTATCCATGGTCTTATCCCTGTTCCTTCTCTATAATTCCAATTGATAATAATTATCAATTGAACAGGAGGAACAATAGATGAAGAAATTGGCATTCGCTTTCATGATTTTGCTTTTGGCTTTCACGGCCGCGGCTTGCGGAAGCTCAGAAACATCTGATACAGCAAGTAAAGGAAAGGACGCTTCTTCAGATAAAAAGAAAATCGAATATCTCGGAAAAACATATGAAGTCAAAGCGCCGACTGACAAAATCGCCATTACAGGCAGCATAGAATCAATGGAAGACGCCAAATTGCTTGACGTTCATCCGGCAGGAGCAATTTCTTTCTCCGGCAAATTCCCGGAACTGTTTAAAGATATTACAGATAAATCCGTATCAACGGGAGAAAAAATGCAGCCGAATATGGAAAAAATTCTTGAGCTGCAGCCGGACGTCATTCTGGCATCAACCAAATTCCCGGAAAAAACGTTGAAAAAATTGAGCGGCACCGCTGAAACGATCCCTGTCTCTCATATCTCATCAAACTGGAAAGAAAACATGATGCTGCTCGCCCAGCTTACAGATAAAGAGAAAAAAGCGAAAAAAATCATCGCAGATTACGAACAGGACCTGAAAAAGACAAAAACAAAGATCAACAGCAAAGCGAAACAGTCAAACTCGCTGGTCATCAGAATCAGACAAGGCAATATTTATATTTATCCTGAACAAGTATATTTCAACTCCACGCTTTACGGTGATTTAGGCCTGAAGGCGCCGGACGAAGTCAAAGCGGCGAAAGCGCAGGAACTGATTTCTCTTGAAAAATTAAGCGAAATGAACCCTGACCATATCTTCGTACAATTCTCTGATGACGAAAACGCAGATAAGCCGGACGCTTTGAAAGACTTAGAGAAAAATCCGATCTGGAAGAGCCTGAAGGCAGTCAAAAAAGACCATGTATACGTCAATACGATTGATCCATTAGCCCAAGGCGGAACCGCATGGAGTAAAATCAGCTTCTTACAGGTTGCGGCTGACAAATTGACTCAAGACTAATAAAGAGTAGGTTTTTCACATGTATGCAAAACGGCGGACACACATTATTATCATTGCTTCACCGATTGCCATTGTTCTGTCACTGCTGCTTTCCGTTTTATACGGCGCAAAGCAGCTTGACTTCCATACCGTGTTCTCCGCATTGCTGCACTTTAATCCGGAGAATACCGACCATCAGATCATATGGCATTCAAGAATCCCGAGGGCTGCCGGCGCTATGTTTATCGGCGCCGCCCTTGCTGTTTCCGGAGCGCTCATGCAGGGAATCACACGGAACTATCTGGCCTCGCCTTCGATCATGGGTGTGTCGGACGGCTCCGCTTTTATCATCACCCTTTGCATGGTATTGCTCCCTCAATCGACATCCATTGAAATGATCATATACTCGTTTATCGGTTCCGCATTCGGCGCCGCTCTTGTTTTCGGGCTGGCCTCCATTCTTCCCGGCGGTTTTACCCCGGTGCAGCTTGCCATTATCGGAACGGTGACCAGTATGCTTCTCAGCAGTCTGTCGGCTGCGCTTTCGATTTATTTTCAAATTTCGCAGGATCTCAGTTTTTGGTACAGTGCGAGACTGCATCAAATGAACCCTGATTTTTTGAAACTGGCCGTCCCGTTTTTTGCGATCGGAATCATCACGGCCATGATTCTCAGCAAAAAGGTCACTGCCGTATCATTAGGAGACGACATTTCAAAAAGTCTGGGACAGCAGAAAAGAACCATCAAACTCATGGCGATGGCGGCCGTTGTCATATTGACCGGAAGCTCGGTGGCACTCGCCGGAAAAATTGCCTTTGTCGGTTTGGTCGTTCCGCACATCACACGTTTTCTCGTCGGATCGGACTACAGCAGGCTGATCCCATGCGCGTGCATCATCGGCGGCGTCTTCCTGACCCTTTGCGACCTTGCCAGCCGATTCATCAATTATCCGTTTGAGACGCCTATTGAAGTTGTCACTTCTATCATCGGTGTTCCTTTCTTTCTTTATTTGATTAAAAGAAAAGGAGGGGATCAGCGTGGTGCGTAAAATGGCCGGAATTTATATCATTCTGATTGCTCTCATATTGTTCGTAAGCTATTTCAGCATGACAAGCGGTTCTTTTTCCGCAAAGCCGGGTGAACTGCTCAGTACGCTTTTCCGCATCCATCCGAATCCGCAATATGACATTTTGCTGTTTCAGCTGAGGCTGCCTCGCATTGTCATGGCTGCTGCCATCGGGCTCGGATTGGGGATAGCCGGAGCCGTTATTCAGGCCATTACCAAAAACGGGCTTGCCGATCCCGGTATTTTGGGCATTAATGCCGGAGCCGGAGCCGGAATCGTCGCGTTTATGCTTCTGTTTCAGGGACAATCTGAAGCGACGGCACTTGCCTCTGCGATGGGTATGCCTGTCTTCGGCCTCATCGGAGGATTGATGGCGGCCGTGCTGATCTATATTTTCGCCTGGCACCGGGGGCATCTGGAATCGGGCAGAATTATTCTCGTCGGGATCGCCATGAATTCCGGATTCAGCGCGCTGTCTTTATTTCTTTCATTAAAAATGGACCCGCAGGATTATGAGATGGCGATGGTTTGGAAAAACGGCAGCATCTGGTCGGCAAACTGGATGACCATTACGGCGATCCTTCCGTGGCTGATCTTGTTCATTCCTCTTCTTATGGCGAAAACGTCATTGCTGGATACCATTCGTTTCGATGAGGACACGGTGAAAAGTCTCGGTGTTTCAACCAATAAAGAAAAAACGATTTTACTCATTGCCTGCATCGCTTTGATCAGCGCATGTGTAACCGCAGCGGGCAGCATGGCATTTGTCGGGCTGATCGCGCCCCATATTTCCCGCAGGCTCGCCGGGATTGAGCACAGATACTCATTACCGGTCAGCGGATTGGTCGGTATGCTCCTTGTCATATCCGCCGACTTTGCGGGCAAATTATTCTTTCAGCCTTCAGAAGTGCCGGCGGGAATTATTCTTGCGATTCTCGGCGTTCCTTATTTCTTTTTTCTTCTGTTTAAGCAAAAGAAGGGGCTGGATGCATGAGGGGCACCCTTACAGCACACCGGATAAACGGAAAGGAATGCACTGTGTATCTTCCTCCCTCCTATTCGGTTCAAACAGGGGCTTTACCCTGTGTGTACGTACTGGACGGGGGTTCTTTGTTTTTAGAACAGATGGATAAGCTTGAATCCCAATTTGCGAACGGAACACTTCCCGAATTGATTTTTGCCGGCATCAAACCGGCTGACAGGCTCGATGAGTACACACCGTGGCCCGCGCCTTCCCTGAGCCCTGCGTTTCATGATTTCGGCGGCAAAGGGAGGCTCTTTCTCGAGGAGCTGACAGATGCCATCATTCCAACTGTAGAAGATATGCATCACATTTCTGCACATCCGGAAACAAGAGGCCTGATCGGCGCGTCATTAGGCGGACTGTTTTCGGTGTACGCGATGTTACAGAAGCCTGAAATATTCGGCAGAATCGGCTGTATTTCCGGTTCCTTCTGGTATGAAAAATCAGCAGATTATGTCCGCTCCGCATCTTTGAGTCCGGCACGGCGGCGTATCTATATGTCTGTCGGCAGCCGCGAAGCTGAGCAAAAAAGCAACATCCAAAACACCATGATCCGACAAAATAAAGACGTGCATGAAAGCCTGAGGCAAAAAGGCTTTTCTCAATCTCAGCTCTCATTCACTGTTGAAGAAGGCGCCGTGCACCATCAAGAAGCATTCAAACGACAATTCAATGCAGCACTAAGCTGGCTGTACGGAAAAAACCGCTCACGTAGCTGAGCGGTTTTTTTCATAATTCATCACGACCGGCTTAAGTTCAAAGCGTCTCAGCAAATAGCCGAACAAAGCGGCAAGGATTTGCTGAAAGAGCATCCCGATGACGACCGGAACCGCCACTTGAGACGGAAAGAAAGACACGGCGAGAACGGCTCCGGCGCTGATATTGCGCATGCCCCCTGTATAAATCAGAGACACGATTTCATCCTGGCTCCGCTTCATCAGTCTTCCGATCAGCCAAGCCACGGCATAACCCGTCATGGCAATAAAAAATACCATGCCTGCGATGCCCGCAAATTTGATATCCACGTGCGTGACATATGGCGCGATTTCCGAACTGTTAATGGCAATGACAATCATCAGACAGATTTTTGAAAAAGGAGACAGCGACCGGCTTATCGCCTGAGTCCTTACCGGCGGGGAAAACTGGTTGACCATCATCCCTGCGATGGACGGAATCACCACCATCTCCGCCAGCCCTTTCATCATTCCCCACACATCCATCTGAACATTCGCCCCGGCCAGGACAGACAGGCTTAACGGTACGATAAAAGGAGAAAGCACGGTATCAACCAGGATAATAGACAGCGTCAATCCGACATTTCCCTTATACATCGCAGCCCAAATCAAACTCGTAATTCCGGTCGGAATCACCACACCCATAATCAGCCCCGTCACAGTTAAAGGGTCACCGCTGAAAATCAGATGGCCGCTTCCCCATGCAAAAACAGGCATGAAAATATGCAGAACAAACAATGCCATGATCATCGGGAGCGGCTTCTCGATACTGCGCTTCAGCGATTGAAAATTGGCACTCAGACTGCCCGTAAATGTAATAAATGCAAATATCCACGGCACAGCGCCGGCCATCCAGCTGATATGCTGAGATAACAGCACACCCGCCGCCACACTTGACGGAGTCAAAAGCGGCATGATTCTCCCCAACACTTGGTTCAACTTCTGTAGCCACATCATATGCAAGTCTCCTATATACGGTTTTCAAATCTCATTCATTATAACAATGCAAACCCACAAATTTAACCGAAAAAAAGCCCGGATATATTCATCCGGACTTCACAAATTCTATGCCATTTGTTTCATTAAATCTCGGCTTTTCTGATTTAATCCCTTTAATTCAGCCTCAATTCCGTATTCTTTACATTTGGCGACAATTTTCTCAAGAGCCGCCGCTCCCGAATCATCCCACACGTGGGCATCGGTCAAATCAATGACAATCCGTTTCACGTCTTCATCATAAACGATGGCATTCATCAGTTCAGACACGGAAGCAAAAAAGATTTGTCCCGTTACCTTATATGTTCTGACATCTTTCTGTTCGGAATGTGACACAATCTTCAGCTTAGAAATTTTAGCCGTAAAAAAGATCGCGCTTAGCAGCACACCCGCGAAGACACCCTTTGATAAATCATTTGTCAGGACGACCGTCACGACGGTAATAACCATAACGATCGAATCAGTAAGGGGCGCTTTCCGCAAACCTTTAATCGATGACCAGTCGAACGTGCCGATGGACACCATAACCATCACGGCCACCAGCGCAGCCATCGGAATTTTCACGACGATACCGCTTAATACGGCAATTAAAAACATTAAAAACGCTCCGGCCGTAAAAGCCGATAACCGGCCGCGTCCGCCGGCTTTCGTATTAATGACAGACTGGCCGATCATGGCGCATCCGGCCATGCCTCCGAAAAATCCGTTCACAATATTGGCGATGCCTTGTCCGCGGCTTTCTTTGTTCTTATCACTATCCGTATCCGTCATTTCATCAATGATCTGGGCTGTCAGCAATGACTCGAGCAATCCGACGAATGCAAGCGCCAGAGAATACGGGAAAATAATCCGCAATGTCTCAAACGTCCACGGAACATCCGGTATCAAGAAATGCGGAAGTGAACTTGTAATCCCGCCCATATCACCGACCGTGCGGACATCCGCATGGAAGACCACCGCAATGATCGTCATGACAATAATCGCCACCAGCGGAGACGGCACAGCCGTCGTAACCTTCGGCAATAGATATATGATAGCCAGTGATCCGGCAAGCATGGCGTACATGACCCATGAAGCTCCTTTGAACTGCGGCAGCTGCGCAGAAAAAATCAAGATCGCCAAAGCATTCACAAATCCGATCATGACCGAACGCGGAATAAATTTCATCAATTTCGCTATCTTACTGACACCAAGAATAAATTGAATAATACCTGTCAAAATGGTTGCCGCAAACAAATACTGCAGCCCGTAATCAGCCACCAATGTCACCATGACAACCGCCATCGAACCCGTAGCGGCTGAAATCATTCCCGGTCTGCCGCCGAAGATAGAAATAATAATCGCGATACAAAATGATGCATAAAGGCCGACCATCGGATCGACACCTGCAATAATTGAAAATCCGATCGCCTCAGGGATCAGAGCGAGAGCAACCAGAATACCGGCCAGAATGTCTTTACGGACATTCCCGAACCATTGCTGCTGTAACGTATAATCTTTCAAATGATAACGACTCCTTTTCACTATAAAAATCCGCACCCTATCAGTTGGAAACATTGATTTTCATCTGTGGAATATGAGGCAAGCTTACGGGGAAAAAGAGGACACGCTCAGAGTATAATGTCGTTGAGGAAAGGAATTGTTAACAAAGAGTATCATATTAAATTTTAAAGAAATGTGCAAGACCGTATAAAAATAAGAAAAGAAAACGGCTCTCACTGGAGCCGTTTCCGCTTTTATAAAAGTTCCGGATCAGACACAAGAATCGTTTTTATTGCGCTGATATCCTTTCTTTCTTTTGTCACCGGGTCGATGCCCATGAGATGATCAATGGCTTCTTCATAATTCTTCAGTTCCGTCTTTTCCGTAATAAAATCATAGAGCTGCGGAAGGTCGGACGCGCATGCTAACGCGGCCTCCATGATCTGGCGGGCTTCACCTGTGCCCACAATCGTCACGCCATTTGACAGCAGCTGGTACGGCCTGACCGTCATCTCATACGTATCATCAAAGCCCATCGGCACGATTCTGCCTCCCTTTTCAATAAAAGGATAAGCCCAATCAAGCTGGTTGCCGATCGCGTCAAAAATCACATCAAATTTTCTTCCTTGATTAATCCATTTCACTTCATCCACGGTTAATGCTTCAGGGTGGTAGACATAATCCGATATCCGGCTCGCCGCCTCGCTTCGGAAACTGCCTATTTCAGTCGCAACCGTCAATCGCGCCATTTTTTTCACCATCATTTGCACAAGCAGTCCGATCGGTCCCGACCCCAAAACCAAGACAGAGTCCTCCGGCTGAATCGAAGCCTTGTCCACAACATTCAGCACACAGGAGAGAGGCTCAACCAATGTGGCCCGCTCCCATTCCATTGAATCCGGAATTCTGTACATGAACCTGTCTTCCCCCACGTAATATTCCGCAAACGTTCCGTGCGCCCCGATTCCGAGCTGCCAATCCTCGAAGGTTTCGCAATAACACGTCAGCCCTCTCCGGCAATAATGACATTTCCCGCAAAACTGCGTAGGATCTATCACGACGCGGTCTCCGACTTTTACATTTGTCACGTCCGGTCCGATTTCCACGACCGCTCCCACCGATTCATGCCCCATAATCATATGATGGGTCGCATTCATTTTTCCTTTCAGCACATTTAAGTCCGTTCCGCAGATACCGGTGCCGAAAATTTTCACTTTCACATCATTGGATTTCCGAATTTGAGGCTCGTCCACCTCTTGATATTCAAGCTTATCATTAGGAGTCCAGACCAACGCCTTCATATTTCTCTTCCTTTCTGCCCCAGCGGATTTGGTCTAACAATGTTTGATGAAGCTCCTTCGTTGATGCCGCAATACATGATTGCTGATTCTGATAACTTAAATCTGTCAGAAGCGTTTCGTCCAAAGACCGGCCGTACGCATCCGTAATGACCACTCCCGCCTTCTTCGCCAAAAAGACGCTTGCGGCAATATCATAAGGAAACAAATGCAGCACCTGCCCGTTCCCGACCTGCTGAAAATCTGAAAGCAGCTTCGGATCATCTTTCAACAGACGATTACCGATATCCACATAAGCATCCATCTGCCCCGTGATAATTCGTGAAATCGAATAAGAAGCGCTGTTGAAAACAAAAACCCCGCCATTATTGGCCGACTGGTCAATCAGATGTCCGTATGCGTCCGTCATCAGCTGCGCCGGATGCCCGTTAAATTCAAGGCTCCAAAACATATTTTTAATATCCCGCACTCCGCTCAAATTCGGCAATTCTCCATGATACCCTTCAAAATGAATCGCATCGCTGTATATATCACCGTACATATAAGCGCCTGATTTCAATTCAAGTAAAAAAGCAAATTCGATATCCTTAATCTTTGCGTTTGGCTTATACGAAGCAAGCGCAATCGAAATACACGACATTTCAAGCCCCGCGGCGGCCGGGCGCGTTCCGTCTATCGGATCTACAATTAAAATATATTGCGGATCTTCTCCAATCAGCTTCAGGCCGCCATCCTCCGTGTAAAAAGCAACCGGATGGCCCTTTTCTTGAATATAATCCAGCACCGCCTCCTCAGCAGCGGCGTCTATGTTAAATTGGGCGTCGCCTCCCGGAGAATAGCCGTTTACAAGCCGGTTTTTCAGCGTGCCTTTTTGATTTTTCACCTTTTGATAAACAAATTGTCCAAGCCCAATGATATAGTCTCTCACTTGATTTCCTCCAATAGCTTGCGAAGTCTGTAGCAGAGCACTTCGGCTTCACTAAGTGTAATGGTTAAAGGCGGACGGATTTTAAATACATTTCCGAATCCGTAACGGGATGTCCGGAGAATCAGCCCGTAATCCATTGCCCGTTTAGCAATATAATTGGTCAGCTCCACATCCGGTTCATTGTTCTCTTTAACAATCTCCACACCGATCATAAGACCGACGCCTCTTACCTCAGAAATAAAAGCGAAATCCTCTTTCATCGTTTCTAAGCGATCCATAATATAATGACCGACTGTCGTTACATTTTCCAAAAATCCCGGGCGCTGCATAATATCTATGGTTTTACACGCGGCAGCGGCGGCCATCACATTTGAGCCGTACGTGAAGGAGTGCGTATACCCCGGAAGCCCGGTATACTTGTCCTCCGTCAGAGTGGCGGCGACTTGGAAGCCTGTGCCCCCGAGCCCTTTTGCTACCGTCATCATATTAGGTTTCACATCGAAGTGGTCCGCGGCAAACATTTTACCCGTCCGTCCGAACCCGGTCTGAATTTCATCAAAAATCAGGGCGATATCATGTTCATCACAAAGCTTTCTCAGCTGTTTAAAATACTCTTTAGGCGGAACGACGTTTCCACCGTTTCCGGATATCGGTTCAATAATCATGGCGGCAATCTTTCCATTGCTCGCATACTCAATAAAATCATTAATTCTTTCTACGCACAGCATACCGCATGAATCAGGTTTCTGATTATAAAAACAGCGGCTGCAATACGGATCGGGGACTTGCAGGCCAAAAGAAATTTGCGGCGGGAAAGGTTCTTTTCTGAATGAGTTGCCGGACAAAGCGGAAGTCATATACGTTTGTCCGAGGTGGCTTCGAAATAAGGAGATGACATCGGTTTTTCCGGAGTAATACTGAGCCATTTTAATAGCTCCTTCATTTGCACCGGAACCGCTGCTGACTTTAGGGTGTACTTTTGTGAGATTATCGGGGGCGATTTCTACTAGTTTTTCTGCCAGTTTATTTACGGCGTCTGTTTGAAAAGATGATGTCACATGGATCAGCTTATCGGCTTGTTCTTTAACCGTATCAATGACTTCTTTGTTACCGTATCCTAAATTCAAGTTAAATGTGGCAGAAGCGCAATCAATGTACTCATTTCCCTCTTGATCGTACAGGTAAATCCCTTCTCCGCGCTCCATTACTACATCGTCAACACTGTAATACAAGCTGTCTGGATTCGTGATTTCCTTCGTTCCCACAAATACCACCCCTATGAAATTATTAGAATTTCGCTTTTTATCGTATAAATTATTGAAAATAATGTCAACGTTCTTTCTTGTAAAAAATGTTAACAATTTGTTAACGTTACCATAAGGGATGTACGAGAAAAAGTTATGTGATATAGTAACAATACTTGGATTTTTTGTAAAATCATCATGTCATATGAGTAGAGAGAAATATTATTTTACCAATAAGGAGATAAAATGATGAAAACTCGTCTGCTGTGGATAAGCTGTTTTTCTTATGGATCGATTGCTTTTACACTTGTTATTCTGGGAGCCGTACTGCCTGAGTTACTCACACATTATTTACAAAGCTACAGTAATGGCGGAGTATTGGTATTCTCTCAGTTCATGGGCTTTCTCATCGGTGTCATCGGAATGCCATACATGGTGAAAAAGCTTGGGCGCAAAAACGTCGTTATCTTTGGCCTGGCACTCATCAGCTGTGAAATGTTCATCACCTTCCTGCCGCCCTGGCCGCTGCTCTTTTTTCTCGTCAGCATCGCAGGGCTTGGCGCCGGACTGGTGGAATCCTGCGTAGGCACGATCATCCTCACCGCTATTAAAGAAAGACAGGCTGTGGCCATGAGCAAGATGGAAGTGGCCTACGGATTAGGTGCGCTGTTCATGCCTCTGCTCTCAGGCTTTCTTATCAACAACCACATGTGGACAATTGCTTTTTTAGTATTAGGGTTATCCAGTTTTGCACTTCTAATCGCATGGAAGCAGATGAGTTTCGGCAGTATTGATCAGCTTCTCATCCGCAAAGAGGTCTCTTCTGCTGACACTCAAAAAGAAAGCACCGGTTATCGGTCACACGGATTGCTGTTTATTGCCTTGGCGGGTGCTTACTTCTTCTTTTACGGCGGCAGTGAAGTTTCCATTGTACATTTTATCCCCTCCATCTTCGCTGAGAAATGGGATATCCCCAACTCTTTGGCAACAATAACAGTTACAGTGTATTGGACGGGTATGATCATCGGAAGGTTATTAACAGGCCCGGTATCAGAAAAGCTGACATATCACCGTTATCTCCGTCTCATAAGCATTGGCGGTCTGGCAGCACTTACCGTATTAGCATTAAGTAAAAACGTATGGTTCGGTTTTGCCCTTTGCTTCTTTTTAGGACTGTTCATGGCAGGCATGTTTGCAATAGCCCTAATCATCACGAATCATTTTTATCCCGGAAAGACAGAAACAACTACCAG
>NZ_CP113515.1:710000-712500 GCF_027721405.1 Bacillus sp. KICET-1
ACTCTTACCTTGAGGCTAGCCCTAAAGCTATTTCGGAGAGAACCAGCTATCTCCAGGTTCGATTGGCATTTCACCCCTACCCACACCTCATCCCCGCACTTTTCAACGTGCGTGGGTTCGGGCCTCCATTCAGTGTTACCTGAACTTCACCCTGGACATGGGTAGATCACCTGGTTTCGGGTCTACGACCACGTACTCAATTCGCCCTATTCAGACTCGCTTTCGCTGCGGCTCCGCATCTTCTGCTTAACCTTGCACGGGATCGTAACTCGCCGGTTCATTCTACAAAAGGCACGCCATCACCCGTTAACGGGCTCTGACTACTTGTAGGCACACGGTTTCAGGATCTCTTTCACTCCCCTTCCGGGGTGCTTTTCACCTTTCCCTCACGGTACTGGTTCACTATCGGTCACTAGGGAGTATTTAGCCTTGGGAGATGGTCCTCCCGGATTCCGACGGAATTTCACGTGTTCCGCCGTACTCAGGATCCACTCAGGAGAGAACGAAGTTTTGACTACAGGGCTGTTACCTCCTATGGCGGGCCTTTCCAGACCTCTTCATCTACCTCGTTCCTTTGTAACTCCGTACAGAGTGTCCTACAACCCCAAGAGGCAAGCCTCTTGGTTTGGGCTGGTCCCGTTTCGCTCGCCGCTACTCAGGGAATCGCATTTGCTTTCTCTTCCTCCGGGTACTTAGATGTTTCAGTTCCCCGGGTCTGCCTTCTCATATCCTATGTATTCAGATATGGATACCACTCCATTACGAGTGGTGGGTTTCCCCATTCGGAAATCTCCGGATCAAAGCTTGCTTACAGCTCCCCGAAGCATATCGGTGTTCGTCCCGTCCTTCATCGGCTCCTAGTGCCAAGGCATCCACCGTGCGCCCTTTCTAACTTAACCGTTAAAAAGAATCACTACGTGATATCTTGCATTACTAATTGAATGTGAATTACTTCTGTTATCTAGTTTTCAAAGAACAACATCTCGAAGAATCGAATGATCCTTCAAAACTAAACAAGACAGGGAACGTCTGTTTATAAGACCCAAGGTCTTATATTCCGTTAAAATCCTTAGAAAGGAGGTGATCCAGCCGCACCTTCCGATACGGCTACCTTGTTACGACTTCACCCCAATCATCTGTCCCACCTTCGGCGGCTGGCTCCTAAAAGGTTACCTCACCGACTTCGGGTGTTACAAACTCTCGTGGTGTGACGGGCGGTGTGTACAAGGCCCGGGAACGTATTCACCGCGGCATGCTGATCCGCGATTACTAGCGATTCCAGCTTCACGCAGTCGAGTTGCAGACTGCGATCCGAACTGAGAACAGATTTGTGGGATTGGCTTAACCTCGCGGTTTCGCTGCCCTTTGTTCTGTCCATTGTAGCACGTGTGTAGCCCAGGTCATAAGGGGCATGATGATTTGACGTCATCCCCACCTTCCTCCGGTTTGTCACCGGCAGTCACCTTAGAGTGCCCAACTGAATGCTGGCAACTAAGATCAAGGGTTGCGCTCGTTGCGGGACTTAACCCAACATCTCACGACACGAGCTGACGACAACCATGCACCACCTGTCACTCTGCCCCCGAAGGGGACGTCCTATCTCTAGGATTGTCAGAGGATGTCAAGACCTGGTAAGGTTCTTCGCGTTGCTTCGAATTAAACCACATGCTCCACCGCTTGTGCGGGCCCCCGTCAATTCCTTTGAGTTTCAGTCTTGCGACCGTACTCCCCAGGCGGAGTGCTTAATGCGTTAGCTGCAGCACTAAGGGGCGGAAACCCCCTAACACTTAGCACTCATCGTTTACGGCGTGGACTACCAGGGTATCTAATCCTGTTCGCTCCCCACGCTTTCGCTCCTCAGCGTCAGTTACAGACCAGAGAGTCGCCTTCGCCACTGGTGTTCCTCCACATCTCTACGCATTTCACCGCTACACGTGGAATTCCACTCTCCTCTTCTGCACTCAAGTTCCCCAGTTTCCAATGACCCTCCCCGGTTGAGCCGGGGGCTTTCACATCAGACTTAAGAAACCGCCTGCGAGCCCTTTACGCCCAATAATTCCGGACAACGCTTGCCACCTACGTATTACCGCGGCTGCTGGCACGTAGTTAGCCGTGGCTTTCTGGTTAGGTACCGTCAAGGTGCCGCCCTATTTGAACGGTACTTGTTCTTCCCTAACAACAGAGCTTTACGATCCGAAAACCTTCATCACTCACGCGGCGTTGCTCCGTCAGACTTTCGTCCATTGCGGAAGATTCCCTACTGCTGCCTCCCGTAGGAGTCTGGGCCGTGTCTCAGTCCCAGTGTGGCCGATCACCCTCTCAGGTCGGCTACGCATCGTTGCCTTGGTGAGCCGTTACCTCACCAACTAGCTAATGCGCCGCGGGTCCATCTGTAAGTGGTAGCCGAAGCCACCTTTTATGTCTGAACCATGCGGTTCAAACAACCATCCGGTATTAGCCCCGGTTTCCCGGAGTTATCCCAGTCTTACAGGCAGGTTAC
>NZ_CP113515.1:717500-777500 GCF_027721405.1 Bacillus sp. KICET-1
ATGCACCACCTGTCACTCTGCCCCCGAAGGGGACGTCCTATCTCTAGGATTGTCAGAGGATGTCAAGACCTGGTAAGGTTCTTCGCGTTGCTTCGAATTAAACCACATGCTCCACCGCTTGTGCGGGCCCCCGTCAATTCCTTTGAGTTTCAGTCTTGCGACCGTACTCCCCAGGCGGAGTGCTTAATGCGTTAGCTGCAGCACTAAGGGGCGGAAACCCCCTAACACTTAGCACTCATCGTTTACGGCGTGGACTACCAGGGTATCTAATCCTGTTCGCTCCCCACGCTTTCGCTCCTCAGCGTCAGTTACAGACCAGAGAGTCGCCTTCGCCACTGGTGTTCCTCCACATCTCTACGCATTTCACCGCTACACGTGGAATTCCACTCTCCTCTTCTGCACTCAAGTTCCCCAGTTTCCAATGACCCTCCCCGGTTGAGCCGGGGGCTTTCACATCAGACTTAAGAAACCGCCTGCGAGCCCTTTACGCCCAATAATTCCGGACAACGCTTGCCACCTACGTATTACCGCGGCTGCTGGCACGTAGTTAGCCGTGGCTTTCTGGTTAGGTACCGTCAAGGTGCCGCCCTATTTGAACGGCACTTGTTCTTCCCTAACAACAGAGCTTTACGATCCGAAAACCTTCATCACTCACGCGGCGTTGCTCCGTCAGACTTTCGTCCATTGCGGAAGATTCCCTACTGCTGCCTCCCGTAGGAGTCTGGGCCGTGTCTCAGTCCCAGTGTGGCCGATCACCCTCTCAGGTCGGCTACGCATCGTTGCCTTGGTGAGCCGTTACCTCACCAACTAGCTAATGCGCCGCGGGTCCATCTGTAAGTGGTAGCCGAAGCCACCTTTTATGTCTGAACCATGCGGTTCAAACAAGCATCCGGTATTAGCCCCGGTTTCCCGGAGTTATCCCAGTCTTACAGGCAGGTTACCCACGTGTTACTCACCCGTCCGCCGCTAACATCAGGGAGCAAGCTCCCATCTGTCCGCTCGACTTGCATGTATTAGGCACGCCGCCAGCGTTCGTCCTGAGCCAGGATCAAACTCTCCGATAAAGTAGTTTGACTGACTACGCACATCGCTGTGCGATTTATTTAAAACTTTGAATTAACAGGTACGTTTTGTCTTGTTTAGTTTTCAAAGATCATTACCGCTTGTTGAAGCAGCTTTATTATCTTACCACTCAGCTTCTTTTATGTCAACAACTTTTTTTAAGTTGTTTCCGAAGCTTTTTGTTGTTGTCTGCTGTTCATCAGCGACGTTTAATAATATACCATGCATTCTTTAAATTTAGCAAGTGTTTTTTTCATTTTTTTTGAAACGTATTTCGTTATATTCATCTCCGCCGCGGCATACGATGTAATCAAGCATGGACAAGATAAGGAGGCGTCATCAGTGAATCACTTCTACGTGTGGCACATCAGAAGGATAAAACAGCTGCTTATTATTATCATTGCCGCATTTGCAGCAGCCAGCTTTTTTTATATACAGAGAGCCGTCCCCCTTCCTGTATTTTTAACTGATAGCGGCCCGAAGGCTATTTCAAAAGGGGAGATGAAAGCGGGCGAAGTCGCATTAACATTCGATATCAGCTGGGGCGACGAAAAGGCGGTTCCTATTCTGAACGCGCTAAAAGCAAACGGTATTAAAAACGCCACTTTTTTTCTGTCAGCTTCTTGGGCGGAACGGCACCCGGACACAGTTGAACGTATGATAAAAGACGGACATCAAATCGGCAGCATGGGATATGCGTATAAAAATTATACGAACCTAGAGGACAATGAAATAAAAAAAGATATCCTCCGGGCCCAGACCGCATTTAAAAAGCTGGGTGTAAAGAATGTTCATTTACTCCGCCCGCCGACCGGACAATTTAATAAAAAGGTTCTTACCATTGCACAGAAGTACCACTATTCAGTGGTTCATTACAGCGTTAACTCGCAGGATTGGACAAATCCCGGCCCTGATAAAATCATTGAAAATGTAAACAGTCATATAAAAGGCGGCGACATTGTCCTGCTGCACGCCTCTGATTCAGCAACACAGACTGAAGAAGCGCTCCCCGCCATCATTCACAATTTAAAGCAAAAAGGACTGAAAAACGTGACAGTCGGCGACCTGATCGCAAATACTGACGTCAAGTCATCAGAAGTGAAATAACTACCTCTGGGCAAACTTCGGCAGCATTAGCAGCTGAAACGCATTGCAGCCCATCAGCGGAATCAGCATCAAATAAAGCCAGTCCTCATTATTCACTCGTAGCGCGGGAACCCATTCAAGCGCTGTAATAACGACCATTAAAAATAATGATGAAACGAACGTATTTTTTGAGGACTGCTTTTGTTTTATATACGCCGTCAACAGGCCGACGGCAAGCAGAGCCAGCGGCAGCCAGACAAACCCCGCAATCGAGTCATCCCGCTCTCCGAAAAACAAAAATCTGACGTACATTAAATCAAAAGCGACAAACAGAATGATAAACAGCTGAAGCAGATTCCAAAGCGAGCTTGATCTGAGAATTTCAAGGGCAAACCGGTGCACCGTCAAAAAAACGAAGAATCCCATCTGGCTGATCACACTGAAAATCATGCCTACCCCGATAAACCAGATCAGAACGGAGAAAATCTGACCGGCATCAAAATTCAGGAAGAACCCCTTGTACTCCCCCCACTTCAGTGCAAATCCCACGACGCTTGTAATAAGAGCGCCCACAGCTAAAATCGAAAAGAAAAATCGAACAAGCCCGCGGCTTTTCATCTCTTATTCATCCCCCTGACAATCGCGTTCAGCGATATTTTGTTATGTATAAATCCATTCCGATGAATCATATTAAAAATAAGTACAAGTAAGGAAGGAGCTTATGCATGTCAAAAGCCAAAACGCTATTGATAAGCTGTTTTGTTGTATTATCTGTAACAGCTTGTGCTCCAAAAGACCAAGCAGCGGATATGGATTATGACCAGACTAAAAAAATGGTTGTTGATATATTAAAGACAGATGATGGAAAAAAAGCAATTAAGGAAATATTAAATGATGATGCGATGAATGAGGCATTGGTGATTGATCAAAATGCCATTAAAGGCACAATAGAGAAAACCCTCACCTCTAAAAAAGGGGCGGAGTTCTGGAAAACCATCTTTGAAGACTCAAAGTTCGCCGAGAGCTTTGCAAAAACGCTTCAGCCCGAGCACGAAAAAATCATAAAAAAACTGATGAAAGACCCTGATTATCAGAAAAGTTTTATGCAGATCATGCAGGACCCCGGCATGGATAAAAAATACTATGAGCTGGTGAAAAGCCAAAAGTTCCGCAGTTACTTAGAAGATGTAATTACAGAGACACTTTCCAGCCCGCTTTTCAAAAAGCAATTCGAGGATGAATTGAAAAAAGCGGCTTCAAGCTCTGAAAAAGAAAGCCAATAAAAGGCCGGGCCGTGTTGATCCCGGCCCCTTTTTTATTCAGCTGTTTTTCCAATGACTTTCTGGGCGATTCCCATATAAATTTCCCCGATCGGATGACTTCTGTCATAGACAGAAGGCGCAAACTGGTCCTTGTCCCAATCAGGCTGTTTTAAAGGAATTCTGCCAAGCAGCGGCACCTGCAATTCCTCTGCAAGCTTGTCTCCCCCGCCTTGACCGAACACATATTCTCTCTCGCCGGTTTTTGCACTTTCATAATAAGCCATATTTTCAATGACCCCTACAACTTCATGATCGGTCTTAATCGCCATAGAACCCGCTCTCGCCGCTACAAATGCGGCTGTAGGGTGCGGCGTCGATACGATAATCTCTTTGCAGCTCGGAAGCATCGTGTGTACATCGAGCGCCACATCACCCGTGCCGGGCGGCAGATCGAGAACGATATAGTCAACCTCTCCCCAGTCAACTTCATGGAAGAAGTTATTCAGCATCTTGCCCAGCATCGGCCCTCTCCACACAACCGGAGCGTTTTCTTCGACGAAAAAGCCCATCGACATAACCTTTACTCCAAATCTTTCGACAGGAAGCAGTTTTTCTCCTTCAACTGTCGGGCGAACTGTAATACCCATCATGTCCGGCACGCTGAATCCGTATATATCCGCGTCGATCAAGCCGACTTTTTTGCCGAGCCGCGCAAGAGAAATGGCCAGGTTGACGGAAACCGTTGATTTGCCGACACCGCCTTTTCCGCTTGCCACCGCAAGAAAGACCGGCGGATGTTTCCTATTCAGCAGGGTTTTGCTTTCAGCAGCCGGCCGGCTGAATTTCGCCAATGTTTCTTCCGGCAGCTCTTCAAACCGCAGTCCGACAGTTTCAGCACCCGCTTCTTTCAAAACGGATACGATTTCCTGCTGAATGCCCATCTGTTCAGCCGTCCCCGTTTTTGCCAATGCAATTTTTACACTGACATGCCGTTTTTCCGGCTTGACCTTCACTTCTTTAATGGCATCCAATTCTCCCAGCGGTCTATGAAGAAAAGGTTCGCGCATGTTTCCGACTATATTTCTTACTTCATCTTCTCTTATCATCGAACCCTCACCCTTTGTGTATTCGTTTACAAATGGTATTATACCATATATTAAACATAGAATCGGCGAAAAACCCTCCTTACTCGGGAGGGTCTCCTTTCTCTGTGAAGTATCTCAATACGCCCTTATACACGGAAGAAGCGATTTTGTCCTGATATTTGGGCTGTCCGAGCCTTTTCGCTTCCGCGGGATTGGACAGAAATCCGATTTCCACCAGCGCGCCCGGTTTGGTTACATTCTGCATTAAGTAAATGCCGTGTATCCGTTTCGCCTTTCTCGTTGTATTCTCCAAATTGATTCTCAATTCGTCCTGTATATATTTTGCCACTTTTTCATTTTCTTCGTATTTTCCATAGTAGAAGCTTTGGGCGCCGCTCCATCTCGGTGACGGTATGGCGTTCAGATGAATGCTGATATAAAGCTCCGCCTCTGAACGGTTGATGATTTCCACGCGCTTTCTCAGATCTTCCGCTTTGCGTCTGCTGTAGCCTTTCGTCCCTTCAGGAGCTAAATCAGTATCCGTCTCCCGCGTCATAATGACCAAAGCTCCCTGCTCCTGCAAATAGTCTCTTACCCTGGAGGCCACTTCGAGAGTAATGTCCTTTTCAAGGTGACTGCCTCCCGTGGCGCCTCCGTCCGGCCCGCCGTGTCCCGGATCGAGATAGATGATTTTTCCGCTCAGCGGCAGACTCCACGGCCGCCAGGAATCATCATTATGGAATTGAAACCGGAATAAACACAATAATATGATAAAGCCAAGTAAAAAACCGAGCCATTTCAGCTTTTTTGCCATACCTTTCCCTCCCGCTTGTCCCCGTTATTAATAAGTATGGGACAAGGGAAGAAATTATGATTACCTCATACGGAGCTTACATTGTTTTTCTCTTTGCAGAAATCCTTCCGTCCACCAGCTGTTGATAAACCGGCAGGACGCTTCATAGATTTCTTTTTGTTCAACGGAAGAATATTGCTCATGCGTCCAATTGCAAAGATATTCAAAAAAATCGACCGTCAGTTCTTCCTCTTCTTCAGCCGAACGGGCGTTTGCCCTCTGCAAAGACTCACCATAATAGCCAAAGACGCCGAACCGGCCGCCTAATAAATACGCTTCAATTGCAAAATCTATGCATCCTTCACTCAGAATGCCGTTTTCGTCTTGAAGAAAGGGAAACAAAGGGGTAAGACATGCTTTTACGGACTGAATGATCTGCGTCAGTGACAGCTCCTTTAGTAAACTCTTCTCAAGCTCAAAATCCTTCTGCCGTTTCACGTCTGAAAAAGATAATACTTCTGCCATTGCCAGCCACGCTCCTTTTTACTGTTATTTTGAAAGGAAAAGGGAAAAAGCATGCTTTGTTGATAGTGGAAATCCTCCCAAATGAAGGAGTTTTATGTTAACTGGAAGAAGAAAGAGCTGAGGTGACGTTATGAAAAAGCTGTTTCAATACAATTGGACGGTGCGTGACGAGTGGTTTATGATATGTGAAAAGCTGAGCCGGGAGGAACTGACGAAAACCCGGACGGGCGGAATGGAGAGCATCTTGCGGACTTTATTTCATATCATTGATGTCGAGATCAGCTGGGCTCGTGCCATTTTAGGTAAAGGTGATGTTTTACCTGCTGAGTCTGACTATACGAGCATTCAGGATCTCAGAAAGCTGTCTGAACAGTTTCGGGAGGATGTCATTCATGCGGTCTCCCGCAAAGGACCGGATCTTGTTACGCCGGACTGGATGGACCAAACCTTTCCTAAAGAAGATATTCTCCGCCACATCCTTGCGCATGAGATTCACCATATCGGACAACTGTCGGTTTGGGCCAGAGAAATTGGAATAGAACCGGTTTCGGCTAATGTGATCAGCCGTCCGCAGGAAAAAGCCGCAAAAAAACAGCACCTCTGACGGGATGCCGTTTTTATATTTTAATGCTTCTTGTTACGGAGTATGTATTAATGTATTCATCCAGCACGAGGCCGCCTTTGTCTTCGTAAAAACCGGCAACCATAAAGCCTGCGTCAATCTGACCTTTAATTTGATCCTCCAGCGTATGGCCGAATTCAAGCGCTTCATGATTATCAATAAGTTCCTTTACCTTTTTCTTACTCAGATCTTTTTCATCCGAAAACGGAATGGAATACTTTACTTTTAGTACGCCTTCCTGCTCTAAATCCATATCAAATAAGAACACGACGGGATTTACAAAACCGGAGACTAAAGACCCGCCTTTTTTCAATACGCGATGAGCTTCTTTCCATACAGGAAGAACCGTATCAACAAAGCAATTCGATACCGGGTGCACGATAAAATCAAATGACTCATCATCAAAACAGCTCAGATCATTCATGCTGCCTTTGACAGTCCGAAGCGTAAGATCGTCCCGCTCGGCAACCATTCTGTCTTGCGCAAGCTGTTTTTCCGAATTGTCAAAGATGGTGACATCCGCTCCTGCAGCAGCCAGGACCGGGCCTTGCTGTCCTCCTCCTGAAGCGAGACAAAGAACCTTCAGACCGTCTATGGGCGGAAACCAATCCGCCGGCACATCTTTTCCGGGGGTCATCCTGATGCTCCAATTGCCTTTTTTCGCTTCACCAATCGTATGAGAATCAACCGCAACCGTCCATTCATTGCCTGTTTCGACTTTTTTATCCCATGCCTTGCTGTTATGTATGACTAACTTATTCATTATAACTGCGCTCCTTATTGGTAATGAATAGAGTATAACAAACAATTCTAGAAAAACATCGGATAACCTCTTGAATATGAGAAAAAAATACAAAAAAACCACAACCAAGAAGTTGTGGTTTTTGCAATCCAAAACGATTAACGTTTTGAGAACTGAGGTGCACGACGAGCGCCTTTAAGGCCGTATTTTTTACGTTCTTTCATACGAGCGTCACGAGTCAGAAGACCAGCACGTTTAAGTGTTGCACGGTATTCTGGATCTGCTTCAAGCAAAGCACGAGCGATACCATGACGGATTGCTCCAGCTTGACCAGATAAGCCGCCTCCATGTACGTTTACTAAAACATCATAAGTACCAGCTGTTTCAGTTAAAGTTAATGGTTGTTTGATATCTTCGATTAGAGCTGGAGATGGAATGTGCTCGCTGATTTCACGATTATTAACGACGATACGACCTTCTCCTGGAACTAAGCGCACACGCGCTACAGAACTTTTACGACGGCCAGTACCGTAATATTGAACCTGTGCCAAATTGGTAACCTCCTTTTTAATTAACCGCGAAGTTCGTAAACTTCAGGTTTTTGTGCTTCATGTGGATGCTCAGAACCACGGTATACGTTCAATTTTTTGAACATTTGACGACCTAGAGAACCTTTTGGAAGCATGCCTTTGATAGCAAGCTCAAGCATTTTCTCAGGGTAGTTTGTACGCATTTCAAGAGCTGTTCTTGATTTTAATCCGCCTGGATGTTGAGTGTGACGGTAGTAGATTTTATCAGTTAACTTTTTACCAGTTAACTCGATTTTTTCAGCGTTGATGATGATCACATGATCTCCAGTATCAACGTGCGGTGTGTAAGTCGGTTTGTGTTTCCCGCGAAGGATAGATGCAACTTCTGTAGAAAGACGTCCTAGAGTCTTGCCAGCAGCATCAACAACTAACCACTTGCGTTCAATAGTACTTGCGTTAGCCATAGGTGTTGTACGCATTGAATTTCCCTCCTAAATGATCTGTCATTTTCAATAATCTACGATTACGTTCTATTTCACAACACAATAAGTTCCGGGGCTTATCGTGGGGTTGAAATACATACCATATGATATCTTATAACTTTATGCAGACTCTGTCAAGAAAATGTTACACCTGGTTTAGTTGTCATAGCAAACGCTCCATAAATACAGCCCGTGCCCCGGTGCGGTGCGCCCCGCGGCTTCGCGATCTTTCGCTTCGAGCATTGCTTTTACATCATCGGGAGAAAATTTTCCAGCTCCTGTATCCAATAACGTTCCGGCAATGATTCTGACCATATTATAGAGAAAACCGTTTCCGGTGATCCGCATCTGCAGGCCGTCCCCGGTCTCAGTCCAATCCAGCTCGTAAATCGTTCTGACCTTATCCTGAACCGCGGTATCAGCCGCGCAAAAGCTTGTGAAATCATGTGTCCCGATGAGGTGCCTTGAAGCTTCCCTCATTTTCTGCACATTAAGCTGATATGCAAAATGGTAAGCGTAATGTCGTTTAAATACGTCCGGGTGTTTCTCCGTATATACAATGTAGCGATATTCCTTTTGGACCGCGCTAAATCGTGCATGGAACCCATCATCCGCAATCTCTGCTGTTTTGACGGCAATATCATCAGGCAGCAGGGCATTGAGCGCAAACGGCCATTTCTCAGCCGGGATGGACAGCGGCGTATCAAAATGAATGACCTGTCCGGCAGCATGAACATCGCTGTCCGTGCGGCCGGATGAGTAAACAGGCACTCTGCCGTCCGTTTTATGGATGACGGCCAGCGCTTTTTCCAATTCACTTTGAACGGTCCGCTTTCCAGGCTGAACCTGATATCCGTTAAATAAATGCCCGTCATAAGCAATGGTACATTTCACTCTCATTCAGCAGCACCTCTAACTTCTTAAGAAAAACAATAACACGGCTAATACGATGATGAGCAGAATAGCTCCGGTATCCTTTCCGGTCCAGACGAGCTTTCTGTATTTCGTTCTCCCCTCACCGCCCTGGTAGCCTCTCGCCTCCATAGCGACCGCGAGCTCTTCCGCGCGTTTAAAGGCGCTGACAAACAGCGGGACAAGCAGCGGAACAACCGCTTTGATTCTGTCTTTCACCGGACCGCTTGTAAAGTCCGCACCCCTTGCCATTTGCGCCTTCATGATTTTATCTGTCTCTTCCATCAATGTCGGGATAAATCGCAACGATATCGACATCATCAATGCGAGTTCGTGTACGGGCAGCTTCACCTTTTTAAAAGGATTCAGGAGCTGCTCCATTCCATCCGTTATTTCAATCGGCGTTGTTGTCAGCGTCAGCAGCGTCGTCATAAAGATAAGGTAAACGAAACGGAGGGAGATAAAAATCCCCTGTATAAGTCCGCCCTCATACACTTTAAACCAGCCAAGCTGAAAAATGACAGATCCTTCATGTGTCATGAAAATGTGTAATAAAAAGGTAAACGCCACAATCCAGATAATCGGCTTAAGCCCCTTCAGCAAAAAGCTGAACGGCACGCGTGTTAAGGCAATCACCCCGAATGTAAACAAACCGAGCAAAGCGTACGTCTGTACGTTGTTTGCTAAAAAAACGATACATACAAAAAGAAAGATGCTGACAAGTTTTGTTCGCGGGTCCAATCGGTGAATAAGCGATGATCCGGGAACATACTTTCCGATAATCATGCTGTCCATCATTGGTCCTTTTCCTCCTGAAAGAAAGCCTTAATTTCACTGGCGGCATCCTGCAGGGTCAGCATGGGTTTCTCATACTTGACTCCGAGAGCCTTCTCAAGCCGTCTCTGAAACTTTACCGATTCAGGAAGATCCAGTCCCATTTCGGCCATCTCTTCACCTTTTACAAACAAGTCACGCGGACTCCCCGTCGCTTTAATGGTTCCTTTGTGCATGACGATCATTTCGTCAGCATAGCGGGCGGCGTCCTCCATGCTGTGGGTGACGAGAATGGTAGTCAGGTTTCCCCGCTGATGAAGCGCATAGAACATGTCCATAATGTCCTGGCGCCCTCTCGGATCAAGACCGGCCGTCGGTTCATCCAAAACCAGCACTTCCGGCTCCATCGCGAGAACGCCGGCAATCGCCACTCTGCGCATCTGGCCGCCGCTGAGCTCAAACGGTGAACGATCCAAAATGTCTTCCGGAAGGCCCACAAGCCCCAGCATTTCTTTTGCTTTCCGTTCAGCGTCTTCTCTCTTTACACCGAAATTCATCGGTCCGAATGCGATGTCCTTCAGCACAGTCTCTTCAAACAGCTGATGTTCGGGAAATTGGAAAACGATTCCGACTTTTTTTCGCAAAGTCTTAAGGTCTTTATTCTTTTTACCGGCTGCCAGAATCGTGCTCCCGAGTTCAAGCTGTCCTTTAGTCGGTTTCAGCAAACCGTTTAAATGCTGCAGGAGCGTCGATTTGCCCGACCCTGTATGCCCGATGACGGCAACGTAGCTGCCCTCTTTTATCACGGCATTGATATCATACAGAGCCAACCGTTCAAACGGTGTTTTCATTTGATAGCGGTGTTCTACATCTTTGATTTTAATGTCCACAGCTCATTCACCAGCCCTTCCTGAGTCAGATGGTTTTTCGTTAAAGCCAGTCCGCTTTCTTTCAAAAGCAGGCTGAGCTGGAATGAGAAAGGCAAATCAAGACCGATGCGAACCAAGTCTTCGTTTAATTTAAAAATCTCTTCAGGCGTGCCCTCTGCATATTTCCTGCCGCCGTTCATCACAATGATCCTGTCCGCCCTTGCGGCTTCTTCCAGGTCATGTGTTATCGAAATGACGGTGGCCATGCCCTGATCTTTTAAGCGTCTGACAGTATCAAGGACTTCTTCTCTCCCAATCGGGTCAAGCATGGATGTCGCTTCATCCAAAATCATAATATCAGGACGCGCGGCAATAATTCCCGCGATCGCCACTCTTTGTTTTTGACCTCCGGAAAGATGGTGCGGCTCTTGATCAAGAAAATCCTGCATATTGACTTGTGTGACAGCCCAATCTACTCTCTCAATCATTTCTTCGCGCGGAACACCATTGTTTTCTAAACCAAAAGCCACATCATCGCGAACAGTCGTTCCGACAAATTGGTTATCGGGATTCTGAAAGACCATCCCTATTTTTTTTCGCACATCCCACACGGTATCCTCAGTCAGCTTGATGCCGCCGACTTCAATTTCTCCGGCCTCAGGCAAAATCAGCCCGTTCAGCGCTCTGGCCAAAGTCGACTTCCCTGAACCGTTGTGGCCTACGATAGCAAGCCATTCTCCTTCGTATACCTCCAGACTCACACCGTCCAGCGCCGGTCTTTCTGCATCTTTGCGGTATCGGAATAGAATGTCTTTTACGGATATAAGCTGTTTTTGATCCACGGGCGCCTGACCTCCTCTCAGCTATAGCTCTGCTTTTCTGTCTCATGATAAAAAGTTCTGATATCTAAAAAAAGGGCATAGATCCAGTTAGAAACTGTCCCGCCCTTCTTTAGATACACAAAAATATGTGATTAAACCAATTCGATGATTGCCATTGGTGCACCGTCACCACGGCGAGGACCAAGCTTCATAATACGTGTGTATCCGCCTTGGCGCTCCTCGTAACGAGTTGCAATGTCAGAGAATAATTTTTGAAGTGCATCTTGGTTATTTTCTTCATTAGCAACCTCGTTGCGAATGTATGCAGCAGCTTGACGACGAGCATGCAAGTCACCGCGCTTACCAAGAGTGATCATCTTTTCAACAACAGAGCGAAGTTCTTTCGCACGTGTTTCAGTTGTTTCAATTCTTTCGTTGATGATCAAATCTGTTGTAAGATCACGAAGCATAGCTTTACGCTGTGAACTCGTACGTCCTAGTTTTCTGTATGACATGTGATGTCCCCTCCTTTAATGGAATGCTGTTTCTAAATAAAAAACACACGAAAATCCTAGTTCACATGGAAACTAGATCAATCGTCTTTGCGAAGGCCGAGTCCAAGTTCTTCTAGTTTCGCTTTCACTTCTTCAAGCGATTTGCGTCCCAGGTTGCGAACTTTCATCATATCTTCTTCCGTCTTGTTCGCAAGTTCTTGAACCGTGTTAATGCCCGCACGCTTCAAGCAGTTGTAAGAACGGACAGAAAGGTCAAGTTCCTCAATCGTCATTTCAAGAACTTTTTCTTTTTGGTCCTCTTCTTTTTCAACCATGATTTCAGCATGCTGAGCTTCGTCAGTTAAACCGACGAATATATTAAGGTGTTCAGTTAAAATCTTTGAACCGAGAGCAATTGCTTCCTTCGGTCCAGTGCTTCCGTCAGTCCAAACATCAAGTGTAAGTTTGTCATAGTTTGCAACCTGGCCTACACGAGTGTTTTCTACCTGATAAGATAAACGAGAAACTGGCGTAAAGATTGAATCGATCGGAATCACGCCGATAGGCTGATCGTCTCTTTTGTTCGAATCAGCAGGTGTATACCCACGTCCTCTTTGTGCAGTAAGGCGAACTCGGAAACTCGCATTCTCACCAAGAGTCGCGATATGAAGATCCGGATTAAGGATTTCAACATCGCTGTCGTGTGTAATATCAGCTGCTGTGACAGTTCCTTCGCCCTGTACATCAATTTCAAGCGTCTTCTCTTCATCAGAGTAGATTTTCAATGCAAGCTTTTTAATGTGCAAGATTATCGTTGTAACATCTTCCACAACGCCTTCGATTGTCGAGAATTCGTGCAGTACACCATCTATCTGGATCGATGTTACAGCGGCACCAGGGAGTGAGGATAAGAGGATACGACGTAAGGAGTTACCCAGAGTTGTACCATATCCACGCTCAAGCGGCTCTACGACAAACTTACCAAATTTGGCATCGTCGCTGATTTCAACCGTTTCGATTTTTGGTTTTTCAATCTCGATCATTACTTAAAACCCTCCTTCAAAACGTCGAAACCTCGAATAGAATCATATGAGATTCCATCCGAAATTCCCCATTGTTTAGTCCCGTATGTGCTCAGGCAACGAGTCGGTGCATTCGTTTCATAAATAACTGTATCATAACCCATTATTGACAGGGACACAAAATCTATACAAACAAATTACACGCGGCGACGTTTTGGTGGACGGCATCCATTATGAGGAACAGGAGTTACGTCTCTGATAGCTGTAACTTCAAGTCCGGCAGCTTGTAAAGCACGGATTGCAGCTTCACGGCCAGAACCTGGTCCTTTAACAGTTACTTCAAGAGTTTTAAGTCCGTGTTCGATTGAACCTTTAGCAGCTGTTTCAGCAGCCATTTGCGCAGCAAAAGGAGTAGATTTACGAGAACCTCTGAATCCTAGAGCTCCGGCACTAGACCAAGAAAGAGCATTACCATGAGTATCAGTGATCGTAACGATCGTGTTGTTGAAAGTTGAACGAATATGAGCGATTCCTGACTCAATATTCTTTTTCACGCGACGTTTACGCGTGTTTTGTTTACGAGCAGCAGCCATTGTTTAGGTACCTCCCTTACTTATTTTTTCTTGTTAGCTACAGTACGACGCGGACCTTTACGAGTACGCGCATTGTTTTTAGAGTTTTGTCCGCGAACAGGCAAACCTCTGCGATGGCGGATTCCGCGGTAGCTTCCGATTTCGATCAGACGCTTGATGTTAAGAGAAACTTCACGGCGAAGGTCACCTTCTACTTTCAGTTTGTCAATAACATCACGGATTTTACCAAGTTCTTCTTCAGTAAGATCACGCACACGAGTATCTTCAGAAACACCAGCCTCTTTCAAGACTTGCTGAGCCGTTGTGCGGCCAATTCCGAAGACATATGTTAAAGAAATAACAACACGTTTGTCACGTGGGATATCTACACCAGCAATACGAGCCATTCTCTGGGCACCTCCTTATTAATTATCCTTGTTTTTGTTTATGCTTTGGATTTTCACAGATCACCATTACTTTTCCTTTTCTGCGAATAACTTTACATTTCTCGCAGATTGGTTTAACTGATGGTCTCACTTTCATGTGTTTCCAACCTCCTTCAGTTTCCGGAGTGCTTTATTTGTAACGGTACGTAATCCTGCCACGAGTTAAGTCATATGGAGATAATTCTACCGTAACTTTGTCTCCAGGTAAAATGCGAATGAAGTGCATGCGGATTTTACCAGATACGTGAGCCAAAACCGTATGGCCATTTTCGAGTTCAACTTTGAACATCGCGTTTGGCAGTGTTTCGACAATCGTACCTTCCACTTCAATTACATCGTCTTTCGCCATTCAAGTGTTCTCCCTTCTTCAAATCAGTAACTTGCTCTCTGACAAATTTCAAAAGAGAAAATCTCAGTTATCCGTTTGTCACACGCCCTGTTTCGTTTATACTGTTCTGAACTTCCGGAGATACGCAATCATAAAGGGTGAATGATTGATATTCTTTTTCTAAGGAGAATGAAATGTACGCTTTTCTCCGTCTGCTTTAGTACACGATGATGAATCTTCATTCCGATGACAGCAGCTAGCCGGTTTTTCTTCCGACCAATTGTAAACCTACAATCTGCCCAGGTGCGGAATGAAAAACATATGTCATGGAATTCATTTCATCATCTAGACTTTTGTCAGTATATCAAAACCCGTTTCCGTAATCGCAATCGTATGTTCAAAATGAGCACACTTTTTCCCATCTACCGTTACAACCGTCCAGTTGTCAGCCAATGTTTTCACATACCGGCTGCCAGCGTTAACCATCGGTTCTATAGCGAGAACCATACCAGGCTTCAGCCTAGGTCCTTTGTTTGGCGGACCGTAATGAGGAATTTGCGGATCCTCATGCAAGTCTTGACCAACACCATGTCCGACATACTCCCTAACAACTGAAAACTGCTCATTTTCGACATACGTTTGTATTGCGTGGGAAATATTCGACAAACGTTCACCTGGTTTTGCTTCCTTCAAGCCTTTATATAAAGACTCCTCTGTCACTTCCAGCAGTCGTTTATCATCATCACTGATGTTTCCTACCGGATATGTCCAAGCAGAGTCACCATGATAACCATTTAATTTAGCACCGATATCAATGCTGATAATGTCACCGTCACGCAAAACCCTTTTACCGGGAATTCCGTGAACGAGTTCTTCATTAACTGATACACAGATGCTCCCGCGAAACCCATTATACCCCTTAAAAGATGGGATTGCACCCTGCTTCTCAATAAAACGTTCGGCAATTTGATCCAATTCTTTTGTCGAGATTCCTGGTTTAATGTGCTTTTTCATCTCTTCATGAGTCAAAGCCACGATTCGCCCTGCTTCCCGCATGATGCCAAGCTCACGAGGGGTCTTACAGATAATCATTTGCTCAATCCTCCAAGAAGCTCTTTCACATCTTTGTACACGTCGTTAATGTCCTGCTGGCCATTGACGTTGACAAGATACCCTTTCTCAGAATAAAAATCGAGTAAAGGCTGAGTCTGCTTCATGTTGACCTCAAGCCGTTTTGAGACGGTTTCCTCATTATCATCTGCCCGTTGATAAAGGTCTCCTCCGTCTTTATCACAAACACCCGGCGTTTTCGGCGGATTGAAAACCAAATGATAGGTTGTGCCGCAAACACTGCAAATTCTGCGTCCAGTCAAACGTTCCATTAAAGAGTCTTTGTCTACTTTAATGTTAATGACATAATCAATCGGCTTGCCGTATTCCTCAAGAATGTTTTCAAGAGCTTCAGCCTGAGCGACTGTTCGCGGAAATCCGTCCAGAAGAAAACCTCTTTCACAATCATCTTTGCCGAGTCTTTCTTTGACAATGCCGATTGTGACTTCGTCCGGTACGAGCTCGCCTTTATCAATATAAGACTTTGCTTCGAGTCCGAGTGGTGTTTCTTCTTTCATAGCAGCACGGAACATATCTCCCGTTGAGATATGAGGTATCCCATAATCCTCAACAATTCGTTCTCCCTGTGTGCCTTTACCGGCTCCAGGAAGTCCCATTAAGACTAAGTTCATTCGGATTTCCCCCGTCCTCTCTTATTTAGAGGAATGGTTAAAACCAGTCCTCTAATTTTTCATAAATCCTCGGTAATTACGTTTCACTAACTGGCTCTCCAGCTGCTTCATTGTCTCCAAGGCTACCCCGACGACAATTAACAATGATGTTCCGCCAATCTGTGCACTTTGAGGCAATCCAGCGAATTGAATGAAAAAGATAGGAAGAATGGAAATCACGGCTAAGAATATAGAACCCACAAACGTAAGTCGATACAAAATGCTCGTAATTCTATCTTGAGTCATTTTCCCTGGACGAACCCCCGGGATATAGCCACCCTGTTTTTTAAGGTTATCAGCCATTTGTTCAGGGTTTACCTGCACAAAAGCATAGAAGTACGTAAAGGCGATAATTAATGCGACATAAACCGCCATGCCCACCGGATGTGTATTGTCAAAGTTGGCTTGAATCCACTTTGTCACATCGTTTTCTCCGAAAAATGACGCGATAGTACGCGGCGTAATAAGAAACGCAACCGCAAAGATTACCGGAATAACCCCTGCCGGATTCACTTTAAGCGGAAGGTGAGTTGACTGGCCTCCGCCAACAGGTGAACGACCTTGCCCTTTTGCATATTGAATCGCGATTTTGCGTACGGCCTGCTGAATGAAAATAACACCAACAATAACGGCCAAAATCGCAATCACCAGTAAAGCGATTTTTACAATATGAATAAACAGCTGATCGCTGCTGCCGACAAATTGAGTCTCATAAATCTGCCCAACAGTTTTCGGAATACTAGCCACAATCCCCGCGAAGATGATGATCGAAATTCCGTTACCTACTCCATTGGAAGTAATTTGTTCTCCCAGCCACATTAAAAAAGCAGTTCCTCCAGTGAGTACTAAAGCAATAATCAGATATGTCGATATGCCGGATTTTTCAATCAGCATACCGTTTGCCAGGTTGTTAAACCCGTAAGACATACCTAATGCCTGGATAAAACCAAGCACAATCGTAAAATATCTCGTGAACTGAGCTAATTTACGGCGGCCGACTTCACCTTGCTTAGACCACTCGGTAAACTTCGGCACAACATCCATCTGAAGCAGCTGGATGATGATTGAAGCAGTGATGTAAGGCGTAATTCCCATCGCAAAAATGGAGAACTGATAAAGCGCACCGCCGCCAAATGTATTAAGGAGATCAAAAACCCCCATCGAACTTTGTGTCTGCAACGCCTGAGCATTTACATATGGCACAGGGATAAACGCACCTATGCGAAAGACGATAAGCATGAGTAATGTAAAAATGATTTTATTCCGAATATCACTCACACGCATAAAGTTGGAGATTGTCTTAAACAAGTTAGATCACCTCAGCTGTACCGCCAGCAGCTTCAACAGCTTCTTTCGCAGAAGCAGAGAATTTATTGGCTTTTACAGTTAATTTTTTCTCTAATTTACCGTTGCCAAGAATCTTTACTCCTGCATTAAGTTTGCTAATAACACCAGTCTCAAGAAGAAGTTCAGGAGTGACTTCCGTTCCTTCCGCAAAATCGTTCAATTTGTCTACGTTCACAATAGCGTAATCCTTACGGTTGATGTTTGTAAAACCGCGTTTAGGAAGACGTTGGAATAAAGGCATTTGTCCCCCCTCGAATCCAGGGCGTACACCGCCGCCAGAACGAGCGTTTTGACCTTTGTGACCTTTACCAGCTGTTTTACCGTTACCAGAACCAATACCACGACCTACGCGATTGCGTACTTTACGTGAACCTTCTGAAGGCTTTAATTCATGAAGTTTCATTAGGACACCTCCTTAGCCTATAATTTATTTTTATTGTTCTTTAACAGAAACTAGATGAGATACTTTATTAATCATACCGCGGATCGCAGCGTTATCTTCATGAACGACAGTTTGGTTTGTTTTCTTTAAACCAAGTGTTCTTACAGTAACGCGCTGATCTTCCGGGCGACCGATTACACTGCGTTTGAGGGTAATTTCTAATTTAGCCATTAATGTTCCCTCCTTATCCTAACAGTTCTTCTACAGATTTTCCACGAAGCTTCGCAACCTCTTCGGCACGTTTAAGCTCACTTAAACCTTGAAGTGTTGCACGGATCATGTTGATCGGTGTGTTAGAACCTAAAGACTTAGAAAGGATATCAGCAACGCCAGCAAGCTCAAGTACCGCACGTACAGGGCCTCCAGCGATAACTCCAGTACCTTCAGAAGCAGGTTTCAACAAGATATTGCCTGCACCGAAACGTCCGATGATTTCGTGTGGAATCGTAGTTCCAACCATTGGTACTTCAATCAAATTCTTTTTCGCATCTTCAACAGCTTTGCGGATTGCTTCAGGTACTTCTTGTGCTTTACCAGTACCGAAACCTACGTGACCGTTTTTGTCACCGACAACGACTAGAGCTGCGAAACGGAAACGACGACCACCTTTAACAACTTTCGCTACGCGGTTAACCGTAACTAAGCGTTCTTCTAACTCTAATTTGCTTGGGTCAATACGACGCATAATCATGTGTCCCTCCTTTTTTTTTTAAAATTTCAGTCCGGCTTCACGAGCTGCATCGGCCAGAGCTTTTACACGTCCATGGTATAAGTATCCACCGCGGTCAAATACTACGTCAGAAACACCTTTCTCAGAAGCGCGTTTCGCAACGAGTTCACCGACTTTAGCAGCAGCAGCGCTGTCACCAGTGCTTTCCACGTTCAAATCTTTATCGAGAGTAGAGGCACTAGCAAGTGTAACGCCATTTACATCATCGATGATTTGAGCATAAATGTGTTTGTTTGAACGGAACACATTCAGACGAGGTCTTTCAGCTGTGCCTGAAAGTTTAGCACGAACACGGGCATGTCTTTTTTGACGAGCAGCATTTTTGCTAGTTTTCGTAATCATCCTTAGGTCACTCCTTTCTTCACTTTAAGCGGTCTTACTTAGCAGATTTACCTTCTTTACGGCGAACAACTTCACCTTCGTAGCGAATTCCTTTACCTTTGTAAGGCTCTGGAGAACGTACAGCGCGGATGTTAGCAGCGATAGCTCCTACACGCTCTTTGTCTGTACCTTTTACAACTACTTTAGTTTGAGAAGGAACTTCGATTTCGATGCCCTCTTCAGGAACGATCTCAACAGGGTGAGAGTATCCAACGTTTAAAACAAGTTTGTTTCCGGATTTAGCCGCACGATAACCGACACCGACTAATTCCAAACCTCTTTCAAATCCTTTAGATACGCCTTCAACCATGTTTCCAAGCAGACTGCGAGTCGTACCATGCAGCGCACGGTGCTCTTTGTGATCAGAAGGACGAGTAACTGTAAGCACGTTGTCCTCAATTTTGATTTCCATATCAGGATGGAAAGTACGAGTTAATTCTCCTTTTGGTCCTTTTACAGCTACAGTGTTGCCTTCGTTCAGCGTTACTGTAACTCCAGAAGGGATCTCAAGCAGTTTTTTTCCTACACGAGACATACTAAAACACCTCCATTCTTGTTAAACTTCTTACCAAACGTATGCTAGAACTTCTCCACCAGCTTGTTTTGCACGGGCTTCTTTGTCCGTTAAAACACCTTGTGATGTAGAAATAATCGCGATTCCAAGACCGTTAAGTACGCGAGGTACTTCATTTGATTTAGCGTATACACGCAAACCTGGTTTGCTGATTCTTTTAAGACCAGTGATAACGCGCTCGTTGTTTTGTCCGTATTTCAAGAAAACGCGGATGATACCTTGTTTGCTGTCTTCTACGAACTCAACGTCACGAATGAAACCTTCACGCTTTAAAATGTCAGCAATTTCTCTTTTCAATTTAGAAGCAGGAATTTCAAGCTTCTCATGACGTACCATGTTTGCATTGCGAATACGAGTCAGCATATCTGCAATTGGATCTGTCATAACCATTATATAATTACCTCCTTCCCATTCTTGGGGATTACCAGCTGGCTTTTTTCACGCCAGGAATTTGTCCTTTATATGCAAGCTCACGGAAACAAATACGGCAAAGTTTAAATTTACGAATGACTGAGTGCGGACGTCCGCAGCGTTCACAGCGAGTGTACTCTTGCACTTTAAACTTTGGTGTACGTTGTTGTTTCGCAATCATTGACTTTTTAGCCACGATTTCGCCTCCCTTTCATTGATTATTTCTGGAACGGCATACCTACTTGAGTTAATAGCTCACGAGCCTCTTCGTCAGAGTTAGCAGTCGTTACGATAACGATGTCCATTCCGCGAACCTTTGTTACTTTATCGTAGTCAATTTCAGGGAAGATTAACTGTTCTTTGATACCAAGAGTGTAGTTTCCGCGACCGTCAAAAGATTTCTTAGAAATCCCGCGGAAGTCACGTACACGCGGTAAAGATACAGAAATAAGTTTATCAAGGAAATCATACATGCGCTCTCCGCGAAGAGTTACTTTCGCACCGATAGGCATTCCCTCACGAAGACGGAATCCAGCAATTGATTTCTTCGCACGAGTAACGACAGGTTTTTGACCTGCGATAAACGTTAATTCTTCAACAGCACTGTCGATTGCTTTTGCGTTTTGAACAGCATCACCGACACCCATGTTGATTACGATTTTTTCGATTTTTGGCACCTGCATAACAGAGTCGTAGTTGAACTTCGTCATTAAAGCAGGTGAAATTTCTTTATTGTACTTTTCTTTAAGGCGGTTCATGAGATAGACCTCCCTTCCTTTAAATACTATTTATCTAAGACTTGCCCAGATTTTTTTGCAACACGAACTTTTTTGCCATCTTCCACTTTGTATCCTACGCGAGTCACTTCACCTGTTTTAGGATCGAGCGGCATAACGTTTGATACATGAATTGGCGCCTCTTGATTAGAAATACCGCCTTGAGGGTTTGCTTGAGTTGGTTTAGAGTGCTTCTTCACCATGTTTACGCCCTCAACTAGAACGCGGTCCTTTTTAGGGAAAGCAGCAAGGATCGTACCTTGTTTGCCTTTATCTTTACCAGAGATAACCATTACTTTATCGCCTTTTTTCACATGCATCCTGATCGCACCTCCTTGAGTAAGGCATTTATTTCATTAGATAACTTCTGGAGCCAGAGAAACAATTTTCATGAAGTTGTTTTCACGTAATTCACGGGCAACCGGTCCGAAGATACGAGTTCCACGCGGGCTCTTGTCGTCACGGATGATAACACATGCATTCTCATCGAAGCTGATGTATGATCCGTCAGTTCTGCGTGCTCCGCTTTTTGTGCGAACGATAACAGCTCTTACGACTTCACCTTTTTTGACAACGCCTCCTGGTGTTGCTTGTTTAACCGTGCAAACAATTACATCACCAATGTTAGCCGTTTTACGTCCAGAACCGCCAAGAACTTTAATAGTAAGTACCTCACGCGCACCGGAGTTGTCAGCAACTTTTAAACGAGTCTCTTGTTGAATCATTATTTGTTACCTCCCTTCGGAAAAAGAATTCCGAACTTTATTAGATAATAACAGCTTCTTCGACAACTTCTACTAGACGAAAACGCTTAGTTGCAGATAATGGACGAGTTTCCATGATCTTTACGATGTCTCCGATTTTAGCTTGGTTATTTTCATCATGTGCTTTGAATTTCTTTGAGTATTTTACGCGTTTACCGTAAATAGGATCCTTTTTGTATGTTTCAACAACAACAGTGATGGTTTTATCCATTTTGTCAGAAACAACACGGCCTTGGTAAACTTTGCGTTGGTTACGTTCGCTCATGCTCACGACCTCCCCTCAGTGATTATTTGTTGGCAGCAATTTCTCTTTCACGAATCACAGTTTTCATGCGCGCGATAGCTTTGCGCACTTCACGAATGCGAGCAGTATTTTCAAGTTGTCCTGTCGCTAATTGAAAGCGAAGATTGAAAAGTTCTTCTTTAAGAGACTTTACTTTTTGTTCAATTTCAGCAGTGGTAAGGTCACGAATTTCATTAGCTTTCATTTGATTCACCACCAATTTCTTCACGTTTTACGAACTTCGTTTTAATTGGCAATTTGTGAGATGCAAGACGAAGAGCTTCACGAGCTACCTCTTCAGACACACCAGAAATTTCAAATAAAACTTTGCCCGGTTTTACAACAGCTACCCAGCCTTCAGGAGCCCCTTTACCGGAACCCATCCGTACCTCAAGCGGTTTAGCAGTGTAAGGTTTTGAAGGGAAAATTTTAATCCAAACTTTACCGCCACGTTTCATGTAACGAGTCATCGCAATACGTGCAGCTTCGATTTGGCGGTTTGTGATCCAAGAAGCTTCAAGAGCCTGGATACCGTACTCACCAAAATGTACTTCAGTACCGCCTTTAGCGCGACCGCGCATTTTTCCGCGATGCTCTCTGCGATATTTAACGCGTTTTGGTAATAACATATTATTTTCCTCCTTCCTCAGTTTTCTTCTTAGTAGGAAGAACCTCTCCACGATAGATCCAGACTTTTACACCAAGCTTACCGTAAGTTGTGTCAGCTTCAGATGTTGCATAGTCGATGTCAGCACGTAAAGTGTGCAATGGAACAGTTCCTTCACTGTAGTATTCAGAACGAGCAATGTCAGCTCCGCCAAGACGGCCGGAAACCATTGTTTTCACACCTTGTGCTCCAGCACGCATAGTGCGTTGGATTTGTTGTTTCTGCGCACGGCGGAAAGAAATACGGTTTTCTAGTTGACGAGCGATGTTGTCAGCTACAAGCTGAGCATCAAGATCTGCTCTTTTGATTTCAAGAATGTTAATGTGTACACGCTTGCCAGTAAGGCTGTTAAGGGCTTTACGAAGTGCTTCAACTTCAGATCCGCCTTTACCGATTACCATACCAGGCTTAGCAGTGTGGATCGTAATGTTAACGCGGTTTGCTGCGCGCTCGATTTCTACTTTAGAAACAGAAGCGTCAGAAAGGCGTTTGCTAATGAATTCACGAATTTTTAAATCTTCGTGCAGGAAGTCAGCGTAATCTTTACCAGCGTACCACTTAGATTCCCAATCACGAATGACTCCGATACGAAGACCGACTGGATTTACCTTTTGACCCACTACTTATCCCTCCTTCTTTTCTGATACAACGATTGTAATGTGGCTCGTACGTTTGTTGATTTGGCTCGCACGTCCCATAGCACGCGGGCGGAATCTTTTTAACGTTGGGCCTTCGTCAACAAATGCCTGAGAAATAACCAGATTGTTAGCGTCCATCTCGTAGTTGTGCTCAGCATTTGCGATAGCAGATTTTAAAACTTTTTCGATGATCGGAGAAGCAGCTCTCGGAGTTAAGTTCAGGATAGATACTGCTTCGCCTACTTGCTTACCTCGAATCAGGTCCATTACTAGACGTGCTTTACGAGGAGCAATACGGACTGTTCTTGCAACAGCTTTAGCTTGCATTTAAAAGCCTCCTCTCTTAGCGTCTTGTTTTTTTATCGTCACTGGCGTGGCCTTTGTAAGTACGAGTCGGTGCGAATTCGCCCAACTTGTGGCCTACCATGTCTTCAGAAATGAATACAGGCACGTGTTTACGTCCGTCATATACTGCGATAGTGTGACCGATAAATTGTGGGAAAATAGTTGAACGGCGAGACCAAGTTTTTACAACTTGTTTCTTGTCCGTTTCATTTAATTTCTCGATTTTTGTCATCAAGTGTCCATCGACAAATGGTCCTTTTTTCAAGCTGCGAGCCATTTTGGAACCTCCCTTCGTGATTGCACTACGGTCCGAAATGAACCGTAGACAACCCCGTTATTTATTTTTACGACGACGTACGATAAATTTATCAGATTTGTTCTTTTTCTTACGTGTCTTGAATCCAAGAGTCGGTTTGCCCCAAGGAGACATTGGTGATTTACGTCCGATTGGCGCGCGACCTTCACCACCACCATGCGGGTGATCGTTAGGGTTCATTACAGAACCGCGGACTGTAGGGCGGATGCCTTTCCAGCGAGAGCGTCCTGCTTTACCAACGTTGATAAGTTCGTGCTGCTCGTTACCTACTTGACCGATAGAAGCGCGGCAAGCAGAAAGGATCATGCGAACTTCACCAGAGTTAAGACGTACAAGAACGTATTTGCCTTCTTTACCAAGAACCTGAGCAGATGTACCAGCTGAACGTACAAGCTGTCCACCTTTACCAGGTTTTAATTCAATGTTATGCACAACTGTACCAACAGGAATGTTGATAAGCGGAAGTGCGTTACCTACTTTGATGTCAGCTTCAGGGCCGGACATGATTTCAGTACCTACTTGAATTCCTTTTGGTGCAAGAATGTAACGTTTTTCTCCGTCTACATAGTTGATTAGTGCAATGTTAGCTGAACGGTTTGGATCGTACTCAACTGTAGCAACGCGTCCAGGTATACCATCTTTATCGCGTTTGAAGTCGATAACACGGTATTGGCGTTTGTGTCCGCCACCTTGGTGACGTACAGTCAATTTACCTTGGTTGTTACGTCCGCCTTTTTTGTGAAGGGGCGCAAGCAAGGATTTTTCCGGCTGGTCAGTCGTGATTTCAGCAAAATCTGAAGTTGTCATGCCACGACGTCCGTTAGAGGTCGGTTTATACTTTTTAATCGCCATTTTGAATTTCCCTCCTTCTTTTTACAGATAATTAAGCTTCAAAAATTTCGATTTCTTTGCTGTCTGCAGTAAGTTTTACGATCGCTTTTCTGCGACGGCTAGTCATACCAGTGTAGCGGCCGACACGTTTTGATTTCCCTTTGTAGTTCATGATGTTGACTTTGTCAACTTTCACTCCAAAGATACTTTCAACTGCATCTTTCACTTCTGTTTTGTTAGCTCTTACATCAACTTCAAAAGTATATTTTTTTTCAGTCATTAAATCAGCAGAACGTTCAGTAATGACGGGGCGCTTAAGAACATCACGAGGATCTTTCATTATGCAAGCACCTCCTCTACTTTTTCAACCGCAGCTTTTGTAATCAGAAGCTTCTCGTGGTTGACAACGTCTAACACGTTGATTCCGTTAGCTTGAACAACTGTAACTCCAGGGATGTTGCGTGCAGAAAGAGATACTGCTTCGTTTGCATCCGCAGTTACGATTAAAGCTTTTTTCTCAACAGATAATCCTTTAAGGATAGCTGCCATTTCTTTTGTTTTAACCGTATCAAGAGTAAGATCTTCAAGAACAATAATGTTGTTGTCGTTCACTTTAGAAGACAATACTGATTTGATTGCCAAGCGGCGAACTTTTTTAGGTAATTTGTAAGAATAGCTGCGTGGTGTTGGGCCGAATACGACACCACCTCCGCGCCATTGCGGTGAACGGATTGAACCTTGACGGGCACGACCTGTACCTTTTTGACGCCATGGTTTGCGACCTCCGCCGCGTACTTCAGAACGATTTTTTACTTTGTGAGATCCTTGACGTAAGGAAGCTCTTTGCATAAGAATAGCGTCGAATACTACGCTCTCATTTGGCTCAATTCCAAATACAGACGCGTTTAATTCGATATCACCAGCAGTAGAACCGTTTTGGTTGTATAATGCTACTTTTGGCATGATCAATTTCCTCCTTTCCTAAGAGACTTATTTAGATTTAACAGCACTTTTAACAGTGATTAAAGTTTTTCTCGCACCAGGTACGTTACCTTTAATCAAAAGAAGATTGCGCTCAGCATCTACTTTTACGATTTCGAGGTTTTGGACAGTGATTTGATCTCCGCCCATGCGTCCAGGTAATAGTTTACCTTTGAATACACGGTTAGGATCTACAGGTCCCATTGAACCAGGACGACGGTGGTAGCGTGAACCGTGAGACATAGGTCCGCGAGATTGCCCGTGGCGCTTGATCGCACCTTGGAAACCTTTACCTTTAGATACTCCTGTTACATCTACGATTTCTCCTGCAGAGAAAATTTCAACCTTGACTTCCTGACCAATTTCATACGCATCCATATCCACGCCGCGTAATTCTTTAACGAAGCGCTTAGGAGCAGTTTCCGCTTTTGCAACGTGTCCTTTTTCCGGTTTGTTTGAAAGCTTTTCACGCTTATCGTCAAAACCAAGCTGGATCGCTTCATAGCCATCATTTTCAGCTGTTTTCTTTTGAAGAACAACGTTTGGAGCTGCTTCAATAACAGTTACCGGGATAAGATCACCGTTCTCTGCGAATACTTGCGTCATACCAATTTTTCTTCCTAAGATTCCTTTGGTCATTCGTCACACCTCCTATTAAGATCATTCTATATTTTAGAATTAAAGTTTGATTTCGATATCGACACCAGATGGTAAGTCTAATCGCATGAGAGCATCAACAGTTTGTGGTGTTGGGTTCACAATGTCGATTAAACGTTTATGTGTACGCATTTCAAATTGCTCACGAGAATCTTTGTATTTGTGCACCGCACGAAGGATTGTGTAAACTGATTTTTCAGTTGGCAACGGAATCGGACCAGATACGCTGGCACCAGAACGTTTTGCCGTTTCAACAATCTTCTCTGCAGATTGATCAAGGATTCTATGATCATATGCTTTTAAACGAATACGAATTTTTTGTTTTGCCATTATTTTCCCTCCTTTTCGCCTACATCACGTTAGACAGTTCTCCGTGAGAAAAACCTGATCACCTTGCCATGGCAAAGCGGCCGGGTGTGTCAGCAACCTCTCACTTCATCGCAGTCAAAGACCAACATACACTATTATACAGAAAATAGACGTATGTTGCAAGGTTTATTTAAAGAACCTTGTGATTTTCACACTTTGATTATTATACAGGTGATACCATGATTAATCAAGGATATGCCTGTTTTCTTTCAGAGATGGAACGATGCGAACCGGCTGACAACTTCGGCAAAGCGATCCGGTTCCTCCAAGTGAGGCGAATGGGCTGAGTTCTCAAACCAATGCCATTCTTTATACGGCGCATCAACCTTCTGATAATATTCATAAGACGTCGTCCCCGGGACCGTCAAATCGTATCTCCCTGACATAAAACAGCACGGTATTATAATAGAAGAAACTGATTCCCAGGCATCAAAGAAAATGAGATCCTCCCACAGGTGTTTCAGGCTGAACATTTGTCCCTTCGCGGCTAAGAAGCTCCCTCTCACACCGTACGGTTCACCAAACAGCATTCGCCCCCCTGCTTTAAGAGCTCCGATCGGATGATGGGTAAAGCCCCCTCCCCTCATCTCGATACAAAGCAGAAACAACGTTCGCTGCAGCTGTTTCTCCCATGGAGGCGCTCCGATAAAACTCAGCGTCTTTTCCAGCAGGAAATGTTTGCGTTGCCTGCTCCATTCCATCATCAGCCGGTAAGCTTCCGTTTCTTCCTTTTGAATATTAACCACCTGACTGATACCGATATACCCATAATACAAATCAGGCCTTTCTTGAAGAACATGAAGCGCCAGAACTGAACCCCACGAATAGCCGGCGATATATATTTTTTGCCTGCTGAATTGCTTGCATAAGCGTTCGGTCAAATGAATGGTATCGGCTGTCAGCTGATCCAAAGTCATAGATGAACCCGGAATTTCCTTTGAATAAGAGAGACCCGCCCCTCTCTGATCCCAGTTCACAACGGTGAAATGCTTTTCCAGCTTATTCTGGTATTTTCTCGCATAGCCGATTTGAGGCGTGCCGGGACCGCCGTGCAAAAACAAAAGCAGCGGATTACTCCTGTCATCACCATTAATCATAATGGTTTGTTCACTGCCATTAATCAGCAATTGCTGAAGCATTGAAATACGATTGGTTTTCTTGAAGTTATCGATCATCGCTCTGCTCCTAAAATTTGTATACGTTCTATTATACATGGAATCAGCGGGGAAACAAAAAAACGAGGCCCCATAAGGGACCCCGCATTAATGAACGAGTCGATTACTCAGTGATTGTAGAAACAACGCCTGAACCAACTGTACGTCCGCCTTCACGAATAGAGAAACGAGTTCCTTCTTCGATAGCGATTGTAGAGATAAGTTCAACGATCATTTCAGTGTTATCTCCAGGCATAACCATTTCTACGCCTTCTGGAAGATTGATGATACCAGTTACGTCAGTTGTACGGAAGTAGAACTGAGGACGGTAGTTAGAGAAGAATGGAGTATGACGTCCACCCTCTTCTTTAGAAAGAACGTAAACTTCAGCTTTGAATTTGCTGTGTGGAGTGATTGTACCTGGTTTAGCAAGTACTTGTCCACGTTGGATGTCTTCACGAGCTACACCGCGAAGAAGTGCACCGATGTTGTCTCCAGCTTCAGCGTAGTCAAGAAGCTTACGGAACATTTCAACACCTGTAACAGTTGTTTTGCTGTTTTCTTCTTGAAGACCGATGATTTCAACTTCGTCACCGACTTTAACTTGTCCGCGTTCTACACGGCCAGTAGCAACTGTACCACGACCAGTGATTGAGAATACGTCCTCAACTGGCATCATGAATGGTTTGTCAGTGTCACGTTCTGGAGTTGGGATGTACTCATCAACTGCAGCCATAAGTTCAAGAATTTTTTCTTCGTACTCAGCATCGCCTTCAAGAGCTTTAAGAGCAGAACCTTTAACAACTGGTACATCATCACCAGGGAAGTCGTATTCGCTAAGAAGATCGCGAACTTCCATTTCAACAAGCTCAAGAAGCTCTTCGTCGTCTACCATGTCGCATTTGTTAAGGAATACTACGATGTATGGTACACCAACGTTTTTAGAAAGAAGGATGTGCTCACGAGTTTGTGGCATTGGGCCATCAGCAGCAGATACTACAAGGATAGCTCCGTCCATTTGCGCAGCACCAGTGATCATGTTTTTAACATAGTCAGCGTGTCCTGGGCAGTCAACGTGTGCATAGTGACGAGTGTCAGTTTCGTACTCAACGTGTGCAGTAGAGATTGTGATACCGCGCTCACGTTCTTCTGGAGCACCATCAATTTGATCGTACGCCATAGCTGTACCTTTACCAGATTTCTTATGAAGTACTGTTGAGATAGCAGCAGTTAATGTTGTTTTACCATGGTCAACGTGTCCAATTGTACCGATATTGGCATGTGATTTGGAACGGTCGAATTTTTCTTTAGCCATTCTAAAATCCTCCTTAAGAGCTTTTAATTAGTAATGTATAGAGTGATAGAAAGTGAAAGCAAGCTTTCACTCCCTCATCTTACAATAGTAGTTATACTTGAGTTAAGTGGCAAAATCAATTATTCGCCTTTATTTTTTTTGATAATTTCTTCAGCGATGCTCTTCGGCACTTCTTCGTAGTGATCCATGAACATTGTGAACGTACCGCGTCCTTGCGTGTTAGAACGAAGGGCAGTAGCGTAACCGAACATTTCAGCAAGAGGTACCATCGCACGCACAACTTGAGCGTTACCGCGAGCTTCCATACCTTCTACGCGTCCGCGACGAGAAGTAACATCACCCATGATGTCTCCCATGTATTCTTCAGGAATAACAACTTCAACTTTCATGATTGGTTCAAGAAGAACTGGGTTACATTTGCTGACTGCATTTTTCAATGCCATAGAAGCAGCGACTTTAAACGCCATTTCGTTTGAGTCAACATCATGGTAAGATCCATCAAAAAGTTTCGCCTTGATGTCGATTAGCGGGAATCCGGCTAGGACACCATTTTCAAGAGAGTCTTCAAGACCTGCTTGTACGGCTGGGATGTATTCACGAGGAACAACACCACCGACGATTGCGTTTTCGAATTCAAAGCCAGCGCCTTCTTCGTTCGGTTCAAATTCGATCCAAACGTGACCGAACTGACCGCGTCCGCCTGATTGACGTACGAATTTACCTTCAACTTTTGCACCGGTACGGAATGTCTCACGGTACGCAACTTGAGGAGCACCAACGTTAGCTTCAACTTTAAACTCACGCTTCATACGATCAACAATGATATCAAGGTGAAGCTCACCCATACCAGAGATGATTGTTTGACCCGTTTCAGGGTTTGTTTGTGTACGGAATGTAGGATCTTCTTCAGCAAGTTTCGCTAAAGCGATACCCATTTTATCTTGGTCAGCTTTTGATTTAGGCTCAATCGCTACGTCGATAACAGGCTCTGGGAATTCCATTGATTCAAGGATTACAAGATCCTTCTCATCACATAGAGTATCTCCAGTAGAAGTATCTTTTAGACCTACAGCAGCTGCGATGTCTCCAGCGTAAACAGTAGAGATCTCTTCACGGCTGTTAGCGTGCATTTGAAGGATACGTCCTACGCGCTCACGCTTGCCTTTTGTAGAGTTCTTTACATATGAACCGGAATCAAGTGTACCGGAATATACGCGGAAGAATGTCAGCTTACCGACATAAGGGTCAGTCATAACTTTAAATGCAAGTGCAGAGAACGGCTCTTCATCAGAAGAATGACGAACGATCTCTTCATCTGTATCAGGACGTACACCTTTGATTGCAGCAACATCAGTTGGCGCAGGAAGGTAGTCAAGAACAGCATCAAGTACAAGCTGAACACCTTTGTTTTTGAAAGCAGAACCAACAAGTACAGGGTAGAATTCAACATTCAGTGTACCTTTACGGATAGCAGCTTTCAGTTCAGGGATAGTGATTTCTTCACCTTCAAGGTACTTTTCCATAAGCTCTTCATCAAGCTCAGCTACAGCTTCAATCAGGCTGCTGCGAAGCTCTTCAGCTTGCTCTTTGTACTCTTCAGGGATTTCTTTCGCATCTGAACGAGTTCCAAGGTCATCTTCGTAGAAATACGCAACGTTTTCTACTAAGTCGATGATACCTTCGAAGTTGTCTTCAGCACCGATCGGCAATTGAATTGCGTGAGCGTTAGCTTGAAGACGGTCTCTTAAAGTGCCTACAGAGTAAAGGAAGTCTGCGCCGATTTTGTCCATTTTGTTGACAAATACAACACGCGGTACTCCGTAAGTTGTTGCTTGGCGCCATACTGTTTCTGTCTGAGGCTCAACACCTGATTGAGCATCAAGTACGGCAACCGCACCATCAAGTACACGGAGTGAACGTTCAACTTCAACTGTGAAGTCTACGTGTCCCGGTGTATCGATGATGTTTACACGGTAACCTTTCCACTGTGCAGTCGTTGCTGCAGAAGTGATTGTGATACCGCGTTCTTGTTCCTGCTCCATCCAGTCCATTTGCGAAGCACCTTCGTGAGTTTCGCCAATTTTGTGGATACGGCCTGTGTAGAACAAGATCCGTTCTGTAGTAGTCGTTTTACCGGCATCGATGTGAGCCATGATCCCGATATTACGAGTTTTTTCTAAGGAGAACTCTCTTGCCATTGGGTAATTTCTCCTTCCTTATTAGGGAATTATTATTTTGATTATATGAATCCTACCAGCGGTAGTGAGCAAATGCTTTGTTCGCTTCTGCCATCTTGTGAGTGTCTTCACGTTTCTTAACGGCAGCACCAGTGTTGTTAGCTGCATCAAGAATTTCGTTAGCCAGGCGCTCTTCCATTGTTTTTTCTCCGCGAAGACGCGCATAGTTAACCAACCAGCGAAGACCAAGAGTTGTACGGCGTTCAGGACGAACTTCTACAGGCACTTGGTAGTTAGCTCCACCTACACGGCGTGCTTTTACTTCAAGTACAGGCATGATGTTTTTCAATGCTTGTTCGAAAACCTCCATTGCATCATTGCCAGTGCGTTCTTTAATGATATCGAATGACTTGTATAGGATTGTTTGAGATTTACCTTTTTTACCGTCGATCATCATTTTGTTGATCAGGCGGGATACCAGCTTAGAGTTGTAAAGCGGATCAGGTAAAACATCTCTTTTTGCTACAGGACCTTTACGTGGCATCTGAATATCCTCCCTTCATAGTTTTAATGATTTATTTGATTACTTTGCTTTAGGACGTTTCGTACCGTATTTAGAACGGCCTTGCGCACGGTTTTCAACTCCGGCAGTATCAAGCGCGCCACGAACGATGTGGTAGCGTACCCCCGGTAAGTCTTTTACACGTCCGCCGCGGATCAGTACAACGCTGTGCTCTTGCAGGTTGTGACCGATACCAGGAATGTAGGCAGTAACCTCGATTCCGTTAGTCAAACGAACACGAGCGTATTTACGAAGTGCTGAGTTCGGTTTTTTCGGTGTCATTGTACCCACACGAGTACATACCCCGCGTTTTTGTGGAGAAGATACGTTAGTGTGCTCTTTTTTAAAGCTGTTGTATCCTTTGTTTAGTGCAGGTGACTTAGAGTTTTCAACTTTGCTCACGCGTCCCTTGCGAATTAGCTGATTAATTGTAGGCATGTTGTGTTCCTCCCTTCATTACGTTTTATAACCCACATACCCAGGTGGTTCATCATTAGGCAAAAAACAATGTCTTTACACAAGATTGATATCTTATATAAAAACAAAAAGTACGCTATAACATAATGGCAACAGCTGCTGCTCCCACTTCAATTCCGCAGGCTTTGCCGAGCTTTTTCATGGAATCCACCATACAGACAGCGGTATTTTGGTTCTTTGCAAGCTGGATAACGCCAGCCGTAAGAACTGAATCCGCGTCTTTTGCCACGACGACTTCCTTCACTGAACCTCGTTTTAGAGCTTTCACTGTTTGCTTCGTACCAATAATAATTGATTTGGCCTGTGATACTTTATCATAAGACATAAACATATCCTCCAAAGTAACAGGTTTTATTTCGAGCACCTTGGTTATATTATCACTCTGCGGGACGGATGTCAACAACGTATGACATTTTTTAGTGCAGTCCCCCGCCAGAATAATTGTAATACTGAGGAAAAGCTGTCGAAACAGCCTTTCCTGCAGCAGTTTCTGTTATTCAGCCGGAACCATATCTTCCGAAGGCTGAACGTTTGAAACAGGTTTTACTTTTCTGTAATTCATCATACCGGTACCGGCCGGAACCAGTTTACCGATGATAACATTCTCTTTCAGGCCGAGAAGTTCATCGCGCTTGCCTTTAATCGCAGCATCAGTAAGAACGCGTGTTGTTTCTTGGAATGATGCGGCAGACAAGAATGAATCCGTCTCGAGTGAAGCTTTCGTGATACCGAGAAGGACAGGACGTCCTGTAGCAGGTCGATTGCCTTCAAGCAGCACTTTTTTGTTCGCTTCTGTGAATTGGTGAATATCAAGCAATGTGCCAGGGAGAACATCAGTATCTCCGGCATCGATCACACGGACTTTGCGAAGCATCTGGCGAACCATTACTTCTACGTGTTTATCGCCGATTTCAACACCCTGCATACGGTAAACCTTCTGAACCTCATGCAGAAGATATTCCTGAACCGTTGTCAGGTCAGTGACTTTAAGAAGTTCTTTCGGATCGATTGAACCTTCTGTCAGCACTTGACCGCGGGTAATCTGATCACCCTCAGCCACTTTCAGGCGTGAGTTGTAAGGTGCCGTGTATGAACGGGTCTCAACAGCGCCCTGAACAACAATCTCCTGCTGTTTGTCGCGTACTTCATTGATTTCGGCAATTGTACCGTCAATTTCAGAAATCGTCGCTTGACCTTTCGGATTACGCGCTTCGAAAAGCTCCTGGATACGCGGAAGACCTTGTGTGATATCGTCTCCGGCAACCCCGCCTGTGTGGAACGTACGCATCGTTAACTGTGTTCCAGGCTCACCGATAGATTGAGCGGCGATAATACCTACTGCTTCACCGACTTCAACATCAGTTCCGGTTGCAAGGTTACGTCCGTAGCATCGTTTACATACACCATGAGGAGTGTTACATGTGAACGCGGAACGGATCCACACTTCTTCGATTCCGGATTCAACGATTTCCAGCGCTTTATCTTCATCGATCAATTCATTTTCGTTAATGAGCACAGCACCCGTTTCAGGATGTTTGATCTGTTTTCTGGCGAAACGTCCGATCAGACGCTCTTCCAGACGCTCGATGATTTCCGTGCCTTCTTTGAGCGGTTTTGCAAGAATACCGCGGTCTGTTCCGCAATCTGTTTCACGAATGATAACATCCTGCGCAACATCAACAAGACGGCGTGTAAGGTAACCTGAGTCAGCTGTTTTCAGGGCGGTATCGGCAAGACCTTTACGCGCACCGTGAGTGGAGATAAAGTACTCCAATACTGTCAGACCTTCACGGAAACTTGATTTAATCGGCAATTCAATGATTCGTCCAGCCGGGTTGGCCATCAGACCGCGCATACCCGCAAGCTGTGTAAAGTTAGATGCGTTACCACGGGCTCCTGAGTCACTCATCATGTAGATCGGGTTGACTTCGTCTAATGATTTCATCAGTTTGCCTTGGATAACATCTTTCGCTGAACTCCAAATTGAAATGACTCTTTCATAACGTTCTTCTTCGGTGATTAAACCGCGTCTGAACTGTTTCAGGACATTATCAACTTTGCTTTGTGCTTCTTCAAGGATTTCCTGTTTGTCATCGAGAACGACGATATCAGAAACCCCTACTGTGATGCCGGCTTTCGTTGAATATCTGAAACCGAGGTTTTTCATGCGGTCAAGCATTTTAGACGTTTCCGTGATATGGAATCGTTTAAAGATTTCCGCGATGATTTTACCGAGAATACCTTTTTTAAACGGTGCGTTGATCGGCTGCTCAGCAATCACAGCTTTTACGTCAGCACCTTTATCTAAGAAGAAACGGTCAGGTGTCTTCTCTTCAATGTTGCTCTTCGTTGGTTCATTCATGTAAGGGAATGATTCCGGAAGAATTTCATTGAAGACGAGCTTACCGACAGTTGTAATTAACAATTTTGAACGCTGTTCTTCAGTAAATGTCACATTCTTAAGGGAGTTCGCTGCAACAGCTACTCTCGTATGAAGGTGAACATAACCGTTTTGATAAGCAAGAAGCGCTTCGTCTGTATTCTTGAAGACCATACCCTCGCCGACTGCTCCGGCGCGCTCAAGCGTCAGGTAGTAGTTTCCTAATACCATATCCTGAGACGGCGTAACAACCGGTTTACCATCTTTAGGGTTCAAGATGTTTTGGGCTGCAAGCATCAGAATACGTGCTTCAGCTTGAGCCTCAGCTGATAAAGGTACGTGAACCGCCATTTGGTCACCGTCAAAGTCAGCGTTATAAGCTGTACATACTAACGGGTGAAGACGGATGGCGCGTCCTTCAACAAGCGTCGGTTCGAAAGCCTGGATACCTAATCTGTGAAGAGTAGGGGCACGGTTCAGTAAGACCGGATGCTCCTTAATGACAGATTCAAGTACATCCCATACTTCAGGCTGCACGCGTTCGATTTTGCGTTTTGCGCTCTTGATATTGTGAGCAAGGCCTTTTTCAACAAGCTCTTTCATGACGAAAGGCTTGAAGAGCTCAAGCGCCATTTCCTTCGGCAAACCGCACTGATACATTTTCAGATGCGGACCTACGACGATAACGGAACGTCCTGAGTAGTCTACACGTTTACCGAGAAGGTTCTGACGGAAACGCCCTTGTTTCCCTTTCAGCATGTGAGAAAGAGATTTAAGCGGACGGTTACCCGGTCCGGTAACCGGACGGCCGCGGCGTCCGTTGTCAATCAGAGCATCGACTGCTTCCTGAAGCATACGTTTTTCGTTCTGAACGATGATGCTTGGCGCGCCGAGGTCTAACAGACGTTTTAAACGGTTATTACGGTTGATGACACGACGGTAAAGGTCGTTCAGGTCAGACGTTGCGAAACGTCCGCCGTCAAGCTGAACCATCGGTCTTAATTCAGGCGGAATAACCGGAAGCACGTCGAGGATCATCCAAGACGGCTTGTTTCCTGAATTACGGAAGGCTTCAAGCACTTCAAGGCGTTTGATCGCACGTGTACGGCGCTGTCCTTGAGAAGTCTTCAGCTCTTCTTTTAACATATCAACTTCTTTGACAAGGTCGATGTCCTGCAGAAGTTTATTAATGGCTTCCGCACCCATAGAGGCTTGGAATTTGTTTCCGTACTTATCCAGATACGCACGGTATTCCTTTTCAGATAAAAGCTGTTTCTTTTCGAGCGGTGTATTGGCCGGGTCAGTTACGACGTAAGAAGCAAAGTAAATAACTTCTTCCAGCGCACGCGGTGACATATCCAATACAAGACCCATACGGCTCGGAATACCTTTGAAATACCAAATGTGAGAAACCGGGGCAGCCAGTTCAATATGCCCCATTCTCTCACGACGGACTTTAGCCCGCGTTACTTCAACTCCGCAACGGTCACAAACTACGCCTTTATAACGAACCCGCTTGTACTTGCCGCAATGACATTCCCAGTCCTTAGTCGGTCCGAAAATGCGTTCGCAGAACAGGCCGTCCTTTTCAGGTTTCAATGTACGATAGTTTATCGTTTCAGGCTTTTTCACTTCACCAAAAGACCATGAACGGATTTTATCCGGTGAAGCAAGACCGATGTTCATATACTCAAAATTGTTCACATCTAGCAAGGGGCCTACCTCCCTTTTTATCTTCGGATTAACCGATGTCACTTGCCTTTATCAATCAGAGACTATTCTTTCGTTACTGCGTCACGTTCAACGTCTGGAGATGCTGTTTCTTCCGGCGCTTCATCACCTGATAATGCAAGGCCGTCAGCCTGTTTCGCATCTTCCTCGTCTTCTAGATCTCTCATTTCTATTTCTTCTTCATCGCCTGAAAGGATTTTCACGTCCATACCTAAGCTTTGAAGCTCTTTGATCAATACTTTGAATGATTCCGGAACACCAGGCTCTGGAACATTGTCGCCTTTGACGATGGCTTCATATGTTTTCACACGTCCGACCACGTCATCGGACTTCACAGTCAGGATTTCTTGAAGCGTGTAAGCTGCGCCGTAAGCTTCAAGCGCCCAAACCTCCATCTCACCGAAACGCTGTCCGCCGAATTGGGCTTTACCGCCGAGAGGCTGCTGCGTAACAAGTGAGTAAGGACCTGTAGAACGGGCATGAAGTTTATCATCAACCATGTGCGCCAGTTTGATCATGTACATGATTCCGACTGATACACGGTTGTCGAACGGTTCTCCCGTACGGCCGTCATAAAGAACTGTTTTAGCGTCTCTTGACATGCCTGCTTCTTCAAGTGTTTCCCACACATCTTCTTCACGCGCGCCGTCAAATACAGGTGACGCGATGTGAATGCCGAGGTAGCGGGCAGCCATACCCATGTGAAGTTCTAATACCTGACCGATATTCATACGTGATGGTACACCCAGCGGGTTAAGCATGATATCGATCGGCGTGCCGTCAGGAAGGTAAGGCATATCTTCTTCAGGAAGAATCTTCGAGATAACCCCTTTGTTTCCGTGACGTCCGGCCATTTTATCACCTTCAGAAATCTTACGTTTCTGAACGATATATACGCGTACAAGCTGGTTCACTCCCGGAGGAAGTTCGTCGCCGTCTTCACGGTTGAAGACTTTTACGTCGTGGATAATTCCGCCGCCGCCGTGAGGCACACGGAGAGAAGTATCACGGACTTCACGCGCTTTTTCTCCAAAGATCGCATGCAGAAGGCGTTCTTCAGCCGTAAGCTCAGTTACACCTTTAGGCGTTACTTTACCTACGAGAAGGTCTCCGTCGTTGACTTCCGCACCGATACGGATAATTCCGCGGTCATCAAGATTGCGGAGCGCGTCTTCCCCTACGTTTGGAATATCGCGGGTGATCTCTTCCGGCCCAAGCTTTGTATCACGTGCTTCTGATTCATATTCTTCAATGTGAATAGATGTGTATACATCATCTTTCACAAGGCGTTCACTCATGATGATGGCATCCTCATAGTTGTAACCATCCCATGTCATGAAGCCGACCATTACGTTGCGGCCGAGAGCAAGTTCACCAAGCTCCATTGAAGGTCCGTCAGCAAGGATTTCTCCTTTGACTACTTCATCGCCGACACTGACGATCGGACGCTGGTTGTAGCACGTACCTTGGTTGGAGCGGACAAATTTCAGCAAGCTGTACTTATCCAGGTTGCCTTTTACTTTTTGGCCGTCAATTTCTTCATAGCGGCGCACCCATACGTTTTTCGCTTCCACCCGTTCTACGATACCAGGGTGTTTACAAATAACGGCTGCACCGGAGTCTTTACCGGATACGTATTCCATACCCGTTCCGACGATCGGAGCTTCCGGCTGCATCAAAGGCACAGCCTGACGCTGCATGTTCGCTCCCATGAGGGCGCGGTTCGAGTCATCGTTTTCCAAGAACGGAATACATGCTGTCGCAGCAGATACAACCTGTTTAGGAGATACGTCCATGTAATCTACGCGGTTGCGGGCTACAACGGTGTTTTCCCCTCTGAAACGCGCTACGATGCTGTCATCCAAGAAAGAACCGTCATCGCTCAGCTTAGCATTCGCTTGGGCTACGACATAGTTATCCTCTTCATCAGCAGTCAGGTAGTCGATTCTAGGCGTTACTTTTCCTGTTTCAGGATCAACGCGGCGGTATGGCGTCTCAATGAAACCAAAGCGGTTTACTTTCGCAAATGATGACAATGAGTTGATCAAACCGATGTTAGGGCCCTCAGGCGTTTCAATCGGACACATACGGCCGTAGTGAGAGTAGTGAACGTCACGTACTTCCATACCTGCGCGCTCACGTGTCAAACCGCCCGGTCCGAGAGCTGACAGACGGCGTTTGTGCGTCAATTCAGCAAGCGGGTTCGTCTGATCCATGAATTGAGAAAGCTGTGAGCTTCCGAAGAACTCTTTAATAGACGCAATAACAGGTCTGATGTTAATCAGCTGCTGCGGCGTAATTGTATTCGTGTCTTGAATAGACATTCTTTCACGTACGACACGTTCCATCCGGCTTAAACCGATACGGAATTGGTTTTGCAGGAGCTCACCTACAGAACGCAGACGGCGGTTTCCGAGATGGTCGATATCATCAGTGTCGCCCACTCCGTGCAGGAGGTTGAAGAAGTAGCTGATAGAAGAAATAATATCAGCAGGCGTAATGTTTTTAATCGCCTCTTCGATGTAAGCATTGCCGATCACATTGATCGTCTGCTCTCCTTCTGCATCGGTAGGAGCATAGATTTTAATGGATTGAAGCATCACTTCATCCTCGACGACGCCGCCGTTAGGATAAAGTTTTCTGAAGCCGATTCCATTTTCTAAGTATGGCAGTACTTTATCAAGTGTTCTTCTGTCAAGAATCTGCCCTTTTTCAGCGAGAATTTCACCGGTTTCCGGATCCACCAGTGTTTCTGCAAGTCGCTGGTTAAACAGGCGATTCTTGATATGAAGCTTTTTATTAATTTTATAGCGTCCTACATTCGCAAGGTCGTATCGCTTCGGATCGAAGAAACGGGAATCCAGCAAGCTTTTTGCGTTTTCTACTGTAGGCGGCTCTCCGGGACGAAGGCGCTCATAGATTTCAAGAAGCGCTTTGTCACTGTTTTCAGTGTTGTCCTTATCCAGTGTATTGCGGAGATATTCGTTCTCACCAATGAGATCGAGAATCTCTTGGTCGGAACCGAAGCCGAGAGCACGCAAAAGAACCGTAACCGGCAACTTACGTGTGCGATCAATGCGGACATACACAACATCTTTCGCATCAGTTTCGTATTCTAACCATGCGCCACGGTTTGGAATGACAGTCGCGGTAAAACCTTTTTTACCGTTTTTGTCTACTTTACCACTGAAATATACACTTGGAGACCGAACAAGCTGAGATACGATAACACGTTCTGCACCGTTGATGATAAAAGTACCGGTATCTGTCATAATAGGGAAATCACCCATGAAGACATCCTGGTCTTTTACCTCTCCAGTTTCTTTGTTAATTAAACGAACCTTCACTCTTAGCGGAGCTGAGTAAGTCACATCACGTTCTTTTGATTCCTCTACAGGATATTTAGGCTCACCTAAACTATAATCAATGAACTCAAGAGAGAGGTTACCAGTGAAATCCTCAATTGGTGATATGTCTTGAAACATCTCTCTAAGACCCTCATCAAGAAACCACTGATAAGAAGAGGTTTGAATTTCAATGAGATTTGGTAATTCTAACACTTCGCTAATGCGAGCATAGCTTCTGCGCTGGCGGTGTCGTCCATACTGAACTAGTTGACCTGTCAACTGATTCACCCCTCAAATCATGCGTATTATATGTGTAATAAGCATTTCTTCCAAAGAAAGAAAATACTTTTACAAGACAAAAGAAAAAAGGGTTTCTAATTAAGAAAACCACATCCAAAAACAAATACCGATTTTATTAGCATTTCCATACTTGTATAATTTATACATAGATATTGACAATTCATCATATCAAGCAAAATATATACATTGGCATTTTACAATATTAACATAGTTAAAATACCGAGTCAAACTTTTTTTGCTTTTATGATATAATAGCCTTTCTTTTTTTGAACGACGGAAACTTCATCGAACAGTTCCTCGAGCTTTTCAATGGCAGAAGGCGCGCCTTGCTTTTTCTGTATGACGATCCACAATTCACCTGAAGCCCTTAAATGCTCAGCGCTTTTTTCAAAAATGGCATGGACAACTTTTTTTCCGGCGCGGATTGGGGGGTTTGTAATAATAGAAGCAAATGTTTGAGCAGAATCAATATTTGAAAATAAATCACTCTGATAAATTCGAACGTTTTTTATTCCGTTTTTTTCTGCATTTTCATTTGACAGCTCTACGGCTCTTTCATTCACGTCAATCATGTGCACGGTGCGGTCTGTAAATGCACCGGCGAGTGACAGACCGATCGGGCCGTAACCGCAGCCTGCATCCAGGAAGTCACCATCGATCTCCGGTTCTTCAAACGCTTCAATTAAGACACGCGAACCGAAATCAACTTCCTTTTTCGAGAAAACGCCGCTGTCACTTGTGAATGTATAAGATCTGTTCCGCAGTGTAAATGACCATGTCTGTTTATCGCTTTTAACTGAAGGTTTTTCTGAATAATAGTGCTCACTCATTATTAGAACCTCCTTTTTTCATGGCTTAAAGAATGGCAAAGAAAAAGCCCGCCTCATAAAAGCGAGCTTCCCCTACAGGCAAGTGAAGATTACTTAACTTCTACAGAAGCGCCAACTTCTTCAAGTTTAGCTTTAAGCTCTTCAGCTTCTTCTTTCGCAATACCTTCTTTAAGTGGTTTTGGAGTGTTGTCAACAAGTTCTTTAGCTTCTTTCAAGCCAAGACCAGTGATTTCACGAACAACTTTGATAACTTTGATTTTCTGAGAACCTGCACCAGCAAGGATAAGGTCGAATTCGCTTTGCTCTTCAGCAGCGCCGCCAGCAGCAGCTCCGCCAGCTACAGCTACAGGAGCAGCAGCAGTTACGCCAAATTCTTCTTCGATTGCTTTTACTAGGTCGTTCAATTCAAGTACAGTTGCTTCTTTAACGGAAGCAATGATTTCTTCGATATTTAAAGCCATTTGAAATTCCTCCATTTGTTTTATTTTAGGGTAAAATCAGATTAAGCGCCTTGTTCTTCCTTTTGTTCTGCAACTGCTTTAGCTGCAAGTGCAAGGTTGCGAACTGGAGCTTGAAGTACGCTAAGCAACATAGAAAGTAAGCCATCGCGTGAAGGAAGTTCAGCAAGAGCTTTCACTTCTTCAACAGAAGATACTTTTCCTTCGATAACGCCCGCTTTGATTTCCAGAGCTTCGTGATTCTTCGCGAACTCGTTAAGAACTTTTGCCGGAGCGACAACATCTTCAGTACTGAATGCGATCGCATTCGGTCCAGTTAAGACATCATTCAAACCATCAAGTTCAGCTTGTTCAACCGCACGGCGAGTCATTGTGTTTTTGTACACTTTGAACTCTACGTTAGCTTCGCGAAGCTGTTTACGGAGTTCAGTTACTTCAGAAACGTTAAGTCCGCGGTAGTCAACGATGATCGTTGATTTGCTTTCTTTCAGTTTAGAAGCAATCTCTTCAACAACAACTTTTTTTGTATCAATTGCGCTGCTCATGGTTACACCTCCTGTAGATTTTGTGTAACACTTATACCGCTAGGTGATCACGACTGTAACGACGATTTCATATAAAAAGCCTCCATGTGGACATGGAGGCTGTATATACAAGCATACGTAACGTAATAGCTGTGATATATATACACCTCGGCAGGATATTAAGCCTCAACGGCCCCTGCTGTCTACGGTATAAATGACATATTATATTTTACAACATTTTGAATCATATCAGAATGCTGATCTAAAGTCAAATATTATTTTACGTTGAAAGTAGAAGCGTCTACTTTGACACCAGGGCCCATAGTAGAAGTAACGGCAACGTTTTTCACGTAAACACCTTTAGCCGCAGCCGGTTTTGCTTTCAGGATTGTATCATACATTGTTGTGAAGTTCTCAACAAGTTTTTCATCCTCGAAAGAAACTTTTCCGATCGGAACATGGATGTTACCAGCTTTGTCAACGCGGTATTCTACTTTACCAGCTTTGATTTCGCCGATTGCTTTTTCTACTTCGAATGTAACAGTTCCTGTTTTAGGGTTTGGCATAAGACCTTTTGGTCCAAGCACACGGCCGATTTTACCGACTTCACCCATCATGTCAGGAGTCGCAACGATTACATCGAATTCGAACCAGCCTTGCTGGATTTTCGCGATGTAATCAGAATCGCCAACGTAGTCTGCACCGGCAGCTTCAGCTTCTTTTGCTTTTTCGCCTTTAGCGAATACAAGCACGCGCTGAGTTTTACCAGTTCCGTTAGGAAGTACAACTGCACCGCGGATTTGCTGATCGTTTTTACGAGGGTCAACCCCTAAACGAAAAGCAACTTCAACTGTAGCGTCGAATTTAGCTGTGTTTGTTTTTTTAGTAAGCGCCACTGCTTCAGCGACGTCGTAAGCTTTCGCACGGTCTACAAGCTTCGCAGCTTCAACGTACTTTTTACCTTTTTTAGCCATTTTAAAATTTCCTCCTTATGTGGTTATAGCGGAATAACCTCCCACGAATAAGGGTTGCGAACTTGTGAAAACTCGCAACCCGACAAGAAACAAATTAATCCTCGATAACGATACCCATACTGCGGGCAGTACCTTCAACCATGCGCATTGCCGCTTCAACGTCTGCTGCGTTTAAGTCAGGCATTTTCGTTTCAGCGATTTCGCGAACCTTATCGCGCTTAACGGTTGCCACTTTATTACGGTTTGGTTCACCAGAACCAGACTCAATTCCAGCTGCTTTTTTAAGCAATACTGCAGCAGGCGGAGTTTTTGTAATAAATGTAAATGAACGGTCTTCGTAAACCGAAATTTCAACAGGAATGATTAAACCAGCTTGGTCAGCTGTACGAGCATTAAACTCCTTACAGAATCCCATGATATTTACACCGGCTTGACCTAGTGCAGGTCCAACTGGCGGCGCTGGGTTAGCTTTTCCAGCAGGAATTTGCAATTTTACAACTTTTACTACTTTTTTAGCCACGAGACACACCTCCTTAAGTCCGTGATGTGGTAATAGGGTAAACCCTCCCACTCAAGGTTTCATTCTTTATATGAATGACGAAATATCAAGCTAGCTGCCTTGGATTAGTCCAAGACGTACCTTTGCTATATTATCATTAATATATAGCAATTTCAAGTTTTTTCACATTACAATTTGTCGATCTGGGTAAATTCCAGTTCAACCGGCGTTTCACGGCCGAACATGTTAACGAATACTTTCACTTTGCTCTTATCATAATCAATCTCTTCAATTGATCCTGTAAAGTTGGCGAAAGGTCCGTCTATGACTTTGACTGTCTCATTCAATTCAAAATCAATGTCGGTTTTCCGCTCATCCATGCCCATGCGTTTTAAGATGGTTTCCGCTTCGCCAGGAAGAAGCGGAGTCGGCTTTGAGCCTGAACCGGCTGATCCGACGAATCCGGTAACGCCCGGCGTGTTGCGGACCACATACCAGGAATCATCAGTCATGACGATTTCAACAAGCACATAACCCGGGAACACTTTCTTTTTGACTACTTTTTTCTTGCCGTTCTTAATATCAGTCTCTTCTTCTTCAGGGACGACAACGCGGAAAATTTTATCCTGCATTCCCATTGATTCCACACGTTTTTCAAGGTTCGCTTTTACTTTGTTTTCATAACCGGAATACGTATGAACAACATACCAATTCTTTTCCATTCTATCAGGACTCTGCAGTCCTTCCCTCCCCGCATTTAAAAATGAAGTGTAAAACAAAAAATAGGCTCAGGGCCTATGAATCCTTTTTTCAACAACACAATAAAAAACCCGCTGAACGGGTTTTGGCAAACGATATTATGATCTATTATAGCACGTATTGCTGATCATTATTCAACTATTAAACGAATTAATTGAGAAATTCCTGTATCAAGGAGGGCAAAAAAGATAACAAAAAAGATAACCGTTGAAATCACCGTGATCGTATAGCGCGTTAACTCTTTGCCTTTAGGCCAGCTAACCTTTTTCATTTCTTTCCCAACATCTTTAAAGAAACTCATCATGCGCATGTAAAAGACCTCCACAATTTAAAAAGCGAACACTATTTTGTTTCTAAATGAGCTGTATGTGAATTGCAAGTGCTGCAGTACTTCTTAACTTCTAACCGCTCAGCCGCTGATGCAGAGCTTTTCATTGTCGTATAATTACGATTTCCGCATGTTTTGCATGCCAGCGTAATCTTTTTTCTCATGTCGTTACACCTTTTCCTAAACATTCATTTATCTTAATAAAATAGCACAGTCAGAAAAATTCTGTCAATATGACACAGAAACCTGCTACAGGCTGATCTCTCTTATTTCTAAATACTTTTCAAGCTTGCGCTTCACGCGCTGCAGGGCATTATCGATTGATTTTACGTGTCGGTTTAAGTCATCTGAAATCTCTTGGTAACTTCTTCCGTCCAAGTACAGAACAAGCACCTTTCTCTCCAGATCGCTCAGCAGTTCTCCCATTTTCATTTCGATATCATCAAATTCTTCCTGATTAATAATCATCTCTTCAGGATTTAACGTTTTAGCGCCTGAAATGACATCAAGCAGTGTTCTGTCAGATTCTTCATCAAAAATAGGTTTGTCTAAAGAAACATAGGAATTTAAAGGAATGTGTTTCTGACGGGTAGCTGTCTTTATTGCGGTAATAATCTGGCGGGTAATGCATAATTCTGCAAAAGCTTTAAATGAAGTGAGCTTGTCCTCTCTAAAGTCTCGGATAGACTTATATAAGCCTATCATCCCTTCCTGTACAATATCTTCTCTGTCGGCCCCTATTAAAAAATAAGACCTTGCTTTCGCCCGTACAAAATTACGGTACTTCGTAATCAAGTAATCTAACGCATCACTATCCCCAACATGAACCTTTTCAATGACCTGCTCGTCCTCCAACTGGCAAAATTGCACTTTGTTGAACTTTCCCTTGCTGTTCTGTAGATTCACTGCGATCCCCCCGGCGCACGTAGATAGAAATATTATACATTAATGGGCGAAAAAGCGTCAACCTAATCCAGACCGCCTCGGCGCCACTTTTCAAACGTTTTCAAAACCTCTTCGGACAGCTCGATTTTACCCGGCGGTTTTTCAGAAGTGATCTTTGAAACCCGCCTTTGAATCCGCCGTTCTATCGTATCCACTTCCCTCAGAAGCTCCCGGGCGGATTTGCGGAGAGCCCCTTGTCCGAAAATCGCCCACTGCTCCGTATAATCGGAGGTTGCGACATGAATCTGTGTCGCAATATTATTCAGCGCCTGGGCAAGCTTCTCGATCCGCTCATCCGCCGTCTCATTCTCCCGTGTAAAAATCACTTCGACTCTGTGATTCGTTTGTTTTTTCTCTATGCCTTTTACCAGATGTGCGTCAAACACCACAATGACTCTGATTCCCGTGTAGGACTGATATTCCGCCATCTTCTGGATCAGTACATCTCTCGCTTCTTCAAAACTGTTCGCTTTTAAATCCTTTAGCTGCGGCCAAGCTCCAATCATGTTGTATCCGTCTACTAACAGGATGTCCATCTGTCTTCATTCCCCTAAAGGATTGCGCTTCCGGTAGACTTCATACATGAGAAGGCCGGCCGCTACCGACGCATTCAGAGACGTGACTTTTCCGGCCATCGGAAGTTTAATGAGAAAATCACATTTCTCTTTCACAAGCCGGCCCATTCCTCTGCCTTCGCTTCCGATAACGAGCGCCAAAGGCATCTTGCCGTCCATAGAGCGGTAGTCTTCCCGGGCGGATGCATCCGTTCCGACGACCCAAATCCCCCGCTCCTTCATTTCATCAAGTGTCCGGGCAAGGTTGGTCACCTTCACGACGGGGATGTGTTCAATCGCACCGGTCGAAGCTTTTGCGACCGTCGACGTCAGTCCGACCGCTCTGCGTTTCGGAATCACAATGCCGTGTGCACCGACAGCGTCAGCCGTTCTCATGATGGAACCGAGATTATGAGGATCTTCCAGCTCGTCCAATATGAGAAAGAAAGGCTGTTCGTTTCTCTCTTCCGCTCTTTTATATAATTCGTCTAATTGTGCATATTCATATGCCGCCACCTGGGCGACAACACCCTGATGCTGCCCCTCCACCATCTGATCGAGTTTTTTCCTCGGTACAAATTGAATGGTGACGCCGCGCTTTTTAGCAAGCTCCATAACTTGCTGCGCCTGTCCTTTTACTGTGTTTTCCGCCATCCATAACTTATAGAGTTTGCGATCCGACTTTAACGTCTCAATTACCGCGTTTTTTCCTATGACGTAATCATGTTGCTGACTCATTTGTTTTCCTCCCTGACGTCCCGACTTGTATAGCTTCTGTAATCAGCTGATTCAGTCTTTCTTCTCTTTTCTCAAGAAAAAGATATCCGAGCAAAGCCTCAAAAGCTGTACTATGGCGGTACGTCTGTACATCTGTGTTTTTAGGCGTCGTCCCTGATTTTGCGTTTCTTCCCCTTCTCACCACGGCTTCCTCTTCCTCCGTGAAAAAGGATTCTTCCTGAAGGCGGAACAGAATGTCTGCCTGTGATTTTGCCGATACGATCCGGCTCGCCTTCTTATGAAGGTCATTCGGTTTCGTATGGCCCTGCTTAAGCAGGTGATGCCGGACGTATATTTCAAAAATGGCATCACCCATATAAGCGAGCGCAAGACCGTTTAACTGCTTTGAATCTTTGATTTGTTCAAATTGAAGCATCCGCTTACTCTCCCCGCTTCCAGCGAGTTCCCTGAGCCGTATCTTCAAGAATGATATTCATGCTTTTCAGCTGATCGCGAATTTGGTCTGACAAAGCAAAATCGCGATTGCGGCGGGCTTCATTTCTCTTCTCGATCAATTCTTCAATCTCTTCATCGACAAGCTCTTCTTCGCCGAGTGTAAGTCCGAGAACGGATCCGATTCTGTCAAACATGCTGATAAAGGCTTTAATGACGTGATCCGCCGTATTGTCCTCCTGCATGTAGTAATTGGCGAGCTTCGCCAGATCAAACCAAACGGAAATCGCATTCGCCGTATTAAAATCATCATCCATTGCTTCTTCAAACGCAGCGCGGTGCTCTTCGATTTTAGCGAGCCATTCCTCATCATTGTCAGTCAGATTCGTGCTGCTAATCAAACGATGGTTTAAATTACTGTATGCCGTCTTCAGGCGGTTAAACGCGTTTTTTGTTTTCTCAAGCAGCTCTTCCGAATAGTTGATCGGGTGGCGGTAATGAACGGACAGCATGAAAAATCTCAAAAGCTGCGGGTCATATTGCTTAATGATATCGTGCACCAAAACAAAGTTGCCGAGCGATTTTGACATTTTCTCATTATCGATATTGATATATCCGTTATGAAGCCAGTATTTTGCGAATGTCTTGCCTGTTAATGCTTCAGATTGCGCGATTTCGTTTTCATGGTGCGGGAATGTCAGGTCCTGACCGCCGGCGTGAATATCGATTTCGTCACCCAAATACTTTTTCACCATTGCGGAGCATTCAATATGCCAGCCCGGGCGGCCTTTTCCCCAAGGGCTATCCCATGAAATTTCTCCGTCCTTAGCAGCTTTCCAAAGCGCAAAGTCCAGCGCATCCTCTTTCTTCTCGCCGACACGGATACGCGCGCCTGATCTGAGTTCATCAATTGATTGCTGAGATAGCTTGCCGTAGCCTTCGAAGGCCCTTGTTTTGAAATAGACGTCGCCTTCTGATTCATAAGCGTAACCTTTTTTAATCAGCTCGCTGACAAATTCAATAATGGCGTCCATGTTTTCCATGACCCGGGGGTGAAGATCCGCTTTCCGGCATCCGAGGGCGCCCACGTCTTCAAAATACGCTTTAATGAACCGTTCAGAAACGGTCGGGACGTCCTCGCCGAGCTCGTTGGCCGCCTTAATCAGTTTGTCGTCAACATCGGTGAAATTCGATACGTATTGAACATCGTATCCTTTATACTCCAAATAGTTGCGTACGGTATCATACACAATCGCCGGACGGGCGTTTCCGATATGAATATAGTTGTATACAGTCGGTCCGCACACGTACATTTTTACTTTGCCTTCCTCAAGAGGAACGAATGTTTCCTTTTTCCGTGTCAATGTATTATAAAGTGTAATGGTCATTTTTGGTTGATCCTTTCTTTTTTATCTTCCAGTTCAGCCTGCAGTTCAAAAATCTGCTGCTCCAATGCTCTAAACCGGTCAGCAACCGGATCGGGCAAGTCTTGGTGATTGAGATCGCGTTTGATTTTTCTTCCGTTCTGAATGACGACTTTCCCCGGTATGCCGACAACGGTCGAAAAGTCGGGAACATCACGAAGCACAACGGAGCCGGCCCCTACTTTAGAACCCTGCCCGACCGTAATAGAGCCGAGCACCTTCGCTCCGGTTGCAATTAAAGCATCATCTTTTATGGTCGGATGCCGCTTTCCCTTTTCTTTTCCCGTCCCACCAAGAGTGACACCTTGGAATACCGTCACGTTATTGCCGATTTCACATGTTTCCCCTATGACGACCCCCATACCGTGATCAATGAAAAACCTTCTCCCGATGGTCGCGCCGGGATGGATTTCAATTCCGGTAAAGAAACGGGCAATCTGTGATATCAGGCGCGCCAGGAAGAAAAATCTCCGTTTATATAAAGCATGTGCAATCCGATGCGCCCATATAGCATGTAAACCAGAATAAGTTAAAACAACTTCGAAATAGCTTCTTGCTGCCGGATCTTGATCGAACACTGTATCTATGTCTTCTTTTAGCATTTTAAAAAACACATGCTTCCCCCCATTCTCTCCCCGCTCCAGTCTGTTTTTCCGCCTATAAAAAAAGCGCCTCTGCATGTAAACATGACAGAGACGCTTTTACCGCGCGGTTCCACTCTGTTTGAAAAACAAGTCACTGTTTTCCCAACTTAAAAGCCGGTAACGGCGGCGGCCGCCTTTAAATACTGATTTCCGCAGAAATGTTCTTCAAAGGTCTTAAGGGCGCACTTCTAAAACATGACGCATGAATCTCTCTCAGCCGACGAAGATTCTTTCTGTAATGGTCATTGTTTTATACTCTTCCCTGTCAACAATCGTATATTTAAATGCTTTTCAGGCGTCTGACGGCTGTTTCTCTGCCGATCAGCTCAATGGCCTGCGGAAGCTCCGGACCGTGTGTCTGACCGGTAACCGCTACACGAATCGGCATGAACAGCTTTTTGCCTTTATGGCCTGTTTCTTTCTGAACAGCTTTGATTGAGGCTTTGATCAGCTCAGGCGTAAATTCTTCAAGCTCTTCAAGCTTCGCAGCAAATACGCTGAGCACTTCAGGCACCTGTTCTTCTTCCAGAACGGCTTTTGCCTCTTGATTATACTCGATCTCATCTTTAAAGAACAAATCAGTCAGCTCGACAATTTCAGCGCCGTAGCTCAATTGCTCATGGTAAAGAGAGATTAATTTACGAACCCATTCCTGCTCCTCGGCAGAAAGCTCAGTGCCGACTTTTCCTGCTTTTTGCAGGTGCGGCAGAGTCAGCTCAACCACTTGATCAAGATCCAGCGCTTTGACGTATTGGTTGTTGACCCATTTCAGTTTATGCATATCAAACAGAGCCGGTGACTTAGACAAACGATTTACATCAAAAATTTCAATGAATTGTTCTCTTGTGAAAAGCTCTTCTTCACCGACGGGAGACCAGCCGAGAAGTCCGATAAAGTTAAACAGCGCTTCAGGCAGGTAACCCAGCTCATCATACTGCTCAATAAACTGGATAATTGATTCATCACGTTTACTTAATTTTTTGCGGCTTTCGTTTACGATAAGCGTCATATGTCCGAAGACAGGAATATCCCAGCCGAATGCCTGGAAAATCATGATCTGTTTCGGTGTATTTGAAATGTGATCCTCACCGCGGAGCACGTGCGTCATTTTCATTAAGTAATCGTCAATCGCGACAGCAAAGTTATACGTCGGTGTTCCGTCTTTTTTGACGATGACAAAGTCGCCGATGCCGTCTGATTCAAAAGAAATCTCGCCTTTTACGATATCGTTAAATGCGATGATTTTCCCTTCCGGCACGCGGAAACGGATGCTCGGCTGTCTGCCTTCGGCTAAAAACTGCTCCTGCTCTTTTTGAGTCAGGTTTCTGTGTTTGCCGGAATAGCGCGGCATTTCCCCGCGGGCGATTTGCTCTTCACGTTCTTTCTCAAGTTCTTCTTCCGTACAGAAACATTTATAAGCTAGCCCTTTTTCAAGAAGCTCTTCATAGTACTCCTTGTAAATGTCGTTACGCTCAGACTGGCGGTACGGGCCGTATTCTCCGCCGACATCCACACTTTCATCCCAGTCCATGCCGAGCCATTTCAAATAGTTGAGCTGGCTTTGCTCTCCGCCTTCAATATTTCGCTTTTTGTCCGTATCCTCAATCCGGATAATAAACTTTCCGCCTTGGCTGCGGGCAAATAAATAGTTAAAAAGCGCCGTTCTGGCGTTACCGATATGCAAATGTCCGGTCGGACTCGGTGCATAACGAACGCGTACTTCATTTCCCATGTTCAAATACTTCCTTTCATCTCGTCTGTAGCCTCTAGCCGAATATATGTATCTATTCTACCACCAAATAGACCCGGCATCAAAACAATGATCAGGCTTTTTGGATCAGAACGGTTGCCTGAGCGGCAATTCCTTCGGCTCTTCCGGTAAACCCGAGCTTTTCGGTCGTCGTCGCTTTTACGTTTACTTGAGAGACGTCCGCCTCAAGGCCTTCAGCTATCCGTTTTCTCATAGCATCAATATGCGGCGCCATTTTCGGCTTTTGCGCAATAATCGTGCAGTCTATATTTCCGAGTACGTACCCTTTTTCTTTTACAATGTTCCAGACATGCTGAAGCAGCTTAAAAGAATCCGCATCTTTGAATTCCGGATCAGTATCCGGGAAATGTTTGCCGATATCTCCTTCACCTGCCGCTCCGAGACACGCGTCTGCGACTGTATGCAGCAATACATCAGCATCTGAATGTCCGAGCAGCCCCTTTTCATAAGGAATTTCAATTCCGCCGATGATGAGAGGACGGCCTTCCGTTAATTGATGCACATCAAATCCTTGTCCGATTCTAAACATTATGATTCCCACTTTCCGCTTTCATGATTGCTTCCGCAAATATCAGGTCATCCGGCGTTGTCAGCTTAATATTGGTATAGCTGCCTTCAACGATACTCACCTGATATCCATCAAGACGCTCGACGAGGCTGGCGTCATCCGTACCTAAGAAGCCTTTGTTTTCCGCTTCCATATGCGCCGTCTTCAATAAAGAAAGACGAAAAGCTTGCGGCGTTTGAACGGCCCACAAGCTTGAACGGTCAAAGGTCTCCGCAGCCCGGGAGCCTTCCGCCCGTTTTATCGTGTCTTTCACAGGAACAGCCAGGACAGCCGCTCCCGCCTCCTCTGCTGTTTCAACGAGCTTATCGATATGCTGATGTGTGACAAACGGGCGCGCTCCGTCATGAACAAGGACGACCGATTCCTTATCAATCACTTTCAGTCCTTCGTATACACTGTGCTGACGCTCCGCACCTCCGGTAACAAGCTCAATTTCCGTCTGAATCGGACATTGGGCCAGCAGCTGGCGAAAATCTTCCCGTTCACTCTCGTTTATCACCAGGATTATTTTCTGACAGGGTGCGTGGCTTTCAAAAACCCGCAGTGTGTGCATAATAACAGGCGCACCTTTTAAGCTGATGAACAGCTTATTTTTCCCGGCCTTCATCCTTTTTCCTTGTCCGGCAGCCGGAATAACGACAACATACTCCATATGAACTCCCTCTTAAAGAGCTTTCTCAAGCAGCTTGGGCTTGGCAAAAATCATTCGTCCCGCCGCTGTCTGCAGTACGCTGGTTACGAGCACATCAATATGTTTCCCTATATAATTGCGGCCTTCTTCCACAACAATCATCGTGCCGTCATCCAAGTAAGCCACACCTTGATTATGCTCTTTCCCGTCCTTAATCACCTGCACATTCATCTCTTCGCCCGGAAGCACAACCGGCTTCACCGCGTTTGCAAGGTCATTAATATTCAGTACCGCAACCTTCTGAAGCTCACATACTTTATTTAAATTAAAATCATTCGTCACAACGACGCCGGATGTCAGCTTCGCAAGTTTGACAAGCTTGCTGTCAACCTCCTGAATGTCTTCGAAGTCGCCTTCATAAATTTCAACCGTAATATCCAGTTCCTTTTGAATGCGATTCAAGATATCCAGTCCGCGGCGTCCTCTGTTACGTTTTAAAACATCTGAAGAATCAGCGATATGCTGTAATTCCTCCAGCACAAATTGAGGAATGACAATGACGCCTTCTAAAAAGCCCGTCTGACAAATATCCGCAATTCTCCCATCAATAATAACACTTGTATCCAAGATTTTCAGCCTTTTATCCTGTTCTTCCTGCTCCTCATCAGCACTTCCCTTTTTCTTCTGCATTCTTGCAGAAATGGAGAAAAGACTGATCAGTTCATCCTTTTTCTTAAATCCGACTTGGAAGCCCAGATAACCGAGAAAGAAAGCCAGAAAGACCGGAATGATGGTGCTGAATATACGGTACGGAATATTGTCCAGCGGAATCACGTTTACAATGAGATATGCGATGATAAGTCCAAAAACCAATCCGAGACTCCCGAATAACAGATCCGGCACCGGAGCTCTCAGCAAAGAATCTTCAATCCATTTTACCCAATTAATCACATATTCTGTCGTCCATATACTGATGAGAAAAAAGATAATAGCACCAATTGCAGCAGACGTATATGCGTTTGTTATTAAAGGTATGTCCTGTATATTTGACAGCACAAACAATTCAGGTATTAAAAAGATACCGACAACGCCGCCCACAATAATGAAGAACGCCTGAACTATTCGTTTTAACATACCTCCACCTCCTTTTAAGTAGCATTTTTTCAGCAGACTGTCAGAGCCTACAAATTCAGAATAAACAAAAACTAACAATAATATACCCGGATTCCGACAGGTTTAAGCGATACTTAAAGCTGTCTATCTATATAGTGTTTTTCCTGAAGGCGTTTTAAGCCTTTTTTGATTTTTTGGGCGCGCACTTCGCCGATACCCTCGACATCATCAAGCTCTTCTACAGTGGCTTCCGTTATGCTTGGCAAAAATCCGAACGCCTCAACCACATTTTCAACAATCGGCATCGGCAGACGCGGAATTTTGTTCAGCAGCCTGTATCCTCTCGGGAGCACATAATCATCAAGATTCGTAGAAGCCGGGTATCCAAGCAGTTTAAACAGAATGGAATCATCCAGCAGATCATAGCTGGACATATCCTGGAGCTCTTTTAACAGCACGAACGGATCTTTGATTTTTTCTTTGACATAGTCTTTGATGAAAAGTGCCGCCTCTTCTTCCATGTCCGTAATCAGTTCAATCACCTGCAGGCGGATTAAGTGTCCTTCCGTTCCGAGTTCTTTAATATACATATTGATTTCATTTTTTATTCGAAGCACCATTTCATACCGATGCATGACGGACAGCACGTCACTGAATGTCACAAGCTCCTCAAACTCTAATGCGTTTAAAGCCGTAATCGTTTTGTCTAAAATGGTTTTATACTTCTCGAGCGTTTGAATGGCCTGATTTGCCTTTGTTAAAATAAAACCTATGTCCTTTAGTGTGTACTTCATGCTGTCCTGATATAACGTAATGACATTTCTGCGCTCAGAAATGGCGATGACGAGACAGCCGGTCTGCTTCGCCACCCGTTCCGCCGTACGGTGCCTCATTCCCGTTTCTGAAGAAGAAATGGTCGCCTCCGGCATAAGCTGCGTATTCGCATAAAGAATTTTCTGGCCGGAATCACTTAAAATAATGGCACCGTCCATTTTGGCCAGCTCGTATAAGTGAGCGGGCGCAAATGATGTATTAATATGAAAACCGCCATCCACGACTTGCTTTACCTTATCATTGTATCCGACAACAATCAGGCCGCCTGTATTTGCCCGAAGTACATTCTCTATCCCGGCTCTGAGCGGGGTGCCCGGTGCAACGAACTGCAGAATTGCAGACAGGTCAAGCTCTTGTTTCGCCCCTTTTTTCTCTTTTTCCATCTATTATGATCCTCCTAATGAAGTACGAAGCGCTTCAGCAACATTTGCTACTCCGACAACCTCAATCCCTTTTGGTATTGTCCACCCGTCTGCATTCGCCTCAGGTATGATCATGCGCTTGAAGCCGAGTTTCGCCGCTTCTTTTACGCGCTGTTCGATTCTTGACACCCTGCGGACTTCTCCTGTCAGTCCCACTTCACCGATAAAGCAATCTGCGGGATTCGGCGGTGTATCTCTGAAGCTTGAGGCAATGCTGACGGCTACTGCCAAATCAATCGCCGGTTCATCCAGTTTGACCCCGCCGGCGACTTTTAAATATGCATCTTGATTTTGAAGCAAAAGACCCACCCGCTTCTCAAGCACAGCCATAATTAACGATACCCTGTTGTGGTCAATGCCTGTAGCCATGCGGCGCGGGTTTCCAAAACTGGTCGGTGATATGAGCGCCTGGATTTCAACCAGAATCGGTCTCGTTCCTTCCATTGACGCAACGATACTCGAACCCGATGCCCCGGCAGAACGCTCTTCCAAGAAAATTTCAGAAGGGTTGAGCACTTCCGTAAGCCCCTCTTCCCGCATTTCAAAGATGCCCATTTCATTTGTTGAGCCGAACCGGTTTTTTACAGCCCGCAAAATACGGAATGTATGGTGCCGCTCTCCTTCAAAGTATAGAACGGTATCGACCATGTGCTCAAGCAATCTCGGCCCTGCGATCGATCCTTCTTTTGTGACGTGTCCGACGATAAAAATAGGTATGCCGTTTGTTTTCGCGATTTTCATCAATTCGGCCGTACACTCTCTTACTTGTGATACACTGCCGGGAGCCGAGGTGATATCACTTTGGTAAACGGTCTGAATGGAGTCTACGACAACAAATGCGGGTTTCATCTCTTGTATAGCAGACGAAATATACTCCATATCGGTTTCAGATAAAACATGTAACATTTGGCTGTTGATTCCAAGTCTGTCGGCGCGCAGCTTCGTTTGCTTCACGGATTCCTCCCCTGAAATGTAAAGCACGCTGCCGGCCGTATCTGCTAATTGTGCGGATACTTGGAGAAGGAGCGTTGATTTTCCGATCCCGGGATCGCCGCCGATCAATACTAACGAGCCTTTCACAACGCCGCCGCCAAGCACTCTGTTGAATTCTTCGAGCTTTGTGTGAACGCGGGGTTCTTCTGATGTTTCAATTGATGTAATGGGTGATGGTTTCTGGACGGTTTGAACGGAGTGGGAGAAAGCCGCCCGCCGATTCGCCGGCGCTTTTTTTATGGTTTCTTCCACCATTGTATTCCAAGCCCCGCAGCCCGGGCACTTTCCCATCCATTTTGCGGATTCATAACCGCATGAGTGGCAGATGAATTTTGTTTTTGATTTAACCATATATGTTGTAAGACCTCTTCCTTATCGAATATTTCTCTATATAACAAAGTGAGGCATACACTCGCTTACGTATGCCTCATGTTTGTCACTATATTAGTTCGTTTTAGCAGTTGTTTTTACGACAAATTCGCCGTCCTCAACATCAAGAACAATGTGCTGCCCTTTATCAATATTGCCTCTGAGGAGTTCTTCTGATAACCGGTCCTCCACATGCTTTTGAATCGCTCTTCTTAACGGACGTGCGCCGTATTCCAAATCGACGCCCTCTTCTGCTACTTTTGCTTTTGCAGCATCCGTCAGCTCGATAGAGAGATCTTGTTCTTTCAGACGTTTTGTTAACTGATCAGACATAAGCGACACGATGTCTGTAAGATGTTTTTTCTCAAGGGAGTGGAAGACGATAATTTCGTCAATCCGGTTGATAAACTCAGGTCTGAAGGCACGCTTCAGCTCTCCCATGACTTTGTCTTTCATGTCTTTATGGTTTTGTGATTCATCCTGCACATTGAAGCCCACATATTTGTTGCGTTTCAGCTCGCTCGCTCCGACGTTTGACGTCATAATCAGGATCGTGTTGCGGAAATCCACAGTGCGTCCTTTTGAATCAGTTAAGCGTCCGTCTTCAAGCACTTGCAGGAGAATGTTAAACACATCAGGGTGCGCTTTTTCAATTTCATCAAGCAATACGACAGAGTAAGGTTTTCTTCTCACTTTTTCTGTCAGCTGGCCGCCTTCATCATAGCCAACATATCCCGGAGGAGAACCGACAAGACGTGAAGTCGAGTGTTTCTCCATGTATTCGGACATATCCACTCTGATCATCGCTTCCTCATCACCGAAAATGGATTCCGCCAGCGCTCTTGCCAGCTCTGTCTTCCCAACGCCTGTAGGGCCTAAGAAGATGAATGAACCAATCGGACGTTTCGGGTCCTTCAGTCCGGCTCTTGCACGTCTGACAGCCTTTGCCACGGCTACAACGGCTTCATCCTGGCCGATGACGCGGGAATGCAGAATGCTTTCCATATTGAGAAGCTTATCTGTTTCCGTTTGGGCAATTTTAGATACGGGCACCCCGGTCCAGCTGGATACAACCATCGCGATATCCTCTACAGAAACTTCGGAGTTCTCCTGGCCTTGTTTTTCTTTCCAGGTTTTTTTCGTGTCTTCCACCTGTTCTCTCAGGCGCTGCTCCGTATCACGAAGGGAAGCCGCTTTTTCAAACTCCTGGCTCTGAACGGCAGCGTCTTTTTCCTTGCGAACTTCATCGAGTTTCTGCTCAAGCTCTTTTAAGTTCGGAGGCGTTGTGAAAGAACGGAGACGCACTTTTGAACCGGCTTCATCAATTAAATCGATCGCTTTATCCGGAAGGAAGCGGTCAGAAATATAACGGTCGGACAATTTAACCGCGGCTTCGATCGCTTCATCGGTAATGGATACGCGGTGATGCGCTTCATAGCGGTCACGGAGCCCTTTTAAAATTTGAATGCTTTCATCGGCTGACGGCTGATCCACCTGAATCGGCTGGAAACGGCGCTCGAGAGCCGCGTCTTTTTCGATATATTTACGGTATTCATCAAGCGTTGTGGCACCGATGCATTGAAGCTCTCCGCGGGCCAGTGAAGGTTTTAAGATATTCGATGCATCAATCGCACCTTCTGCTCCCCCCGCTCCGATCAGTGTATGCAGTTCGTCAATGAATAAAATAATATTGCCGGCCTGACGTATTTCATCCATTACTTTTTTCAAGCGGTCTTCAAATTCTCCGCGGTATTTCGTACCGGCTACAACCGTACCCATGTCTAACGTCATTACGCGTTTATCACGTAATATTTCCGGCACTTCATTATTGATGATCTGCTGTGCAAGGCCTTCAGCAATCGCAGTTTTACCTACACCCGGTTCTCCGATAAGAACGGGATTATTTTTCGTTCTGCGGCTTAATACCTCAATAACACGCTGAATTTCTTTGCTTCGCCCGATAACCGGATCAAGACTGTCTTCCTTCGCAATCGCAGTTAAATCACGCGCCAGACTGTCAAGCGTCGGCGTGTTTGCATTGCTGTTGGTACCGGATGCAGAAGATCCCGTCTCATTGCTTCCCAGAAGCTGCAGCACTTGCTGTCTCGCTTTATTCAAGCTGACACCGAGATTATTCAGAACTCTCGCCGCCACGCCTTCTCCTTCACGAATCAATCCGAGAAGTATGTGTTCTGTTCCCACATAAGAATGTCCTAGCTTTCTGGCTTCATCCATTGATAGCTCTATTACCTTTTTGGCTCGAGGTGTGTAATGAGGAACAGAGGTGGCACTTTCCTGCCCTCGACCGATCAAACTTTCCACTTCTTTCTGCATTTTATCTGAATTAAGGCCAAGAGCTTCTAAAGCTTTAAATGCGATCCCTTCACCTTCACGGACTAACCCTAATAGTATATGTTCAGTTCCGATATTTGTATGGCCTAAGCGCAGTGCTTCTTCCTGTGCCAGTGCCAATACCTTTTGAGCTCGCTCTGTAAACCTTCCAAACATCATATCGAATCATCCTCCTGTCTATTTGCACTCATTTCTAAATGCAGCCTTTCCCTGATAAGAGCCGCTCTTCTCGCGTCTCTTTCGTTCGGCCGTAATGCACCGCCCGAATATTGCTGGAGAAAACCCGGCTGTGTCAAAATCATCAGTTCATTAAGTATATTGCTTGATAGCCCTTTGATGATCCCCAGGTCTATCCCCAGCCGAACGTCAGAAAGGCATTTCGCCGTTTCCTTCGATTCAATCATACGGCAGTTGGATAAAACGCCGTAAGATCTGAATACCCGGTCCTCCAATTCAATTTTCGAAGTTTGGTAAAGCGCTTCTCGGGCTGAACGTTCCTGCTCAATCAGCTGGGCAGCCACACTGTTTAAATCATCTACAATGTCCTGTTCTGATTTTCCGAGTGTGATTTGATTTGAAATTTGAAAGATATTTCCTAATGCTTCGCTGCCTTCACCGTAAATTCCTCTAACAACTAAGCCTAATTGGTTAATTGCCGGTATAATTCGATTCATTTGCCTAGTTAATACAAGACCCGGCAAATGCATCATGACTGAAGCCCTTAGTCCCGTCCCTACATTTGTAGGACAGCTTGTTAAGTACCCTCTCTTCTCTCCAAAGGCGTAATCCACTTTCTCCTCAATCCAGTCATCAACCTGGTTTGCCGCTTTTATGGCGTTGAGAAGCTGGAAGCCGGGGAAGAGGCATTGAATTCTGATATGATCTTCTTCATTTAACATAATGCTGACTTCTTCATTTTCAGAAAGCAGACAGCCGCCAAAAGGAGATTCCGTTAAATTCGGGCTGATCAGATGTTTCTCCATCAGCACCCGTTTTTCCAAAGGCTGAGCTTCACTCATTCTGATTAAATGAAATTGACCGATATCAGGCAGTTCCTTACCTGAAAAATGATCTTCGAATTGCTGAATGATGGATGAGGCTTCTTCATTCGTATACCGGGCGGGAAACTTTATATTTTCAAAGTTTCGGGCCAACCGTATACGGCTGCTGAGTACAATGTCACTTTCAGGTCCCTTTTGCTTCATCCAATTGCTTAGTGCGTCCTGAATAAAATGCTTGAGCGACATTACCCTTGTTCCCCCTCACTGTCTTTACTTTTTAATTCCTGCTCTAACGATCGGATCTGATCCCTGACCTCCGCTGCTCTTTCAAACTCTTCGTGGTGTATTAAAGATTCAAGTTCTTTTTTTAACATTTCCATTTGCCGTCTTACATGCAGGTTTCCGCCTATTCGTTTTGGAATTTTCCCGGCATGCACCGTATTCCCGCTGTGAACTTTTCGCAAGATCGGCGTAATTTGGCTGTAGAACGTATCGTAACATTCCGCACAGCCGAAACGCCCTGTTTTTCTCAGCTGCTGAAACGTCATACCGCATTTCTTACAAGCTGTGCCTTGCTCTGAGTAGCCGAACATTTGAGAACCGGTGTTTTGAAATGAGGACTCCATATTCAGCAGCCCTGATAATAAATTATGAATCGAGAACCCTTGGTTTCC
>NZ_CP113515.1:787500-865000 GCF_027721405.1 Bacillus sp. KICET-1
GGGAACGTTCTGTTTATAAGACCCAAGGTCTTATATTCCGTTAAAATCCTTAGAAAGGAGGTGATCCAGCCGCACCTTCCGATACGGCTACCTTGTTACGACTTCACCCCAATCATCTGTCCCACCTTCGGCGGCTGGCTCCTAAAAGGTTACCTCACCGACTTCGGGTGTTACAAACTCTCGTGGTGTGACGGGCGGTGTGTACAAGGCCCGGGAACGTATTCACCGCGGCATGCTGATCCGCGATTACTAGCGATTCCAGCTTCACGCAGTCGAGTTGCAGACTGCGATCCGAACTGAGAACAGATTTGTGGGATTGGCTTAACCTCGCGGTTTCGCTGCCCTTTGTTCTGTCCATTGTAGCACGTGTGTAGCCCAGGTCATAAGGGGCATGATGATTTGACGTCATCCCCACCTTCCTCCGGTTTGTCACCGGCAGTCACCTTAGAGTGCCCAACTGAATGCTGGCAACTAAGATCAAGGGTTGCGCTCGTTGCGGGACTTAACCCAACATCTCACGACACGAGCTGACGACAACCATGCACCACCTGTCACTCTGCCCCCGAAGGGGACGTCCTATCTCTAGGATTGTCAGAGGATGTCAAGACCTGGTAAGGTTCTTCGCGTTGCTTCGAATTAAACCACATGCTCCACCGCTTGTGCGGGCCCCCGTCAATTCCTTTGAGTTTCAGTCTTGCGACCGTACTCCCCAGGCGGAGTGCTTAATGCGTTAGCTGCAGCACTAAGGGGCGGAAACCCCCTAACACTTAGCACTCATCGTTTACGGCGTGGACTACCAGGGTATCTAATCCTGTTCGCTCCCCACGCTTTCGCTCCTCAGCGTCAGTTACAGACCAGAGAGTCGCCTTCGCCACTGGTGTTCCTCCACATCTCTACGCATTTCACCGCTACACGTGGAATTCCACTCTCCTCTTCTGCACTCAAGTTCCCCAGTTTCCAATGACCCTCCCCGGTTGAGCCGGGGGCTTTCACATCAGACTTAAGAAACCGCCTGCGAGCCCTTTACGCCCAATAATTCCGGACAACGCTTGCCACCTACGTATTACCGCGGCTGCTGGCACGTAGTTAGCCGTGGCTTTCTGGTTAGGTACCGTCAAGGTGCCGCCCTATTTGAACGGCACTTGTTCTTCCCTAACAACAGAGCTTTACGATCCGAAAACCTTCATCACTCACGCGGCGTTGCTCCGTCAGACTTTCGTCCATTGCGGAAGATTCCCTACTGCTGCCTCCCGTAGGAGTCTGGGCCGTGTCTCAGTCCCAGTGTGGCCGATCACCCTCTCAGGTCGGCTACGCATCGTCGCCTTGGTGAGCCGTTACCTCACCAACTAGCTAATGCGCCGCGGGTCCATCTGTAAGTGGTAGCCGAAGCCACCTTTTATGTCTGAACCATGCGGTTCAAACAAACATCCGGTATTAGCCCCGGTTTCCCGGAGTTATCCCAGTCTTACAGGCAGGTTACCCACGTGTTACTCACCCGTCCGCCGCTAACATCAGGGAGCAAGCTCCCATCTGTCCGCTCGACTTGCATGTATTAGGCACGCCGCCAGCGTTCGTCCTGAGCCAGGATCAAACTCTCCGATAAAGTGTTTGACTGACTACACACATCGCTGTGCGATTTATTTAAAACTTTGAATTAACAGGTACGTTTTGTCTTGTTTAGTTTTCAAAGATCATTTTGTCTTTCGTTCAAGCGACTTTATTATTATATCTTATCAATCTCTTGAAGTCAACAACTTTTTGAATTTCTTTTTTTCGTCAGCGCCTTGTTTAGCGGCAACGAATAATAATATACCACCTCACAAATAATAGTGCAATAGTTTTTTAAAAGAAAATCAAAAAAGTTTTACGAGTGGCTTGTTTCTAAAAAAGCGCCGTACTGCGATAAGCAGAAACGGCGCCTTCCCTTTTATTAGCGTTGTCTCATTTGAGGGAATAATAAAACGTCTCTGATAGACGGAGCATTTGTTAACAGCATGACAAGGCGGTCGATACCGATACCCAATCCCCCGGTCGGCGGCATGCCGTATTCAAGAGCTTCAACGAAGTCTTCATCCATCATATGCGCTTCATCGTTTCCTTCTTCTCTTTCTTTTAATTGCGCTTCAAAGCGTTCCCTCTGGTCAATAGGGTCATTCAGCTCCGTAAACGCATTAGCATGCTCACGGCCGACGATAAACAGCTCAAAACGGTCTGTAAAGCGAGGGTCCTCCGGATTTTTCTTAGCAAGAGGAGAAATCTCTACAGGGTGGCCGTAAATAAATGTAGGCTGAATGAGTGTTTCTTCAATTTTTTGTTCGAAGAATTCATTGATGATATGACCCACCGTCATTGAGTTTGTGATCTCGATACCATGCTCTTTTGCATGACCGCGCGCTTCTTCAACAGTCATCTCATTCCAGAAATCTACGCCTGTCGCTTCTTTGACCGCATCTACCATGTGGAGTCGTTTCCATTCAGGTTTCAGATCAATCTGCTCTTCTCCGTACTGGATTGTGGTGCTTCCAAGCACTTCCTGCGCAATATGTGCTACGAGGTTTTCCGTAAGACTCATAATATCTTTATAATCGGCGTACGCTTCATACAGCTCGATCATCGTGAATTCAGGGTTATGGCGTGTAGAAACACCTTCATTACGGAACACACGGCCGATTTCGTAGACTTTTTCCAATCCGCCGACAATCAGGCGTTTCAGGTGCAGTTCAATCGCAATACGCATATAAAGAGGCATATCGAGCGCGTTATGGTGCGTGATGAACGGGCGTGCAGACGCTCCTCCCGGTATGCTGTGCATCGTAGGTGTTTCAACTTCTAAGTATCCATGGTCATCTAAGTATCTTCTCATCGCTTGGATGATTTTGCTGCGTGTGATAAACGTTTGTTTGCTGTCAGGGTTTACGATGAGATCAAGATAGCGCTGGCGGTAACGCTGTTCAACGTCTTTTAACCCATGATATTTATCAGGAAGAGGACGCAGTGCTTTTGTCAGCAGTTCAAAAGATGTCGCTTTGACAGAAAGCTCGCCTACGTTTGTTTTAAAAACTTTCCCCGTGATGCCGATAACGTCTCCGAGGTCTGAAGATTTAAAGATTTCATATTGTTCTTCGCCGACACTGTCTTTTCTTACGTAAATTTGAATTTGACCTTCTAAGTCCTGCAGATGCGCAAAGCCGGCTTTCCCTTTTCCGCGCTTTGTCATCATACGGCCTGCAATGGTCACTTCGATCGCTTTTTCTTCCAGTTCTTCTTTAGAAAGCTCCTGGTAGGCTTCTATGATCTGTTGAGATTGATGCGTTCTCTCGAAACGTTCGCCGAAAGGGTCAATGCCGTTTTCTCTCAGCTGGTTCATTTTATCTCGTCTGACTTGCAGCTGGTCGTTCAATTCCTCATGATTTTGCTCTTCTTGACTCATTGGTATCACTCCGTTACATTTTGATTTCACGAAAAAGCAGAAAAACTGCCAGCGGTAAGCTGGCAGTGAGCAGCAATAGAGGGTGTATATTAACCTACTTTTGCATCTTGAAGCTCTTTTGCCTCTGCTTCGGCGGTAAATGCATCTAAAAGCTGCACAAATTCTTCACGCGTCTCACATTGGTTAATTTCATTGCGTACATTCGCATTGCCTCTGACACCTTTCAGATACCAGGCGGCGTGTTTTCTCATTTCTCTGACTGCCACATTTTCGCCTTTTAACTTAATCAGGCGGTCTAAGTGCAGTTTGCATACCGACATTTTTTCACGGACTTTCGGCTCGTCTTTTAACTCACCGGTTTCAAGGTACTGCACCGTACGGTAAATCATCCACGGGTTGCCGAGTGCGGCCCGGCCGATCATGACGCCGTCAACTCCTGTTTCCTCAAGCATGCGTTTCGCGTCCTGAGGCGTTTTGACATCACCGTTTCCGATGACGGGAATGGAGACGGATTGCTTCACTTCTTTAATGATATCCCAGTTCGCAGTGCCTTCATACATTTGCACTCTTGTGCGGCCGTGAAGGGCAACGGCTTTTCCGCCGGCACGTTCAACGGCTTGGGCGTTTTTCACGGCATAAATGTGATCTTCGTCCCAACCCATTCTCATCTTCACTGTAACCGGCTTATCAACAGCATCTACTACTGCGGATACCATTTCATAAATCTTATCAGGATCGAGAAGCCATTTGGCGCCCGCATCACATTTTGTAATCTTTGGTACGGGACATCCCATGTTAATATCAATAATATCAGCAGTCGTGTTTTGATCTACAAACTTCGCCGCTTCCACAAGGGTTTCCTTTTTTCCTCCAAAAATCTGAAGGCTGAGCGGTTTTTCACGTTCATCAATGTAAAGCATCCCCATTGTTCTTGCGTTGTTGTAAAGTATCGCTTTGTCACTGACCATTTCAGCGCATACCAATCCGGCTCCGAATTCCTTTACAGTCAATCTGAACGCTGAGTTGCAGACACCGGCCATAGGGGCAAGCACAACCCGGTTTTTCAATTGAATATCACCGATTTTAAACATTTTTCCCCTCCTTTCATCTGTCTATTTTTCAGGCGGGGCCAATTCGTCCGCACTTATATTTAAAACATCTGCCGCATCTTGAATGATGGCATCTGACGGCAATCGGTTTCCGCGTTCAATTTCACCGACAATAGAAACTGATATACCTAATGCTTTTGCAAATCCTTCTTGAGTATAACCTTTCAGCTTTCTGAATGCACGAATTCGCCTACCCCAGATTTCTGCTTCCATACTCTTACACCTTCTTGGTTTGTTTCAGCGCTTATCGTGATATGATCCGCCTGCGGACATATTTCTTTTAACGGCGCAAGGACAAATAAGCGCTCAAACATTCTCGGATGCGGAACAATCAGCCGCTCTGTTTCAATATTTTCACGATTATACAGCAAAATGTCAAGGTCTGCCGTCCGCGGTCCCCAGCGAATCTCTCTCGTTCTGCCTAATTCAGCTTCAATGCTCTGCGTTACATCAAGAAGTTCAAAAGGAGATAACGACGTTTTCACTTCAACCGCCATATTGAGAAACTGATCTTGATCCTCATAGCCGACGGGATCTGTTTCATATATGGAGGACACCTTTGACACCGTCACGCCATGATGCCGGCTGAGCATGGCCACTGCCTGGCGCAAATAATGTTCACGGTCGCCCATATTGGAACCGAGGCCGATATATGCCGTATTGTTCATGATTTCTTTCTCGTCATTTCTATAGCTACTGATTTATAATGGCCGGGAATCGGCGGGTCAGGCTTAACAAGCTTTACCGTACATTGCTGCACCGGCTCAAATTTCTTAAGGACGGTGTCTGCGATTCGTTCCGCAAGGGTCTCGACCAAATTAACGGGCTCGCCCTCAACGATGCCGCGGCAGACACTGTACAATTCCGCATAGTTAATGGTATAAGAAAGGTCATCCGTTTTTCCCGCTTTGCTCAAATCCAGTTCGGCAGTCAGGTCTACTTTGAAGCGCTGGCCGAGTTTGTTTTCTTCTTCGAACACGCCGTGATATCCGTAAAACTCCATACCTTCCACATATACTTTATCCATAATGTGCGCCTCCTTTGTTCAGCATAGCATCCATCATCTTAGTCATTCTTGCGATCTCTTTGACATCGTGCACCCTCACAATGTCGCAGCCTTTCTGGACGCCAAGGCATACTGTCGCTCCCGTTCCCTCGGCACGTTCTTCAGGGGGAAGGTCAAGTACACGGCCGATGAACCTTTTTCTCGATGTCGCCAGGAGCAGCGGATAACCTAACCCGCTGAACACCTCCAGCTTGTTCATGACAGCCAGATTGTCCTCATAGTTTTTCGCAAAGCCGATCCCCGGATCCAGAATCATGTTTTCATCTGTGACGCCGGCTTCTGCGGCAATTTTTACGCTTTCCATCAGGTCTGCAAGCATATCAGGAATAAGATCGTTGTAGTTTCTTTCCATACGATTATGCATTAAGATAATCGGAACCCCGTGTGCGGCGGCTACTGACGCCATGTCAGGGTCACCTTTCGCCCCCCAGATGTCATTAAGGATAGAGGCTCCCGCTTTGACCGCTTCGTCTGCCACGGACGCTTTGTACGTATCGATTGAAAGCGGAATGTCCAGCTCGCTTGTAATCCGTTCTATGACGGGGATGACTCGTGACATTTCCTCATCAGCCGACACGAGTGATGCGCCGGGCCTTGTCGATTCGCCGCCGATATCTATAATATGCGCCCCTTCTTCAGCCATCTTCACCGCACGCAGAAGCGCCCTTTCCGTACTGTCGTATTTACCGCCGTCAGAGAAGGAGTCTGGCGTTACATTTAATATCCCCATAACGAGCGTCTTCTCTTTATAGGACAGAGCGCCTTTTTTTGTATGAATCAGTTTAGGCTGTTCAATTGTTTGCTGCGCCATTTTGTTCCTCCTCCTGTACATTCATTTTGTTTATTTCCTGCTGATACTGCTTACGGAGCAATTGCACCGTTTTTCCGCTCATTCCGGGCAGCGGCACTTCCTCTATTTTAGAAAACGGGATGATTTCAAGCACGGAGTTTGTCATCCATGCTTCATCCGCTTCAAGCATTGATTGAAAACGGAATCGGCCTTCGGTGACTTCTGTCCCCTGCCGTTTCAATTCATCAATGACAAACTGTCTCGTTACGCCGTCGAGAATTCCCGTATCCAAAGATGGCGTAAAGACCTTGTCTCCTTTTCGCCAAAACACGTTGGAGACAATGCCTTCCGCGACATCTCCTTCACCGGTCAGGAAAATGCCTTCAAGATTGGGGTCATTCCCGATCTCCCGTTTAGCATACATGTTGTTTAAATAGTGATGGGATTTTAACCGAAAAGATCCTTCAGGCGTGTTTCTCCGGACAGAGAGAAGCCTGCCTTCTTTTTGAACAGGCAGAGTTTCCGGATTGAGCCGGTTGACGAAACAAAGGACGGTCGGCTTTTCATAAGTCTGCGCGGCAAATCCCTTATCGCTGACGCCTGCCGAGATGTTAAGCCGGACACGCGCGCTGCCGTCCTTGATGTCATTGAGGAGCAACAGTCTCAGAAGCATATCAAGCAGCTCCTGTTTGTTCACCTCATATGCAATCTGCAGATCCCGAAGCGCCCTGTTGAGCCTGGCGACATGCGCATCCGGCAGAAACGGCCGGCCGCTGTAAAGCCTGAACGTCTCGAACGCGCCGATCCCGTACAGATAACCATGGTCAAAAGGAGAAAGCGCCGCTTCTTTCTCCTCTATATATTGACCATTCAAATATATAATCACACCGACACTTCCTTTTTGCGGTGTGTCTCTATAAAGTTTCTGAGCATCTCTTTGCCGAAGGAGGTCATGATGGATTCCGGATGGAACTGAACACCTTCAACAGGCAGCTCATGATGGCGGATTGCCATAATTTCTCCTTCTTTGGTTTGAGCGGATACCGTAAAACAATCCGGCAGCGTGTCCGCTTTGACAATAAGTGAATGGTACCGGGTGGCGACCAGCGGATTTTGCAGGCCTTTAAAAATCGTCTGGCCGTCATGCATAACTTCTGACGTTTTGCCATGCATGAGCCGCTCTGCTCTGACGACATCGCCGCCGAATACTTGCGCAATCGACTGATGCCCGAGACATACGCCGAAAATAGGAATACTGCCGGCAAAATGTTTGATGGCTTCGAGGCTGATCCCCGCTTCATCAGGACTGCACGGCCCGGGAGAAATCATTAAGAAGTCCGGACCCAGCTCTTCAATCTGCTCAATCGTAATCTCGTCATTCCGTCTGACGATCAGTTCCTCCCCGAGCTCACCCAAATATTGAACCAAGTTGTACGTAAATGAATCATAATTGTCAATCATTAAAATCATCTCTGCTCACCTCGTCTGATTTTTTGTCTCTTCTTCGCTCAGCTCTAACGCCTTTTTCATCGCAAAAGCTTTTTTGAACGATTCCTTGTATTCATGCTTCGGAACCGAATCAATAACCACTCCTGCTCCGGACTGCATAAATGCATGTCCGCCGGCTGCATAGATCGTCCGGATCACAATGTTAAACTGCAAATCTCCGTTGAATCCGAACCAGCCTATAGATCCAGTATAAAGCCCCCGTCTTGTCGGCTCAAGCTCTTCTATAATTTCCATCGTTCTCACTTTGGGCGCTCCCGTGATGGTGCCCCCCGGGAACACCGCATGAATAATGTCTGTCGCGTCATATCCGTCCTGCAGCTCTCCCTGTACGTTTGACACGATATGCATGACGTGGGAATACTTTTCGATCGCCATAAACTCGTTAACCCGCACGGAGCCGTAGCGCGATACGCGCCCGAGGTCATTGCGCTCAAGATCAACAAGCATGACGTGTTCCGCACGTTCTTTTTCGTTGTGAATTAATTCATCAGCCAAAGCCTTGTCTTCAGCATCGTCTTTTCCTCTTGAACGCGTACCCGCGATCGGTCTCGTTTCAAGCTTCTTCCCCTTCTTTGTCACCAATAGCTCCGGCGACCCGCATATCACTTGAAACCCCGGTGTCTCGAGATAGGCCATGTAAGGAGACGGATTGACGTTTCTCAAGTGTTTATACACCTCATACGGATGAACGGATAAGGACTGAGACTGCCTGATGGACAAATTAACCTGGAACACATCGCCGCTCGCGATATATTGTTTAATTTGTTCTACAGCCTGCGAAAATCCTTCTTCAGTGAACGGAGCGGCGTACGATCCGTCCCCATTCCGATCCAGCGGTGAAAAAGGCTCGTCCGCCGTTTGGAGGGAACACCACATGTCCTCTAAGCCGGACAGCTTTTCTTCCGCAAGATCCGCTTCTTCTGCTTCAGTATGGGTAATGAGCCATAACGCCTCTTCCTCATGGTCATAAACGGCCACATCATCAAAAACAAGAAAGTAAATATCAGGTGTTTCCAGATCATCTAACGACAGCATTTTAAAATTCTCAATATATCGGGCGTAGTCGTAACTGATAAAACCAATCGCACCGCCCTGAAAGTCCGGAAACTCAACGTTTGTTTCCGTTCCGAGCGTTCCAAACCATTCATGAAAGGCCCGCAGCGGGTCACCTTCTTTAAACAGTGTTTCCCCCTCATGCTTGATCGTTGTAATTCCGTCTTTCCCTCTGACGGACGCAATCGGATCTAGACCGGCTATACTGAATCTTCCCCCTCTCGCGCTTTCGAGCAGAACATGCCGTTTTCTCGATTTCGAAAGGTTTTCATATCGCTGTAAAAATGCTTGTTTCGTAAAAGGTATTTTTCTTCCTGCCGGTCTGCGTTGTGCCATCATATCAATCCTCTGCTTCGTTTTACTGTAGTTTTATTTTAAAGCAATCACACTGGTGAAAAAAGTGAATTTCGCTTCCAACCATAAAATTCGAAACGTTTTTTGGATTTTCGATGCTTCAGCACAAAAAAACTCCCGGATACAGCCGGGAGCCGTGTATATGTCTCTATTCAAACTGATAAAGCGGTGTGCTTAAGTAACGTTCTCCGTTACTAGGGATGATCGCAAGCACTTTCTTGCCTTTCCCCAGTTTTTTCGCGATTTCCAGTGCCGCGTAAATGGCCGCTCCGGAAGAAATGCCGCCGAGAATCCCTTCTTCTTTTGCCGTTTTACGGGCATACTCAAATGCATCCTCATTTTTGACGGGAATGATCTGATCATAGATGTCCGTATTCAATGTTTCAGGGACAAATCCCGCTCCGATACCCTGAATTTTATGCGGGCCCGGTTTTCCGCCGGAAAGAACTGGAGAATCCGCCGGCTCTACCGCATAGATTTTGATGGATGGATATGCTTCTTTCAGCACTTCGCCCGCTCCCGTGATGGTTCCGCCGGTACCGATTCCGGCCACGAACGCATCAAGCTGGTCGTCACCAAACTGTTCGACGATTTCTTTCCCCGTCGTTTGGCGGTGAATTTCCGGGTTTGCCGCATTGTTGAATTGCTGAGGCACAAAGTATCCGTGTTCCTCGGCAAGTTCTTCCGCCTTTTTAATGGCGCCCTTCATTCCTTCTGCGCCGGGAGTCAGCACAAGCTCCGCTCCGTATGCGCGCAGCAGATTGCGTCGTTCCATACTCATTGTATCAGGCATAACGAGAATGGCTCTGAGACCTTTAGCCGCTGCCACCATCGCAAGACCGATCCCTGTATTTCCGCTTGTCGGTTCAATGATTGTGTCGCCGGCTTTTAATTTTCCTTCTTTTTCAGCCGCTTCAATCATCGCCACTCCGATCCGGTCTTTTACGCTGCTGCCCGGATTCATGTATTCAAGCTTCAGATATACATCTGCACTGTTTTCATCCGTCAGGCGATTCAATTTCACAATAGGAGTATTTCCGATTAGTTCAGTAATAGAATTTGCAATACGCACCATGTTGGACACCTCAATTTCCGACTAAATTTATTGGTATTATAAATATAAGTTATCAATTTCAAAATTTTTTGTCAATCATTTAGTTCTTTTTTCCCCGTAGAACCAAGAGACCCCCGCCTCTTTCCACAGCGTTTTGACTGTCGCCTTGTCACCTAATTGATCCATCGCGATCTGGCGTCTGATTTGGCTCTTCACTTCATTGTATGAGAAAGTTCTCGCTTTAAGCTTTTCTTTCAGCTGAATAACGGCATATCCTGAAGAAACTTTAATCGGTTCAGCGGACCACTCATCTTCTTTGAGATTTTTAGCTTCTGTGATATATGCCTGCGGGATATTTTCCTGGTTTTCTGTCACAAAGCCGAGGTCTCCGCCATACTGAGACGTGTATCTGTCCGTGGAACGCTCAGCGGCGACGGCTTCAAAGCCGGAACCGCCTTTCAAATCAGCAAGCACTCTGTCCGCCTCTTCCTTGTTTTTGACGACAATGTGCCGGATTCTGTAGGAATCATCGAAATGGTACAGTTCTTTATTTTTATTATAAAATGATTGCATTTCCTTATCCGATATATCGATGTCCTTCGTCAGCAGTTCTTCAAGAAGAATGTTGTAGCGGATCTGGTCTCTCCATTCTTTTTCGGTAATATGGCTGTCTTCATAAAATGAATTATTCACCGCTTTGATTAAAAGAAATTCACGTTCCAATTCGGTGTTTGAAACTGTGAGTTTATTCTTTTTCGCAAGTTCTTCCACTACTTGTGCATTAATCATGTCTTCCAGAGTTGATTTTCCGTACTCGTCTTCCATCTTTTTCATCCAGTCCTGCCGTGTGATATGTTTATCACCGATTGTCGCGATGGATTCTTCAGATGACCCTGCAGCTTGGGATTTTGTTAACTTATACGCCACTGCCACACTGCATACCAACAGCGCCGCTACAATAATCGTTAAAAGTGTTCTCGATTTCAAAATCTACCCCATCCCTTTTATAAAATAGAACAACCCGCTAAAGAGCTAGCGGGTTGTTTCGTCACGAAGCTCTTCCAGTTCTTCTTTTGTAAATAAATATTTCTCATTACAAAAATGGCAAACCGCTTCGGCTTTTCCGTCTTCTTCTATCATATCTTGTATTTCTTTTTTGCCTAGTCCTAAAATGGCCGTTTCGAATCGATCTTTTGAACAAGAACAGTGAAATTTGACCGGCATTGTTTCGAGAACGTCCGGTTTTTGACCCAGAACTTCTTCTAAGATTTCTTCCGGTGTCAGGCCTTTTTGAATCAATTTTGAAATCGGTTCGATTTGAGATAATTGCTTTTCAATTGTTGAAATGGTTTCTTCATCAGTCCCCGGAAGAAGCTGAATGATGAACCCGCCCGCAGCGAGAATCGTGTTATCAGGATTCACTAGAACACCTACGCCGACAGATGAAGGGACTTGTTCAGAAGAAACAAGGTAATACGTGAAGTCATCACCGAGTTCACCCGAGACAATCTCTACTTGTCCCGTAAAATAATCACGCAAGCCCAAATCTTTTACGACACTGAGTGTTCCGTCAGTTCCGACCGCCCGTCTGACATCCAGTTTCCCTTGTTCATTGAGGTCAAAATGAACATGCGGGTTTGATACGTATGCTCTTACCTCACCCTTTGCGTTCGCATCTGCGACAATGGCTCCGATCGGGCCGCCGCCTTCTATTTTGACTGTCAGCTTATCTTCACCCTTAAGCATCGCTCCGAGCATCAGAGACGCTGTCATCGTCCGGCCGATTGCGGCTGATGCCGTCGGCCACGTGTCATGCCTTCTTTGCGCTTCATTTACCATATCTGTCGTTCTGGCTGCATAAGCCCGCACTTTACCATCATATGCAATTGCTTTAATTAAATAATCCATCGTTTACCTCCTATACGTGACCCACGCGATTTCGCTCATAAATGATTTCCAGCCCTTTTAAAGTAAGAAACGGGTCAACAATATCAATACAGTCTGATTCATTTGCGATTAATGACGCAAGCCCGCCTGTCGCAATGACTTTCGGTTCTTGTTTGGCCTGCCATTTCATCCGCTTTACAATGCCTTCAACTTGTCCGACATAGCCGAAAAGGATGCCGGACTGCATGGCGCTTACCGTGTTTTTGCCGATGATATTGTCCGGTCGGGCGATTTCAATTCTCGGAAGCTTGGCCGCGCGTGAGTACAGCGCTTCCGTTGAAATTGTAATGCCGGGAGCAATCGCGCCGCCCATATATTGTTTGTTTTCATCAATGTAGCAATACGTCGTCGCCGTTCCGAAATCAACAACAATTAAGGGGCCGCCATACTGATGAATCGCCGCAACGGCATTGACGATTCTGTCAGCTCCCACTTCTTTCGGATTGTCATATTTTATATTTAAACCTGTTTTCATTCCCGGGCCGACAACCTGCGGCTCGATGTGAAAGTATTTTGTGCACATTCTTTCTAAAGAGAACATAATCGGCGGCACTACGGATGAGATGATAATCCCTTCAATCTGTTCAAACATCAGTCCGGAATGTTCAAATAAGGAGCGGAGCAGCATGCCGAATTCGTCTTCTGTTTTGTGCCTGCTCGTTTCTATGCGCCAATGATATTCTAGTTCCCCATCATGATATACACCAATCACGGTGTTGGTGTTCCCCACATCTATAACCAGTAACAACCTCTATCACCACTTTTGAATAGTTTCTAATCATAACATTTTCAACATTCTACAATACCATACACGATCTGCGGCTCTTTTGTAAACAAAACGAAACCAGTAAAAAAACCGCCGGTATACGCCGGCGGTTTTCATATCAGAAAGCGAACTATTCTTTCGGCTCGTCTTTCTTTTCGTCTTCTGTTTTAGACAGGATGTTTACTTTCACATCGTCTTTTTGAAGATGGTCATCTGAGAAATTGCGCTCAGGGAGTTTTCCGTGATCCACGAGATGCTTGATTTGTTCCGCATCTAATGTTTCCACATCAAGCAATGTCTGAGCAATCAATTCAAGCTTATCACGATTTTCAGTCAGGATGGTTTTCGCACGCTCATAACATTCTTTAATGATGCGCTGAATTTCCTGATCGATTTCGTAAGCGATCTGATCACTGTAGTTTTGCTCGTTGTTGAAATCCCGGCCCAGGAATACTTGACCGCCTTGAGATTGACCGAACTGAAGCGGTCCGAGTTTTTCTGACATACCGAACTCTGTCACCATTCTTCTGGCAATGTTCGTTGCCCGCTGGAAGTCATTGTGAGCCCCCGTGCTGACTTCGCCGAAGATAATTTCCTCCGCAACACGTCCGCCCAGAAGACCGACAATTTTATCGAGAAGTTCAGGTTTTGTCTGGAAGTAACGGTCTTCTCTCGGAAGCATGACTGCGTATCCGCCCGCCTGCCCCCTCGGAACGATCGTTACTTTATGAACCATATCGGCTTCATCCAGCACAAGTCCGATAACGGTGTGACCGCCCTCGTGGTACGCCACGATATTGCGTTCTTTTTTCGAGATGACACGGCTCTTCTTCGCAGGACCCGCAATGACACGGTCCGTTGCTTCATCAATGTCGCGCATATCAATTTTCTTCTTGTTTTGACGGGCAGCAACGAGTGCCGCTTCGTTAAGAAGGTTTTCTAAATCTGCGCCTGAGAAACCGGGTGTTCTTGAAGCGATTGCTTTTAAGTTCACCGTCTCATCAAGCGGTTTGTTTCTCGCATGCACCTGCAATACGGCTTCACGGCCGATGACATCCGGACGGTCTACCGTAATCTGACGGTCAAAACGTCCCGGACGGAGCAATGCAGGATCAAGAATGTCCGCACGGTTTGTCGCAGCGATAATAATGATTCCTTCATTCGCACTGAAACCGTCCATCTCAACAAGCAGCTGGTTCAGCGTCTGTTCGCGTTCATCATGCCCGCCGCCAAGACCGGCGCCGCGCTGACGTCCTACCGCGTCGATCTCATCAATAAAGATCAGGCAAGGCGCATTCTTTTTCGCATTTTCGAATAAATCACGCACACGGGAAGCACCGACACCGACAAACATTTCAACGAAGTCAGATCCGCTGATGCTGAAGAAAGGAACGCCCGCTTCACCGGCTGAGGCTCTCGCAAGCAATGTCTTACCGGTTCCCGGAGGTCCGACCAGCAGCACGCCTTTAGGGATTCTGGCGCCAAGCTCGGCGAATTTGCGGGGATCTTTCAGAAACTCAACAACCTCAACGAGCTCCTGCTTCTCCTCATCCGCGCCGGCAACATCTTTAAACTTCACGCGTTTCTTTTCTTCCGTATACAGCTTCGCTTTGCTCTTTCCGAAGTTCATGACACGGCTGCCGCCGCCCTGAGCCTGATTGAGCAGGAAGAAAAACAGAATAAAGATGATGACAAACGGAATGATCGTCGTTAAGAACGTCACCCACCCGCTTGTTTCCTGTGCGGGATCAACTTTTACGTCCGTCTTTTTAATTGCGTCAAATATCTGGTCTGCTCCTTTTCCTTCAGGAACATGTGTTAAAAAGTACTGGTCTTTATCGTATTTTTTCAGCTGTCCTTTTACCTCATAAACACCTCTGACAGGCTGAACCGATACGCTATCAACTTTCCCTTCATCGAGGTTCTTGATAAACGTACTGTACGACATATTTTCTGTTTTCGGGTTTGAGGTCTGGAAGTAACTCACAACCCCGATTACTACTAATAAAATAAGTAAATAAAAAATGGTATTACGGAAGACCCGATTCATTCCTTACCTCCTCCCACAGTAAGCACAACTATGTTCAATAGTACCATAGAAAATCATTCCAATACAACCGATAACCATCTCGGAAGCAGGCAGCCGATCAGCTTTCATAAATCGCCGGTTTTAATACTCCGATGTAAGGCAGATTGCGATAGCGCTCGGCATAATCAAGTCCGTAACCCACAACAAACGCGTCAGGAACTTCAAAGCCTACGAAGTCTGCTTTAATGTCCGCTTTTCTTCCGCTTGGTTTATCCAACAGGGTAACAATCTTAATTGATTTCGCTTTACGATATCGGAAGAGTTCTACGAGATAGCTCAAGGTTAACCCACTGTCGATAATATCTTCAATGATTAAGATGTCCCGGCCTTCTACAGATGTATCCAAATCTTTGATGATTTTGACTTCTCCGGAAGAAACCGTGGAATTTCCGTAGCTTGATACATCCATGAAGTCCATTTCCAAATATGTATCAATATGCTTTATAAGATCAGCCATAAAAGGGAGCGCTCCCTTTAACACACCGATTGCCAACGGAAACGTGTCGCTGTACTCGCTTGTTAATTGTTCTCCAAGCTGTTTTACTTTCTGCTGGATCTCATCTTCTGAGATCAGCACTTTTTCGATATCCTGTTTCATGTTAATGCTTGCCCCCTACACTTTTCATGCTGTCTATATTGTAATACAATGCGGTCACTGTTTGAAATCACAAGATCGTCAAAGATGGATTTTTTCAAGCCAGGCAGCCAGATAATTTCACCGCTCGCATCCGTTACAATCGGCCATTCGTCCCGATCCCGCAGAGGGAGTTTATGATCAATAAATATATCTTTTACCTTTTTCGAGCCATTCATCCCTTTAAGTTTAATCCGGTCGCCGATTTTTCTCGTCCGGATTGTTAAAGGAAATTGCACCTTATTTCTGCTTGTCATAAAAACAGCATTCCCATTTTTGATATGAGGGTCAGCCTGATCGGCCACCTCTATCATAAAGCCGTTGGGGAGAACAGCAGTCTCGCCTTCCGCTCCTTGCAGCTGCAGCTCAAAGGGAACCTTTTCACATTGCCATTGTTCAAATGTAAACAAACATGTCTGATATGATTTGACCACCTTCAGCCCTTTCGGAAAATCAAGCACTCCCGAGGCGCTTCCATTTTCCGCCCATTCCAGAAACTGCTGTATGTGGCGGGCGGAAAACGACGATGGAACGTTTTCATAAAGATAGTTTAATATTAGTTGAACTCCTCTTCTTTGTAAAGGTATCGGAAGGGCAAGCAATTGAGAGGAATCGACTTCAACCGATGTGTCAGACTTGCTTGTAATAACCTTATTCATTCGTTCTTTCGTTAATGACTGCAAGTATTGTTCGTCTTCTGTCAGTGCTTCACTCACCTTTTGAAACATTTTATGAACGTCAGGTGATTCTTGTTTTAAAAAAGGAAGCACGGTCTTTCTGAATCTGTTTCTTGTATAATCGTCTTTTGCATTGCTCTCATCCGTTCTGTAGCTGAGCCCTTCTTGACGGCAGTATTCTAGGATTTCATCCTTTGCCGCATAGAGGAAAGGCCTGATCAGCCAGCCGGATGCAAATTCGCGGACGGGCTGCATTCCCGCGAGCCCTGCGCCGAGCGTACCTTTCGCAAGCCTCATGAGCATTGTCTCAACCTGGTCATCGCCGTGATGAGCCAGCGCCAAAAACTTCGCTTGGTGTTTTGCCATCAGATCTTCGAAAAACTGATATCTGCAATCACGCGCGGCAGCCTGCTTGTTCAGCTTATTCTTTTTTGCGTATGCAGAAACATCAATCTGTACCGTTTCGCAGAGGATGTGTTCCGCTTCGCAATATGACTGCACAAACTTCATATCTTCTTCAGATTCAGGACCCCTGAACTGATGGTCGACATGCGCCGCTATGATAACGGAAGAATGCCCGAAGTGCTTATTCAGCATACTGAGAAGCGCCATTGAATCAGGGCCTCCGGAGACCCCGGCAATAATCGTTTCTCCCTCCGCCTGAAGATGATATGTTTTGAAAAAATCTTCCACGCTTTTCACAATGTCCCCCTCACAATGAGCAGGTTTTTTAAAGATATACATATCCTATCACTTTCATTCCCTCCAAGCAAAGAAGAAGCATGAGCGCAGGCGTCCGGCCGGCATTAGATGAGAAAAAAGACGATGTAAGCGAAATAAAGGGCGAGAACGCTGATTAAAATAAGTGTTGTTTCAAACAAACCATTGTGCTTTGCGGGTTTTTGTTTAGGTTTATACCGCGTTTGAGATACAGCGCCCTGCCGCGGTTTTGATTGCGGCGGCTTAGGCTTGGCGGCGGCTTTCCTTTTACTCCCGGCGCTCTGCCCCGCCGTCAGGATGTCATGCTTCATGGCTTCCGCAGACGGATATTGGCCGTTTAAAGCAGAAAACAGAACCTTCTTATACTTATTCAGAAACGGGTGGCCTTCAATGATAGAACGAAGCTGTTCTTTCGGCTGTCCTGACTTTTTGCACTCTTTCTTCTGGACACAGTGGATCATGATCATTGCGACAGCAAACAGGTCATAGGATGGTTCTGCTTTTCTTGTTCCATACCCCCAATAGCCCCTGTCGTAAAACTCCGTATACTCTTTAATCGCGCGGCCTTGTTTTGTCGTTCCCCCTACATCAATGCAGCGGATGGCAGCCGGAGGTCCGGTTACAATGAGATTGTCCGGTTTGAGGTCGCCAAAAACCCACCCTTGCTGATGAAGGACTGACAGGCTGGAAAGAAGCTGCACCATCAGCACCGGAATCCACTCCGCTCCCTTACTGCTGATATATTGCGGAAGAAGCGGCCCTTCTATGTACTCCATCACGTAAAAAGAGACATTTTTATTCAGCTGCGGAATAAACGCATCGTCCGCATCAAAAAAAGAAGGCCCCATCGTTTGCGACCGGGCCTTTGAAAAGGATTTTAAGACATTCACTTCAGAGGTAACAGACATGCTGTCGCTGCTTATTTTCAAAGCGACCTGTCCGCCTGATGCTTCTGCCAGATATACAATACCGTTAGCCCCTTTTCCAAGCTGTTTGAGCAATCTGTAGGATTTGCCGTTCCATTTGCCCTGAATTGCCGTCCCCGGTGCCAGACTACATGCCAAACTCGTTAAAGCGTCGTTCATCATCTGCCAACATGCTCCTTCTTGAGCGGATTCTCTCAAACTGCTGCGTCGCTTCCCGGATAGCGGGGCCCGTAGGGGTGATACCGCCGGTCGACAGCTTCGCAAAGAGTGCAGAAAGGGATTCAAGCTTCGGCGTCCAATTCAGCACAAGCTCAACTTCCTGGCTTTTCCCGGGAAATATACACATGGCAAATTCATTTTGTCCGGCCCGGGAATTTAAACTGATGGAAAGATCGATCAGCGCTTCTTTCACCGTCGGCAGTTTCGGCGCCATACTCGCACTCGTATCAACCAGCACAAGCACCTGCAGATGAACTGTTTCTCCGAGTTCATCAACCACTTCCATCACTTCGCCCCGTTTTTCAGGAGAAAGCTCTTCCATTTCAACGTTTTTCCCTAAGATTTGTTTTAGCTCTTGATTGACGACACCTTGCAGCGTCTGGGTCATTGCTTTTTTCGTTACCATTTGAACCGTCTGAGACAATTGTGACGCGTACACAACTTGATGGACGCCGCCACCGGCCATGGCGATGCCTTCAACTTCCTTCATTGCCTCTTGGTCAATCGCATTTTCTTCCATAATTCCTATAACATTCACCGTAATCCCCTGCTCCTTGGCGAAAGCCGCCATTGCAATCGGGTCTTCACCATGATTGGAGCAGCCATCTGTAATCAGCAGAACTTGATTTAAATGTCCCTTATTCACATACATTCCTCCCGGTGATACGATTAGTCCCATCTTCGCCAGAAGGAAAGTGATTTATACGAAAGGATTAAGAAATCTCCTTTTTATTTTGGAATACCGCCGGCACCGGTATGGAAGCCCATTTCGGCGTGTTGTGATCAATCCGGACAACAACCACCGTCATATCGTCTTCGATTTGGCCGGAACGCGTTCTGATGACCTCTTCCATTAATATATCAGCGATTTCCTGCGGATCTTCGGTTTTCAGCCCTTTCATTTTCCGTTTCATCCACAGGTCGTGGTTTTCAACGTGCTTCGGCCCTTCAAAAATACCGTCACTCATCATGACGAGCAGATCTCCCGCTTTTAACTGTTCACTTACAACCTCCACATCAAATTCATTGATGATACCGATCGGCAGATTGCTGGCCTGCACTTTCATGACTTGATCTCCCCGCTTGATAAAACTCGGCGTTGAACCGACCTTCAAGAATTTGCAGCTTGCATCCTGAAGATCAATGATAGAAAGATCGAGAGTTGAGTAGATTTCATCTGTCGTCCGTAAAGACAGAATACTGTTGATCGTTTTGATCGCTATTTTTTCATCAATACCTGATTCGAGAATTTTTTCGAGCAGCTTAATCGTTTCGTTGCTCTCATAATGGGCCCTCGCCCCATTGCCCATGCCGTCACTGATCGCGGCCGCATATTTTCTCGCCCCCAGTTCCATCATGCTGTAGCTGTCGCCGGAGACAAGGCCGCCGCCTTTAGCCGCATGAGCCGCGCCTGTCGATACCCGGTACGATTTGGTCGAACCGAACGCAACATGGCTGTAGCCATTCGGATGAGCCGAGTGCTGTTCGCTTTTGACAAGTATCTGCTCCTCAAGAATGTCAGACAGCATCGGGGCGATAATTTTCTCACTCTCACCGTGTCCTCCGCTGAACGGGATTGTCATTTCGATATCAATATTGCCCTGCTCCAAGCTGTATATCTCGACATGCTGAATCTCGATTCCGAAATGCTGAAGCGCCTCTATCATTTGTTCTTCCTGAATAAAATGCTGCTCCCTCTCCCGTTTTATTTCCCGAGAAAAGTCCGCCATGACCTCAGAAACCCCCAACAGCTGCTCGGCAACAAGCCTCCTGCTGTCCTGAACTTTTCTCTTCAGTGTCAGATGGGCGTGATGGTGGGCAAGTTCGTCCTCAATCAGTTCTTCCACCTGTCTGGATTTGGAACAGTGCTGTTGAAACTCTTTTTTTAATCTGCGGTTTGAGGCATACTGTTTTTCCTCTGTTTCATGCATAACTTGTTTCATTAAGTCATATGTTTTATCAAAGTTTTGAACCCAGCATTTGCTTTTCTTATAGCAGGATTGGCAGGAATGCTCGGTGATTTTGCTTAAAAAGAGATCCACTTCCCCTTCTTCAGCCTGCTCATCGGAAGACGTCTGATGAAAGGTGGCGAAGCTCTCCGACAAGGCATGAAACACATTGGAGAACTGGTCTACTTTCTGGGCGGTGACATCTCTGATTTTCCTCGCGTACTGCTGCTGTTCCTGACTGTGCTCAGCAGTGCCCGGTATGTATCGCGCCACCTTTTTCGTAATCGATTGGGGCGTAATCAAAAACAAAACAACGGCAATCAAAGATTCATAAAGAGTGGTCATTAATCCGGCAGATCCTTCTCCATATAATGAAATCAGCAGTGAGCCGATCACCAATCCGACTGCGGCGCCGGCTTTCTTTCCTTCTTTCAGCAGCCCGCCAAGAAGCCCGGAAAACGCAAGCAGACTCATTTGATAGAGATTCCCGATATTCGCAAGCCCGAGGATCAGTCCGGTCACAACACCGACCGTACAGCCGATGCTTGCCCCGCCGACAAAGGAAAAACTCAGCACGACATAGCGGGCCAGGATATGTTCAGCCTGCATTCCCTGAAATGAAACACCGGCAAGCCCGGTTAAAACAGATGCGATCAAGATCATAAAACAGATGATTTCTTCTATTTTTAACGATTGCTTCACTTTTTTGATCGTGAAGATCGGCAGGCTTTGTAAAAAGATCAGCGTCAAAATAAAGGCCAGGCCCGCCTCGACAACAGCCATCACATAATCATAGGTGGTAAAAGCGCCGCTTTCAACATAAACAAATCCGATTCTCGCGGCAGCCATAGAGAAAAACACCACGATCGGCAGCATCTTCACCCGGTCCTGCACGATATATGTACTGATTTTTGAAAATAGAGTGAAGACGGCCAAAGCTGTGAGAATCAATAAAGAGTGTTTCGGCGAAATGGTTAAAGCGCCCGCAAGTAAAGACAGACAAGCATAGAAGGCTTTATCTCTTCTGATCAACAGCATCGCTCCGAAAAACGGCAGCGCAAACGGAAGAACCTCAGATAATATGAAAGCCCGTCCAAGTAAAAAACCGATCACGACATAAATGAACCCCTTATAGAAAAAAAGTGAATGCGCTTGATGGACTGTAAGCTTTGCCGCCTTTTCAAAAAACGATTGCAGTTTTTCCAGAGCTTGTCCCGCCATCGGCCCGTTCACTCTTCTTTCCGCTTTTTCCATTGCTCTCATCCCCCACCTGTTTTATTCGTTGCTTGTCATTATAAATGAAAGCACAGATAGGATTTTGTCAAAAGAAGGTAACAATTCCAAAGAACTCTTCGACGCTTTCTCCCTTGTTCCCCTTTCCTTTCGTATTTCCTCCGACATTTCTCAAAAAGTTGTCTAAATATGAAAAAATCGGCTTCTGCAACAGAAGCCGATTCGCTTGATGACCCGTACGGGATTCGAACCCGTGTTACCGCCGTGAAAGGGCGGTGTCTTAACCGCTTGACCAACGGGCCATATATATATGGTAGCGGCGGAGGGGATCGAACCCCCGACCTCACGGGTATGAACCGTACGCTCTAGCCAGCTGAGCTACACCGCCATATAGGTGCTTATAAGCACAAGTTATATAATACAAAGGTTTCTTCATTCCGTCAACAGAAACTTTAAAGTTTTAATTTTCTGACTACATGCGCGCATACAAAAAAAGCACCCGCTGGGATAGACGGATGCTCCATGTATTTATAGAAAGCAGCAAGTTATCCTCTTCTTGCTCCGCGCCCTCCACGTTTTGATTCCGTGTTTCGTTTTAAAGATGATAAGCGGTCTTCGCTATCTTTAAGAAACTTGTTCATTTTCTGTTCAAAAGATTCTTTCGGACGGAAATCATTTCTAGGTCTGGCTTGCGGACGGTCTTTAGCTTTTTTAATTGATAAACCAATTTTCCCGTCTTTTTCAACGTTGATGACTTTCACTTCAACTTGATCGCCGACTTTTAAATGCTCGTTAATGTCTTTTACATAATTATCGGCTACCTCACTGATATGAACGAGACCGGTTGAGCCTCCAGGCAATTCAACAAATGCTCCGAAATTTGTAATACCTGTTATTTTCCCTTGCAACTTGCTGCCAACTTCAATCGACATAAAAAAAGTGCTCCTCCTTAGGCTTATAAAAAGATCGTTTGTTTAATTATACCTAAATAAAAATTTAAGTGTCAACAAGGCTACTTGCTCTTCTTTTCTACATTAAAGAGAATCTCACCATTTCCTGACATAAACAAGTCTCTTCTGGCAAGCTCTGTGACGTAATCCTCATCCTTTAATTTGGAAATTTCATCTTTTAAATCAGCCTGTTTCGCGTTCAATTTTTTCACTTGTTTTTCCAGCTGAGCTTTCTTTTCTTCGTTTGCGCTAAGGGAAGAGGTCTGTGACCACAGAGAACCCGCTAAGACAATAGCCGTCAACAACACAAGGGCGCCGAATACGATCAACCGTCTGAAAAGCCCTTTCCGCCTTCTTTTCATAAGCTGGGATTGCCGTTCAACCTGCTCTTTATAGTCGTTTTGAATTTCAGTTATTGTACGTTCTCTAGATAGATTCAAACCAGACGGTCCTCCTTTCACCTTTTCAAAATACGTATCATGGTCGATCTGATTGTTATGATTAGTTTCTTGCTCTTTTGTGAAAATCCTGCACTTTTTTGAAAATATCGTTTGAAAGTAAGACGCCATTTTTCAGGAAGAAGTTTCAATAATTGTTTCAACAGGAAGAACAGCGGATACAGCAAAAACGCTACGATCTTAAAAAGACACTTCGCAAAAAAGGCACTCACCCGATAGGAGTATAAAGAAATAACCGTGATCAGCCCGATGAGCAGCTTAAAGAGCAGAAGCACCGGACGGAACAGCACGTGCTGAATGAGCTTTTTTGCGAATTGGTAAAGAGACACCGCAAGATGAATGGAAAATTTCAGTATTTTTATATACATTCGTTTAAACAGGCTTTGGTACGTCGCAATACCCAGTAAGACAGCCAAGAAAATGTATACCCTGAGTTCTCCTTCATTCACGTTGAGCAGCACATAGAAAAACATCAGACCTTGTACAATCCAAAAGAGAATGTCATGAATGAATAACAGCCATCTGGCCGTTTTGGCGCGGCTGACAAACAGCCTGTATGTATCAAGCGACGCTCCGAGCCAGGCGCCCATACCGGTCATTGCCAGCATCGTATAAAATTGGGTCGTCAGTGTCATTTAAACAACTTGCTAAAAAACCCTTTAGCTTTATCCCCTTGCTGCTCGTCTAAATATACAAGGTCAAATACCCTGCCTTTTATAGATACAATCCCTTTTTCCACATCAAGGTTTTTCATCTGCAGGTTCTCGCCTCTGACGGAAAGCATTCCCATAACTGTTTCCAGCAAAAACTCTTCGTTGTCAAAACTTTCTACATGCTTGACGCCCGAAATGTCTAAATGCTTTCTCCCTTTCATCGTTACATCATGCTGTTCCGGAACAGAAGAAGAACCTTTTTGCTCATAATATGAATTCATCTATTCAGCCCCCATATCCTCGATACTTTTAGCATTATTACTGCATTGTATGAGGCGGGAGCCTTGTTTAGAACAAGCCTATTCGCCGAGTTTTTCTTCTTTGACGATTGTATACATGCCCGCGGCTTCTTCTTTTTTCGTTGTTTCTTTCAATTCGTTTACCTTCACGGTGACAAGCTTCTGGCCGAAGCGGACCGTCAGTTCATCACCGGCTTTTACGTCTGAGCTGGCTTTCGCCTGATTCCCGTTAACGGTGATTCTCCCTTGATCGGCGACCTCTTTTGCCAATGTGCGGCGTTTAATTAATCTGGATACTTTTAAAAACTTATCAAGTCTCATATCAGAATCTCCTCTCCATTTCTTTTGCTTCATCCCACAATTTGTCCATTTCTTCAAGTGACATTGCGGTCAATTCAAGTCCCTTTGCTGCCGCTTCTTTCTCAATATAAGCAAAGCGTCTGCGGAATTTGTCATTTGTCATGGCGAGCGCTTCCTCAGGCTCAATTTTATAGTATCGGCCGATATTGACCAATGCAAATAAAACATCGCCGAATTCAGCTTTTAAGCTGATTTCATCTGCTGATTCGGCGGAAGCCTCTGCAGAAAATTCCTTCAGCTCTTCATTTACTTTATCCCATATGTCCTGAACGTTATCCCAGTCAAAGCCGGTTTTTGCGGCTTTTTTCTGAAGCTTGGCGGCTTTCGCAAGAGAAGGCAGTGTTTTCGGCACGGCATCCAGCAATGAAGAGGATGTTGTTTGCTTTTCCGCCTTTTTGATTTCTTCCCAGTTGGCGACGACATCATGTTCATCCTGAACCTTAACATCCTTAAACACGTGCGGGTGCCGTCTGACCATCTTCGCACTGATGTCTCTGATGACATCATCAATTGAGAAATACCCCTCGTCTTCTCCGATCTGGGCGTGCAGCATAACCTGAAGCATGACGTCCCCGAGTTCTTCTATCATGTGATCCGTGTCCTCTTCGTCAATGGCCTCAAGCAGTTCGTAGCATTCCTCAATCATATATTTCTTTAATGACTGGTGTGTCTGCTTTTGATCCCACGGACAGCCGTTCGGCCCGCGAAGCTCGCGAATAATACTTCGGAATGCAGAAAATTCCTGGTAAAGGAGTTCTTCTTTTTTAATCGGCGGAACATACACGCTTGTTAAGTTATTTATTTCTACATTGCGGTCAAGTTCAAACAAAGGCACCTTGGTCATCTTTTCTCCCTTGCTTCCGGCTGCCGTGACGATGACCACTTCATAATCGTCAGGCAATTTCTCCATAAGCGTCAGCTTTACCTCAGAGGCCGTCATCTGGTCATAAACCTGGCAAATGATCAGGTGATGGCGGAGTTCGAGCTCATCCGGCGTCATTGTTTGCGCATCCGTAAATTGAAACCCTTCAATCGGATCAATTCGCAATGCATTAAAAGTGGCATCCAGAAAGCTTTGCCCTCCGGCAGTATGAACAGCTATCTGTTGTTCTTCCCGGCGTTCAAATAACAGCTGAACGGTTTTCTCAGCGACAAACGGATGCCCGGGTACAGCGTAGACGACATCTTCTTGCTTCGCTTTTTCAAACAGAATGTCCGTGATCTCTTCATAGACTGCTTCAAACTGATCATGTTTTTCATAAATATCATCAAAATACCGGATGTCCGCTTCCGTCTCTTGCTCTAATTCCGAAATCAAAGGGTGGTCTTTCGTTCTTATATATAAATGCTTCGCCTGAGTCAGCAGCTTATGTACGCCCACTGTCAACTGATCCATGTCTCCGGCGCCGAGGCCGACGACCGTAATATTACCTGCCATGTTTTTCTCTCCTCTTTTTCAATTTGCTTAAAGCACTGCCAAAAGGAAGGCCGCTCAGCTCTTCGTCCGTGAAAATCTTCATTCTTATCATACAATAAATAAACAATAGCCCTCCGATGATTGACGCAGACAGACTCTCACATACAGCTCCGACCCTGCTGACAGGAACAAATAACTGCCAAAGCTTCATATATACGAGCAAAAAGAAGACCATCAGCAGACTGCACCAGCACAGACGGACAATCACGCCGCCGATATTCGTCAGCCAGCCCTTCGACCAAATTCTCCGGAGATTCAAGCACGCAACTGCGGCAAATGCCAAGACGGTCGCCAGTGCCGCTCCTGTAATACCCCAGCCGGGGACCAACCAAACATTCAGCACCCATTTCAGCGCCCCTCCCGTCAAAACGGATACGGCGGGGAAAACGGTATGTCCCGCTCCTTGCAGAATCGCGGCTGCCGTAAGCGCAATTGAGGCAAAAAAGATAGATAAGCTGAATATTTGTAAGGTCTGCGTCCCCTCACTGTTTTGGAAAAGCATGATATTCACCGGTTCTAAAATGCAAAAAAGCCCGGCCGATGCACCGATCCCTACCGCAAGGCAGAGCTTGACGGCTGATGTCGCTTTCTCTTTTATGATAAACGGCTTGTTCCCATGCACCGCTTTTGAAATTGAAGGAACCAAGGACGCAGCGATACTGACGGCAAACACGGTTCCCAGCTGAAGGAGCGGCTGTCCGCGGTCATATATGCCTTTCAGCTGTTTAGCAGCATGGCTCTCCGTCCCGTCTGAAAGCAGCGAATATAAGTTTAAGGCGTCTACAAGCTGAATCAAAAGCATGAGTACACTGCTGATACAGATGGTGACTGAATAAAGCAGCAGCTTTTTTACAATGACGGCCGTTTCGATATGTCCGCCGTCTTTCTTTGTTTCTTCCCGCTTATACCAGAAAACAGCCAATACACAAAGGGCCGCAAAGCTCCCGGCTATTGATCCCGAGGCCGCCCCCGCACCCGCCGCGTATAATGAACGGCCGCTTTTCAAAAGCCAGAAGGATAAACCGAGAAGCACCGCCACGCGAAGAAGCTGTTCCGTAATCTGGGATAAGGCTGACGGCATCATATCATGCACGCCTTGGAAATACCCCCGGATAACCGCCGTAAACGGAAACAGTATGAAAGCGAACGCCGCGACCCTTATCAGCATCACAAGGCGGGCGTCACCCATAAAACCGGCCAACGGCGCCGCGCCGGCATACATGAGCGCAAACAGAACAAGTCCGGCCGCCGTGACATAAAGGGCGGAAATTTTCATTATTTTTTGTTTATGACCGCTATAATCGTTCATTAATTTTGAGATGATCACCGGAAAACCGGATGTTGACAGCATGACCGCGATCCCTAAAAACGGATACACCTGCTGATAAATGTAAAATCCGACGTCACCGACAATATTCTGAAAAGGAACCCTGTACACGGCGCTTAATATCTTCGTCACGATGCCCGCAACGACGAGCACAAAAGCACCTTTCCATGCCGATTGCCGCTTGGCGCCAACTGAATCGTTCATCCAAAAGCTCCTTCCAGCCGCTAGAAAATTACGTCTATAAAACGAGCTTATTATATCACAATCCTAACGGCCGAACCGATAGAGAGCACATATGAATATGAAAAAGAACAGCACTTGTATAAGAGCTGTTCTTTCCCCGTTTCTTATTTCAATAATGGTAATAAGACCTACTGCTCCATTTGTCTCGCCAAAAAACTGGCTGCCGTTTCTACCGCTTTATGTTCTACTTCTCCAAGCGCCTGTTCCTTGGAAAAGATGACCACGGCGCCGATAGGATCGCCATTTGCCACGATCGGGGCTATTGTATAGGAGCTCATATCTTCATCAATGTCATTAACAAGCTGCGCGGACTTCACGTCGTTTTCTACCACTGAGCTGCGCTGATCCATCGTTTTTTCGAGCAAATCGCTGATGGCTTTGTTCAGAAATTCTTTTTTCGAACTGCCTGAAACGGCAATATACGCGTCACGGTCGCAAATCAAAACGGAATGGCCGAGACTGTCATACAAAGCATCTGCATATTCCTTCGCAAAATCGCCAAGCTCACTGATAGGAGAATATTTTTTCAATATAACTTCTCCGTCGCGGTCAACGAATATTTCAAGCGGGTCTCCTTCCCTGATTCGCAGTGTTCTCCGAATTTCTTTAGGAATGACGACCCGTCCTAGATCATCAATACGACGTACGATACCTGTAGCTTTCATCTCTCTGGTGCCTCTCTTTCATGTGATGATATTTAAGGGAAAGTACTAAAGCTCTTTACTTTATGTAGCTTCCGCCACTCGCTTGAAATTAGTATCCGTCACATCAAATGTAATATACACCAGAGAGTAACAATTTTTATGAAGACGGGATTGTTTCTTTCTTCACATCCTGAAGGCCTTTCAGCATGCCGAGCACGGTCTCCAGCCACTCTTCCGTTTTGCGGCCTTTCGTCTGTACTGAGATTTTCAGCTTTTTCCCTTCCATTCCCAGTCCGATCTGCCGGCCGTATTTATTGCCGAGTTCGAACAATTTCTGGCCGTCAATCTGTGCGCTGGCCTCTTCAGAAATGGTAAATCTGATCGCGTCTTTATCCTGCTTGATGAGTTCGACGCGTTCATATTTTCCGTATACCTTCATCTCAGCAACCGTAAACAGCCATTCAACTTCTTTAGGATAGCTGCCGAACCTGTCGATGATTTCATCTTGGAGCTCATTTTTCTCCTCAATTGTGGCGATTGACCTGAAGCGTTTATACATGTCGATTTTTTGCTTGCCGTCTTGTATATAGTTTTCGGGAATATACGCGTCAAGCTCGATATCGATTTCTGTCTCAAACTGTTCGCTTTTCGGAATATCGCCTTTCCGCTCTTCAATCGCTTCCTTGAGCATTTGCGAGTACAGGTCAAAGCCGACTGAGTCGATAAAGCCGTGCTGCTGGGCGCCGAGAAGGTTCCCCGCTCCCCTGATCGTCAAGTCACGCATGGCGATTTTAAAGCCTGATCCCAGCTCGGTAAATTCTTTAATCGCCTGCAGCCGTTTTTCCGCCACCTCAGTAAGCACTTTGTCTCTGCGGTACGTAAAATACGCGTAAGCGACGCGGTTGGAACGGCCGACCCGTCCTCTCAGCTGATACAGCTGAGACAGCCCCATTTTGTCTCCGTCGAACACAATCAAGGTATTGACATTTGGTATATCTACGCCTGTCTCAATAATAGTCGTGCTGACAAGGACGTCTGATTCCCCTTCCAGAAAATTGAGCATGACGCTTTCCAATTCATTTTCAGTCATTTTTCCGTGGGCATATGCCACTTTCGCATCGGGAACAAGCATGGAAATTTCATCAGCCTTCCGCTCGATGTCATCCACGCGGTTGTACAAGAAATATACCTGTCCTCCGCGCGCCAGTTCTCTTTCGATGGCTTCCCGCACAAGCGCGCCATTGTATTCCACGACATATGTCTGAACAGGGAAACGGTTTTCCGGCGGCGTTTCAATAACAGATAAGTCCCGCACACCGAGCATGGACATATGAAGCGTACGCGGTATCGGCGTCGCTGTAAGAGTCAGCACATCGACATTGGCTTTGATCTGTTTGATTTTTTCCTTATGCGTTACGCCAAAGCGCTGCTCTTCATCAATGATGAGCAAGCCGAGATCTTTATAGACGACGTCTTTAGATAAGAGCCTGTGGGTTCCGATTACGATGTCTACCGTTCCGTTTTTCAGGCCTTTAATCGTTTCATTGGATTCTTTTCTCGTTCTGAATCGGCTGAGAAGACCGATGTTAATCGGATAGTCCTGAAAACGCTCCATAATGGTTTCATAATGCTGCTGCGCGAGTATTGTCGTCGGCACAAGAAGCGCGACCTGCTTTCCGTCTGCGATCGCTTTAAAAGCCGCTCGGATGGCTACCTCCGTCTTCCCGTAACCGACATCACCGCAAAGCAAACGGTCCATCGGGCGCTCTCTTTCCATGTCCTTTTTAATCTCCTGAATGGAACGGAGCTGGTCCTCTGTTTCCTGATAAGGGAAAGCAGATTCGAACTGCCGCTGCATTTCATGATCCGGCGAGAACGCATAGCCTTTGCTTGCTTCCCGTTCCGCATAAAGCTTAATCAGATCATCGGCAATATCCTGAACGGAGTTTTCAACTTTTTTCTTCACCCGTTTCCATTCACTGCCGCCCAGTTTATAAAGCTTCGGTTCTTTTCCTTCAGAGCCGACGTACTTCTGCACCTGGTCGATTTGTTCTACAGGGACGTACAGCTTATCGCTGCCCTGATAATGAATGTTGAGGTAATCTTTATGAATGCCTTTGATTTCTAGTGTTTCGATCCCCAAATACTTACCGATCCCGTGGTTGACGTGGACGACATAGTCACCGACCTGAAGCTCGGAATAGCTTTTGATCCGTTCGGCATTTGTCAGCTTCTGCTTTCTCGGCTTTTTCTTAATTCGGTTTTTGAACAGCTCTTCCTCCGTAATGACGGCCAGCTTCATCAGCGGCAGTTCAAAACCGGATTGCAGCTCGCCTTCCATGACATAGACCTGTCCTTGCACAAGCGCTTTGGAGCTGTCCGTTTTTGCGGCTTCAATTTCGTAATCAGCCAGCACGGATGCCAATCTGTCGGTTCTGTCCTTATTCGCGCCTAAAAAGACGACGGTGAAGTTTGATTTCTTAAAGCGCTCCATTTCACCTGCAAGCACATTCATCTGCCCGTGAAAACTCTGCATCTGCCTGCTTGTCACATTCACGATATTCTGAGGGCTTGTATGCTGGACATGACGCAAAAATAATGAATAATAAATAGCCGGGCGCCGCTTTTCGCTCATAAGCTCCTGAAAGCTGAAGGATAAATGAATGTCGTGCAGAATTTTCCCTTCCTCGAGCAGACTTGTCGTAAATTCGGCCTCTTCTTTTTGCAGCTGATCCTCCATTTCATGAATGCGGCTGACCTCGTCTAACAGTAACAACGTGTCTGCCGGTGTATAATCTAGCAAACTAGCAGGCTTTTCGTAAAAGTACGAGAGATACTTCACAAGTTCCTGATCAGTCTGTCCCGTTGATAACCGTTCTTTATCATGTGAGATATTGATATGAAGCATTTCCTTTTGTTTGTCCTGCTTCAGCTTTTTCAGACTGTCGGCAAGCCCTTTATCGAGCCTTTCCATCGCACGGGCTTTTTCTTCCGCCCTGATGATCAATTCCTTCGCCGGTCCTATCGCCACATGTTTGAGCGTCTCAATTGATCTCTGGTCATCAGAATTGAAGCTTCTGATGGAATCGACCTCCGTATCAAACAGTTCAATTCGCACCGGATGCTCCGACGTCAGCGGATAAATGTCGATAATTCCGCCGCGAATACTGAATTCACCGGGTGCAGAAACCATATCGGAACGCTCATACCCCACCTCTACAAGGCGCGCGGACAGCTGATCCGGTTCTATTTCGTCTCCGAGTGAAATGACGAGCTGGCTGCTTTTCCACAGCTCCTTCGGCGGAAGCATTCTTCTCACTGCCGCAACGGGCGCCACAACGACCGGCGCTTCTCCGTTTGTTAATCTATTAATGACATCAAGCCGCTGAGCGCGCAGTTCAGGGCTCGCTACCGCAATTTCTGAAGAAATCAATTCATTTACGGGGTATAAAAAAACAGATTGATCCCCGAGAAGCGCCGTCAGATCTTCCGTCACTTTTTGGGCCTGATATAAATTATGGGTGATAAAGAAAATCGGCCTTTTCGTTTCCTGTGCAAGGGCGGAGGTAAAAACAGAACGCGCGGAACCTGACAGACCCGCAAGCAGCTGTTCCTTCAGCCCCTCATGTAAACCGTTGACAATGGATTTAAAATCATCGCTTTCTTTAATAAAGGTTTGAATGTTGTCCATATGGGCCCTCCTCTCTATTTTCTGCAAGAACAGAAAAACGCTTTGGTCTAGAATCTACACCAAAGCTTCTTATTGAATAAATGTGTTGTGTTCATGGTAGTGCGGATTGCGTTCCAGCGCCTCTTGGCAGTCTTCACAAATTGTAAGAACATGGACATCTCCATTGTCTTTATATGAAATCATATCGTTTCTTTCCTCATTTGTTAAGTGCTGAAATCCAAGTGACTGTGTCGGCACCGTCGAATATTCCAGGCTCCCTACCTTAAAGCCGCAGTGGCGGCAGAAATAATGCAAAGCCATACGTTGGACCTCCTGATGTGAAAAAATCATTTTTCCCTAGTATGGTCTCCCATTATTTATCTTATACATTTGCATTAAATTCGTTCATGACTTCTAAAAATGGTTTCGTTAAGGAAGCTTCGCAGGCTTTTACGGTTTTTGAGACGGCATCGTTGATATGCGGCGCTTCTTCCTTCGTAAAAGCTCCCAGTACATAGTCAACGACTTTCATTCCGCCAGCGGGGCGGCCGATTCCGATTCTGACCCGGTCAAATTCAGGGGTTCCGAGGTGCTGTATAAGCGATTTAATCCCGTTATGTCCGCCTGCGCTCCCCTTCGTCCGGAGCCTGATTTTTCCCGTCGGAAGATCAAGGTCATCGTATATGACTTTCAGATCTTCATGATCGGCATCATAATAATCCAGCAGCGGCCGCAAACATTCCCCTGATAAATTCATATATGTAAGCGGTTTAACAAGTAGAACTTTTTTTCCGGAAACAAACCCCATTCCGTAAAGTCCGTTGAATTTCGTTTTATTCAGTTCAATATTCCATTCTTTAGAAAGCTCGTCAATGGCCATAAAGCCGACATTATGTCTCGTGTTCTCATAGGTTTTTCCCGGGTTACCGAGACCGGCAATCACAAGCATCGTAAATCCTCCCTCAACATCGCTGTAATTCTTCTCATTCTAGCACAAAAGACGTAACCTCGGGCGGGTTACGTCTTAAAGCGCTTATTGATTTTCTCCTTCGGGCTCTTCCCCAGGAGACGGTTCTGCATCTTCTTCGAATGCTTCCTGCTTAGGAGGAAGGATGGAAGCCACGACTTCTTCCGGGTCGTTTGTAAATGTATAATTGCCGTCAGCAGTCAGATCTGCGATGGTCAGCACATCATTCATTTCAAGTCCTGAAATATCAACATTGATTGTCTGAGGGATGTCCTTCGGTCTGGCCTTAATCGAAAGCTCATGCAGCGGCTGCTGGATGACGCCTCCGTCTTTGACTCCCTTCGCCTCTCCCGTCAGCTGAATCGGCACCTCGGCCTCCAGCTCCTCACTCATATTCACGACTTGAAAATCGGCGTGCGTCAATTCGTTTTTGAGCGGGTCTGTCTGAAGATCAGTCACCATAACCGATTGCTGATTTCCGTTGACATCAATTGTGATAATCGTGTTTTTTCCTTCGTCCCGCAATGTTTTAAGCAATTCGACACTGTCTAAAGAGACAGGCGTATTCGTTGTTTCTTTACCGTATATAATCCCTGGAACATGTCCTGAATGACGGATTTTCCGAAGCGTCGAACGTTTAAAATCTGTTCTTTCATTTGCTTTTAAAGTTGCCATATTCAGCACCATCCTAATTATCGTTTTATCGTCCTATTAGAACAATACCCACAATAACTGGGATTTAAACCTTAAAGTTTCGGTTTAGCTGAATAAATAGCTGACAGATTGTTTCTCGTGAACGCGGATAATCGCTTCAGCCAGAAGCGGTCCGACAGAAAGCTGCTTAAAGCGGTCGATTTTTTTCTCATCAGGAAGCTTAATGCTGTTCGTTACGACAAGCTCCTTGATTTTAGAGTTATTGATCCGCTCAACGGCAGGGCCTGACAGTACAGGGTGCGTACAGCATGCATACACTTCTGCAGCTCCGTTTTCAACCAGCGCGTTAGCGGCAAGTGTGATTGTGCCGGCCGTATCAATAATATCATCGATCAGAATCGCTGTTTTACCTTCCACGTTACCGACGATATTCATCACTTCTACCTCATTCGGTCTAGGACGGCGTTTGTCGATAATCGCGATCGGCGCTTTCAGACGGTCCGCAAGTTTGCGGGCGCGCGTCACACCGCCGTGGTCAGGAGAAACAATGACGATATCTTTCAAGTCTTTACCTTCAAAGTAATGGCCTAAAATCGGAACACCCATTAAGTGGTCAATCGGAATATCAAAGAAACCTTGAATTTGCGGCGCGTGTAAATCAAGCGCGATCACGCGTGTCGCACCCGCTGTTTCAAGCAGGTTTGCAAAAAGTTTTGCCGTAATCGGTTCACGTGATCTTGCTTTTCTGTCCTGGCGCGCATAACCGTAGTACGGAATGACAATGTTGATTGTTTTCGCGGAAGCGCGCTTTAAAGCGTCAACCATAATCAGCAATTCCATAATGTGCTCATTAACCGGCGCACTTGTAGACTGAATGATATAGCAATCACAGCCGCGAATACTTTCTTCTATGTTGATCTGGACCTCTCCGTCACTGAATCTTGTAACAGAGCACTTTCCTAATTGAACCCCTACATTATCCGCGATTTCTTTTGCAAGTTCTGGATTTGAATTCAAAGAAAAAATCTTTAAATTCTTATCTCCGTATTCGTTAGACATGGTAAACCTCCGATTTTAGGATTATTTTTTATGAATGTTTTTCACATAATCTTCTTTATTTACTTGTCTTGCTCTGGCAATGGCAAGCGCTTCGCCCGGCACATCTTCAGTTACGGTTGAACCCGCAGCGACGTACGCGCCTTCTCCCACTGTAACAGGAGCGACCAGATTGGAGTTGCAGCCTATAAAGGCGCCGTCTTCAATTTTGGTTAAATACTTTTTCTTCCCATCATAATTGACCGTGATGGAGCCGCAGCCCAGATTCACATCCGTGCCCACTTCGGCATCACCGATATAGCTTAAATGAGATGCTTTGCTTCGGTCGCCGAATTGTGTTTTCTTGATTTCAACAAAGTTTCCGATCTTCACTTCATTGCCGATTGCGGAATCGGGTCTGATGTGAGCAAAAGGACCGATATTTACATCATTCCCAACTTTGCTGCGATTGACAACGGATTGTTTAATCACAGTGCGGCTGCCGATTGAGCTGTCCTCTATCTCAGTGTGAGGGCCGATGACACATTCATCGCCGATTTCAGCTTGTCCCTTTAACACAGTTCCGGGATAAATAACTGTATCTTGTCCGATACGTGCGTCAGGTGAGATGTACGTATTCATCGGATCGATTAAAGTGACTCCGTTCTGCATATGCCGTTTGTTAATACGCTCTTTCATATACATTTCAGCCTGAGAAAGAGCGACTCTATCATTCACTCCGAGCGTCTCTTGGAAGTTACCAGTCTGGTAAGCGGCAACAGTTTCGCCTTCGTCTTTGAGGATTTCGATCACATCCGGCAGATAATACTCGCCTTGGGCATTTTCATTCGAAACCTGTTCGATGACACGAAAAAGAGCCTCGTTATCAAAACAGTACGTTCCCGTGTTAATTTCTTTCACAAGACGTTCTTGCTCCGAAGCATCCTTGTGCTCCACGATTTTTTGAACGGCGCCGTCTTCACTGCGGATGATTCTTCCGTATCCGGCGGGATCGTCAGCAACGGCCGTTAACACCGTGGCTTTTGCACCTTTGTCTGTATGTTCATTCAGCATGGCTTCCATCGTCTCCGCCGTCAGAAGCGGTGTATCGCCGCAAATAACGATCGTGACACCCTTTTCCCCGTGAAGAAATGGTTTCGCCTGTTTGACCGCATGAGCCGTACCGAGCTGTTCTGCTTGGAGAGCGTAATCGCTTTTCTGTCCGAGCTGCTTCTTCACATCTTCGGCGCCGTGTCCTACGATGGTGACAAGCTTCGCTAAAGATAATTTCAGAGCTTCGTCTGCGACGTGCTCTACCATAGGCTTTCCGCATACCGGATGAAGGACCTTGTAAAGCTTCGATTTCATTCTCGTTCCTTTTCCGGCAGCTAAAATCACTGCAAACCGCTTATCCATTTAATGGCCTCCAATATCCCTTTTATCCATAGAAAAATATATCCTAAATAGCTGTTGATTTCAAGAAGACATCAAAAAGTGCAAGAATTTTCTATGTAATCGCTTTATTACTGAAAAATCAGATTTAAAAAAGGACTGCCGGAAAAGGCCTTGTGTCAGCCTTTATCAGCAGTCCTTACATTTTGTTATGTTTAAGAAGCCCCGGCTTCTTCATATTCTAATGCTTCAGAGTCACCCAAACGATGATACTCATTTAAAACAGCATCCTGGATCTTGCCCCGCGTGCTGGAATTAATAGGATGAGCAATATCGCGGAATTCTCCATCAGGGGTGCGTTTACTCGGCATCGCAACGAAAAGACCATTGTTTCCATCAATCACACGAATATCATGTACGACAAATTCGTGATCCAGCGTGATGGATGCAATCGCTCTCATGCGACCATCGGTATTCACGCGGCGTAATCTTACGTCAGTAACTTCCACAGTAGTTCACCACCTTTTCCCTATATAAAAGCATTAGTCTAACAATTCCACGATTCTTTTTAAATTCCTGCACGTTTCAAAAAGTTTTTTTGAAAATATAGGATATACATACACAATTAGGTGATAAACCATATTTGGGGATCATATACTGCATAAAAAAAGTGATCCCGGAGACCGGAACCACTTTTCTGAGATTTAAGATTTCACCAGCGCAATGACTTCAATTTCCACGAGAGCGTCTTTCGGCAGTCTCGCCACTTCCACACAAGACCTTGCCGGCTTATGTACATCAAAGTATTGTCCGTACACTTCATTCACTTCCGCAAACTGCTCCATATCAGCAATAAACACCGTTGCTTTTACAACCGTCTCGAGCGAAGCGCCCGCTTCTTTCAGCACAGCTTTTAAATTGCTGAACACCTGATGCGTTTGTTCTGTGATATCACCGTTTACCATTTCTCCTTCAGCAGTAAGAGGAATCTGGCCTGAGCTGTAAAACATGTTGTTTACGATGATTCCCTGTGAATATGGCCCGATCGCTGCCGGCGCGTGTTTTGTATGGATTGCTTTTGTCATTTTTCTGTCTCCCCATTCTTTAAATGCTGTTCTTTAAAAAATCGCAGAAAATTGCCGTTTTGAATCTCAATCGTTTTGTCTTTCATATTGATGGTTGAAAGCGTGAGCAGTGACATGTATTCATCGACAAGCCGTTCATTCACTCCCTCGGCTTCAACCAAGACGCCTATTCCCGCGACGTTTGCATTAAACTCATCAAGCAGGCTGATCATGCCGTTAATGGTGCCGCCGGCTTTCATAAAGTCGTCAATAATCAAAACGTTCGAACCCGTAGCCAAACTTCTTTTCGCAAGCGACATCGTTTGAATGCGGTTAGATGACCCTGATACATAATTGATGCTCACCGTGGAGCCTTCCGTCACTTTATTGTCCTTTCGCACGATGACAACCGGAACGTTCAGATAACTGGCCGCTGCGTAAGCAAGAGGGATTCCTTTTGTCGCAACGGTCATCACCACATCAATCTCCCGCTCCGCAAAAACGGAAGCAAAAAGCCTGCCTACATGAGAGAGGACAGATGGTTTTCCTAAGATATCCGTTAAATATACATAACCGCCCGGAAGGATACGCTCAGGATTTACTAAAGACTGTCCCAGCTCCTGTATAAACGCTTCTGCTTCAGCCTGTTTCACTTTCGGAATGTATTTGACGCCTCCGGCAGCTCCCGGCACTGTAAGCAGCGTCCCAATGCCTTGCTGTTCAAAGGTCTGTTTAATAATCGTTAAATCTTCACTGATTGATGACTTTGCTGATTGATACCGTTCTGAGAAAAACGTTAACGGTATTAATTCATGCGGATGGGTTAACAAATAATTTGTTAAGTCCACCAATCTGCCGCTGCGACGAAACTTCATGAACTTACCCCCAAAATCCGAATAATTTAAAAATAATATAACTTAACATACGGATTTAATCAAGAGCATTCTGTTCGCCGATCATCCGCACCGCGTACACTTGATCACAGAAACCTCTTAACCCGTTATAAATCCGCTGCACCTTCGATTCGTATTGAACCAAACCGAATACAGTCGGTCCGCTTCCGCTCATTAACACCGCATCAGCGCCGAAGCGTTTCATTTGATTTTTAATCATCGCCACCTCGGGATGGAGGCTGAGCGTAACCGACTCCAATACGTTTCCTAATTGTCCGCATACCTTTTGGAAGCTTTTTTCTTCAATCGCGTCAATCATCGCCTGCACATCAGGATGCCGAACCTGCTGTAAGTTCAGCCGGCGGTACACTTCGGCAGTCGATACCCCGATCGTCGGTTTGGCGAGCACGACCCAGCAATGAGGCGGAGCACTAATGTGCCTGATCTTCTCACCGCGTCCGGTTGCCAAGGCAGTGCCTCCGTATACACAGAAGGACACGTCTGAACCGATTTCAGCTCCAAGCTCCGCGAGCTCTTCGACAGAAAGCTTTAAATCCCAAAGCCTGTTCAGCCCTCTGAGCGTGGCTGCCGCATCGCTGCTTCCGCCGGCAAGGCCTGCCGCAACAGGGATCACTTTTGTAATCATAATGGAAACGCCTTTTTTGACTTGAAACCGTTCTTTAAGCAGTTTGGCTGCCTGATAAGCCAGATTCCTTTGATCATCCGGAACAAAGCGATTATGCGACGCCACTCTGATAACGTTTTCGGGCAGTTCTGTCAGTTCAATCCGATCTGCCAAATCAATTGTCGTCATGATCATCTCCACTTCGTGATAACCATCCGGGCGTTTACTCGTCACATCGAGGGACAGATTGATTTTGGCCGGCGCTTTTTCTAAAATACGCATAGCTTTCACCTACTTCTCCATCTAAACATAAGTATGAACATTGTATCACATTTGGAGACCCGGAGGTACTTATCCGAAATTGACGCCGGTTTTGACAGCCGATAGAAAAAACCGGGGAACGGATTGTCCCCCGGGCCACTGCATTATCGGTTATTTTGGTTCTGAGCCGCCATCTGCTGTTCGGCAATCTCAATCGCGCGCTTTACCATATTCCCGGCGTCACGCGCCCGAATGCCTCCCCAGCCCTCGTTTTTCACCGTATCGTAAAAACCAAGGTCCTTCGCCAGCTCATATTTGAACTCATCTGACATAACTCCACGACGTCTGCCCAAACGAAACAACCCCTTTTATAGAATTGATCACCATTCGTGCACGCCACGATAAAACATGTGACACTTATAGCTTCCGTTTAATCGGCTGAAACTTTCGAGGGAATAATTAGAAGAGCTTTAGAAGGCAAAACAAAAAGCAGTAAACAAAAGGTTCACTGCCCATTAAAATGCTACTGAGCTTGCCGCATCGTCATTGAATGTCAATTCAACAGTCTCAGTCAGAATATCAGCATAACTGTATGAAACTCTTTCAAACGAATTCTCGTCTTGATCTAGTTGTATCACAAAAACAGAAGGGTACGTCTCAGCTAAAATGCCCGAACGCTCAATCGTTTTTCGGCGGCCGCCGTTTGCTTTTAACGTAAGCCGTTTACCTAAATTCCCATCAAGCGATCTTTTTATATCGGACAACGTCTTCGCCATTGCATCCACCTCACTACATTTATTGTACAACAAGAGCCCAATTTTGTCAAATAAAATTTAAATTATATCAACGTTAATAAGTCATTGTCAACAAAATTATTTTGACAAAATTCTATTGATTTCTGCGTTATTTTTCACAAGTTCCGGAAATTTATGTATCAATATGTAAAATAATTAACCCGCATAGCGAAATATATGCGGGTTTTATCACTCATCCATTTGATTTATACGGCATACCGACACGCAGCACACCCTTCGTTTCAATTCCTCCCAGCCCTTTCTCTCTCGTCAGCGTATTTCTCAGGACATCCCATACATTGATCCGCTCCATAAACGGGGTGAAGCTGATTTTCGCGACAATATATACCGGGTCAAGCGCATGGATATTGACGCGTGACGGCGAACTTGCAAAATTCGCGCCTGCCCTGATTAAAGACTCGAAATGAGATTGGCACGCCCCCGCGAATATGACCAGCTGATCCAAATGAGGTACTTTACGCCTCGCTCTTTGAACGGTTTCGACAAAGTGTTTGGAATGCCTGTAGGCGCTTAAATCGTTCACGCCTCCCTTATGCTTGGAATATGCATCATGGCCGGTGATGACTAAAATATCCGGCCTGTATTTATCAAGCAGCTCGTCAATTGATGCCGGCATTTTTTTCTCATGGCAATGAATTCCGTATACCGGCACACCGATTTTTTCATAAAAGTTCAGGCACTTTTTCAAATAGGCCTCATCGCTGTCCAGATGCAATACCTTTCCGGGCATATGAAAGTAGTGCTCCTGATGCTGATATTGATTTGTCGCATAATATTCCTGTTTTTCCCGAAGCAGCTTATAATCCTGGCGGAGCAGCTCGAGAGATTCATTCATCCTGCTTTCATCTCTTTTCTTTCTCATGGCCTGTTCGTCTTTTCTGACAGGCTCCAAATCAGAAAAATCAGCATCCGCAATCAATCTGACTTCGTCACCATGCAGGATGGCAATTGAATTCCCATTGCTTGTTTGCTCTATACCGATAATGCGAAATAAAACATCCATTTGATAGGATTTCCTGGCTACCATATCTCCTATTTGAAATTGCACGTTACCCACTCCACAAATAGACTAAGCCTCATCATGAAAGAAGTCTTGGCAAATACACCTCTTTCCGCTGCGGCGCTTGATGTTTCAAGCTTTTCTTGCAGTTGAATGAATAAGGTTCTCCTCTAGCCTATGTAGCGGCAGTCCAAGTGGTGACGCAAAACAAAAAGCCCTCTTAGAAAAGGGCTTTATGCAATCCGTTGGACAGGAGCGCGAATTCTTCTATGGACAGGGATTCACCGCGCCGCTTTCCGTCAATATTCGTTTCTTGAAGAACTTCTTCAATTTGAGCTTTTTTCTCTTTTCCGCCCGGAAGATTGTTCACAAGGTTGTTCAGCAAGGTTTTCCGGCGCTGTGCGAAGCTTGCTTTAATCAGCTGGAAGAAAAACGGTTCATTATCGACGTCAACCGCCGGGCCGTCACGAAGCAAGAGACGGATGACGGCTGAATCGACATTAGGCTGAGGCACAAACACCGTTTTCGGGACGGTCATGACGGTTTTGGCCTCCGTATAGAACTGAACCGCAATGGAAAGCGATCCGTACTCCTTAGAGGAAGGATCAGCGGCCATCCGCTCAGCGACCTCTTTTTGCAGCATCACGACAATCCCTTTTAACGGAAGATGTTCTTCCAAGAGCTTCATGATGATCGGCGTCGTCACATAATATGGGAGATTCGCCGTCACCATAATTTCATCACAATCCTGAAACTGCTCTTCAATGACAGATTTGACGTCTGCTTTCAGCACATCTTGATGAATGATCGTTACATTGTCATACGGAGACAGCGTATCATTGAGAATGGGCAGCAGGCGCTGATCAATTTCAAACGCGACGACCTTTTTCGCCCGTTTGGCAAGCTGCTCTGTCAGCGCGCCGATTCCGGGCCCGATTTCAATGACTCCGGTCCGATCCGTAATTTCCGCATGGTCCACAATTCTGTCCAATATATTTGTATCAATTAAGAAATTCTGTCCCAGACTCTTTTTAAAAGAGAAACCGTACTTTTTCAGAATTTCCTTCGTTCTGATAGGTGTCGCGATATCTTTATTGTTCATCCTGTTCCTCCTGCCTCATAGCATCGAGCGCATCAATAAAATCACTTCTTTTGATTTGAAACATTTGCAGCCGTTTTTGAAGCTGCTTGCCGTTTGTATAGCCGATCTTCAGCAGGTCGCCCAATCGTTCGCGGCGTCTTTTGGCAGCCGGTCCGCCGATCAGACCGGCCTGTATGACATCTTCAGCTGAAATCTCACTCGGCTTTGCCTCCATCTCTTCATGCACATTTTCCAGACATGCTCTGATGCTTTCAATGGATGCGTGCTCAACGCCAATGCCGCGCTTGTTTTTCGGTTTGGCAAGATGTTTGGGCAGAAATGCGTGTTTACAACCGGGTACTGCTTCAGAAATGGTTTTCCGGATCTTTTCCCCCGGAAAATCCGGGTCCGTCAGCACGATGACCCCTCTCGTTTCCTGCGCCAGCCGAATCTGTCTGATGACTTCGTCTCCGATTGCGGAACCGTTTGTCTCGATCGTATCCGCATCAACGGCAAGTTTTATGCGCGCAGTGTCATCGCGTCCCTCGACTACAATAATTTCTTTAATTTTCATTACTTCCTCCAAAAAAACTTTTTATATCCAAAACGAAACCTTTGCTTACATGTCACGTCTAATATACTGAAAATACACTTTACCTATTATAACGAAAAAAACAGAGGGCGCAAAACCCTCTGAGTGAATCGGAATTAATTTAAGATTTTTATTTTGACCTGTTTCTTTCCCCAGCGGTAAGCTGAAGATTTTTCAGGGAAAAAGACATCAATCCGTCTTCCTTTAATGGCTGAGCCTGTATCAGCGGCCACGGCATCCCCGTATCCGTCTACGTGGACTCTTGTGCCGAGCGGGATGACGCTTGGGTCTACCGCAATGACTTTGGCATTCGGATTGCTTGTCAGGTTAACGCCTGTAGCCGTATGGCCGGAACAGCCGCTGCAGCTTGCGGTATAAGCCGTGGAAGACACGGTAATCACTTTACCGGAAGATCCGGTTTCGCCCGAAGATGCCTTCACAGGTGCACTGAGCTGCTCAATCTTGGGACTGTGCCGCTTTGTGCCGACCGCAATGATCTGATCTTTGCTTTTTTCAGATGTTTCTTCTTTAACAAGCTTTCTTGAAACTTCTTTTCCATTTTCTTTGACAACATGAAAATGCTTTTTAAGTTTGCCTTCTTTTCCTTTTTGAACGATCTTTTCTTTCCCGCTGTCGAGAGACGCATCTTCTTTTTCTTTCACTTGATACGCTATTTTTTCCTCAACTACATCGGTGACTTTTTCGATACGAGTGATTTGTATACCGGCCTGATTTTTTGTGAGCTTTTCGTGTAATGCCGGTTTTACTTTATCTTCGTCTTTCATGTCCATCTTATGCTGCGTTAAAAAGTCAGCGACCGTAGTCGAAGTCGTCCATATTTTCTTTTTCTTTCCCGCATCATTTACAGTGACCTGAAAAGCCGGGTCGACCGTGACTTTCATGCCGTTTGTCACTTTCGTATCTGCTGCTGGATCTATTTTATCGTGCTGATTCACAGGTGTATGCTGTTCGTTCAGAAATGCGCCGACTGTTTTTGCCGTTGACCATAAAGTCTTTTCTTCTCCGCCTCTTGTCACACGGATCTGCTTTGCAGCTTCATACACGACATTCATGTTGTCTGCCAATGCTGTCTGCTTAGACGGGGTAATCCGGTCTTCATTTCTCGTCTCTATATGTAAATCTTCCAGAAGTTCCCCAACCGTTTTTGCATGAGTGCGTATTTGCTTTTTCTTGCCGTTGATGGAAACAGAAACTGATTGTTTTGAGAGCTCATGTGACCCGTATGCAGTCCCGGTTCCGCCCAGCAGAATAATAGCTGCAATAAGAATAACCTTGCTTTTACCAAGCTTTACGGAAAACAGTTTTTTCATTTTTTGTGTGATGAAAAACGCCTCCTTCTCCTCGGAGAGATTATATAGAGTATCTAAAATGCTGTCAACCCTCCCATCTCGAAGATGAAAAACCTTCAGCGTATCCCTCATTATGCAAAAACAAAGCAAAAAAAGGAAGAGAGACATATCGACAACCTATCTTATGAGGAGAAGGAAGCTTGTAGAACGGTTTTACATATCCACTGAATCGGACAAGCCTTTACACGTTACGACAGCGCATTCTGTCAGTTCATGCGGAAAAGTCTTTTTGCGTTTTCGGTTGTAATTGAGGCAATTTCTTCATATGTCAGCCCTTTTAATTCAGCGAGCTGTTCAGCAACATATTTTACATAGCTTGGCTCATTTCGTTTACCGCGGAAAGGATGCGGTGTCAGGAAAGGACAGTCCGTTTCAATCAGCAAACGGTCATTCGGAATTTCCTTTGCCACTTCTTTTGGTTTCTTCGCATTTTTGAAGGTAACCGGTCCGCCGAATGAAATATAGAAATTCATATCCATACACTGCCGGGCAACCTCCGCGCTCCCCGTAAAGCAGTGCATAATGCCGCCGACTTCTTCCGCCCCCTCTTCTTTCAAAATCGTGACAACATCTTCCGTTGCATCACGATTATGAATGATGATTGGAAGGTTCACTTCTTTGGCGAGAGCGATTTGTTTCCGGAATACTTCTTTCTGAACGTCTTTTGGTGATTTATCCCAGTGGTAATCAAGGCCCATCTCTCCGATTGCCACGACTTTTTCGTGAGAGGACAGTTCCTTAATCCATGATAAATCTTCCTCTGTCATGTCAATTGCATCTACCGGATGCCAACCGATCGCAGCGTATATAAAGTCATATTCCTCAATCAACTCCATCGCACGCGTGATAGTGGGTTTATCGAATCCGACAACGACGATTCGTTCAACTTTTTCAGCCTTTGCACGCGCAATGACTTCCTCTAAGTCTGTGTCAAATTGCTCGGCATTTAAGTGCGCATGTGTATCAAAAAGCATCATAAAAACTCCTTTCTTGTTGAAAAACAAAAGGTGTTCGACGGAATGTTACACGTGAAACACCTTTTGCATCTATTTATTTAATTCGAGTGCCTTTCGGTAATGACTGGTCGACAGCTACAACTTTGAGAACGCCGTCCGATTCTCCTGCCAGTATCATTCCTTGAGAAAGCTCGCCTCTCAGTTTTACCGGTTTTAAATTCGTTACACAAATGATCTTCATTCCCACAAGCTGATCCGGTGTGTAATGCTTCGCGATACCTGATACAACTTGGCGCTGTTCAAAGCCCAGATCAATTTGCAATTTCAGCAGCCGATCTGCTTTTTTCACCGGCTCTGCGGACAAGACTTCTGCGACGCGAAGTTCTGTATCCATAAATTGATCAAACGTAATTTCAGGAAGATGCTCTGCTTCTTGCGGCTCTTCCGCCTTTTCTTCTTTAGCAGGAGCAGTTCCTTGCATTTTTTGCTTGATGTAAGCTACTTCTTCTTCAGCTTCAAGACGAGGGAAAAGCGGTTCCCCTTTTTTCACTTTCGTGTTCTTCAATTGGCCGAATGTCTGAATGCTGTCCCATGCTTTAAGAGACTGATCCTCAACTCCTAGCTGGGCAAACATTTTTTCAGGCGTTTGTGTCAAGAAAGGCTGGAGCAATACGGCTGAGATACGTAATGATTCAGCTAAATGATACATGACAGAACGTAATTCTTTTTCTTTTTCCTGATCTTTAGCAAGCACCCACGGAGCAGTTTCATCAATATATTTGTTCGTACGGCTGATTAATTGCCATAGCGTTGATAAAGCGACTGAAAACTCCATGTTTTCCATTGCCTTTTCATAAGCTTTAACCGTTTCACCGGCTACAGAAGAAAGCTCTGAATCAAAATCTGTCACATTTCCTTCATATGAACCAATCTCGCCGTCAAAATATTTTTGGATCATTGCGACTGTACGATTCAGAAGGTTTCCTAAGTCGTTCGCCAAGTCATAATTAATCCGTTCTACGAAACCTTCCGGCGTAAAGACACCGTCTGAACCGAACGGTACTTCGCGAAGCAGGTAATAGCGAAGTTCATCCAAGCCGTAGCGTTCAATTAACGTTACCGGATCAACGACATTTCCTTTTGATTTCGACATTTTTCCGTCTTTCATCAATAACCAGCCATGCGCGAATACTTGCTTAGGCAGCGGGAGATCAAGCGCCATCAGCATAATCGGCCAGTAAATGGTATGAAAACGGACAATTTCTTTACCGACAAGATGGACGTCCGCCGGCCAGTACTTTTTGTAAAGCTCATCATTTTCCGTATCGTAACCGAGCGCTGTAATATAGTTGAACAGTGCGTCAATCCATACATACACGACATGCTTCGGATTTCCCGGTACTTTTACGCCCCAGTCGAACGTCGTTCTGGAAACGGCCAAATCTTCAAGCCCCGGTTTAATGAAGTTGTTAATCATTTCATTTTTGCGTGATTCAGGCTGAATGAAAGAAGGATTTTCCTCATAAAACTTCAGCAGGCGGTCTGCGTATTTGCTCATGCGGAAGAAGTATGACTCCTCTTTGATTAATTCGACCGGGTGTCCGCTGTCAGGGCTTTTTCCGCCGACAACCTCACCCTTCTCATTTCGTTCCACATCCACCAGCTGTGTTTCCGTATAGAATGTTTCATCAGGGATGCTGTACCAGCCCTCATACTCATCCAGGTAAATGTCACCATTATCAAGAAGATTTTGAAACACTTTCTCGATAATTTCTTTATGCCGGCTTTCCGTCGTCCGGATGAAATCATCGTGAGAAATGTCGAGCTGCTTCCATAGTTTTTGGATTTCAGCAACTGCACGATCCACATAAGCTTGAGGCGTGATATTCTCTTCCTCCGCTTTCTGCTGGATTTTCTGTCCGTGCTCATCCGTTCCGGTTAAGTAGCGTACGTCAAATCCTTTTAATCTTTTGTAACGCGCCATCGCATCGCCGGCCACGGTAGTATAAGCATGGCCGATATGTAATTTTCCGCTCGGATAATATATCGGGGTTGTAATATAAAAAGTATTATTGTCTTGCGGCATGTTGCAACCTCCCATTCAGAATGTCGAAAAGCTCACGCCCAAAGGACGAGAGCGGTTTTATTTGATATACAATATTGATATTTGTCCTCTATCTATGATACCATCTTAGCCTTTAAGATCAAGGATATATACGTACTGCGCGTAAAAGAGTAAATAAAATTAAAAATTTTTATTGAAATTAAAAAAAGTCTTAACATGTCGAAATTTGTCGTATATAATCTACTAATATAAAACATCTTGGTTCGAAAGTCTTGATTTAAAAGGATTTTCAGTAGGATAATAGGTTCGAAAAAGCAGTCAAAAAGCCTGTTATTTCAGGATTTCCAAGGCTTTACTTACTATAAGAACTAATTCTTACAAACAATAGCAAACAAAAAGATTGACGATTATTGGAAACCTTGTTATGCTAGGAATGTAAGGAATTTTGTCGAATAATGACGAAGAAAAATATAAACTACAAATAATTATCTCTCGGGAGGAGACTGTTAATGAAATCTACTGGTATCGTACGTAAAGTTGATGAACTTGGACGCGTAGTTATCCCTATCGAACTTCGCCGTACACTGGGCATCGCAGAAAAAGACGCTCTTGAAATTTATGTTGATGATGAAAAAATCATCCTTAAAAAATATAAACCAAACATGACTTGCCAAGTAACTGGTGAAGTTTCTGATGATAACCTTAAACTTGCCGGCGGCAAATTGGTACTCAGCAAAGAAGGCGCTGAGCAAATCATCTCTGAAATTCAAAACCAGCTTCAAAACCAAAAATAAGCTATTTCATACAAAAACCGTTCTTGTTACGACACAAGAACGGTTTTTTTTATGATTGAATGTGATAAGCGTCATAAATCTCGCGTTTCGGCACGTCCCGATCTACCGCTGTTTGTTTTATGGCCTGTTTGGAAGAAGATCCTTCATTTATGTAATGCTCCACATGTTCTTTCTCAGAAAGCTCCGTCCACCAAGGCTTTTCCTCTTCATCCGGTTCAGCGGTTTGATTTCCTTCGACAACGAGACAGAACTCACCGCGGATTTGATCTTCATTTGCCCATTCAATCACCTCGGCGATGGTTCCTCTGATGAATTCCTCGTACTTTTTCGTTAATTCTCTCGTGACGGCGATGGTTCGATTACCCAAAACGTCATGCATTGCTGTTAATGTTTCTTTTAATCTGTGCGGCGCTTCATAAAATATCATCGTTTCCTGCCGTTTTTTCAGGATTTCGAGTTCTTTCTTCTTTTCTTTTTTCTGTCTGTTTAAAAATCCGTAGAAGAAAAACGGCTGCGGGGTGATGCCTGATGCGGTCAGCGCGGTTAATGCCGCATTTGCACCCGGAAGCGGAACGACATATCCGCCGATTTGGGTGAAATCTCTCACAATCTCAGCCCCCGGGTCGGAAATTGTCGGCATGCCGGCATCACTGACCAATGCCACATTCTTTCCGCTTTTCAGCCATTCAATGATTTTATGGCCGCTGCTTTCTTTATTATGTTCATGATAGCTGATGAGAGATGTTTCTATGGCATAAACATGGCACAGCTTTTTCGTCTGTCTCGTATCTTCGGCAGCTATGACATCGGCCGATTTCAGCGTCTCTACTGCACGAAAGGTCATGTCCTCCAAATTGCCGATCGGTGTAGGAACAAGGTACAGAGTTCCCATTTCAGATTTTCCGTTAAAACTCATCTGGCGTCTTAACATATACAGCCTCCTTGCTGCGTTGTTTTTCTTCTATATATTGCTCTTTTTTCTTTCGGGTCAGCTGTTTAAAACGGTATTCCGCCTGCATCGCTTCCCGTTTTGTTTCAAATGATTCCGCATGGCATAACGAAACCGGCCTCCGCGCCCTTGTGTACTTCGCGCCCTTTCCCTCATTGTGGGTTTTCAGCCGTTTTTGCAGATCATTTGTATAACCGGCATACAGACTGTTGTCATTGCACAGCAGCACATAAAAGAAATGACTATTTGTCTCCATATAAAATCGTTCGGATCTCTTTCGTATATTCATTTTGTTCATTGTATACGAACAGCGGGGGAAGAATTTTGAGATCAGGGCGGCCGCCTTTAATTCCTTCAACCAAAATGGTATTCGCTTCTTTACCTTGTTTCGGATAAATAAACTGAACCCGTTTCGGTTCTATTCGGTACGCTTTCATTAATTCAAAGATTTCCAAAAGCCTCCCCGGCCGATGAACGAGAGCCGCTTTTCCGCCTTGCTTCAGCAGTTTGCTGCTGACGGAAATCACATCTTCAAGCGTGCAAAGGATTTCGTGCCTTGCGATTCTGAGATGCTCGTTCAGGTTCTGCTCCGCTTCTTTCGGTGTTTTAAAATAAGGCGGATTGCAGGTGACAACATCATATTTATTATGTCCGAGTCTTTCCGGCATATTTTTCAGATCATCATGAATGAGACTGATCTGACCGCCCAGCCCGTTGTATTCCACGCTTCGGAGCGCCATATCATACAAGCGTTCCTGAATTTCAACCCCGGTGATATCGGCTTTTGACCTTGTGCTGAGCAAAAGCGGCACAATGCCGTTCCCCGTACATAAATCAACGATGTTCCCCTTTTGAATCGGAACGTATGCAAACTTAGACAGCAGCACGGCATCTAATGAAAAAGCGAAAACCGTCGGACTCTGTACTATTTTCATATCCTCTGCTAATAAGTAATCCAATCTTTCATCATCACGTAATGAAACCATAATCTTATTCCTTTCGGCACTCTTTGAAAAAGGCTTCCGACATCAGCGGAAGCCTTTTCCTTATTTTTTATTTAAGAAGGACAGACAAAAAAGGCAATCTCCCTTGCGGACGCTCCCATAATGGACGTTGCAAATATGAAAGCCTTCTTGATACAGCCGGGCCAGATTGTCGTACCCTTCTCCTATATCACTCTGCTCTGCCTTCTGTGTTTTTGTTTCTTTCTGATCGGCTTTGAATTTCTCAATTTGCTCTGTCGTGTCATCAAGCCGCTTACGCAAATGCTTATTTTCAAGCTGAAGATGGTGATTCTCTTCAATCATTTCGCCGATATGCTGCTTTAAGTCACCCAGCTGACGGTACAGCGAACCGATTTGTTCCTCCAGGTTTATGACAGTATCAAATAACTCTTTTTTATCCAAGGTTCCACACCTCGTTAATCTGTGGTTTGTGCGGATACGACGCCCTCTTCCAAGAGCTCTTCCCAAGTATATTCTATCACTTTTTCACGATTCTTCAGTTCCACCTGAAGCACCCGTTCCAGAATATTAAGACCGACAACCTTTGCGGGGCCGTTTGCCGTCGTAATCATTTCGCCTAAATCCGGCAGCTGTTCTTTTGCCGTCTCATACTCATCATTTTCGTACTTCAAACAGCACATCAAACGGCCGCACAGACCGGAAATCTTCGTTGGGTTCAACGATAAATTTTGATCCTTCGCCATTTTGATGGACACCGGTTCAAAATCACCGAGGAACGTGGAGCAGCAAAGCATTCTCCCGCATGGTCCGATACCGCCGAGCATTTTCGCCTCGTCCCTCACCCCGATTTGGCGCAATTCGATTCTCGTTTTAAAGATAGAAGCCAAGTCTTTGACCAATTCCCTGAAATCAACCCGTCCGTCTGCTGTAAAGTAAAAAATGACTTTATTGCGGTCAAATGTAAACTCAACATCAACCAGCTTCATATCTAAGCCGTGGTCAGCCACTTTTTTCTGACAGACTTCAAAAGCGGACAGGGCCTCCTGTTTGTTTTCTTCTACAATGAGAAGATCGCGTTCATCAGCAACGCGTATGACCTTTCGAAGCGGAAGCACAACATCATGCTCGTCCACTTGTTTATTTGCGATGACAACCTGCCCGTATTCGACACCTCTTACGGTTTCAACAATGACGCAGCTGTCTTGTTCTATATCAAATCCGTTCGGATCAAAATAATAAATTTTTCCCGCTTTTTTAAAGCGGACGCCTATTACGTTGTACAAGCTTATCCCTCCTGCAACGTTAACACCAAGTGCTCCATTAATCCCTGCACATTCACATTGGAATGAAGCCGTTTTTTTGCTTCTAAAACAGCGAGAATTTGGTTCGTAACGCTTTGTTGTGTAAATTGCAGCGCATGCTGTTTTATTGATTGGAATAAGTCTTGATAAATCAGTTTATCTTCATTTCCAATTTGGATGGATAATACATCACGGTATATCAATAAGAGCATATCAAGACCCATTTCTTGATGGGTTTTTTCTTTGAAAAAGGGCACCCACTGATCCTGAATGAAGAAAAAGGCATGTCCTTTCCGCTGATGTAAGACTTCATACAATTTTATCACTTTCGCTCTGGACTCTGCAAACTCATCATTTCGACTTAATTCGACTGCTTCCGCAATATTATTTGTCATATTTGCTAAGAGCCGGGCCATGTGAGGGCTCACTTCCTGTTCAATCAGCCTTTCTTCTATGGCTTTCGGCTGAAGCGGCTGGAACGGAAGAACCTGACATCTCGAAACGATGGTATCCAGTATTCGATGGAGCTGCTCAGTAATAAGAATTGCGATGGTGTCTTGACTCGGCTCCTCTAAAAATTTCAGCAGACTGTTTGCCGCATTTGTCGTCATTTGATCCGCATGGGATATAATGTACAGCTTTTTATGCGATTCCAGTCCTGTTTTAGAAAACTCTTCCTGAAGCGATTGGATCTGAGCCTTTTTAATGGATAATCCGTCGGGCTGAACCACATGCAGGTCGGGATGGTTTCCGGATTCGATACGCTTACAGTTCCGGCATTCCCCGCAAGGCTCAGTCCCGTCTTCAAGGCAAAAAAAGCTTTTTGCGAGAAGCAGTGCGGCATCCAATTTGCCCGTACCTTTTTTGCCTTCAAACAGATATGCGTGAGAAAGCCTTTTCTTTTCAATGCTGTTATGCAAAAGCCTCATCACTCTGGGCTGCTGCCCGGTCATTTCCTTCCATGATATTGCCATTGTATCACTCTCTATGTGTAAAGGTTAATCAATAAACCTTTTATTTCTCCGATTCGATCCAGCAAATCAATTGCCGGTTTTTCCTGATCTAACATTTCTTCCGTCAGCTGAAGCAGTTTTTCATCTATTTCTTTCACAAGCCCCAGAGTCCGGCTGCTGCCGTACAGGTCAAAGCTTTTCTCCGTCTCATGCGATAATCCGCTGTCTACGGCCTCTTTTACAAAACGTTTTACCAATCCTTTGAATTTCGCTAAGTCTTTGAAGTTTCTCGACTTCGTCAGCCTTTTCCCGAACGTTTCTATATCCGTTAAGAACCTGCTCAGCTGATCAAATTTCAGCTTGCTGCTTTGGCTGTCCATTGAACTTTTAAACGTTCCGGACAGCTCTGCCGCTTTATAAGCAGGCTGCTGCTTTTTCTCAATAAATGTACGTAAGTCAGAATTTATTTTCACGTCGTCAAATCCTTAAAATTGATGAAATTCATCGACCGGGAGGACAAAGACCGTCGCTCCGCCGACTTCCACTTCGACGGGATATGGAACGTAGGAATCCGCATTCCCGCCCATCGGGGATACCGGGGCAATCATCTGATCACGTTTACAGCCATTCTCTTTAATGAGGCTGAGCGCTTTATCGACACGGATATCTTCCACCCCGATCATAAACGTCGTATTGCCTGATTTAAGGAATCCGCCTGTTGTCGCAAGCTTCGTCACCCTGAAGTTGTGGTCGGTTAATACTTTCAAAAGCCTGTTGCTGTCCTGATCCTGCACCACTGCCACTATTAGTTTCATTCTCTAGGCCCCCTTTAGGTTGGAAAGAACATTGTCGTTACATTCATTATAGCAACTTATGAGAAACAGGTCACAACTGAATTTTTTTCAATGCTTCATTTATCACTTGAAGTGCGTCCTGAATGACGAGTTCCTTCTTTTTCGATGCGTCGATTGTATGGAATCTTTCCGGAAAACGCTGCATGACCTTTTGGTATCCTTCCCGTACTTTCGTGTGAAAGTGCAGGGCCTCAAGATCGAGACGATTCTTTTCTCTTGAATCATTCGACGTAATCCGTTTCAACCCTTCTTCCGGCTCAATAGAAAAATAGATGGTGACATCAGGCATCGTATCGCCGATTGCAAACTGGTTAATAGAAAGGACTTCATCAATGCCGAGCCCTCTCGCATAGCCTTGATAAGCCAGCGAACTGTCGATGAAACGATCGCACAGCACAATGCGGCCTTCTTTCAATGCAGGCTGCACCTTTTCGGCTAAATGCTGTCTTCTCGCCGCAGCATAAAGCAGCGCCTCCGTTTTTGCATCCATCAGTGTATTGTTTTTATTTAAGATCACTTCTCTGATCTGTTCCGCAATATCGATGCCGCCCGGTTCTCTTGTCGCTGTCACCGGGAGCCCCTCTGCCGACAGAATCTCTTTCATTTCCTGAAGCACAGTCGTTTTCCCTGCACCTTCAGGACCTTCAAATGTTATAAATAAACCGCTCATGATTTCTCCTCTTCTATATAGACAAGTAATTGTTCCCCGTTTAATAAGCCTTGAATATGCGCGTCCATGCCGATTAAACGGGAAAGCTTTTGTACGATCTCTTCTGTTATCCGTTCTCCGTCCATGATCAGCGGAATTCCCGGCGGATAAGGAATAATGTTCCCCGCATGCAAGCGCCCGGCCGCCTTATTTATATCTGCAGGCTCTTTTGTAAACTTCCGCATCTCATTTTGCGGGTATTCAAGTGTCGATATGGACGGAAATGTCCAATTCACGGCATCCGGCAATTTATCGGGCGGTGTATTCTCCAGTTTCTGCTGTATGTTTCTTACGGTTGCCTGTTCTATCATCCGCCGGCCGCCTATCGGCAGGACGAGCAATACTTGGTACTCGTCAGCCAGCTCGACAACAATGTCTTCACTCTCCAAAATGCGTTGTAATGAATAGCCGGAATGTCCGAGCTTTGACCGAAGTATTAATTTTAACGGGTCCGCCCGCAGCCCATATCCGGAAGGCTCGATTATTTCAATAGAAGAAATTGATGCGAACCTTCGTTTGATTTTCTCAATGTGCTCCATATGGACGGGAAGTTTCCCTTTTTCAGCAATGTCCTGCACATAAGCGCGCGCCGTATCTAAAGATGCCATAATCGGGTATGACGGGCTACTGCTTTGCAAACTGCTTACATAATAAGTTAATCGATCTCTGTCAATTCGGGTGCTGTTTAAATGAAAGTAAGATCCCATCGTCATAGCCGGAAGCGTTTTGTGAGCCGATTGAACAACGGCGTCCGCCCCCATAGCCAATGATGAGGGCGGGAAAGGCTGCCCTAACACAAAGTGAGCTCCATGAGCCTCATCCACCAGTACAGGAACGCCGTATGAATGGGCTTTTTTAACTGCCGCAGTCAAATCGGCGGCATGCCCGTAGTAAGTCGGATTGGTCAGAACAAGTCCTTTCGCGTTCGGATATGACGCCAGCGCTTTTTCGATGACTGAAAGGGATACATGTGCCGGCACATGCATGTTTTCATCGATTTCCGGCGACAAATAAACCGGCTTGGCTCCGGCCAATGCCGCCGCATGGAAAACAGACTTGTGACAATTACGCTGGATCAGAATGGGTTCTCCCGGTTCACAAACAGCTAAAATCATCGCCAGATTGCCGGCGGTCGTTCCATTGACGAGAAAGAAACTTTCCTGAGAGCCGTAAAATCTGCTCACCAAATCCTGCGCTTCCTTAATGACCCCCGTCGGGTGATGCAAGTCATCAAGACCCGTGATCTCAGTCATATCAATAGATAAAAGAGATTGATATACAGATTTGGCTTCATCAAAAAAGACATCTCCATTGTGATGTCCCGGAACATGAAAAGAGTACGTATTTCGGTGCGCATGCTTCATCAGCGCTGTATATAAAGGTGTGTCCATTTTTAAACAAATCCTTTGCCTGTCTTTCTTATTATATCGTGCCTGCGAGCCAACTTAAAGCTAAGACTTTTTGCCATCTAGCCGTTATCCCGGCCGGTCCCCATATCAAGCAGCTTCTTTTTTAAATCGCCTTCCATGATAACAAGCTCCTCCTCGGCACGCCTGCGTTTCATCCTGCCTTCTTCTTGAATAGACATGATTTCTTCAAGTGTGCTGACTAAGCTTTCCTGCACTTTTTTGAGGGTCTCTGCCTCAACAAGTCCGCGCTCATTGGCTTTGGCGGTCTCGACTGTGCTTGTTTTCAGAAGTTCGGCGTTTTTCAGCAGCAATTGATTTGTCGTATCCGCCGCCTTCTGCTGCACATCTGCCGCACTCCGCTGCCTCATAAGCGTCAGCGCGATAGCGACTTGATTCTTCCATAAAGGAATAGCCGTAACAATGGAGGACTGAATTTTCTCTGCCAGTGCCTGATTCGTGTTTTGAATCAGGCGGATTTGCGGCGCACTCTGAAGCGTAATCTGCCTGCTCAGCAGCAGATCATGCACCCTCTTATCCAGACGGTCGGCAAACTGGCGAAGATCATTCACTTCCTGCGCGGCCATTTGATTGTGTTCTTGTAATTCGGCTTTTCTTGCCGCTTCGGGTATCAGCTTTGTTTTCAGCTCATCTAATTTTAATTCCCCCGCTGCTATATACATAGTTAAATCAGAAAAGTATTGTTTATTTTGGGCGTACAGCTGATCTAACAATTTATTGTCACTCAACAGCACATTTTTAGAATGTTCCAGCCTTCTGCTGATACGGTCAATCTGCACACTTGTCTTTTGATATTTCGAAAGCACTTCCTGCACAGAACCGGATACCCTTTTAAACAGCCGGGCGAAAAACCCTTTGTTCTTCATCTGCAGATCATTGGGGTTTACCTGGTCAAGCTTCAGCATCAAATCAGCCAGTATCTGTCCCATCTCTCCTGCATCTTTTCTTTGCACGTGCTCTATCATCGTGTGGGAAAATTCCAGAAGATTCGCCTGCGCCTGTGAACCAAACAGAACAATGCTTTGCATGTTCCCAGGATCCAGTTTTTCAGCGACCTGAAGTGCCGCTTCTCTTTTTTCTTCCGGCAGCGTATCTGCAAGCTTTAGATGAGTCTGGTCATTTTGGGCGCCCATGCTGTCGTCGGAACGGTCTTTGGCCATTTCCTTCTTCCTTTCTTATTTTCTCAGTGAATGCTTTGCCATATCTAATTCAAAGTGCAGGTCGTCGATGTCCTCCTTCATCAGTTCATGAAGATCCTCTTCCAGCCTTCTGGAAAGCTCTGCTAGAGTCATCCTCGTCTCACTCAAGGACATTGATAAATCTTTATTTTTTCGCGGCTGTGAGGAGAGCAGAGCATACTTTTCCGTCAGTTCCACAACAGAATCAAGCGTTTGATAATAGAAACGCTCTGCCTGATAAAAACGCTTCGGCTCCTGCTTTGTGAGCAGATATATTCGTCGGGTTATCCGCAGTATCTCTGCATTCTGCTTCAGCATTTGTATACTTTTAGAGCGAAAAAGCGCCCTGCGTAATCGAATGATTTTGCCCTTTGCTTCCTCAAGATTTTCCTTGATATAAGCATATTCTTTTCTTGTCAGCCGGTGTTTTTTTAAAAAGAGACGCTTCGCATTCCACAGACCGGCCGCACTGACTGCGGCTCCGCTGGCTGCCCCGTATAAAAGCGAATACAGAAAAGGCTGATGCCCTATCGTAAAGAAGGTTATCCCCGCTAATACAAAAACTGTGCTGCCGCAAAGCGTCCATTTCATATATTGAATAAACGGTTTCATACTTGATCGACTCCTATTTATTCACTTTTATCAGTATTATCTATTACATTCCATGTCTAAACAAGTTTCTCTTCTTATCGTATCAGTTCTTTTATAAAAAGTGTAAAAACTCCTCTGATTTCAGGCAAAAAAAAGACCCTTTTCAGGGTTAAGAATATAACGTCGGTGTATGAAGGCTTTTCAGTTTACGAACGAAAAATTCATAATTCGGATCAGAGGTCGGAGTGGAAACTACTTTCTTCTCACACTCTAAACATATAAATTTCGTATAAATATGGATTCCCCTGCTTTTTTTGGTTTCACACACAATACATGTTTCTTCATGGCTGGACGTTTCATTCATTTTGCCCACCTCCGTATGAATAGCCTTCCCTTAAGCTGTTGATTGTATACACAATTTGGACCTTTTTGAAGTTTGCAATTAGTATATGGGCGTTTCCGTATTTCGGTGTTTGTTTTGTTTTTATTCAAAAACAAAAAAGGCAACTCATGATGAGCTGCCTTTACCGTAATGATAGCTTGGCGGCGTCCTACTCTCACAGGGGGAAACCCCCGACTACCATCGGCGCTGAAGAGCTTAACTTCCGTGTTCGGCATGGGAACGGGTGTGACCTCTTCGCTATCGCCACCAAACCATTGAGAGTGTTCTCTCAAAACTAGATAACAGTAAGCATACATTCAAATTGGTTAAGTCCTCGATCGATTAGTATCTGTCAGCTCCATGTGTCGCCACACTTCCACCTCAGACCTATCAACCTGATCATCTTTCAGGGATCTTACTTCCTTGCGGAATGGGAAATCTCATCTTGAGGGGGGCTTCATGCTTAGATGCTTTCAGCACTTATCCCGTCCGCACATAGCTACCCAGCGATGCCCTTGGCAGAACAACTGGTACACCAGCGGTGCGTCCATCCCGGTCCTCTCGTACTAAGGACAGCTCCTCTCAAATTTCCTGCGCCCGCGACGGATAGGGACCGAACTGTCTCACGACGTTCTGAACCCAGCTCGCGTACCGCTTTAATGGGCGAACAGCCCAACCCTTGGGACCGACTACAGCCCCAGGATGCGATGAGCCGACATCGAGGTGCCAAACCTCCCCGTCGATGTGGACTCTTGGGGGAGATAAGCCTGTTATCCCCGGGGTAGCTTTTATCCGTTGAGCGATGGCCCTTCCATGCGGAACCACCGGATCACTAAGCCCGACTTTCGTCCCTGCTCGACTTGTAGGTCTCGCAGTCAAGCTCCCTTGTGCCTTTACACTCTGCGAATGATTTCCAACCATTCTGAGGGAACCTTTGGGCGCCTCCGTTACCTTTTAGGAGGCGACCGCCCCAGTCAAACTGCCCACCTGACACTGTCTCCCCGCCCGATAAGGGCGGCGGGTTAGAAGGTCAATACAGCCAGGGTAGTATCCCACCGATGCCTCCACCGAAGCTGGCGCTCCGGTTTCCAAGGCTCCTACCTATCCTGTACAAGCTGTACCAACATTCAATATCAGGCTGCAGTAAAGCTCCACGGGGTCTTTCCGTCCTGTCGCGGGTAACCTGCATCTTCACAGGTACTATAATTTCACCGAGTCTCTCGTTGAGACAGTGCCCAGATCGTTGCGCCTTTCGTGCGGGTCGGAACTTACCCGACAAGGAATTTCGCTACCTTAGGACCGTTATAGTTACGGCCGCCGTTTACTGGGGCTTCAATTCGCACCTTCGCTTACGCTAAGCGCTCCTCTTAACCTTCCAGCACCGGGCAGGCGTCAGCCCCTATACTTCGCCTTACGGCTTCGCAGAGACCTGTGTTTTTGCTAAACAGTCGCCTGGGCCTATTCACTGCGGCTCTCTCGGGCTTGCACCCTAACAGAGCACCCCTTCTCCCGAAGTTACGGGGTCATTTTGCCGAGTTCCTTAACGAGAGTTCTCTCGATCACCTTAGGATTCTCTCCTCGCCTACCTGTGTCGGTTTGCGGTACGGGCACCTCTCACCTCGCTAGAGGCTTTTCTTGGCAGTGTGGAATCAGGAACTTCGCTACTATAATTCGCTCGCCATCACAGCTCAGCCTTCACGGGAAACGGATTTGCCTATTTCCCAGCCTAACTGCTTGGACGCGGATATCCAATACCGCGCTTACCCTATCCTCCTGCGTCCCCCCATTGCTCAAATGGTGAGGAGGTGGTACAGGAATATCAACCTGTTATCCATCGCCTACGCCTTTCGGCCTCGGCTTAGGTCCCGACTAACCCTGAGCGGACGAGCCTTCCTCAGGAAACCTTAGGCATTCGGTGGAGGGGATTCTCACCCCTCTTTCGCTACTCATACCGGCATTCTCACTTCTAAGCGCTCCACAAGTCCTTCCGGTCTTGCTTCACAGCCCTTAGAACGCTCTCCTACCACTGTTCGAAGAACAGTCCGCAGCTTCGGTGATACGTTTAGCCCCGGTACATTTTCGGCGCAGAGTCACTCGACCAGTGAGCTATTACGCACTCTTTAAATGGTGGCTGCTTCTAAGCCAACATCCTGGTTGTCTAAGCAACTCCACATCCTTTTCCACTTAACGTATACTTTGGGACCTTAGCTGGCGGTCTGGGCTGTTTCCCTTTCGACTACGGATCTTATCACTCGCAGTCTGACTCCCAAGGATAAGTCATCGGCATTCGGAGTTTGACTGAATTCGGTAACCCGGTAGGGGCCCCTAGTCCAATCAGTGCTCTACCTCCGAGACTCTTACCTTGAGGCTAGCCCTAAAGCTATTTCGGAGAGAACCAGCTATCTCCAGGTTCGATTGGCATTTCACCCCTACCCACACCTCATCCCCGCACTTTTCAACGTGCGTGGGTTCGGGCCTCCATTCAGTGTTACCTGAACTTCACCCTGGACATGGGTAGATCACCTGGTTTCGGGTCTACGACCACGTACTCAATTCGCCCTATTCAGACTCGCTTTCGCTGCGGCTCCGCATCTTCTGCTTAACCTTGCACGGGATCGTAACTCGCCGGTTCATTCTACAAAAGGCACGCCATCACCCGTTAACGGGCTCTGACTACTTGTAGGCACACGGTTTCAGGATCTCTTTCACTCCCCTTCCGGGGTGCTTTTCACCTTTCCCTCACGGTACTGGTTCACTATCGGTCACTAGGGAGTATTTAGCCTTGGGAGATGGTCCTCCCGGATTCCGACGGAATTTCACGTGTTCCGCCGTACTCAGGATCCACTCAGGAGAGAACGAAGTTTTGACTACAGGGCTGTTACCTCCTATGGCGGGCCTTTCCAGACCTCTTCATCTACCTCGTTCCTTTGTAACTCCGTACAGAGTGTCCTACAACCCCAAGAGGCAAGCCTCTTGGTTTGGGCTGGTCCCGTTTCGCTCGCCGCTACTCAGGGAATCGCATTTGCTTTCTCTTCCTCCGGGTACTTAGATGTTTCAGTTCCCCGGGTCTGCCTTCTCATATCCTATGTATTCAGATATGGATACCACTCCATTACGAGTGGTGGGTTTCCCCATTCGGAAATCTCCGGATCAAAGCTTGCTTACAGCTCCCCGAAGCATATCGGTGTTCGTCCCGTCCTTCATCGGCTCCTAGTGCCAAGGCATCCACCGTGCGCCCTTTCTAACTTAACCGTTAAAAAGAATCACTACGTGATATCTTGCATTACTAATTGAATGTGAATTACTTCTGTTATCTAGTTTTCAAAGAACACGTTGGTGGAGCCTAGCGGGATCGAACCGCTGACCTCCTGCGTGCAAAGCAGGCGCTCTCCCAGCTGAGCTAAGGCCCCGTATTGGGTAAAGATGGTGGGCCTGAGTGGACTCGAACCACCGACCTCACGCTTATCAGGCGTGCGCTCTAACCAGCTGAGCTACAGGCCCATCTACCATATGAAAGAATCAAAGTTCCTTCAAAACTAAACAAGACAGGGAACGTTCTGTTTATAAGACCCAAGGTCTTATATTCCGTTAAAATCCTTAGAAAGGAGGTGATCCAGCCGCACCTTCCGATACGGCTACCTTGTTACGACTTCACCCCAATCATCTGTCCCACCTTCGGCGGCTGGCTCCTAAAAGGTTACCTCACCGACTTCGGGTGTTACAAACTCTCGTGGTGTGACGGGCGGTGTGTACAAGGCCCGGGAACGTATTCACCGCGGCATGCTGATCCGCGATTACTAGCGATTCCAGCTTCACGCAGTCGAGTTGCAGACTGCGATCCGAACTGAGAACAGATTTGTGGGATTGGCTTAACCTCGCGGTTTCGCTGCCCTTTGTTCTGCCCATTGTAGCACGTGTGTAGCCCAGGTCATAAGGGGCATGATGATTTGACGTCATCCCCACCTTCCTCCGGTTTGTCACCGGCAGTCACCTTAGAGTGCCCAACTGAATGCTGGCAACTAAGATCAAGGGTTGCGCTCGTTGCGGGACTTAACCCAACATCTCACGACACGAGCTGACGACAACCATGCACCACCTGTCACTCTGCCCCCGAAGGGGACGTCCTATCTCTAGGATTGTCAGAGGATGTCAAGACCTGGTAAGGTTCTTCGCGTTGCTTCGAATTAAACCACATGCTCCACCGCTTGTGCGGGCCCCCGTCAATTCCTTTGAGTTTCAGTCTTGCGACCGTACTCCCCAGGCGGAGTGCTTAATGCGTTAGCTGCAGCACTAAGGGGCGGAAACCCCCTAACACTTAGCACTCATCGTTTACGGCGTGGACTACCAGGGTATCTAATCCTGTTCGCTCCCCACGCTTTCGCTCCTCAGCGTCAGTTACAGACCAGAGAGTCGCCTTCGCCACTGGTGTTCCTCCACATCTCTACGCATTTCACCGCTACACGTGGAATTCCACTCTCCTCTTCTGCACTCAAGTTCCCCAGTTTCCAATGACCCTCCCCGGTTGAGCCGGGGGCTTTCACATCAGACTTAAGAAACCGCCTGCGAGCCCTTTACGCCCAATAATTCCGGACAACGCTTGCCACCTACGTATTACCGCGGCTGCTGGCACGTAGTTAGCCGTGGCTTTCTGGTTAGGTACCGTCAAGGTGCCGCCCTATTTGAACGGCACTTGTTCTTCCCTAACAACAGAGCTTTACGATCCGAAAACCTTCATCACTCACGCGGCGTTGCTCCGTCAGACTTTCGTCCATTGCGGAAGATTCCCTACTGCTGCCTCCCGTAGGAGTCTGGGCCGTGTCTCAGTCCCAGTGTGGCCGATCACCCTCTCAGGTCGGCTACGCATCGTCGCCTTGGTGAGCCGTTACCTCACCAACTAGCTAATGCGCCGCGGGTCCATCTGTAAGTGGTAGCCGAAGCCACCTTTTATGTCTGAACCATGCGGTTCAAACAAACATCCGGTATTAGCCCCGGTTTCCCGGAGTTATCCCAGTCTTACAGGCAGGTTACCCACGTGTTACTCACCCGTCCGCCGCTAACATCAGGGAGCAAGCTCCCATCTGTCCGCTCGACTTGCATGTATTAGGCACGCCGCCAGCGTTCGTCCTGAGCCAGGATCAAACTCTCCGATAAAGTGTTTGACTGACTACGCACATCGCTGTGCGATTTATTTAAAACTTTGAATTAACAGGTACGTTTTGTCTTGTTTAGTTTTCAAAGAACTTTGTTCGTCGCTCTTGAAGCGACTTAATTATCTTAACACATCGGTGTTAGTTCCGTCAACAACTTTTTAAAATTTCTTTTTCAAAAATTCGTTTCGTCATCAGCGACGTATATTAGAATACCACCCTTGATCTAACATGTCAACAATAATCGACAAATTAAATGATGAAGCGTTTAATGACTATCAAAGCCGCGATGCCGGGAATCCCCAGAATCCCGCTGATGCCCGTTGTAATCAGGTTAACAGGGATATGAATACCGAGACTGCCCCCGAACAAGTTCACACCCACCAGCAGAATCGCACCGGCAATAAACTTAATCGCAGTCACACCAATCCATCTTAGCGGTTTTGAAGATACTCCCCATAAAAAAAGCAAAGCAACCAGACCGACAATCAAACCGATAATGAAAAAAGGCTCCATGAATCTTCCCCCTCGCTTGTATAGTACAAGCTTATGAGAAGATCCCGGAGAATAGACCTCTTACTTCCATCTGCTCATTTTCAAATTCCGCTGCTTCGCTTCTTTCAAATAAAAAAAGTACTTAGATTCAGCGACTTTCAGCTCAAACAACACCTCAGCGGAGGGCTCGAGACTTTTCTCGACCAGACTCTTCTGTCTGTTCCATTCTTCTTTTTGTTTAAAGAGCTGTTCTATCAGCTTCTCATCAAACTCTTTTCTTAATGTATTTCTGCGAAGAAAACCCATGCCTTGCCTTTTCCTCCCTTACAATTCACGTCTTCCTTCAAGAGCTTTTGAAAGAGTGACCTCATCAGCATATTCCAAATCACCGCCGACGGGCAGACCGTGGGCAATACGGGAGAGCTTGATGCCTGAGGGCTTTAACAGCCTTGATATATACATCGCTGTTGCTTCCCCTTCAATATTAGGGTTGGTTGCGAGAATAACTTCTGTCACTTGATCATCCTGAAGACGTTTCAGCAGCTCCGGAATCTTAATATCCTCCGGGCCGATGCCGTCCATTGGTGAAATCGCGCCGTGAAGAACATGATACTGGCCGTTATATTCCTTCATTTTCTCCATTGCGATCACATCCTTAGGGTCCTGCACGACACAAATAACAGACTTATCCCTTCTTGTGTCCTCACATATATAACAAGGGTCCTGATCTGTTATATGTCCGCAAATCGAGCAATATGTCAGATTCCGCTTCGCATTGACAAGCGCCTTAGCAAAATCCAATACTGTGTCTTCTTTCATACCTAGAACAAAAAAAGCCAGACGAACCGCTGTTTTCGGTCCGATCCCTGGCAATTTCATAAAGCTGTCAATCAGCTTTGATATTGGTTCAGGATACTGCATGTTTATTTATCCCCCTAGAATAAACCCGGTATGTTCATTCCTTTTGTAAATTGTCCCATTGTCTCATTCGTCATGTCATCCACTTTTTTGAGGGCGTCGTTTGTCGCAGCAAGAACCAGGTCCTGAAGCATTTCGATATCTTCCGGATCAACGACTTCTTCTTTAATGGCAACGTCTACAACTTCTTTTTGGCCGTTGACTTTTACAGTCACCATACCGCCGCCCGCTGTGCCTTCAAGCACTTTTTCAGCAAGCTCCTCCTGAGCCTTCGCCATATCCTTTTGCATTTTTTGCATTTGTTTCATCATTTTTTGCATGTTTCCCATTCCGCCACGCATATTCAATCACTCTCTTTCATCTTATTAGTCTTTTATTTCGATTAAATCCGCTCCGACAAGTTTTTTCGCCTCTGCAATCAGCGGATCTTCTTCAGCCGGTTCGTTTGATCCTTCACTTTCCTGCTGGTGATCATTTAAAAATTCTTCTCTTATTTTACCCCATTGTGCTTCCGGAACGCCAATCAAATCCATTCTTTTCCCGAGCATTGATTCGAGAATCTGTTCAAGATTCGTACGGACTCCGTTATTGTCTTCTGCAACCATTTTACAATGGATTTCGTATTTAAATTTAAGCACAAATGCCTTTTGAGCTGCAGCTACCGGTTCACTGTCATTCAAAAGAGCCGCATGAGACACCTTATTCTGCTGTTTCAGGTGTGCCAGCAGCTTGCCCCAGCTGCTTTTAAGCTGTTCAAGATCAGGTCTTGTGGCTTCCTTCAATATCTCATGAATTCTTCCGACCGGGGCTTTATAATGGCTTTTTCCGCCTTTTTGAGGACGCGGAGCTTCTTTCGGAGCGCTTTCCATCTGAACCTTCACACCGGAGGTTTTCAGCCTTTCTACTTCCTGCTCAAGCTGCTGGATCTTATTCATCAGCATGCCGACCTCAGGGATGTCTCCGGCGGATTGCTGTGCCGTCTGGCATATTTTCACGACAGCCACTTCAAAAAAGATTCTTGGGTGGTTCGTCCACTTCATTTCCTGATGGCTTTTATTCAGGATATCAATCATCTCATATAGAGCGGGGGCCGGTATATCACCGCTCAGATTCCGGAACGTTTCATCGACCTTCACCTTCTCCAGGACTCCTTCTAAACCGGGAGCGGCCTGGTACAAGAGCATATCCCTGAAATAGAAAATCATATCTTCAATCAGTTTGGCCGCATCTTTCCCCTGCTGGAGCAATTCATTCAGTGTTTCCAATGCCTCGGAAACCTGTTTGCGGTGAAGAGCAGATGCCAGTTTTCCAATATAGTGCTGAGAAACGGCTCCGGTAATGAGCAATGCGTCATCCACCGACAGCTCCTCGCCGCTGAATGATACGGCTTGATCGAGCAGGCTCAGCGCGTCCCTCATTCCTCCGTCCGCAGCACTCGCTATGATATCAAGGGCTCCTTCTTCCACCTTCAGCTGCTCTGCATCGACGATTGTCTTCATTCGTCCGACGATTGCTTTGGATGTAATCCGTTTGAAGTCAAAACGCTGACATCTGGAGATAATGGTTAAAGGAATCTTATGAGGCTCAGTCGTAGCTAATATGAAAATGCAATGTGCCGGCGGTTCTTCCAGCGTTTTCAGAAGCGCATTGAATGCGCCGATAGAGAGCATATGCACCTCATCTATAATATATACTTTGTAGGTGACGGCCGACGGGGCGAATTTTACTTTGTCACGGATGTCGCGGATTTCGTCTACGCCGTTATTCGACGCCGCATCTATTTCAATCACATCTGATATAGAGCCGTTTGTGATCCCCTTGCACGCCGCACATTTATTGCACGGTTCTTCTACGGGGGCGTGCTCACAGTTGACTGCTTTCGCAAATATTTTAGCTGCACTGGTTTTTCCCGTTCCCCGCGGCCCAGAAAACAGATATGCATGAGAAAATTTCTTTTGCAAAAGGGCATTTTGCAGCGTTTTCGTAATGTGTTCCTGTCCGACCACATCTTCAAACTGCTGAGGCCTAAATACTCGATATAAAGCTTGGTAACCCACAGGATGCGCCCTCCTCTGTTATTCATCATGTTTATTATACATGAACGTGCTTTTAACGCCAAAACCCGTTTTTCATATACGAAAAAACTCACCTGCCATAAACAGGTGAGTCTGAAATTTGATGATTGATTTACCGTGCACCTTCTGTCGATTCGCTACCCTAAGCGTTACTTAAGCAGTTAGCTCAGCCCAGGCAACCCTGCGGCACATGAGAGGTTTCACTTAATGCTGCTTCCTTCCGGACCTGACATGGTTCATGAATTCCCATTGCGCAGGACCCAGACGTCAACGCCACTTACTTAAGGCAGACCTTACAGTAAACGAACCTCGAGAAGGGATTCGGCCCCGCTAGAGCGGATTGCGGGTACAGGGCACCGCTACCTCCCCGCTTAGCACGGCAAAATAAATATCAAATTTTTATATGCGCACCATTCATGATGCACACATAAGTATATCTGCTTCAGGCAGAAAATGCAACCGTACTACTCAGACAACTTTTTCCTCATGTCTTTCTTTTGCCGGCGCAGCTTTCTGAAAAAAGCGCTGAGCATTTCTCCGCACTCTTCTCCGAGCACTCCGCTCACCACTTCCGCTTGGTGGTTGAACCGCTCTTCCTGCAAGAGGTTCATCAGCGTTCCTGTACAGCCCCCCTTGGGATCAAATGCGCCGAATACGACCTTATCGACTCTCGAAAGCACGACGGCTCCCGCGCACATCGGACACGGCTCCAAAGTGACATAAAGAACGGCATCCTCAAGTCTCCATGTCCCCAGCTTACGGCACGCTTCGTCTATCGCCAGCATTTCGGCGTGGGCAAGCGACCTCTGTTCAGTCTCCCGCAGATTATGCGCCCGCGCCACGATCTCATCGTGCAGAACAAGAACTGCTCCGATCGGCACTTCACCTTTCGCTTCGGCTTTCTTCGCTTCTTTTATGGCTTCTCTCATATAATATTCATCATTCATAGGTTCAAGCTCTCTTCTTAAGTTTTTTCATGTCTCATAAAGGTTAAAATAGGAATACCCCAGCAGAAAGGAGTTGCCGGTATTGTCTGAACCTAACAACACAGCCCTTCTGATTGTCGATATGATTAACAATTTTCAATTTGATATGGGCGAACGACTTGCTGAAAAAACCAAACAAATTGTCCCCCGTATTTTATCATTAAAGAAGCATGCAAAACAAAGCAACTGGCCGATTATTTATATTAATGATCATTACGGACTCTGGAAGGCTGATATTGATGCCATCAGGGAGGAATGCAGCAACGACAGAAGCGCCCCCATTATAAAAGATATTTCGCCTCAGCCGGATGATTATTTTCTCATTAAACCGAAGCATTCCGCTTTTTACGAAACGGCGCTTCACACCCTTCTGACCGAATTACAAGTGAACCGATTAATTATCACGGGGATTGCCGGGAACATTTGTGTGCTGTTCACGGCCAACGACGCCTATATGAGAGAATACAGCATTACCATTCCGAAAGACTGCACCGCTTCCAATAACGACGAAGACAATGATTTCGCTTTGACCATGATGGAGAATGTTCTCTTCGCAGAAATAACCACGGAAAAACAAATTACCGCCGAAAAATAAACATGATCAGCCTCCTTTTTTCATACATTTAATAGCGGATATGAAAGGAGGCGTTTTTCATTCAGATCTATATAGTGAAACGGGGCGACACGCTTTCCGCTATTGCGGCGCGCTACCGGACAGCCGCAAATGTCATTGCGGAAGCAAATAAACTGCCTAATCCAAATACATTGGTTGTCGGACAAACCCTTGTCATCCCGATTGAGGGTCAATATTACGAAGTGAAACAAGGTGATACTCTCGCGTCAATCGCCAGCCGTTTTCATATATCGGCCGCGGAGCTTGCGAAGGTGAACGGAATTCAGCCCGGCACCACATTGAGAGTCGGAACCCGCCTTTACATTCCGCAGCAGGCGAATAAGCCCGATATCGAATCAAACGCATATATAGAACCGCGGGGAACGAGCGTAAGCGCTAATCTGCAGCAGGCGGCAAGGGAGGCCTCTCCTTATTTAACATACCTCGGTGCATTCAGTTTTCAAGTGCAGCGGAACGGGACTTTAAAGGAACCGCCTCTGACCAATTTAAAAAGCATCAGTGACAGGCACAACACCGCACTGATGATGATCATCACCAACCTTGAAAATGACGCATTCAGCGATGAACTCGGGCGGCTCATCTTGAATGACAATACAGTGAAAACAAAACTTTTTCAGGAAATCGTCTCCACGGCTAAAAAGCACGGCTTTCGCGATATTCACTTTGATTTCGAATATTTACGTCCACAGGACAGAGAAGCCTACAATCGTTTTTTACGTGAAGCGAGAACGATTTTTCATCGGGAAGGCTGGAAGATTTCAACGGCGCTTGCTCCGAAAACGAGCGCGACTCAGGCCGGCAAATGGTACGAAGCACATGACTATAGGGCACATGGAGAAATCGTCGATTTTGTCGTGATCATGACATATGAGTGGGGATACAGCGGAGGCCCGGCTCAGGCCGTATCACCTATCGGCCCTGTAAGAAATGTCATTGAGTACGCACTGACGGAAATGCCTTCTTCAAAAATCGTCATGGGCCAGAATATGTACGGCTACGATTGGACACTGCCTTTCAAACAGGGAACGACAGCGAAAGCCGTCAGTCCTCAGCAGGCAATCGCTCTGGCAGCACGCCATAAAGTTGACATTCAATATGACGAAACCGCCCAGGCTCCATTCTTTCGTTACACGGATGAAAATCAGAGACGGCATGAAGTATGGTTTGAAGACGCACGATCCATTCAAGCAAAATTCAATTTAATTAAAGAACTGCATTTAAGAGGGATCAGCTATTGGAAACTCGGCCTTTCTTTCCCGCAAAACTGGCTTTTGCTCAACGATCAATTTCATATTGTAAAAGAGACGTTTCGTTAATTGGAAGCGTCTTTTTTCATGGGCTTTTCTGAGAGTGTGATACAATATATAGGCCGGCAGCTGACGGATGTTTGCAGAATTAAGGAGGATTTTCAATGAACAGAGCCCCTTTTATCGCGGTAGAAGGTCCTATCGGGGCAGGAAAAACGACACTCGCTACGATGCTTTCTGAAGAGCTCGGTTTTCCTATGATTAATGAGATTGTGGAAGACAATCCTTATCTCGATAAGTTTTATGACAATATCGAGGAGTGGAGTTTCCAGCTTGAAATGTTTTTTCTATGTCACAGGTATAAACAGCTTGAAGACACCGATCGAGATTATTTAAAACAAGGACAGCCCGTTTTGTCCGATTATCATATTTATAAAAATGTTATTTTCGCAGAGCGTACATTGCACGGCCAAAAGCTTGAGAAATATAAGCGGATTTATCATCTGCTCACTCACGACCTGCCGAAACCGAATGTTATTGTATACATAAAGGCAAGCCTGCCGACATTGCTTCAACGCATTGAAAAACGCGGGCGCCCGTTTGAGAAAAATATCGAACATCAATATCTGGAACGTCTCATTGCAGATTACGACACAGCCATCAGACAGCTTCAGGAAGAAGATCCGGATATATCTGTACTGACCATTGACGGTGATACTGAAGACTTTGTTTTGAATAAGACAGACTATGAAAGAATTGCCCGTCAGGTAAAGGAGCTTATTAAATGAAAGACATTCATATTCCAAACAACGCCATTATCACAGTAGCGGGAACGGTAGGAGTCGGAAAATCGACTTTGACCAAAGCTTTAGCAAAACGGCTCGGGTTTCATACCTCACTCGAAGAAGTGGATGAAAATCCTTATTTAGAGAAGTTTTATCACGATTTTGAACGCTGGAGCTTCCATTTGCAAATTTATTTTCTGGCTGAGCGGTTCAAAGAGCAGAAAAATATGTTTGAATCAGGCGGCGGATTCGTGCAGGACCGTTCGATTTATGAAGATACAGGCATATTCGCAAAAATGCATGCCGATAAAGGAACCATGTCGCTGACAGATTACACAACATACACAAGCCTATTTGAGGCGATGGTCATGACGCCGTACTTCCCGCATCCTGATGTTTTGATCTATTTAGAAGGCGACCTTGAAAACATTATAAACCGGATTGAAAAGCGGGGCCGCGAGATGGAGCTGCAGACAAACCGCTCCTATTGGGAAGAGATGTATACACGGTACGAAGACTGGATCAGCGGTTTTAACGCCTGCCCTGTGCTGAAAGTACGCATTGAAGATTATGACCTTGAAGCTGATGAACAGTCACTGGAACCTTTGATCGAAAAAATCAGTCACGTGATCAACGAAAACAGAAACAAATAAAAATAGCAAAGCGATTTTCCCCGAACAGAGAAAATCGCTTTTTTTGCATATAAAAAATCCGCTGCATCACATGCAGCGGACAAAACAATCTCCAATATATGCTCGAGTTTCATTAGGTTTAAAATCAATATGGCGGAGGAAGAGGGATTCGAACCCCCGCGGGCTTTGACACCCCTGTCGGTTTTCAAGACCGATCCCTTCAGCCAGACTTGGGTATTCCTCCGTATCGACATTTAATAATATACCACATGACCTAAATTTCAGTCAAGCGCTTTTTCATATTTTTTATTTCATTTCTTAAACGGCTTGTCCGTCAGCTTTACTATCATACAAAAGTCTTGCGTCCAATTCAACCTCAGTATGCCATACGGGCAGGAAAACACAGTAAAAATCAAGAATAGCTTCAAACAGATAACCTGCTCATAAAGGTGGAGAACATAATGAAAATCATCATTGCACCCGATTCTTTCAAAGAAAGCATGACATCGAAAGAAGCCGCTGACAGCATAGAAATAGGATTCAAAGCGGTCTTCCCTGACGCGGAATATATCAAGATACCCGCGGCCGACGGCGGAGAAGGAACCGTTCAGGCTTTGACGGATGCCACTGGCGGAAGCATCATCAAAAAAACTGTGACCGGTCCGCTGGGAACGCCGGTAAACGCCGCATATGGACTTCTGGGAGACGGACGCACGGCAGTCATTGAAATGGCGGAAGCATCGGGACTTCACCTCGTTCCCCGCCATCTCAGAGATCCGTTGAACACAACGACAAGAGGAACGGGTGAACTGATAGCAGATGCAGCTTCCCGCGGGGCGGGTGAGATCATCATCGGGCTTGGCGGGAGCGCAACCAATGACGGCGGAACAGGAATGGCGAGCGCGCTCGGTGTGCGTTTCTTAAATAAGGAAGGTCAGGAGATACCTGACGGCGGAGGCGCTCTGCACACCTTAGCTTCTATTGATATAGGCGGTCTCTCTCCTGATCTGAAACATATCCGTATCCGTGCCGCATGTGATGTCGAAAATCCCCTGACCGGTGAAAACGGCGCGTCATATGTCTTCGGCCCGCAAAAAGGGGCGTCCGAGAAGACTAAAGTTGTATTGGATCGCAACTTACGCCATTTCGCTGAGGTATTGAGACGTCAGCACGATATCGAAGCGGATACCGTAAAAGGCGCGGGTGCCGCAGGGGGACTGGGCGCCGGACTGATTGCTTTCTTACAGGCAGAACTTCAAAGCGGGATTGATGTTGTATTAGATACACTGTCCTTCTCAGATCAGATAAGAGGCGCTGACCTTGTCATTACCGGAGAGGGGCAGATAGACGGACAAACGATATTCGGCAAAACCCCCGTCGGGATCGCCGCACGCGCATCTGCTCAAGAAATTCCCGTTATCGCATTGGCAGGCTCCTTAGGCAAAAATTTCGAGCATGTTTACAGCGCAGGAATAACAGCTGTATTTTCTATCGTGCCGGGTGCTGTAAGTCTTGAAGACGCCTTAGCATCCGGCCGTTTTAACCTTGAAAGCACAGCCCGGAATGCCGCCGCTCTATACCGGGCAGCAAAAAAGGCGCGCCTCTAGGGCGCACCTTTTACGGTTTGATGACTTCTTTATTTCCCAGATAAGGACGAAGCACTTTCGGAATAATGACACTTCCGTCCTCTTGCTGATAGTTTTCTAAGATGGCAGCTACTGTTCTGCCGACTGCAAGACCTGAACCGTTTAATGTATGCACATGCTCCGGCTTGCCTTTCGCTTCGCGTCTGAATCGAATGTTTGCGCGTCTCGCCTGGAAGGCCTCAAAGTTACTGCAAGAAGAAATTTCACGGTATGTGTCTTGGCTTGGAATCCATACCTCAATATCGTACTTTTTCGCGGCTGTAAAGCCGAGATCACCGGTACACATGCTCATGACACGATACGGCAGTTCGAGCAGCTGAAGCACCCGCTCGGCTTGATTTGTCAGTTTTTCAAGCTCCTCATAAGAATCTTCAGGCTTCACGAATTTCACAAGCTCAACCTTGTTGAACTGATGCTGGCGGATCAAACCGCGTGTATCACGGCCGGCAGATCCCGCTTCTGAACGGAAGCAAGCGCTGAATGCGGCATAATTGATCGGCAGGTTCTCACCGGATAAGATTTCATCGCGGTGCATATTTGTAATCGGCACTTCCGCCGTCGGAATTAAGAAATAATCCTCTTCTCTGATTTTAAAAGCATCCTCTTCAAATTTAGGAAGCTGTCCCGTACCTGTCATGCTCGTACGGTTTACCATATAAGGAGGAATGACTTCCGTGTAATCATATTCATCAACGTGAAGATCCAGCATAAAGTTGTAGAGCGCGCGTTCGAGGCGGGCGCCTAATCCTTTATAAAACACAAACCGGCTGCCTGTTACTTTTGAAGCGCGTTCAAAATCAAGAATGTTTAAATGGTCTGCGATATCCCAATGCGGTTTCGGCTCATATGAAAATGCCGGCGCCTCTCCCCACTTGCGAATTTCAATGTTATCATCTTCCGTTTCCCCGACGGGCACTGAATCGTGCGGGATGTTCGGAATAGACAGAAGGATGGTTTCGAGCGTCGTTTCGACAGTACGAAGCTCTTCATCAAGCTTCTTAATTTCTTCGCCCACTTCACGCATCTCTTTAATAATATGATCAGCGTCTTTTTTCTCCCGTTTCAAAACGGCGACCTGCTGAGACACTTCATTGCGTTTTCCCTTCAGTTCTTCTACTTTACCGATAAGCTCTCTTCTCTTTTCGTCCAGCTCTTCAAACTTATCAAAGTCAGATAAGTCTTCGCCTTTTGGAATGAGCTTCGCTTTTACCTCTTGAAAATTGGCTCTCAGCACCTTCGTATCAATCATGCCTAACAACTCCTATCTGTTTTTATCGAAAATAAAAAAGAGCCCTCATCCCCTAAAAGGGACGAGAGCTCTCGCGTTGCCACCCTGATTGAAAACAAGCTCACACTTGCTTCCCGCTTTAACACATAACGGTTTTCCCGTAAATGCCTACTTGTTTTCAGCATTTCGCTCAAGGACGGATTCGGACAGCATCTTTCACCGATTCGCACCACCCATCGGCTCTCTTTGAAAGAGAGGCTCCCTACTGCTTCCTGTCAACGCTTTTCGATCTTTATTTGTGTTTATAATGTACTATAAGTATCAGCGGTTTTCAACTGTTTTATACAGCTGTTTCCTGCTTATGCTTTTCCGCCATCTTCACAAACAGCTCTGTCACCCGGTGATCATCCGTCAGTTCAGGATGGAACGAACAGCCGAGGAAATTCCCCTGCTTTGCAGCCACGATGCGTCCGTTATGTTCACAAAGCACTTCAACATCTTCTCCGGCTTCTAAAATATGCGGTGCGCGAATAAATACACCCGTAAACGGCTCATCAAGGCCTTTAATCGTCAGATCAGCTTCAAAGCTGTCGACCTGACGGCCAAAGGAATTACGCTCGACAACAACGTTCAACAGCCCTAAATGAGCGTTATCCGTTCCCGCTATCTCTTTGGCTAAGATAATCAGACCGGCGCATGTGCCGAACATCGGCTTGCCTTGGGCGGCAAACTCGCGAAGCGGCTCCATAAAATGATACGTATCCATTAAACGCCGCATTGTCGTGCTTTCCCCGCCCGGCAGGATTAAGCCGTCGATGTCATTCAGCTGTTCAGGACGCTTAATGACGACACCTTTTGAACCACATGCTTCAATTGAACGAATATGTTCTCTTACTGCTCCTTGAAGTCCAAGTACACCAATTGTTAACATGCTTCCAGCTCTCCTATGGTTTTACCAGCCGCGTTCTTGCATACGCTGTTCCGGCAATAGATTTGAGATTTCGATTCCTTTCATTGCTGTGCCTAATTCTTTAGAAAGCTCAGCGATCAGTTTGTAGTCTGTGTAATGAGTCGTTGCTTCAACAATTGCTTTGGCGAATTTAGCAGGGTTGTCTGATTTGAAAATACCTGAACCGACAAATACGCCGTCAGCGCCAAGCTGCATCATCAATGCCGCGTCAGCAGGCGTCGCTACTCCGCCGGCAGCAAAGTTCACTACAGGCAGTTTGCCGTCACGTTTGATTTGAAGAAGCAGTTCATAAGGAGCGCCGAGGTTTTTAGCTTCAGTCATCAGCTCATCATCGCTCATCGCAGCAACTTTGCGCACTTGCGCGTTTACTTTTCTCATATGGCGGACAGCTTCCACAATGTTTCCTGTTCCCGGTTCGCCTTTTGTACGAAGCATGGAAGCTCCTTCGGCGATACGGCGAGTTGCTTCGCCGAGATCACGGCAGCCGCATACGAACGGGACTGTATATTCATTTTTATTTAAATGAAATTCTTCGTCAGCCGGAGTCAGAACTTCACTTTCATCGATGTAATCTACCCCCATTGCTTCAAGGACACGCGCTTCAACGATATGTCCGATACGCGCTTTTGCCATTACGGGAATGGATACAGCATTCATTACTTCTTCAACGATTGTCGGATCAGCCATGCGGGCAACACCGCCGGCAGCGCGAATATCAGCCGGAACGCGTTCTAACGCCATTACAGCAACAGCTCCCGCCTCTTCCGCAATCTTCGCTTGTTCAGCATTTACAACGTCCATGATGACGCCGCCTTTTTGCATTTCCGCCATGCCGCGTTTTACACGATCAGTACCTGTTTGAGCCATTATTTGGTCCCCCTAGTCAATGTATAGTTAGATAATTTCCATCTCTTATTGTATCCCAGAAATACAATATTTCATATGGGTATTCTTATTTTACAGCGAGATGAATAAGATAGATATCATTTTTTTACTAATAATTTGGTTTTTTCAGTATATTAAGCAAAAGAGCCCTAACTTTCATCAGAGCTCTTTCTTATTTCTTAAAACCAGCCTGTTACCGTGTCAACGGCGCTGTTCCAGATACCGGAGAAGAATCCGCCGATGCCGCGCATCATCTGAACAAACCAGTTTACTTTATCTACATCATTTTTCGTTACAAGATTCACGCTGAACTCTTTGGATTTGAGGAAGCCATAGTCTTTGTCACTGCCTTTGTATGTAACTGTCAGCGTTCCGACTTTCGTTCCCTTTTTCACAGGAGCCGTGATTTCTTTTTTATCTAAAGTCACTTCGGCTTTATAATTCTTTTCATCCCCGCTTTTCACAGGAATAGAAAGCGCCTTGTCAGTAACAATATCGACTTGCTTGTCTTTCCCTTTTTCAACGTCAATCGTTTTGTGCCCTTTTACTTGAGAGCCTTCAGGGTAAAGATCTTTCATTGAAAAATTGCTGTTAAATGCGTAATCGAGCATTTTTTTCGTTTCATCAAAACGTCCGGTATGCAGGTTGCCTTTTGCGTTTAATACAACGGTGATGACCCGCATTCCGTTCCGCTGTGCTGTGCTTGTAAAACAAGATCCCGCAGAATCAGTAGAACCCGTTTTTAAGCCGTCAACGCCAGGGTATTCAGAAACAAGACCTTTTAACATGAAGTTCCAGTTCGGCATGTCCATTTCATCATCAGTGCCGGCTCTGAATTTCGTCTTAGCAATGCTTGTTGTTTTGAGAACTTCCGGATAATCAGTGATCAGGCGGTCTGCAAGAAGCGCCATGTCTTTAGCAGAAACTTCACTTTCTTCTTTAACGCCTTCTCCTTGCGGCTGTTTGCCGTGAAGATCTTCATTCACAAGCCCTGTGGCATTTTTAAAATCATAGTTTGTCATGCCTAATTCTTTGGCTTTCGCATTCATTTCAGCGACAAATTTTGTTTCAGTTCCGGCAAGAATTTCGGCAACTGCAATCGCGGCTCCGTTGGCAGAGTAAATCGCCATAGCCTGATACAGTTCTTTAACCGTGTATTTGCCGTCTTTTCGAAGGGGGACGTTTGATAAACTGTTGTCTTGAGAAATTTCATAGACATAATCATCAGGAGTATACGTTTGATCCCATTTCACTTTTCCTTCTTTAATGGCTTCCAGAAGCAGATATTCAGTCATCATTTTTGTCATGCTGGCAATCGGCAGTCTTTTGTCTGCATTTTTACTGTATAAAATTTTTCCCGATGAAGCCTCAATCATTATCGCAGCTGATGCGTTGACATCAATCGGGTCATTGCCGGCTGCCTCCGCTTTAGACATCGGAACAAAGCAAGTTGCGGCCAGTGCCAGTACCACTAATGACACCAACAGCTGTTTCCATTTCGTGATGTTCAATCTTACGACCTCCGTCATTCATTTTAAATCTATAATTAAGCCGTTAAGGACATATTCAAATTCAAAACACAACAGTATAAATTTTATCACACTCGATATAAAAAAAATAGACAGAGTCAGCGACCCTGTCAAATGTTTTTTATTTGTAACAATTATGAGATTGTGTAGTTTGGTGATTCTTTCGTAATTTGGACATCATGCGGATGACTTTCGCGAAGACCGGCACCTGTCATACGGATGAATTGAGCCTCTTCTCTTAAAGCACGCAAGTCTTTTGAACCGCAATATCCCATACCTGAACGAAGACCGCCGACAAGCTGATACACTGTTTCTTCTACAGGACCTTTGTACGGAGTCCGTCCTTCGATACCTTCAGGGACGAATTTCTTATTTTCTTCTTGGAAATATCGGTCTTTACTGCCTTTTTCCATGGCAGCGACAGAACCCATACCGCGATACACTTTAAATCTTCTGCCTTGATAGATTTCAGTCTCTCCCGGGCTTTCTGAAGTACCGGCAAGCAGGCTTCCGAGCATTACGGCATGTCCGCCTGAAGCCAACGCTTTCGTAATATCTCCTGAGAATTTAATACCGCCGTCTGCGATAATTGTCGCGCCGTGTTTTCTCGCTTCAGTGGCACAATCATAAATGGCAGTGATCTGCGGTACGCCTACACCTGCAACGACGCGTGTCGTACAGATAGAACCAGGCCCGATTCCCACTTTGACAATATTTGCTCCGGCTTCAATCAGAGCTTTTGTCGCTTCAGCCGTTGCAACATTTCCTGCGATAATGTTCAGTTCAGGATATGTTTCACGGATTTTCGCAACTGTGTTCAGTACGCCTCTGGAATGTCCGTGAGCCGTATCAACCACGATAACGTCGACATTCGCTTCAACAAGCTTGCTGACGCGTGTCATTGTATCGCCTGTCACGCCTACCGCAGCGCCGACAATAAGGCGTCCGTGTTCATCTTTAGATGAATTCGGGAATTCGATAACCTTTTCAATATCTTTGATCGTGATAAGACCTTTTAATTTGTTTTGGTCATCCACTAACGGAAGTTTTTCAATTTTATGTTTCTGTAAGATTTTTTCTGCTTCGTCTAATGTGGTTCCCACAGGAGCCGTAACCAGCTCTTCTTTTGTCATGACATCACTGATTTTCATTGAATAATCAGAGATAAAGCGAAGATCACGGTTTGTAATGATACCGACAAGCTTTTGATCGTCTTTATTATCTACAATCGGAACACCGGAAATTCTGTATTTACCCATCAAATGCTCCGCATCGAATACTTGATGATCAGGTGTTAAAAAGAAGGGATTTGTAATAACGCCCCGTTCAGAACGTTTGACTTTGTCAACATGTTCAGCCTGCTGTTCGATGGACATGTTTTTATGGATAATGCCCAAGCCGCCCTGTCTGGCCATCGCAATCGCCATAGCTGATTCTGTTACTGTATCCATTCCCGCACTGATGACAGGAATATTAAGCTTTAACGTCTTTGTCAGTTCAACAGATAAATCCACATCACGCGGAAGTACGTCTGATTGAGCCGGTACGAGCAGTACATCATCGAACGTTAAGCCTTCTTTTGAAAATTTACTTTCCCACATTAGTAAATCCCCCTCTTTTCGGCAAAATATTATATGTAGATTATCAACTAGAAAACAGCATGTCAAGGAAGCGAAAAAGAGTTGAAATATTTAGATAAAGGAAAGGGTTTAAAAATACGTATGAGAGATCATGAGTGGAAAGAGTTATCATTATTTTATTCCGTAGAATCTTCCCAGAAATTTCTAAATAAAGTCTATACAGAAAGCGGCATGGAAGAACCAAAACGATATGCGTTTAAGAAC